>JALWEI010000029.1 GCA_027014125.1 Acidilobaceae archaeon | reverse complement strand
GGTTTCCCGGGCACCCCCTGCCCGTGCCCGGCCTCGCGGTCACCGCCCGCGGGGGCCGTGGGCCCCGGGTGGGGCCGGCTAGGCCCCTAGTACTACCATTCTCCTTGCTCGGCTAGGGTGTCCAGCTCGTCCAACGCCAGGACAGCTATCCTGAGCAACATGCTCACGCTCACCCCGTACCTCGCCGCCAGGCGCCTCAGGGCCCGGCGCTCCGTTGGGTCAAGCCTGGTGCACACCACCATGTCCCGCTGTCCCCCAGAGGCTGGGGTCGTGGCGATCCTGGCCCGCGCCAGTATCTCAGCCGCCACCTGCTTGGGCGGCGGGTAGGGCATGCACCAGCCGCCCACTCCCAGGCCGTCATCCGCCGTAGCCATCCCCCGGGTCACCCCGCTGCTCCCTCGCCTGCCAGCTCAGCTGCGAGCTCCTCTTCCATTGTTAGTAGTGCTAGCGCCACGGCGTCTGGGTCGGTGCACCGCCACTCGTGCCTGTTGCCCGGGTCCCCGTAGGCCGTGAGCACGGTCCTGCCGCTCGGCAGGCGGAGCCAGACCACGGTGAAGCCCTGCCTCTTGTTCACTTCAACCCTGGCAAAGCTCTTGGAGTAGATGTGGTGCCCGTACTCGAGGCCAGCCACCAGCCCCCACAGCATGCTGCAACCCCGCAAATCCCTAACCACACCGCTAGCCAACCCGGGTCGCCCCCTCTAGAATGGGTCGGGGCTGGCGGGGTCCTTGCCCCGGCTGTGGAGCTTCTCCATCTCCTTGTCCATCTCTAGTAGGGCTTGGATGTAGTTCGCATACGAAGGGGCGTAGAGGCGTAGCCAGCGCTCGAAGTCGCTGTAATGCTTCCACTTGCTCCTGGGCAGGCAGAGGACCTCGCGCTCGTCCCCATACAGCCTCTCGGGCCTGATGCCCCACTTCTCAAACGCCTTAATGTGCTTCCACAATATCGTGGGCTCGCTGTCTATCACAAAGGCTATCCACGTCGCTATGTCCACGCCGTGCCTCTTAGCCTTGTGGATCTTCCATGAGCCCACGCAGTAGCCTAGCTTGGGCTTAGCGTCTCTAGGCGATGGAACCCCAGTTACATCCACGAAGGCCGCAGGCCTATTCTTATAATATATTGTTATGTCGAAGGCTTCCAATAATCCTTTGTATGTTCTGTCTATGTACCCGTCCTCACCCGCTCCTAGGCCTGTCAGCCTGGCCTCGAACCCGTCAGGCAGCAACACGTCTAGCACTGCCTTTACTATTAACTCCCTGGCGTTGCTCCTAGACCACTTGGGCTGGTACCTATGTTTGAGGCTCCTGGCGTCGAGCACCATGGCTAGCCACCCCCTTCCTTCATGACTATTGGCTCCAGCTTCTCCCAGACCTCGGTCGTCTTCTCGGGTGTTGGGCTTGATACCTGGATGAATGGGTCGAATCCCACCTTGACCTCGACGTCCCCGTCTAGGTGGAGCTTGAGCTGGTGGCGCTCGACGATAAGGCTCTCCAGGCCGTCGGCTACAGCCCTGACTATGCTAGCCAGCTCCTCTGGCTTGAAGTACGGCCTCGACTTGTCATCCCAGTATATCTGGTAGTAGAGCCTAGCCACCCCTCGTCACCTCGTTTGGATGATGGTCTGGTAGATGTTGCCCTCGCTGGTGTAGAGCTTGACTAGGTAGTTTACCCCGTGTTGCGGGGTGAAGGGTAGGGGCTTGGCTATGGTTGTGGTCTCCCCGGGTTGTATGGCCTGGTTTACGGGTATCCTGGTGCCGTTGACCTCTATCAGGGTGACTCGTGCAACCTTAGACCCAGGGTTGTATACGTCTAGTATGACGTGTGTAGAGTTCATGTAGCTTGAGGGCAGTATCTTCAGGGACTCGTACTCGCCGAACCCGGCCCATATCCCGAACAGCCAGCTCGCTACTGCGAGCGCTATCGCTATGGCGACGGCGACGATGATGACTGTTGCTATTACCGGGCTGATCCCTCTCCTCATCATGGCTGCATCACCCTTGCCTTGGCTATGGCTAGGACCTCGGCTAGGGTGGCGCCGTCGGCCCTGATGCTGGCGGCCCTATGGTACTGCTCCCTGACCCAGGGGTTCCAGGCCCTAACGCTGGAGTAGGTCTCGTCCAACGGGTTGACTAGGGCTATCTTGCCGTCCTGGAACACCACGACTATGTGGTTCCTATAGATAGGACCCCACCTGCTGACCTTCCTCTTGAGCATCCTCTCTGAGAGTCTCCTCGGCATGGCCGTCACCCCTTGCACTTGAGGCTCTCCAGGAGCCTGTCGAGGTGCTGCTTGACCAGCTCGGCCTTCTCCAGGGCGCTGTAGCTCAGGTATGGGCGTAGCTCGTCTAGGTCGGCCAGGAGCTCGTGGTAGTATCTCGCCGCGGCTAGGCGGTCGTGCAGCGTTTTTAGCCCCCAGAAGTCCGCCGTGTAGTGTAGGCCGCCATCGTCGCCTAGCTGGGCCCTGGCCTCGCCGTCGCAGGCCTCTTTGAGGCCTAGGGCGCGCATCATCCCCGCTATCCTCTCCAGCATCCTCTCCGCCTGCCTCTTCCTCGTGCGGGCCTCATCCAGCTCCCTGGCCAGCTCCTCAACCAGCCTACCCACATCCACACTCTCCAGACTAGCCACCACGGGTCACCCCCTCGCAGCCTCAACCCTAGCCTCTTCCCTTTCGACGGCGTCGAGACCCTTCCTAATGACGTATCTGAGCACTTCTGAGTCCTTCATGAAGCCTTCCTTTTCCTTTACACGCATGAGCCTAGACCAGGTTTCCCGGTCGAGCACGACCGATGCACGCCTCACTCATTCCACCCCTGTGCAGATTGCTTCACTTTTATGAAATATGAAGAGGAATTAATAAATCTACTGGTGTCCTCTCAAATAAGAAATACATAAATATGCAGTGTTCTACGGTTTTCAGCAGGGGTATGCAGTTTGTGTGGTGGTGGTAAAACCACCAGTCAGGGATACCGTATAATATGCAGGTACTGTGGGTATACTTGGTGTACCACTAGTACATCAGAGTATATTACTTGTCCTATGTGCCAGCGTAAGACTCCACGGGTTCCTTACCTTCGCTCGATAAACAACCTCTTCACACGCCTTCGTAATACAAGACAAGGCATGGACGAGTGGCAGGTTCTAGAGCTCTTACGTGTTGCACTTATCACTTACCTGAAGAAAGGGTATATCCCACGCCATATATTGGACGAGCTTAGCCAATATACAAACAGGCAGGAGTAGTGTAGTAGAGGATCCGGAGAGTACCTGGTGGTAAAACCACCACCACGCAGAATTATGAAGTCTTCAGCAGAAATCATAAAAACCAGGACAATAATAAAACATCCTGGTGTATATTTTGAAGGGTTGCGGTATTTGTGAGATCAGCAAGAAGATTGAGTGTGTTATCCTAGCGTTGGACGAGGGGCCGGCTACAAGGACCGAGATCGCTATGAAGGCTGGCGTGGCGGGCGGCGTGGTAGGCCGTGTTGTGAACTGGCTGCTGGAGAGAGGCCTAGCAGAGGAGAAGCCAGTATCCCGCTACAGGGTAGAAGTACGCCTAACCGAAAGGGGCAAACACTTAGCTAATCTCATCAAAGAGATACAGGAAATAATAGGTGGGTAGTATGAATAATGACACAAGCGGCCTTATCGAATTAATAATAGGTGTGGGGGGTTCGGTTCTCGCTGTTCTCGCATATTTTTGGAACATATACAAAACTCAGCTTGCCCTTTATGATGAATGTATTAAAATTAAAGCTGGTGTCTCTGAATGCTTGGACGGGCGTCCTATGAAAACCGATGTCGTTTCGCTTAGAAGTCTGATTTGTCTTGATTGCGGGGAGATAAAGGAGCTTATAAGCGATGCTAGGTTTAATCTAGGTATTGCTATTGTGTTTGCGCTTGGGCTCTTCACATTGGGTGTTTTGTTTGGAGATTATATTGTGGCCGCTTTTTACGCCGTTTTGTCTCTCGGTCTCATGCTGACGGTTTTGTGGAGATCTACATGGTCCCTTGTTGGCATCCGCGAGAATCTTTCCGCTGCTCATGCGGAATTGGAGAAATGCGCGACACATAGAACAAGATAAGAGAAAGCCCGACAATAAATGTTAATATCCATGCCACATTTAAATATTTCTCATTATTATTTGATACTAAATTTGCTACTTTTGCATAACCAATACCAAGCATTATTGCCATATAAGTAATTACTAATAACATAAATTTTATAAATTGTTTGATGTATGGTTTCATTGTTTTACCCCTCATATATTCCTAGTCTTGTTTTTAGTTGTTCTAGGCTTAGTTGTCTTATGGTTGCTGCTATCCTGTGCCACCTTTCCCTAGCTTCCGTTATTGTCTTGGGCTCTCGCCCGAAGACCTCGTGGTCTACGAGGTCTACTAGTCTATGGAGTTCCGCGAGGCAGCACGGTTCCCCCTTAACACTCGGGTTACCCTCGCAATCTAACTGCAACGCCACCCCGGCTCACCGCCTAGTATGGGGGCCTTTTATAGGGCCCCCGGGGGCCGCCGGATGTAGCCAAAACCAGCCGTGTGTTGTGTTCGTGTTATTCTGGTGTTAGCAGCTTGTTGTCTACGAGTATCTTGAGGGTTCTGGCTAGTGTGCGGGCCATGTCTGGGGCTGAGACGTCCCGCGGCGTGTAGAGTGAGCCTTTCCTGCCTAGTGTGATCCTTATCTTCCTGTGCTTGTCGTATATTATGATGCCTGCTATCTGGCCCAGCTCCGACATGGCCATGACTATCTCGGACTCCTCGAGCCTGCGCCCGTGGAACATCGCGTGGGCAACCCTGGGGTCCCTTATGTTGCTGACGAAGATCCATTGGAGCTCTCCTATCTTGGATGTCAGCTCGTCTATTAGGCTGGGGTCGTGCATGCTTAGCACGGCTGGCCTCATCCTTACAGGTGAGAACCTTGTTATCGCGGTTTCGAAGTGCCTGTATACGTCCTTGCGGCTGCTCAGGGCTATCGCTACCCTGTCCAGGCCCTCGGTATTATAGATTATAAGGTCGACCTTGCGGGCTTCCTTGACCCGCCACTCGCCCTCTAGGCTGTCGTGCACGACTGGGATATCAAGGTGGATGCGGTAGTACTCCTCTCCTGTCTCCAAGAGCTTTGACACCCTCTTAACCTCGGCCCTAGCCACCAGGTCGATCTCCTTGTCTATATTGTAAGCCTTATTGAAGAGTCTAACCTTGCCATATCGAATCGTCTCCTTGTCCTTACTTCTAATATCGCTGGCGAACCTCTGCGCGTCCCTGCCGTGGCTGAACATGTAGAGCCTGGCCAGGGTGCCAGGCATCTAGAACCACCTTCTAAGGAAGGCCTTCCTAAGAGTATCATAGAGCTTGGGATCGCGTAGGTGGTGGGCTCCGGGCAGGTAGATGACTGTCCTGCCACCGACGTACATGACCTTTGCTCCACCACTCTCCATCGACTCTATAGGGCCCGGCCGTCTGGGGAGCCTGTCAACTACGATCTTGGCCTGGTATCTCGCGTCCAGGAGATCCATTGACGACAGGATCCAGGCTATGTTATCCTTCACCCAGCCCAGCTCTGATAGTGGCGCTGTGACGGCCACCTCTACGTGGATGTAGGTCTCGTGGGGTTCTATCGGGCCTAGGCCGAGCTCGTCTAATATATCCTCGGGCTCGCCCGGCTCCGGGTCCGGTGGTATTCCCATCTCGTCGGCGAGAGTCGAACCCGACACCTGCAACACAGCTTTAGAGCTACAGTATACCGTGACCCCCGGCGGATTCATTCCCCGCGTCTCGCACCCAAGGCTTCGAGCATGCTCCGATACCTTGTCAAGGAACCTCATATACCTGTCTTCCGGTATTGAACCCTCTATCGTGTATACGTATAGCCTGAGGAAGCCTTGGCTAGCTGGTTTGGACTCGAATACCTCGTCAAACTTTACCTCGGCTTCCACATAAGGGCCCCTAGCCGCGTCCGCCCCAATCCTAATAGCCTTAAGCCTACCATGTGCCAAACCATGTAGCCCCTGCATCTAGGATTAGCAAGGGGAGACTCTTAACGCTTATTCACCTGCACCTGGCTACACTCCCATCCAAGTGCCCCCCAGGCGGCGGGGGTAACCATGCCCTGGGGACAGTTTTGTCCCTAGCAACACGCAAGACATCTTCAATTATTGCCAAGAGTAACACATTTTATCTTAGTATCATTATAGACATGTATACTGGTGTACAGGTATTGAAGGAGAGGGCCATAACCAGTCCTCGGACGGCGTTAATATTACTACTACTACACTTAAATGGGCCCTCAGCGCTCCACAGCTTGCCGAGTACCTTGGCATACCGCCGCGCCAGGTCCACGGGTACCTCGCATATCTGAGGCGACGGGGGCTGGTTAGGAGTAACTCTTATACTTATTCTCTTACACAAGCTGGTAGACAATATGTTAATAAGTACTATAATCATTTACAGTATATTCTGCATTCTCATACAAGGCTAAACTTGGCTAAACTAGGCAAAACTAAGCTAAACTTAGCTAAACGTGTAGTAGATTATATAGAGGCTAACTATGATGTCGCTGGATGTATTGATATTGTTAGATTCCTGGTTGAGTTTAGAATCAGGAGCCAGCGTAAGTACTGGTGGCCTGGAGAGGGGTCACACATAGATGAGCTGGCTGAGAGGCTGGATCTTAGTAGTAGTACAGTTAGCTCGTGTTTGAGGCGGCTAGAGGCGCAGGGTGTTATCTACCTCACGTTGGATAAGAGGCGGGGTGTTGTGAAGGTTAGACTGGGTAGGCAGTTAGACTTCCTCTTCGAGGCAGGAGATGACGCACCGCCCTCGTTCTGATAGTGATACTATCGCCTGGCGCGGCGGCCCGGGGTCTATTGTCTTCTCGATCAGGCCTCGGCTGGCTAGGGCTTCAACGTATCTTGCTATCTTGTTCTTGTTGCTACCGGTTAGCTCTGCTAGGCGGGTCTGGTTCATCGGGCCCTCACGGTCTAGGGTCCTTAGTAGTAGGAGTATGAAGTCCCATTCCTCGCCCACTCGCACCTGTCACACCATACTGGTACCTGTGTACCTGGCGATTATTAGGAGCATCGCATTATATGACTATAGACAGGCGTAAAGTTTTTTAGGTAAAACAGTATACTAGTATACTTGACTACAGGGAAACTAGGGGTGGAATGTGTGGGCGAGGTCGTGATCAGCTTCAGGGTCCCCGAGGCCCTGAAGCGGGAACTCTACAGGGCCGTGGGCGAGGCCCAGGCAAGGTCAGGCGAGAAGATAGAACTAAAGCAGGTAGGTAGCATGGCCGTAGCCCTAGCAATAGCATACCTGAGGGAAGAGCTGCCAGCAGAGTGCACCAAGCCAGCAGCAAAGCAGCTCCTAGCAGCAGGCCCGGTAAGGGGGTGATTGGGGTGGTTGGTAGGGTTGTTGAGCTTTCGGTGTGGTTGAGGAAGGCGTTTAGCCCTGGGTACGCTGGTGTCGCCGAGCCTGTGCTGGATGGGCTGCTCCGGTATATGTATCATGCCGGTAGGCTTGACGCCCTGGACGAGGTGATAGGCGCCCTGCGCAGGGCCGGCTACCACGACGCGGCCAGCGCAGTTGAGCCAGCACTGGAGACCGTCAGGGCGGAGCTAGGCGATATAGAGGCCCTGCTGGCCGAGTTCAGGCACATAGAAGCCTCTATACTCAGGGCTCTAGCCAAGCGTCCAAGCCAAAAGGCGGCTCCTGTGGTGGGTGGTGATGGGCGGGGCTAGGATAGTCGAGGACGGGGAGTATTATGTAGTCTACGCGGGTGGCAGGATCTACAGGCTCCCCAAACAGTACGTGGAGCCAATCAGCGAAGACACCCTAGTATCCAGGAAGACAGGGTACCGGTTCAAGGCAACCAGCAGCGGCCTGCACACCCTACCACCACTCTGGCTTGAGAAGAGAAGCTGGTAACACCCCATACTAGGGTTATTTCCATCCCTGCTTTCCCCATGCCAACCCACAGCCTGAGGGGCGGTTTTGCCCCTCGTAGGGTTTATTGGCTCCCGTGCACTATAGTAGCGTGGGGGCGGCGGGTCAGCGCAACGACCGCACATCACGGGCCAGCTCGTGCCCTGGTCATCACGCCCGCCGCCCCAGCCATTCCCTGGCCGTCCTAGAGGGGTAAAAGGCGGGGGACCGGGGGGCAGAATTGTCCCTGAGGCCCTGGTACTACTTGGTACTTGAAACTATAGAATAAAGTGCCCGATGGGGCCCCCGCTCCCTCTCGGGATGGGGAGCCCGCTCGGGCGTTCTAACCCGTCTACCCCCGAGGATTAAAAGCCTAGCCCCTGCGCCTCGAGGGTAGCCCGGGGAGCTCCTGCCTCTGGCTTAGGATCTGGGGGCTCAGGGTGGGCCAGTAGTACATCACTATGTTTGATACTAGGAATATTATGAACATTGCCCCGGCAGCCGTAACCTCTCCCAGCCTGACCCAGCCCTGGCTTGATACGTAGTAGACGTCCCATATCTTGTAGTCCAGCCCCAGGAGCCAGTATGCCCCGCTCAGGACCTTACCCCACAGCAGTGAGGCCATGAAGGCTAGCCTGAGGTCCCCGGTCCTGTGCCAGGCGTAGACTAGGAGAAAAAGCATGGAGAAAAGCCCTAAGACCCAGGCCGTGGCTGGGTCCATGAGTGTCTACCCCCTACCCGCTATTTGCTTGATTAGTTTGAGGGCTTCACGGTAGCTTATCTTGCCTTCGAGCCATGCCTTGTACACCTTGAGGGCTTCCCTGGTGGCTTGCTTGCTCCTGGCCTCTCCGGCGTAGCTTAGGAGTATCCCTGCCTTCTTCCTGCGCTCCTTGAAGGACTCCATGCCTAGGGGCACCCCGTGTAGTAGTTTACGTAGCCGAGGCCTAATAGGGCTGACCGGGCTCTTATGAACCTATCCACCGCCATGACCATGGTGCACCCGCATCTCCTAGCCGCTACGAGGTGTGCTATGTCTATGGCCCTGCTCATGGCAATACCCCACTCCAGGCGCAGCCTAGCGGCTTCCCTCGTCACCGCGGCTGAGTCAACTCTGCACGCCTGCGCCCCGAGGCTCCTGAGGAGAGCCCTGACCCGCTCCCTGGTCTCGGGGCGCCATGGCTCCAGCCCGTGTATATTGCTGTAGACGCAGGTGTAACGGGTGCAGCACTCTCTAAGTATCCTCTCGGCTGCCTCGCGGTTGGGGTCTCTGGGGTTGACCGCCTTGATTAGTATACTGGTGTTGAGGTATATGCACCTATTGGAGCTCATACGACTACACCCTGCGCCTTGCTATGAGAGGCAGGCCTAGGACCGCCGCTAGCAGCATGGCCCCGGCCCCGGCTAGTATAGCGATCTTGACATAGCCTGGGGCGTCCCTGTAGTACCAGAGCTCGACCACCGTGCTGCTTAGTATTATAATGAATAGTAGGAGCAGTAGCAGGGGGTTACTTCTGGCCATCCACCACCACCTCTGCATAGCCATTCCTGCATACTACCTTTCTGCATGTGAGCTCCAAGTCCTGTAGCTGTAGCTTCACCAGTACTGGATCACCGAGGGACACCTCGTGGGCCTCTATCACGCCGTCATGCCTCACGCACAGGCAGATCACGGCTGGGGCACCCCCGCCACGCTAGCATTAGGCATTGGCGTAGGGGCTGGTTGTGGCGCCGGGGGCTGGCCTACGAAGACTATATCCCCGCCACCCAGGGCATACCCGATAACAATACCTATCACAACCGCTAGGAACAAAGCCAGAGGCCTGCTGAACGCCACCCTTATGGCATGCTGTAGGAAATACGCCCGGGCCATCTGCTGGCTGTACACCTCACGTCTCTTCACCTCGCTGATCTCCACCTTGAGCCTCTCCGCCTCTTCAGCCAACGCTAGAAGCTTAGCCAGGGCAAGGTCCTCGTGCTTGTACCTCTGCAAGAGCCTCTCATAGAGCTCCTTAACCTCACGGGGCACTTCCACCTTCAACTCGTAGGCTTGGAGCTTGGCAAACTCGACCGGGCTCATGCCACGAGGCCCGATGCTTGGCAGGGCATAGCGTGTTCCAGGCGATGATATACCCAACTCCACAAGCTCTACCACTTTCAAGTTTGGAATCATTGCGCTACGGTAAGCCAGCAATGTATGGGCCACGGCTAGTATAGCAGCCGCTACCAGGGCTGCCTGGCCTGCCTGGGTCTCGACTAAACCCAGACCACCGCTTATTGCCATGAGATATATCATGTATGCCCCGACCATCAAACCGCCTATCGCTCTGATCGCTAAGTTGTAAGGAGTGCTCTCTGGGACTGGGTAGTTGCTGCCCAAGAGGTCAGACCACGACTCTTTGATTTTCGGGGCTAGGTACTTGGCATGGGGTAGATGTATCTCATACGCCTTATCCGCCTTCTCGATCTTGACATTGTAATAGGCGTGTGTTTCCCCGTCGAGCTCAGTCAAGATAACCATATTGCGTGGCGGCGTGGGTGCCAGGAAGAAGGCTAGCCTCTCCCCCATACTCCTAAGCCATCCCCAGTCCCCGCCTAATTGCGATCTCACTAAGGCTACGAAGGTGAAGAACCCGAAGCCAGCATAAATGATTAGGCTGGCTACTACGACTTTCACTATCTCTTCAAGCATGCCCGCCACCCCGCTCCAGCGTCCATACAACCCTGGCCTGCTCATCGCCCTCGACGCACAGGACCCGGCCCCTCTCGACTACTATGACTCCCTTCTTGCAGCCTGACAATTCGGCCAGGGCCATGTACGCGGTCGAGTTAAGCCCGTCCTTGCCATTCTGCATCTGTACTGGTTGCTGGTGGCTGGGTTGTACGTTTTGTTGGGCCTGATATTGTGCTGGCTGATTTTGGGTGTACTGCACCGGTTGAGGCGTATACGTTTGGTAGGGTGGATATGCTGGCGGCAGGGGCTGTTGCATTGGTGGCTGGCTTCCGTTGCTGCTTATGCCCCGCCTAACCATGCCTAGGATGAATCCCAATGCGAAGACCACGAAGTATAGAATAATACTAACCTGGTCTAATGGGATTTGTTCAACCACGCCTACCACCCCTCAAATAGAGAATCCCCGCAAGGGGAGCGAAGATGCCCACCAAGGCAAGCCTAAAAAGCCTCGAATCCGTCAGACTAGCCGTCTCGTATTCCAGATTGTACTGGTCTAGGAAGCCTGCGACCCCGTCCACGGTTAGCATGTATATACTGTTGTCCACGGCGCCAGGCCTGGCGTAGACTATCACGCCTACAAGGTCTCCATCCTCATTGACTACTGGGCCACCAGAGTTGCCCTTATCCGTCTTAGCGCTGATCTCAGCCGTGCTCCTCACCGGGTTTATCCACACGACCTCTCCAGGCGACACCCTAGGCGCTATACTCATCTCAGCCACGTTACCCTCAAGCTCAGTATAGAGCTGGATAGGATAACCGACAGCATAGACGCTATCCCCGACCGCCACGCTGCTGGCCAGCTTGAGCCCAGCATCCCAGGGTGGCTCACTTACAACTCTTAGGGCTGCTATGTCGAGGGTCTGGTTGGATGCGATAACCATGGCCTGGCTTATGTAGTCCCCTCTGACTACTCTTATGTTGCTACAGCCGTCAACTACATGATAGGCCGTTATTACTACTGATTTATTCAGCCACCATCCAGTCCCATAGCTGTTTGTGTTGCATAGGACCACTACTGTGCTCTTCAATGCGTCATCTAGGTCGGGGCCCTGGCTTGCCAGCACATAGACGCTGGTGGCTGCGATTAGGGCTACCAGGAAAAAGACTAGGAGCTTCAAGGCTTGTCACCCGCAGGGTTTGTGGACTACCGTTATGTCGTGTGTCTTGCCGTCCTCGTAGGCCTCTGGGATGTCGATTATGGTGGTTGGGGGCCCAGTGTATATCACGTCGCCGTCTATCGTTGCCTCTACTACGCCGGTGGCCGCCGCCATCGGCCTAGGCTGGGTGTAGTTGTAGCGGACCTGGAAGCCTGTTAGCTCCCCGTTGCTCCACTCGAGGAGCAGGTATGCATCAGTCCAGAAGCTGCTACTCACTATCTTAACCGACTCGGAGTACCCGTAGGGCCTGCACGGATCGCCACCGCCAGGCCCAGGATCCTGGCCGCCAGCCCCACTATTGCCGTTATCGTGTAGCAGTAGCAATAGCCCACCTGCAAGTAATAGCAGGAAGAACACTAGCGGTAGCAGCCCCTTCACCTCTTGCCACCCCTCTGCGCTGCATAGAATGCTAAGCCTAGGGCCCCAGCGCCGAGCAGGGCGTAGGCTACTAGCTTGCTGTTATCCTTCTTGATCCTAGCCCCGTGGCTGCCCTCGCCCGGGTTTGGCACGTCGTAGCTCCCGCAGTTGCCTATCTTCTCTACGTCTCCTATCGTTACGCTGCTCTCTGTTGCTGGGCCTAGGGCTGGATCCTGCTTCTCGCTGTAGTACCAGACGTCCACTGGCGGCTGGCCTGGGGTTACCGTGTAGGTCTTCGCCCCTACCGGGGTCTCAGCGTATATGCTCATAGTCTCCGTGTTGCACTCCCATCTCAGCGTCACCGCCGCGTCATACTGCTGCTTAGTGTTGAATCCAACCTCTCCTACCTTAACCCTATCAACATACCTGCCATCATCCTTAACGAACCAGTAGACCTTTATCGAGCCCAGACCACCCCAGCCCGGGGGCTCGGCCTCGAAGCCGAGCTCCACATCACCTATCTTTATGGCAGCCGGGCTGAAGCTGTAGCCTGTAACCCACTTAGCAGCCTGCGCATACATCTGGATCTCAAGCTTGTACCCGGGTCCCATCTCCTTCTGGCTATTCTGATACTCCAAGGGGACAACAGGCTCAGCCTGTACAATGTAGGCTAGGCTAGAGGCTAGGATTACTGCGAGTAGGGGTATGAGAAAAAGGGGTTTCGGGTTCCGGGGAAAAGGGTTCACCGCCGTCACCCCCTTGTGACCCTGATTTTGCCCATTATCATTAGACCAAACAATATCGTGAACGCTCCGATTCCTGTAAGTACAGCCTGGGCGTACTCCGGCTTGAAGTATGCTAGGCTGGCGCCTAGTCCTGCCAGGAATGCTAGGAATAGCAGTAGCATTGCTGTGCCCCTGGCCAGACCCCGCCTTAAGCTAAACACGCAAGTCACCCCTACTTGCCGCTCATCCTCATGAGTATCATGCCTATGACGACTAGGAACAGCACCGCGAGGGCCCACGTGACGGGTATCGCTATGGTGTTGTCCTTGTCTGGCTGTATCGTGGCTGTCCCGCTGCCCGTATCCTGGAGCGCTACGCTCAGGCTCACGTCTCCTAGCGGCTGGCCTTGGTCGCTGGGCGGGGCTGGGTCCACGTCTAGCTGGGTGCCCGGGTGGTAGTACATCCTGAGGGTGACGCTATAGGTGCCTGGCTGTGGCCCAGTTGTTATCTTCACCTGGACCGGGTGTGTTACGGGGTTCGCCGGGTCGCTGTGGGCCTTCAGGTATATGAATGAGTCGTCCATTGTCTTGCCATCGTTGTCCACATCGTTGGGGTCCTGGAAGCTTGCCTGAAAGCTGGCCCTAGGCTGCACACTATATACTACTAGGTTGACGCTACCAGCTTCAGGCAGATTCTTTACCACGAGGTCCGCACTGGCTATACCCTGCCCGTTTACTACCGTTATACTTGTCTGCTGGAACTCCAGGTCTACGTCTATGCCTGACTGGACAACTACAGTTATAGTCCCGTTCCATATACTTGTTGCCAGATTCTGTATATCTATGATCCTGGTGGTGCCCGGCAACGTTGTCACGAAACCGCTTGAGAGCGGTACTATGTCAGCCGTCGCTATTGTATTACCGTTTGCATCCTTGGCGCTTAGCTTGGCTTGGCCTGACGCCGAGTCTATCTTCACTATCACGGCGTCGATAGAGCCTGGCAGGGTGTAGTTCCTCAGGTCTATGCTCTTAGTAGAGTTAGCATCCACGCTGAACTGCATTGAGCCTACTATGGTCTTCTCGTAGGTCGCCTTGAATGATACTGAAGGCGGCAGGTAGACTACTCCGCTGGTGTAGGCCTGCGAGACCGGGGCCAGAGCTAGGCCTAGGATGGCTAGGATGGGTAGAGCCAGGACGAGCCTCTTATCCACCCCCTACACCTCGCATATTCAGGTTAGAATATGTACAGCACGCACAGCTTTATCCGTGCAAACCGTTGCACACCATCATTTTACCATCGTGCAACGCATTGCACACCTAAAGCCACCAGCAACAACCGTACAAACATAGAAGCCTAGAGGGGTGAGTACCGGGTGAATAAGCGTCTCCTGGCTCCAGCCATGCTAGTCCCACTCATACTGGTAAGCTTCCTGGGCGGCTACCTGGCAGGCAGGCCAGACTACACACTAGGAGACTATCAAGGTCAGGGTATCAGGATAGAGCTCTACCTGTACAAGAATAGTAAACTAGTCTACATAGACTACGATGACCCAGCAACTAAGTGGTTTCTTATGAATATAGTTGAGTTTATGGCTGGTGATATAAACGGTGGTATGACTTCAACTTCAGGGACATCATACGACTATCCTGTCCAGAACAACAGGCCAGGTTATGTGTTTGTGTCCTATGATACTAACTATAACTACACTTATAGCATGTATGCGCTACCCAGTTCCTATGAGGCAGGCCAGATTTCTTCAGGCGGATTAACATACGATGATACTAGCAAGGCGGTAACTCTGAGCGCTAGTATAAACATACAGGTAGGCGGTAACATAACAGGCGTGGGTCTTTACGGCGGCTACGGGCCTACGCTATTCTTCTACGACCCCCTGCCAACACCCCTGTCAGTCTCTCCAGGCGACGTGGTTACTGTAGTTTACAAGATTGTGGTGCCCTAGCCATGCCCCCTAAACTACTCCTAGTCGTGGGGGTGCTCCTCGTGGTGCTCGGGTTCCTAACAGGCTACACAACTGCCAACGCTCTAACGCCTAGCCTGCTAGTTAACCCGAGTAGCAACATAGGCCCCGTGTTGCCGCCCAACAGTAGTAGCACTAGCTTGGGGTACAATGTCGGCTATGTTGTTGAAATCTACCGCAACAACATACTAAACACGACAGCAGACTATGCGACAAATTTCGTAAACGTGACACACCTAGCCAACACTGGCTCAGTATCTGTCCTCTATAACCTTGGCTATGGGCTGGCTTCAGAATCATATGCCAAGGGTCTAACAGCCAATGGGAGCGTAGCGACGGTGGTAGACCCGACTCCAGACGTCATAACCACGACCGTCTACAACGAAACCACTACAACACAGACCGTGACCACCACCTGGGTCACGACAACAACGGTCATCCAAGGTAGGACGTACACTATCACGTCTCCAGTACCCCTCGCCCCCACAACTGTAACAGTCGAGGGCGAGGGCGGGTTCCCAGCTGGCCTCGCGCTAGCCGGGATAGGCCTAGTCCTGCTAGTGCTAGCAGGCGCACTCATGAGGAAGGGGTGAAAAGGATGATGCGTATGTTCCTTATATTAATAATAATGAGTATGCTCGCCCAGCTTGCAGGCCTGGATGCCCAGGCGTACCAGTACCCCGACGGGCAGTACAGCTACATTCTACTTGAGCCCGGGGACACGATAGAGATAGAAGGGTTCATCAGGCACGGTGGCGTGGTTGTGGATGGAAAAGCTTGCGCAGTGGTTAGTATGGTGTATGCTCAGATAGATACGCTTGAGAAGTGGGTTTACTCGTATAACTACAAGCTAGAGACTATAGGCGCCACACAAGGTCTCTACTATAGGACAGCAGTGCCTGATCTGTTGAAATGGAACTGGACGGCCAGGCAGGCTGGGGTGCCTCATTTTGCATTCGCAGACGTGATAGCAACAGGCCACGATAAGGTTAAGCAGAAGATACAGGAGTATGGCATGAGGGAGACGGGAATATACATACGGGTGGAAGTCGGCACCCAGATAGTAGACTACTATGACGACGTGGCAAAGAACCCGGTCTACCCCATAACTATATATTATAGAGTGGAAGGGCAGGGCTTTGTGAAGGAAGGCACGCTAAACAGGTACCTTATCCCTGCATGGGGCGGCGCGAAGCTAAGCGTGGTAGGCTACAGCATGCTAAGCGGATATGGTGTAAAGAATTGCAAGGCATACGAGCCATTCTGGTGGTACACTACAAGGATAAACGGCAAAGAAGTTCAAATGAGTAACATAGTGACGGTTGTGAATCCACCGTTTTTCATTAATGTGAAGCAGGGCGAGAAGGCCGAGCACACAATGATAGTCAGGAGCCAATACAAACTTATGAATATTATACAATTGACAATAGCAACAAGCCAAGGAGTATATAAGATCTCTACGACGCCCACAAAGCCGTGGGGCCCCAATGGTCCATCCGTCTACCTGACGCCAGATAGCGACCTCGACCTCTCCGACTACGAGGCAAGGATAACGCTTGTTGTAGACGCAACGAACTCGGCTCCAGGCGAGTACACAGGCGATATAGACTTCTTCGTGTACGGGTACAAGATATTATCAGCGAATATCACGGGCCTGGACCTAGGCATAGATCAAATGGAACAGGCAAGCGACGGCGGCCTAGCCGGTCTCGTGGCTAAGGCGATGGCCGGGGCCGGTCTGGTGGCAATACTATACGTTGTGCTCCTGGTTGCCAGGGGTGGTAGGAAGTGAAACGTGCAATACCGCTCTTCATGCTTTTTCTAATAGTTATACTTCCGGTAACAGCGGTTGCTGGTGCTATAATAGACTATTACATAGGCAAGGTTAGTGAGGAGCCGGTGTTCAAGACTGTTTACACCGAGAGGTTCATAGGAGAAGAGGAGACGTGCCCGCCGGGCGGGGCTACACTATATCCGTACCTAAAGGTGGGGGGCAGCACGGTAGAGTTACCATTGGCAAACAGGACCTACTATGTGAGGGACGGGGCAGTATACGACCAGGCGGGCAACCTGGTGCTAGGCGGTTTAGGGCAAGAGGATGAAATAATAGTGCAGGGCGGCCACGCCTACAGGTGCACCAGGTCCTACAACGGGTACCTTGTCTGGTATAGAGAGTTTAAGGCTACAAGGCTGGATTGGGACTTTACGGTTAGCATAGAGCCAAACCTGACAGAGTTTAGGCTAAGACAGGGTGAGAGCAAGACAATCAAGGTAACTATAACTAACAATAATGAGGTGCCGGGCTGGGTCAAGCTTAACGTTAGAACAAATTCCGGGGTCTTCAACTACCCTAACGACTGCCCGCCCAGCCCCAACACGTGCACCATAAGGCCATGGGGCACCAATGGCCCATCTGTGGTAGTACATGCAAACACAACATACGCAGGCCCAGGCGAAACAGTAGAATACGTGATAACAGTAGCCGTACCAGCAGGCGCTAAGCCAGGGAGCTACGACCTGACGCTCCAATTCTACTTTACCCCCGATATCCCGGGGCTTTCGGCTGAGGTGCCGGTAGCCAGGCTTGGGGTAAGCATAGGCGGGGGCGGCCTGGGCGACTATGTTAAGCCGGCGCTCTGGGGCCTAGGCACCGTTGCCTTCATCCTGGTTATCCTGAGGCTTGTGGGGTGATACTATGCCAGTCTACCAGGGAAGGGATAGCTGTATGGCTAGGCGTGAGGGCTGGTTCATAAGGCGGGTAGAGAGGCCAGGCATAGACACAATAGACGAAGCCGTAGCCCTGGCATGGGCTATATTGCGGGACTACAGGCGTGGCTTCACATACGATAACGACAATTGTAGGAAAATCAGGATGACCTGGGATCTGGCTGAGAAGAGGCTACGCTACATCAGGACGCTAGCGGTCAGGCATGGTGCTAGCGGTAGGGAGATCAGGGTCATAGACAGGCTGATAGACTACGTGCTAAGCCATAGGCGCCTACCCAAGACGATAGCCAGGCGGAGCGTGAGGAGCATTGTGGAGAGGATGCGGGTCAAAGCCTAGAACCCCAGACCCAACCCTCTTTTTCCCTTTCATAAATTGAAATATGAAGGTGGTCAGTATGGTGTGGGATTACCTGTCGAGGGCGGTTAAGATAGCGAAGAAGAGCACTGTAGACTTCAAGAATGCTGCTAAGAAACAGTTCGGGGAGAATAGCGAGGTCGGGGAGCGGCTAGGCGAGGCAGCTCCATACTTATGCGGGAAAATAGATGAGATGAGTCTGGCAGAGTATGAGCTCTACGCTACTATAGAGTGGCTGGAGAGGCCTGAGGGGCCGCCGCCTAGTGCATCATTTGAATCATATAGGCTGATGCTTAGTGATTGCAGGCATGTGCTTGATGATAGTATACTGGATGCTATGGCTGGCTCAGAGGATGATCTACTATGAGCATAGTAGAATACAAGGAGACGATAGACTACACTTGGGTCATATCAAGGCAGCTTGACAGGGTAGCAGATGCATACTCGAGTATAGATTATGAGGTTCCAGGGCCGGGCATAAGACGGATGTATATGGCGGTAAGGGGACTTTGGCTACTCACACAGATTTACCTAGGCGATGAAGCAAAGAAACTACTTGCGGAAGCCAGTGCTGCCATAAGCGACGGGAGAAACATAGAGGCGCTACGCAAGATAGAGGACGTGGTCGGGCTCATATTGGCCAAGCTAGACAATATGGGCCTGCTGGTTAGGTATAAGAGGCTTATGGGGGTGGTCGAGGAGTGATCAGGCTTGATAGTGGATTGTTCACTAGTGAGGAGCTGGAGCTCCTAGAGTCTATTAGGGAAGAGGAGATCAAGGGGATGAGCAATGGCTTCTATGGCTGCAAGCCGACTAAGTATAGTAGCGTCAAGATCATGAGGCAGACTATAGAAGAGGAAGGCTTTCAATCATTCATACTGATAGGCGGGAAGGGGCACGGGAAGAGCACATATAGCCTGAAGTCTGTAGCGTTCTACATGATGTACTATGAGGGCCTCGACTGTGCTGAGGCATACCTTGAAGCCCTAGACCGCCTAGCCTTCTCTGGCGAGGAGCTCATGGACACGATAGAGAAGTACGGCGACATAGTGATATGGGACGATGCAGGCCTACACGGCTCAACATACCTATGGTTCATAGAGGGGGCTCAGGAGTATGTGGTTGCGCTGAGCAACTGGTTCGACGTGGCTAGAACCGACCTAAGCATACTGATAATGAGCACACCCACCAAGAAGAAGCTACCCCCGGTAATTAGGACAGACCCCGAAGCTCTGCTTGTCAGGGTTCGGAAGAATGGGGTAAAGCAGGTTGGCGGGTTCAGCGTGAGGACAAGCCTAGCACAGGCAGTCAGGAACCTGGAGCCGCTATACACAGATAGGATAATACGTGAGGAAGTCTACAGGGACTATTTCACTGTTTATCTCCCGACGCCAGTCTACAGGTACTATAAGATTATACGAGATAAATACAGCGCTGTTGCTAGGAGAAGTTACAGGCGTGCTCTGGCAAAGGCCAGGGAGAGGGGTGCTATACCCCTCTACGAGGAATATTAGCACCTTTTTCTAAAACAAAGAGCACCTCTAGCTAATTCTTAGTAGAATACCTAGGTTATGCCCAGCGGCTAGAGCCGGGTAAATAGAGGATAGTACAATTGCACTGCTAGGCCCCACGTCAGGCCTAAGATTTACTACCAGCCAGTGTAGGAACCTGAAGCCGTCATACTCTATCATATAATGTAATAGTGCGCCCGCAGCCAGGCCCAGCCTAGCATATACCAGGCTAGTGAGTAGGCCCGCCTCTCCCAGGCCCCTAGCCAGGCCTGCTACTGTAGTCAGAACATCCAGGGCTACGGCTAGGGCTAGGAGCCTCATTTGTCATCCCCTGGTCTCTCAAACAAGCTGGCTGGCAGCTCCAGTGGTTTCAAACCATAGTGTCTAGCCAGTGCCCCTATCTGCCGTGGGTTCTCAACTTCCAAGAGTATTGCCACCGCCAGTATTCTACCATTGTAAATGCGTAATAGTTTACGCAATGTTTTTGGGTCTGGGTTGTAGGTTACGAGTATCTCAAGCCTGGCCACCAGCCTACACCCCTCTTAGCTGCTTCTTGATGCATGGCGTGTTCGGTAGCTCGTACCTGCCGTCCGAGTTCCATACTATGAGGATGGGGTAGATTATGCTCGCGTAGTACGTTATGTGGGCGACGCATCGCCTGCCCTCGCTCTCTAATTCGGCCAGCCTCTCCTGCGCCGCCAATACGGCCTCTTCTATCTTCTGGAAGAGCATAGCCTCGCCGGAGACCGGGTCGAGTATCACCTCGATGTCTGGGAAGTCGCCCCTACGCGGGCACTCGATGCTAACCTTGAACCCAGACCTCGCCGACCCCCTGCTGCCACAACCAAACACGGCTTACACCCCCTACTCTGGGGCTAGGACGCCCCACCATGTATACGGGTTGGGCTTGTGTAAGTTCAGATATCTAGTCATCGGCAGGAAATATATTTGACTGACAATAGCGAACCCCTCAGGCTTGTATCTATCCTTCAAATGCAAAAGCAGATACGAATTGAAGTACCGTGCGGCTTCGGCAGCAGCATTAAGTATATGCCACACCGAGCCAAACGCCCGGTCCAACCCATAGTGTCGTCGTGTGCTGGTTCCCTTTACCACCCAAGGCGGGTCGGCCACGACCAGATCAATGTTGCCTAAACACTCAGCAATATTATTAATATAATGCTTCCACGCCCACGCAGCTGCCCTAACAAAACATTTTGGCCTTCTGACCCAGTCTAGGCGTCTAATATCAAACGCAAATATAACGGCTTGTGGCATTGTCTTCCAAAACAGCCCTCGGCCATATGTAAGATCTAATACATGTAGTTGGCGGAATGGTTTCAACAACCCAGCCCTTGCCAACAAATCTCTTATTACACAACTGCTTGGATATTTTGCGCAGGCTCCGCCTCTCCTCTGTATTTCAATCTGTGTTACAAGAGGCATGGCCTACACCCCGCCCAGGCCCAGCTCCTCGTAGACGCTCCTCAGCCACTCGGCGTACCTGGCGTATTCCTTGTCTGCTGCCCCTAGGAGCTGGGCGTAGTGTTGCAGGAGCACGCTTCTAGGGCTGCGGCCCTGGTAGAAGTCTATGATGTGTGGGGGTACGCCGAGCTCCGCCATCTTAGTTGCCACAAACTTCCTTACATATTTGGGCATGATCAGGCCTTGCTTCTCGGCGTAGCTGGTTACCCGCCGGTCTGTCAGTTCCTCTATAGGATCCTCTATAGGTGTTATGTGGTAGGCCCATAGGCTCCGCTTCTTGCCCCTCTCCCTGCCTAGCAGGCAGCGCCTGTAGCCGTCTAGCTTTACGCACTCCAGGCTCCTATACTCTCTTAGCAGTCTAGTAGCCTCTACAAGCCTGAGACCGGATTCGAGCAGTATCATGTATACTGTCTTGTAGGGGCCTGCCCTGGTTATGCTTGCTAGTATGCTCTCTAGGCTTGGGACCTTGAGGTCCGCCCCTGCTTGTGGTACTTTTATCTTCTTGTAGTCTTCGCAGGCTGTCTGGTCGCCTAGCTCGCACCGCCACTTGTAGTAGAGCTTCCAGGCCTTGGCGCTCCACCTGTTCTGGGGGTCTAGGGGTTTCCCTAGGTAGCCAGCGTACTTGTGGCAGGTCTCCGGCGAGGTGCCTCGCTCTAGGCACCAGGTTTCCCATGCCTGCACATAGTAGGAGTCAAGGCCCCGCTCCATCGCTGGGGAAACAGTATTTAAGCCCGGCCCATGAGTGCGGGCCTTTCGAGCCCGTGACCCGGGTTCAAATCCCGGCCGCGGCACCACCCCCAAACCCCATACAGAAATCATACAGAAATTCTACCTACACCCACACAGCCCAAGCACTAAACAGGCAGCACAGAAGGACCCTCACTCCTCCCGCGAAAAACCTCCAACACAACTAGGCTACTAGCAATTAGCGAACAAGCTAGACAAAGTAAAACAAATATAGAACACTTCGAATCCATCGTCACATGTGATTTATTCCCACCCTCCCACCTCTGTCCCACTAGAGCTTGTTGATGATCTCGGGTATCTTGTATCCGTCGTCACATCTCTGGGCCCCTGTCATCGCTTGGTTTATATGTTTTGTGGTGTGACGATGGCTACCCTGTACAATCCATTTCCGGGCGGTAAGATTTATTAGGGGAGAATAGTATCCAAGGTGGTACATGAATCCCGCCTAGGGAACACAAGAACTCCAGAATTCCCACGATGGGATTAGTAATGGAGCGGATAGAGGAGATACTCGCAGCAGAAGCAGTATGAATTCCCACGATGGGATTAGTAATTTTGCACGGATAAAGGCCTGCACAGTGTACATATTCAAAGAATTCCCACGATGGGATTAGTAATATCCAGGTAATAGCCTTCCTGGCTCATGTATGACACCCTGGAGTGGAATTCCCACGATGGGATTAGTAATGTAGTAATGTACCCGTCGCCCGCCTGGTTCTCACCAGCTAGACTGAAGCCTGAATTCCCATAATGGGATTAGTAATGCTACCATGAGGCCGAAGAGCACCGTGAATGCTCCTATCCCGACGGAATTCCCATAATGGGGTTAGTAATGGTAGTCCCCTTGGCCCGGTGTCCGGGAACCTTGTTATTATATTGAATTCACACAATAGGATTGAAAAGTTTGTATATGGCTTTACGTATTTCCGCACTGGTGGATTGTGAATTCCCGTAATGGGATTAGTAAGGAAGGGTTACGCTGTGTGTTCCAGGCTGTGGTGACAATACTATGAATTCTCATAATGGGATTAGCGATCTCGGAATTCATTCAGTGGGTTTAATCATTGTGGTTGTGTTGTGTTAGAGTATTCGTATTTTTATTATGTAGAGTCCGTCTTCTTTGGTGTCTTCTAGTACTTCGTATCCTAGGTCTTCTCCTAGGTTTTTTATGGCGTACCATGTGTCCGGGTCTTTGGATAGGATCTCGTACTCTTCCCCGGGGTGTGCTTGGTTGAGTATGTATGTTTGTATTGCCTCTATCTTGGGTAGGTTGCATTTCTCCTCTATCTTCCTGAAGTCTATTATCTTGGCCATCTCCTATTCTACCCCTTTTCTATGGGGGCTCCGATCATGTTGCCCCATTCGCTCCATGAGCCGTCGTATACCCTTACCTTGGGGTAGCCTAGTAGCTCTTTGAGGACGAAGAATGTGTGGGCGGCCCTCTCGCCTATTCTACAGTATATTATGACTTCCTTGTCCGGTGTGACCCCGGCCTGCTCGTACATCCTCCTCAGCTCCTCTACTGGCTTGAACCTGCCGTCCTCCTGTACTGCTTTCTTCCATGGTATGTTTACGGCTCCGGGTATGTGTCCTCCCCTCTGCGCCGCCTCGTTGGGGTACTCCGGCGGGGCGGTGATCTCGCCCTTGTACTCTTCCGGGCTTCTAACGTCTACCAGCGCCACCCCGGGGTCGCGGAGCCTCTTGAGGACGTCTAGGAAGTATGCCCTCAGTGTTAGGTCTACCTTTGCTACCTTGTAGCTTGTTCTCTTCCTGCTTGGCTCCTCCCTTGTCATGGGGTAGTCTAGCATTATCCACCTGGAGCGGCCCCCGTTGAGGAGGCTAACCCTCTCGTGCCCGTATATCTTCATTATCCAGTAGGCGAAGGCGGCGAACCAGTTGTTGTAGTCACCATAGAGGATCACGTGGCTGCCCGGCTCCACGCCAAGCCTGGACATGAGGGCCTCGAACGAGTCCCTGTCTATAATATCGCGCTCGGGGTACTTGTTGAGGTCCCTCCTCCAGTCTACAAGGACCGCCCCGGGGATGTGGCCGACCCTATAGGCGGTATCCGGGTCGTAATCGACCTCGACGACTACTATATCGGGGGAGCCTAGCCTCTCCCTAAGCCACTCAGCCTCAACCAGTGGGGGCGCATGCATGGCAGGCACCAAGGAGGGGGATATATGGGTAGCCGGTATATCCAAGCCGTAGGTATTTAACGTTTTCAAAAGCAACCCAGGCAACCAGCAGGGGGAGTGAGGACTAGGCGCAACCCAGACCCCAGCCATGGGGGATGAGGACCACCGGGTTACCCGACCCCAGCACCAAGGGTGATGATAAGGGTGGAGTGGATAATCATAGCAGCAATACTACAGGGCGTGCTAGAGTGGCTACCAGTCAGCAGCAGCGGCCAAGTCAGCCTATACTACATGCACCTAGCAGGCCTCAGCCCCGCGGAGGCGTATAGGGCCAGCGTCGCCCTCCACCTAGGCACCGCACTCGGGGCCATAATAGTGGTGAGGAACGAGCTTCTAGACGCGCTACACAGGGGCCCATGGCTCAGGGTAGCGGCGATACCAATGCTAGCCGGTGGGCCGGTTGGCCTAGCCATAATGACGGGCCTAGAGGGGGCTCCAGGCGACACGGTGAACCTGCTAATAGGCCTGGGGCTCATAGCGACAGGCCTCCTAGTAAGGACTGGAGCCGGTGGGGGTAGAGGCGTGGAGGACCTAGGAGCCCTAGAGCTGGCAGCGATAGGAGTACTCCAGGGGCTAGCAGCAGTACCCGGCCTCTCGAGGAGCGCGGTTACCATAGCTGGCCTCCTAGCAATGGGCCTCAGGCCAGGTGACGCCGTTAGGGCCTCCATAGTCATGGGTGTACCTGTTACCATGGCCGCTGGCCTCTATGAAGCTGCTAGGGGAGGACTTGGCCTGGGGATCCATGAGGCGGTGATCGGCGTGGCCATAGCAGGGCTGGCTGGAGCCCTCTCGGCTGGGGCCATGATCGGGCTCGCCAGCCGGGTGGGGCGTAGGCTATCCCTCTTCCTAGTGGTGCTCGGGATCCTGATCCTGGCCCCCTACGCCCCGCTAGTCCTCGATCCTCTCTAGGACCCTGTGGAAGGTACTCTTCCTACACCCCCTACAGTAGTGGTAGATCATGCCTAGCTGGTCCAGCCTGTAACTCACAGGGAGTATCCACTTGTAGCCGCAGTCGGTGCACTCTAGCCTCCACCTGGTCACCCTCGAACCCCAGGATGTGTGGTGGCCTGGAGGGGCCTTATAAGGTGGGGGTTAGGCCGTCCTGATCTGGGTGAGGAGCCTGATCTTCTCGGCTATGAGCCTAGCCTCCGGGTTGAGGAGGTACTTGATCACTATGAGGGCCTTCAGGGGTATGATTATCCTCTTATCATCCCTGAAGCCGCATAGGTCGCACTCGATCCTAGCCCTTATATTCACATTCTCGAGGTTGCTCTTTAGGGCCTCTATATCGTATATGTACCTAGCTATGCCACCGCACCTAGGGCACTCGCCCAGCTCCTCCACCGTCTCCCTTATCAACTCTACCCCCGCCAGGCCCCCAGACCGGTTATACGAGGCCCGTGCAGTATATTAGGAGTGTGGCCCCCCTAGAACCCCTTCCTCTACCAGCCTCCTCAGGGCCCTCCTCAGGACCCTCCTAACCCTCCACCTCTGGCCGAGGTCCTTGTAGAGGATGAGGGTCGCCTCCCTTATACTATTAGTCTGGGTCAGCAGCCTCAGCACCTTGACCTCCTCCCTGCTAAGGTCCTTGAGGTACCTAAGCGCTATCCTGGCTATATCACCCGGCTCCAGGCCCATATACGGGTCATCGCTCTCAACATCGTCAAGCCTCTTGACCACCCTCAGCTTGATGATTGTCACAGGGTCCTCAGGGCCCAGCCACTTGTAGGTCCTCCTAAGCGCGCTCACGAGCTCATCCCTACTCCGAAACCCGTCCAGCCTGGCATCCTCCTCGGTCAGCTCGCCCAGCCTCTTGACCTCTACACCCTCTATAACAGCCTTGGCAACCGGCCTCCCGCCACCGTGTATGATGACCTCGCTATACCTAGGCCTGACGACCCCGGCCCTTATAGTGGCTCTCTTCTCCCCGGAGAGGAGCCTCTCGACGTACTCCCCCCGGATCATGAGGTGCCTCCCAAGGTACTGGACCCTCCTAACATTATTACCCCTACCAGGCACCAGCGCCACCCCCTGGGGGCCGATGAACGCCCACCACCCCCACACAAGCCGTCGGGGGTGGCTCCGAGCCTTAACAGTCATGGCCATGCGGTGGGGCCAAAGCATGGAGGCCCCCGCCACTACTCTATGAAGCCGCCGCTCTCCAAGCCCCTAACGCCTATCCTAGCCCCAGGACCCAGCACCGCCCCGATACTCAGGCTCGGCGCCCTCTCCAGCGCATCCCCTACCCACGGGTACCTAGGCCTAGGCCTGCCCGGCTCCACGACGGCCTGGTGGCCTATCATCGAGTTCGGCCCGAGTATGGCAGCCTCGACGAGGGCCTGGGCCCCTATCCTGGCCCCCTCCATGGCGATCGTGTTCCTCACCACGCTAAGCGGGCCGACGGAGGCCCCCCTCTCGAGGCTTACGTTGGGGCCAACGATGCTGGACTCCCCCACACTTGCACCCTCCCCTATGTAAGCTGGCCCTACCACGACGCTGGACTCCCCTATCCTGGCCCCCCTCTCTATCACGATGGGGCCGCGGAGCACAACACTCCTAGGCACCTCCGCTTCCCCGGATATAGTGAGCATAGTGCCAGAGGCGACCAGTGCAGGGAGGCTTAGCAGGTCCCAGGGGTAGCTGAGCTCTATCCACTCCCCAGTCCAAGTTAGAGCCCCGACCAGGCCGCGGGAGGCCATCCTCCCTAGCCCTGCCGTGAAGCCGTCCTCCGCGAGCCTTGATATGAAGCTGTACTCCCCTACAAGGGCCCCGGCGAAGACGTAGCCCCTGCCCCCCATCCACTGTGGCCCCGGGGTCTCCTGGATCGACTCCACGTTCCCCCGGGGCCCTATCCTGACGAAGCCAAACGTCTCCAAGCCACTGGTTATCGGGGCAACCGACACCGCCAGGGGGTACTCGCTGGTCGAGTAGTAGTCTAGCAGGTGCCTCACGAGGGTAGGGGGCCTGGCTATGTAGCCTATAAACGATACCACCACCTCCCCACCACCGTCAAGGGCCTCCAGCCCAGTGGCGAGGGCGCCCTCCACCCCCACGCCCTTCTGCTCGACGGCTGTGACCCACTCTGGCACCTCCCCGAGCATGTGAAGGGAGCCTCTCGGCAGGACTAGTATAACCCTGTCCAGGCTCCCCCGGGCCTCCCTCAGCATATCCAGGGTGTAGGAGTAGAGCCTCCTCCCCCCAATTGTGAGGTAGGCCTTGGGTGTGGACTTGGTTAGGGGGTAGAGGCGCCTGCCCTCGCCCCCTGCCAGCACTATGGCATCCATACCGTTACCCCCTACTCTACCGTCACAGTCTTGGCCAGGTTCCTGGGCTTATCTGGGTCGTAGCCCCTCTTAACGGCGGCGTAGTAGGCTAGTAGCTGGTAGAACGGGGCTAGTATGAAGGGCTCCAGCACCGGGTCTCCACGGCTGGGCGGGAGGTCTAGGACCTCTATCCCCCGGGGTATCTCCAGCCCCATGTCTGCCGGCTTCGTCACCATGACCCTGCCGCCCCTGCTATGCATCTCTATAGCGTTGCCAGCAACCTCAGGGCTATCGCTGGTAGCCACTATGAAGACGGGGAACCCGGGCTCCACCAGGGCTATGGGGCCGTGCTTGCTCTCCCCAGCCGGGTAGGCCTCGGCATGGAGGTATGCGATCTCCTTAACCTTCAAGGCGGCCTCCCTCGCTATATGGCTCCCAAGCCCCCTGCCAAGTATGTACATGCTCCCCTCGATCCCGGCGAGCTGCTTGGCGTAGGGCTCCGAGGACCTTATGGCGTCATTCACTACCTCATGGACCCTGGAGAGGGGCTCCCTAACCTCCCTGGCCCCCCTATCGAGTACACCCGCCGCCTCGCCCGTGTAGCCTGCCAGCAGGGTGAGTACTGTGACCTGGGCTAGGTAGGTCTTAGTGGCGGCAACCCCGATCTCGGGGCCCGCCCTAGTGTAGACCGTTATATCCGAGATCCTATCCAGGGCGCTACCGACGACGTTGGTCACCCCCACGATCCGGGCGCCCAGGGACTGGTACTCCCTGACGGCCGCTAGCGTATCGTAGGTCTCGCCGCTCTGGCTCACAGCAACTACTACAGTATCCTCCCCCACCGCGGGGGAGTACTGCTTGTACTCAGAGGCGATTATGGGTATCGAGTGGCGCCTAGCGAGCTTGTAGAGGTGGTAGGAGAATACCAGCCCGGCGTGGTAGCTCGTCCCGGCGGCGACAACAAGCACATCCCTGGCGCCGGCTATGAGCCTGCTGGCCTCCGCCAACGCGGGGTCATCAACCGCGCCGTTGAAGGTCTCCATCACGGCCTGGGGCTGCTCGTATATCTCCTTGATCATGAAGTGCGGGTACCCGGCCTTGCTTGCAGCCTCCGGGGTCCACTCTATGTACTTGACCCTGGACTCCACCTCCCTGGGGGGGACACGGATATAGCCGGAGGGGGTTAGCCTATAGATCTCCACGCCCTCCGGCCCGATCCAGCCGAACTCGCCGTCGTTCAGCGGTATAATCCTCCTGGAGACGTCCAGCACAGCCGTTATATCGCTAGCAACAGCGTTGCCCTCCTCGCCCAGGGCCAGGATCAGGGGGCTATGCATCTTGGCGAAGTAGACCCTCCCAGGCTCCCTAGAGTAGAGTATGGCCAGGGCATAGCTGCCCTGTAGGCGGGAGAGGGTCCTCGCCAGCGCATCCACCATGGAGCCTGGTCCAGAAGCCTCCTCCTCCAGCAGGTGGGCTATCAGCTCTGTATCAGTGTCGCTAATGATCCTATGTCCACGGGCCGCCAGCTCCTCCCTCAAGCTGCTATAGTTCCTAATCACGCCATTATGCACTACAGCGATCTCGCCCCGGCAGTCGGTATGGGGATGGGCATTGACGTCGTTAGGAGGACCGTGGGTGGCCCACCTAGTATGGCCTATCCCCGTCTGTCCCCTAAGGCTCATCACACTGGCCTTCCTAACGAAGGAGTCTATAGTGCCCTTAGCCTTCCTTATCTCCACCCTACCACCGCTCTGGAGGGCCACGCCTACGCTATCATACCCCCTATACTCCAGCCTCCTCAGCCCCTCAACTATTATAGGGGTGGCGTTGCCCCTCCTCATCGTAATCCCTATGATCCCGCACAAGGCCTACACCACTAGCAGCCCCGGGTACATTAATTGGGTAGAGACCCTGGGGGCTATATATGGTAGGCCCCCACGGCTCCCGGCGCGGTTGAAGCAACCACGCCCAGAGGCTCCACCCTCCAGCTACATGACGATAGCATCGAGTCGAGAACCCTAGCAGCACTCCCCCTATCCCTAGCCAGGGCTATCACGCTGGGCCCAGCACCGCTTATAGTGAATCCCAGAGCCCCCGCCTCAAGGGCAGCCCGCCTAGCCTCGGAGTAGCAGGGTATGAACCTGGCCCTCCTAGGCTCCACGATCCCGTCGCCCATCATCATCTCGCCCACAAGCCCCCACTCGCCCCTGTGTATGGCCGAAACCATCATAGCCAGCCTTGACCAGTTGGAGACAGCATCACCCAGGGGGATCTCGTTGGGGAGGACGCTCCTCATCACCCTAGTCTTATTCTCCGGCACCGGATCCATGGGGGTCACCACAGCGAACCACGCCCTAGCATCTATACTAGAGACCCTCAAACCTCCATCGAGGCCCGGGGCGATAACCACGAAACCACCCAGGAGGCTAGCAGCAACATTATCGTAGTGGGGAGCCCCGGCAGCCATGCTCTCGCCAGCCCCAGCAGCCTTGACAAGGTCCTCAGCAGCTAGGCCGAGCCCCAGGAGCCTTGATGCAGCGACAACAGCGGCGGCAGCACTAGCCCCGCTACTACCAAGGCCCCTACCCGGGGGCACACCCTTCACAAGCCTAATCCCGACCCCCACACCAGTGGAGCCGGTCATCTTCAGTAGCTCCTCCACCGCCCTCCTAGCCGTGGCACCCCCGCCAGAGCCCTCAGCATAGTCACCCTCAACGACAACCCTAACCCCGGGCTTATCCTCCAGCCAAGCCTCTACAACATCACTATAGGCATCCAGCGCCACGGCCAGGGCATCAAACCCCGGGCCGAGATTAGCGCTAGAGGAGTAAGCCCTAACCCTTACCCCCTCAGGCACCCCAGAAGGCACCCCCAGGATGAAGGGCCCCAGGGGCATTAGAGGTTTTTATGAGGGGTGGGCCTGGCATGGGGGTGAGCTAGCCGCAGCACCTCGTCACAGCCCCAGTACGGGGCTCTGGGTATAGCCCGTATGCCATCGGCCCTCCTGTGAGACTATAATGCTGGGGGGTTAAAGGGGCTACCTAGCCCCGCTTGGCCATTAGGTACTCGTGTATGCTCTTCGCTGCATCCAAGCCGCTCTTTAGCGCTGGCCCTATGAGGCTTGCTCCATGCCTCACATCTCCGGCCGCGAACACGCCCTCCCTGGTTGTCATAAACCTCTCATCCGTCTTTATCGTATTATCGGGGTTCAGCTCTATGCCGCAGCAGTTGTTCTCGAAGGGCGGTGTTGGCCTCACGCCCACGGCCTTGAGGACCCAGTCGAACTCCTCCTCGAACTCGCTCCCAGGTATGGGGACGGGCCTGGGCCTCTTGCCCTCCCCCGCCTCCTTGAGCTCTAGCCTTATGAACTTGACGATATGCCTCCCATCCTCCTCTCTGAATTCTATGGGCTGTGTTAGCTCCCATATCTTCGCCCCTAGCTGCTCGAGCCTGTTCATCTCGTTCTCCCTCATCGGGGCGTACTTCCTAGTCCTCCTATAGCTGAGGACCAGCTCCTTGACCCTGTCCTTGAACTGGGAGTAGGTTAGGGGTACAGTGACCGCGTCGGCAGCTGTGAGCCCCCCGCCTATGACTAGGATGCGGCCCCCTATCATGGTGACCTCGCTCCAGGGCTTGTAGCCGTATAGTGCTAGGTGCACGTCTACAAGCCACTCAGCCGCTGGCAGGACCCAGGGTAGGTTCTCCCCCTCCACGCCCATGTCCGAGGTCTTCCAGGTGCCAGTGGCTATCAGCACCGCGTCGTGGCTCTTGATCACGTCCTCCAGGCTTATGTCCCTGCCCACCTTCGTGTTGAATAGGAACTTAACCCCCGCATCCATCAGCTCCCTCACACTCTGCCTTATCTTGTCCTTCTTGATCCTCCCCTCGGGTATGCCGAAGAACATCATCCCCCCGGCCTCGGGGAGCATGTCGTAGACCACCACGTCATGGCCCCTGCACTTCAGGAAGCCTGCGGCCCCAAGACCGGCCGGGCCAGCACCTATTATCCCCACGCTGAACCCTGTGCTCTCGGGGATCTCCTTGCACCGTAGGAACTTCAACCCCTAGCACCCCAGCCTGCCCTTCACGGTCTGGGACTACGGGGCCTGCTATTTATGCTAGACACTTTTGATACATATACATATATTATAATATGTAGGCAGCACGCTCCCCCCGACCCCTAGAGGAGGGCCCGGGCGGACCCCCTATAAACCCCCCGGTATACATGGCCCACCCGGGTAGGGGGCGCAGTTGCCAGACAGGAGGACACACGCCAGGCACTCCTACACTCTAGCAAGGCTTCTAGGGCTAAGCATAGACCCAACGATCATACCCATGATAGACAGGATAATAGACAACCCACAAGCGCTGCCCCGAGGACTGATATCGAAGCTAGCGGGATGCAGCGATCAAAGAGTAAGAACCATGGCAGAGACCGTACTAGCAGGCCTAAGGTACTCCCAGGCGCTACGCCACGACTGGGGGCTGAACCGGGCCCGGCGGGGGCGCAGCCCCGAGATCCTAAAATCCGTGGTCAAGTGCCTCTACGGCGAAGACGCAGTGGTGCTGGTAGACCTCCACAGTAGCCTAGATATGATACACTCCAGAGGCATGAGCCAGGAGGAGTACCTAGAATGGGCCACAGCGAATAAGATAGATGCCAGGGTCGTAGACTATATACTCTCCAGAGTCTTCGCCCGGGCCCCCCAGCCAGGCTAATGCCTTAATACGAGAATGGTGATAATCGCCTAACAACGATGTGGCCGGAATGCCTAGGAAGAAGGCCCTAATATGGTTGGGTGGGGATGTATCTGGCTACGAACTAGTCACGTACAGGCTAGGCGAAGCTAAGAGCACAAGCTTCCTAGGAGCAGCGGCGCTCAGAATCCTATACAATGGGGATATCGACAAGCTAATTGCTGTAGTACCGGAGACGCTGTTCGAGGATGGTCACTGCGGGAACTATAAGCTGCTAGTGGAGGCTAAATCCGGATATAGGGGCCTCAGGCTCGTCAAGAGGACTCCTCGTGGAGAGAGGGATATTACAATAGTAGACAGCTCTGTGCACGAGCTCCTAGAGCAAGGGATAGAGTGCATCACCACGCCTCACCCTGGGGTTGCGGGCCCGCTACGCCTAGACAGGGGGGAGGGCAAGGTCCTTGTAGAGTATGGGGAGAGCAGGGAGAGTAGGGGTACGTTCAACTCGCTCGTGAATAAGATATACCTGGCAATGAGGCGGTTAGCCATAGAGGATTATAGTATTATCGTAGACCTAACCCACGGCACAAACCCGCTAGTGTCAGGGTCGCTCCTAGCCAGCACCATGATAGCCTCGGTCTACGAGATCCCCATCAGGATCTATATGGCCCCTGTCATGGGGAGGCCCTCGCAGGACACTATAGTCGAGTTCATAGACATGACGGAGGCATCCTCGCTAGTAAACACCATAGCATCGGGAATAAATGCGTGGAAGCTGATAGACGAGAGGCTCCTACCCATAGAGGATATAGCAAGGCTAGGCAGGAGCCTAGGGCCAAGGTACAGGGGGACATATGGGCATCTAAAGAAGGCCATAGACGGCTCCGGAAACCTCCTCTGGACCCTGAGGAGTGGCCAAGTACCCCTGGTGCCACACGAGATCTACACCCTCAGGAAAACACTGGCCAGAGCCCAGCCGTCTTTCGAGGAGATGATAAGGGATGAAGACGCTATCAGGGAAAATGCAGCGTGGATCCCCCTAGCAGACGCTGCATTAACACTAACCAGCAGGATTATACAGGAGCTGCACGCAACCAGGAATATGGATGTAATGATAGCGGCTCTAAGGAAGCTTGCCAGCAGCGGGATGCCGGATAGGGCTCTAGGGCCAGCGAGAGAGCTGGCAGTAGTAGGGGTATTAGCAGCGAGCACGGGCGAAGGAGCCTACAAGGTTGGAGACACGGCGTGGATGCAGGCTGACAAGATACTCCGGGAGTGTGCAGGCAAGAGGCATGACAGCAGTGTTAGCGACGAGGATTGCAGGGAGCTAGGCCTAGACCCCGAGAGGCTGGGCGGTTTCGAGAGGATCAGGCAACTCCGCAATAGGCTCATGCACGGTAGGCTGAGCAAGGATGACGAGGCCCAGGTTGTGGTTAGTGAAGGTGACGTGGACGTGGAGATCAAGTCTGGCGTAATCAATAGGGATGAACTCGCGGATATGGTAGGGGATGCACTATCCATTATAGAGTCTCTAGCCAAGCCCAGCAGGGAGCGCTAGACGGGTATTTAGACGGGCCCCGGGCTCATATATATGTGGGTGGAGGGGTTGAAGCGTAGGAGGCCCGCCCATGCAGGCACATTCTACCCCGCAACAAGGAGGGAGCTCGTGAAGGCGATAGAGGACAGCTTCACCCACCCCCTGGGCCCGGGGAGGCTCCCGGAGGGCGTGGGGGAAGGCAGGGCTAGCGTTGGCTACGTGGTCCCCCACGCTGGCTACATGTATAGCGGGCCAGTGGCGGCCCACTCATATTACAGGCTGTCTAGGGAGGGCAGGCCCGAGGTTGTGGTCATAGCTGGGCCCAACCATACGGGGCTAGGCCTTATGGCCTCAGTGTATAAGGAGGGGGTATGGGAGACCCCCCTGGGCGAGGTTGAGGTGGACTCCGAGGTCGCCAAGCTAGTGGTATCGTATACTAGGATGTTCGGCTTCGACGAGGATGCACACCTATACGAGCACTCTGTAGAGGTCCAGGTACCATTCCTACAGTACCTCTACGGCGAGGACCTCAGGATAGTCCCCATAGTGATAGGACTCCAGAACCCAGACACCTCACGAGACCTCGCCAACGCCCTATACAGGGTCATCACCGAGAACGGGGTGGACCTAGTATTCCTAGCCAGCACCGACTTCAACCACTACGAGCCCCACGATATCACGGTGGAGAAGGACATGGCAGCCATAGAGAGGCTCCTAAACCTAGACCCAGAGGGCCTATTCCGGGTTATAGAGGAGAGGCACATAACCATGTGCGGCCCGGGCCCAGCGGCTGCACTAGCAGAGCTCGCCTCCAAGCTAGGCGGGGCGAGGCCCAGGCTACTCAAGCACGCTACCTCGGGCGACGTCACAGGAGAGAAATCCTGGGTAGTAGGATACGCGGCAATAGAGTTCCCCAGGAGATGAGCCTTGGAGAGGAGGATCACAGTAAAAACACCAGCAATACTACTGGGGGTACCCATACCAGGCAGCGAGAACCCATACCTAGCCGCGCCGACAGGCTCGGCCACGTACCACATATCCATAGAGGACTGCGAGGGGCAGGAGATAAGCGTGGAGGGGATCCCACTCCACGAGAGCCTAAGGGAGCTATGGAGGACCACACTCCAAGGTATGGGCCTAGGCGCATGCGCCTCCATCAAGCTAGAAGGCACTAGGGGGGTAGCAACAAGGGCCGGGATATACGCCTCCGCCAGCATCGCACTACTCCACTCACTCTCAAAGCACTACGGCGAATCACTATCCTCAATGGAGCTAGTCGAGCTAGCCAGGTACGGCGACCCCCACTACATCGGCGAGTGGGGCTACGTGCTAGACGCCCTAAGGTACTCGGCAGCAGAGGGGGGCCTAGTCGTCTATAGGAACGACGAGGAGCACTACACAATATCCAGGGGCCTCGAGGTGGGGATAAAGGTCCAGAGAGCCACTAGCCTAGGGGAGCCCAGGGTTGCGAAGGAGAGCCTAGGCCCAGACGTCTACAGCGCGATAATACACACGATGGGGGTCACCGTCCTCGAGGCTTCACTAAGGCTAAACGAGGGAGCCAGCCTAGTGAAGGTCCTCGAGGACCTAGCACCAGTACACGAGGGGATAATGCTAGCAGTATGGGGCACAGGCCAGTCCAGCGGGTGCATATCATCCCCGAGCATGCCACGTAGCGTGGAGGTGATCTGCATCGAAGTGTAGGGCTGCGGTTGTCAAGCTGGGAGGTAGCCTAATCACGGTGAAGGAGGAGCCATACACCATCAACATGGATGCCCTTGAGAGGGCGGTAGCGGAACTGGCGGTATTCCACAGCTCCGGAGGAAAGCTGGCAGTGGTCCACGGTGGGGGTAGCTTCGGCCACACAGCAGCGAAGAAGGCCATGGAGAGGAGGGGAGGCAAGCTACTGGCACTTGATGCGCCCGAGATACAGGAGGCCATGCTCAAGCTAGGCATAATGGTGGTTGCTACACTCAGGAGACACGGGATCCCTGCCACAATGCACCCGCCCCACACCATGTGCATGAGCCTCCCCTGCGGCATGGAGCCGATGCTAAGGGATCTAAACCAAGGCCTGGCACCGGTAACCTATGGAGACGCCCTCCCCATCCACGGGAAGACAGTCATAGTCAGCGGGGACGACCTGGCATCGTGGCTTGCTACTAGGGCCAGTGCGGACTGCCTCATCTACGTCACCAGGGTACCCGGCGTGCTTGGGCCCGGAGGTAAGGTACTCAGCATGGTGGAGGGCCTCGCGGACCCTGTAGGGGGTAGCGAGGGTATAGATGTGACCGGTGGAATGAGGAAGAAGCTTGAAGCGGCACTACATGCAGCGGGGAGCGTTGACACCGTCAGGATAGTGGGGCTCGAGGGCCTTGGCCCCGCGTTGCGGGGGGAGCCCGTGGGTACCCTTGTCAGGAGGCCAGCTCCGCGGCCTTCCTGATTACCTCATCGTAGTCGGGCTCGACCCTGGGATCGTCGCTGTACCATACCCATCCGATGGTTCCGTCTGGCTTAACTATGTAAACAGCCCTCTTCGCGAGGTTCCTAAGCCCCAGCACCTCGGGTAGCACTATGTCGTAGAGCTTGATCACCTCCCTATTATAGTCGCTAAGCAGGGGGAACTGTAGCCTATTCCTCTCCTTAAACTCCTTAAGGCACCATGGGCTATCCACGCTTATCCCGACCACGGTAGCGTTGGCCTTCTCCAGCTGGGCCATCTTATCCCTGAATGTGCATAGCTCAGTTGTACACACAGGGCTGAAGGCGGCGGGGAAGAAGACGAGTACAACAGGCTTCCCCTTGGCCAGTAGGCTTGATAGGCTGACTTTGTTGAAGTCTTGGTCTGGGAGCTCGAAGTCGGGGGCCTTATCGCCGGGCTTCAGGGCCATCACTGCCACCTATGGCATATGTGGCGGGCCCTGGAGTAATATGTTGGTAATAAATATTCACATAATATAGACTACCCAATATATATGTACTGATTAAATAGAGTCCAGCCAGTCCTATAGGCTAGGATATATCACAATCCCACGGGGTGGAGCACTTGCCGTTAAGAGACCTGCTACTCCTAATAGGGGGCCCCCAAGGCTCGGGCATGGAGACTAGCGGCCAGATACTCACATCAGCCCTAGCCAGGAGGGGCTACGGAGTCCTGTCCGACAGGGAGTACTACTCCAACATAGTCGGCAGGCACAGCTACGTCCACATGAGGATCTCCTCGTACACGATACCAAGGAGCCTAACCTACCCTGTCCACCTAGCAGGATTCATAGATGCCGAGTCAGTCTTCACCCACACATTCGACATAGCCAGCGGGGGATGGCTAATCTACGACGCGGGCACAGACCCTACCAAGATAACTAGGATACCGAGCATGGAGCCACAGGTCAGGGACAGGCTGCTGGGGAAGTATAGGGAGCACGGGATAGGGGAGACGGTGAAGGACGTTGTAGAGTACCTTGAGAAGGAGAAGGGGGTCAACGTTGTCCCCCTAAGCTTCAAACTCATACTAAACATGCTGAGGCAGAAGTACAACATGACCCTAGGCCAGGCCCAGAGGTTCAGGAGCACGATAATATTCGCAGCCATAGCGGCACTCCTAGGCCTAGACGCCGATAGCGTCAGCTACGGCATAGAGAGGAGGTTCAGGGGGAGGGAGAAGGTTATAGAGATGAACAAGTTCCTAGCATCAAAGCTAATAGAGGAGATAAGGAGCGACTATGGGACCCCGCTAGCCCTGGAGCCCTCCTCGATAGACATTGACAAGCTCCTCATAGCCACCGGCAACGACGTCGTCGGTATGGGGAAGATAGTCGGGGGCCTACGCTTCCAGTCATACTACCCCATAACCCCCGCGGCTGATGAGTCGACATTCCTAGAGTCACACGAGTCCCTAGTGGTTGACGGGGAGAAGAAGGGGAACATACTAGTATTCCAGACGGAGGACGAGATAGCGGCTATAGCATCAGCGATAGGGGCAGGACTAACAGGGGCAAGGAGCGCGACAGCCACCAGCGGCCCAGGCTTCAGCCTCATGGTAGAGGCCCTTGGATGGGCCGGGATGAACGAGTCCCCAGTAGTGATAACATACTACCAGAGGGGAGGCCCCAGCACTGGGCAACCAACACGTGGCAGCCAGAGCGACCTACTATTCACAATGTTCGCCAGCCACGGCGAGTTCCCCAGGATAGTCCTAGCCAGCGGCGACCCGGAGGAGGCGTTCTACGATGCGATAAATGCGATGAACTACGCCGAGAGGTACCAGGTCCCGGTCATACACCTGCTAGACAAGTTCCTAGCCAACTCCACATTCACGGTACCCATACCCGACTGGGGCAGGATAAGGATAGACAGGGGGAAGACCATATTCAAGGCAGAGGGCGACTTCAAGAGGTTCGACAAGAGCGAGCCCATAAGCCCCAGGCCGGTGATAGGCTCGGGAGCAATAACATGGTACACCGGGGACGAGCACGACGAGTACGGTCACATAACGGAGGATCCGATAAACAGGGTAGAGATGTATGAGAAGAGGATGAAGAAGCTGGAGATAGCCGACAAGGAGATACCAGAAGAGGAGAGGGCCAAGCTGTACGGCAGCGGCAGGGACTTCCTACTCCTAGGCTGGGGCTTCGTCAAGGGCGCAGCCCTAGATGCGCTAGCGGTGCTTGAGGAGAAGGGGCTCAAGGGAGCCTACCTGCACCTCAGGATGTTCATCCCCTACCCATCCAGGATGGTCAAGGAGATACTAGACTCCTATGGGGTGGAGAAGGTGATAGCGGTGGAGCACAACATAATGGCCCAGGCATCGCTCGCAACAACCATGAACACGGGCTTTAAGATAGGAAGGTATATACTCAAGTATACAGGCAGGCCGATATATGTAATGGAGCTAGTAGACGCAGTCCAAAGGATAGTAGAGGGCGGAGAGGACAAGGTGGTGTTGACCTATGGCGAGTAACGTGGCAAGGTACAAGACGGACGTCTGGTCCGACTGGTGCCCCGGATGCGGGGACTTCGGGATAGTAGCTGCCATGCAGAAGGCCTTCGCCGAGCTAGACCTAGACCCGGCCCAGACAGTAGTCGTCTCCGGCATAGGGTGCAGCAGCAAAACGCCCCACTTCATCCACGCCAACGGCGTCCACACACTACACGGGAGGGCCATACCATTCGCCACCGGCATAAAGCTGGCCAACCCCAGGCTAACCGTTGTAGTCAACGGTGGTGACGGCGACCTCCTAGGCATAGGGGCAGGCCACTTCGTAGCGGTCGGCAGGAGGAATGTGGACATAACAGTGATCCTACACAACAACCAGGTGTACGGGCTAACCAAGGGCCAGGCCAGCCCCACCCTGAGGAGGTGGGAGCAGGTAAAGAGCCTGCCAAGGCCTAACATACAAGACGCGGTAAACCCCATAGCCCTAGCCATAGCATCGGGCTACACATTCGTAGCCAGAGGCTACGCACTATGGGTAGACCACCTCAAGGAGCTGATAAAGGCGGCGATAAGGCACAAGGGCACAGCCCTCATAGACGTGCTGCAACCCTGCGTCACCTACAACAACCTGTATACAGCAGACTTCTACAAGGGCAGGCTATACAAGCTGGAGGAAGAGCCGGGCTGGGACCCGATAGTGCACGAGCCCAGCATAGACGAGATAGACGAGAAGGTGGCGAGGGCGTGGGAGAAGGCCCTGGAATGGGGACAGAGGATACCGGTAGGAGTATTCTACGTGAACCCCCACGTGGAGACGTATGAGGAGAGGATCGCGAAGCTAAACCCACTCTACCAGGAGAAGCCAATAGCACTACAGGAGATCGAGGAGAACGGAGCCCCAGCCATAAGCAGGGATGACTTCATAAAACTCTTCAACAAGTACATAGTGGAGGTCGATAGGAGATAAGCACCAGGATATTCCTAACAAGGGCCACAATATACAAGGCGGAGTGCAGGGGCCTCGAAGAGGCCCAACAACAACTACAATCCTTTATAGACGACCTCCTAAACACAGGCGGGAGATCCAGGGGCATATACTGCATAACAAGGGACCCAGTAGACGTGCTAGGCCTATACACACCCTACCACCACGGGGCAACCCACAGGAGGATAACAGGAGGGCCACCACTAAAGTCGCGAGGCCCAGTAGCATACCTAGGGATAGCAACAGTATACCCACCACTACTAGAATCACTACTAGGAGACGTGGAGGACGCCGCCAAGAGCACGGGGATGCTCATCCACGGGGGAGAACTAGACGCCCCAAAGACAAGGGGAGTAATAGGGGTCACAAAACTCGCCAACGTAGGCGTCATAGAAGTCCTAGCCGAGGGAGACATGGAGGCCCCACTCAACCTAGCGTCAAGCCTATTCAAATCCCATACAGTAAGAGAGCACAGTATAAGCGAAAAGGTCAAAACAAGCGCGGAGGGCTACAGGAGGCCAACGTGGATCAGATACGGGGAAGGCCCAGCCAGGGCCCGGGGAGAGGCAAGCAAGGGGCCCTACCACATAGGCTTCGTAGCAAACATGCACGACGTATACCTATCAGACGTCAGGGTCTACGGAAACTTCTACGCCTCCCCACCAATGGAGCCCTACAACCTAGCGGTCAGGCTAGACGGCACACAGCTAAACGAGCTAATGTTCTACCAGATAAAGCTGGCCTGGAGGGAGAGGGCAGAGCTGGCGGGTATAGGGTACGAGCAGGTCGACGAGGCCCTGGATAGGCTCTACGAGGCACTAGAGCAAGTGGGCGGCCAGTAAGCGGCTTTAACCCCCTCCCAGGTCAGGAGTATATAACCGTAGGTGAGAATATTGAGGGTGAAGCTAGTATTCATACAGGAGTTCTATAAGACCATAGGCAAGTTCCAGATCGAGGCTGAGCTGCCAGAGGGATCGACGGTAATGGATGCGATAGAGTACATAGACAGGGAGGTCCACAAGGGCTTCAAGGACATGGTGCTCGAAGGCGACAAGCTCAAGTACCCGGTTGAGATAGCAGTGAACGGGAGGAGGATAGACTTCCTAGACGGCCTACATACTAAGCTTAATGAGGGCGACCAGGTACTCTTCTCACCCAGAGCCCTCTTCGTACTCTAAGCAAAACCCACGAGGGCTCTGGAGGACCCCGGGATGGCCAGGGTGAAGGTGAAGACCCTAGGCATCCTCTATAGGATAACCGGATCCATAGAGCACGAGCTAGAGGTAAGGGACGGAGCCACGGTGGGAGAGGTAGTGGAGGAGCTCGCCTCAAAGTACAAGGGCCTCAAAGAGGAGATCTTCGAGGAAGATGGGAGGTTCAGCAGCGACTACAGGATACTCCTAAACGGTAGGGAAGTCGCGTACCTGGAGGGGGAGAAGACGAGGGTAAATAACGGGGACGAGATAGTGATTATACCACCCGTCGGCGGCGGCTAGGATACTATGTAGAGGAACTCCTCCAGCCCCAGCCTCTTCAGCGTCTCAGGCAGGGGCTTGCCGTCCTCCCAGCCCCTCAGCTTGTAGTACTCTGGCAGGTACTTCTCCAGGGCCTCCTTGGCGGTTCTACCCTTAGCCGGTCCGTCTGGTAGCGGCTCCTCTAGTAGCCTCTTCGGCAGGGTGTCCCTGTAGTTGATGCCCTCTCTCACTGCGAAGAGCCTCTCCGTGTTGTAGATCCTCTCGCCGGTCTCCAGCAGCTCCTCCACGGTGAAGTCCTCCCATCCCATTGCTGCCTTCATCAGCTCCACATAGTCCTCCGGGCCGGAGGCGAATGTGTTGAACTTGCAGACTATCACCGAGTCTATGAATGAGAAGTAGTCCTGCTGCATCTTGACTAGCTGCACCTTCTCCATGTCTATGCCTAGCGGGTCGAACTTCTTCGGCACACCTAGCACGTCGAAGCTCACGGAGTAAGCCCTCAGGTGGCAGCCTCCCCTGTTGCTTGTGGCGTAGGACAGCGCCATGCTGTTTATACCCCTCGGATCATAGGCGGGCATCTCCATGCCCCTAACGTGTATAGCCGCCTCCGGTACACCGAAGTACTCTGCAAGCCTCTTGGCTCCCTCGGCTACCAGGTCTCCTATCCTGTTCCTGTAGGCTGCCATCCAGATGAGCTGTATGAGGGCGTGTGGGTTGCCCCACTCCGGGTTCACGTCTCCTAGGAGCTCGAATAGCTCCTTGGCCTTCTCCTCCGGCAGCTCACCCTTCTTGGCCCTCTCATAGATCTCCATGAGGGTTGCCACTGTTGAGCCGAAGCTGATAGTGTCGAAGCCCATGTCGTTTAGGAGGTAGTTGGCCTTGATCAGGGCGTCGAGGTCCCCGATCATGGTGTCGGCGCCGTTAGCCCATATCGTCTCATACTCTGGGCCCTCGGAGATCGGGGTCTTGAAGGGGCCTGACTCCACCTCGGAGACCCTGGAGCACTGGATGGCACAGCCCCAGCACCCCTTCCTGGCCTTTAGGTAGACCTCGGCCAGTCTCTCCCCGCTTATGTTGAAGGCCTTCTCGAAGGTGCCACGGGTCCAGTTCTTTGTCGGCAGCGCGCCGTGGGCGTTGATCACGTTGACTAGCACTGCTGTGCCGAACTCGTTGAGGCTCTTGCTGATCGGGTGCTCCAGTATCTTCTTTATTAGCTTCTTAGCCTCCTCCATGTACTTCCTCTTATCGTAGAGCTCGTCGAGGACCTTCCTATTCCCGTAGGCCCATATGGCCTTAACGCCCTTAGAGGCTATCACGGAGGCTAGTCCAGACCTCCCCGCGGCCCTGTACCTGTCGTTCATTACAGCGGCTATCCTGGACCTGTTCTCCGCCGCCGGGCCGACTGAGAGGACGCTGCCGAGCGACTCCTTGGTGACGCCCATGGTCTCCCTTATGACCTTCTCGGTGTGTATCACACCCTTACCCCAGAGGTGCTTTGCGTCGTGGAACTTGATCTCCCCATTCACTATGCTAATCCACACGGGCTCCTCGCTGGCTCCCTCCAGTACTAGGCCGTCGTACCCAGCGAACCTGAGCCAGGGGCCGAACTGGCCTCCGCTGTTAGCGTCGCCCAGTATGCCGGTTAGCGGGCTCTTGGCGACAACGTGGTACCTGCCGCTCTCTATGGCGGCGGTGCCTACTATGGGCCCGGTTAGTATGTATACCTTATTCTCGGGGCTGAAGGGGTCTATCCCCTTGGGTATCTCCTTTAGGGCAAGGTAAGCGCCTAGCCCCCTGCCCCCTATGAATCTTCTGAGCGTCTTCTCGTCTATCTTCTCCTCTGTAACCTTCTGGGTACTCAGGTTTATCCTGGCTAGCTTGAACTCCACAGTAGCCACCTCTAGGACCCGGTTTTCTATTACTGTATTCAATAGAGTCTAGCCTGACTGGTATAAATAAGTTTAGTATGTGTGTTTATAGTAGAACTGGGATGCCGGGGTATATGCACATACTGACAATATTGCCGCGCTAATACGATCACGGGGTAAACCCTTTTTAATAAGAGGATAGGATACTATACAATCGAACCAGCCGAGGTGTGGCGTGGGATGAGCAACCTGGCGAACTTCGTGAGGGTAGCCATCGACCAGGACACTTGTATCAGCTGTGGAGCGTGCATAGAGGTCTGTCCATACGATGCCCTAGAGTTCGACGAGAACATGAAGGCCAGGCTCATATGGGAGAAGTGCCAGGACGACTTTGCATGCGTAGCAAGCTGCCCAGTAGACTGTATCTACAAGGTGGACGAGGCCCCAGACGAGCTAAAGGCCAAGCCAGGATGGTACAGGATAGGCAAGGAGCTAACTCCAGAGGAGCAGAAGGCCTTCGAGGAGTGGAAGCAGAAGTTCGGGGTCACAGCGGACCCCGTATCCTAGACACCCCTATGCCCTCTGGGGGCTGGAGGGTCAACACCTTTTTACAGGCTCACTCCTCAACTCCCTATACAACCTATACGCCAGGAAAGCGACGATCCCGGCCTCAACCACCGTGAAAACGGGGTCACCGCGGAGGTATGCGTAGACTGTTAAAAGGATGGCCCCACTCATATTGAAACCATACAGCCAGGTCCACTTCTTGACTATGAAGGAGGCGAAGACCAGTAGCATGCCCACGATGCCCAGTGCCTGGACGGGATCCACCCCCAGGGTCACCCCATCACCTTGCGCCGGAAGGCTGGTACCCTCCTAGCTATATTGTCTATCGCCTCCTCTATCGGCATTGAAGGATCCACCGGCTCCTTGAGGAAGACCCCGGTCCTGCCGTGGGCCCGCCTCCTGGATAGGACTCTCACCCTCTCCATAACCGTCTCAAGGCTGATACCCAGTAGCCTAGCAACCCTGGCCTCGTTCCCTACAACATCCTCCTCCACGTGCCCCGTTCTGGTTGGTATAACGAGTTTGAGGTCCTTAGTAACCCCGGGGACCCGTCTACCCTCGAGTAGCCCGCCCAGGCCTAGCTCGCCTCCCCACCTGTAGAACTCCCTCTCCCTCTTGCCCAGCTCCGCGAGGGGGAAGCTCACCACGACCTCCTCGTCTGGGTCTAGGTATATGTAGACCTTGGGCGTGTATGATGGTGTTGCCTGCACTATCTCTATGTGGTAGGGCTTGAAGCCTGCATGCTCCAGCGTGTAGACCACTATGCTGGGGGCCACCGGCCTCGGTATAACTATATCCACATCACTATCCTCATCGACGTCGCCCCGGGCTATGCTGCCATGGACTATGGACTCCAAGCCCCGGGCCCGGAGGCTACTCATAACCCTAACCGCCTTGCCCCTCTTCTCCCTGAGAATCCGCCACCTACGCTCCCCATAGGCCACCTCCATCACTCGGCGCCCTCAACCTTCTCAACCAGGCCCCTGAACGCCTCCTCCACCTCATCGACGCTGATACCAGCAGTATCAACGAAGGTAGACCAAGCGGCGGTGAACTCGTAAACCAGGCCGGGGCTAGGCATCGCCTGGGAGACGGTCTCCACCAGCGCGTAAACCTGGCTGGGTGGAGAGGCGTAGAACACCCCATCCAAGTCGATCCAGTGGATGAGCCCGTCCTCAGCCCAAGCCATGAACCTTATATAGTAGCCGTCCCTAGACGAGGAGGACTCCACATTATAGCTCCTCCCAGGCCTAAGCCACTCCGGGCTACTATTCCTCTTCACAGCCATATCCGGCGCGAGGTCGGGATCCAGCTCCTCCTCGCCCGATACCCTGCCGTATACCCTGGATAAGCACTCCCGCACCCTCTCTAGCCCAGGGTCACTGGGCATAAGGACCTCAGTAACCCCATGGCCAGCAACCTTGGTTACCCCTATAACCATCCCGCCTGCCCTACCACCCCGGGGGCTGGCGCCGGATAGGCACTCAACCAGTTTTGAATCCTCCTTTAGCATAGTTGCAAGGCTCCACCTGTACTCCCTCACAGCGGCCAGATAGGCCGACCCGGGCCCCATCAGGGCCTCCGGCCCCCCGGTTATCCTACGCAAGAACCTGTCCCCGGCTGGCCTCTGGTAGGAGCCGTACACTGTAAGCCTGGGCCCCCTCCACCTTGAGTAGACAACGTCCAGGCTACCCATCGCGGCCCTCCGGCCTCTCAATATGAAGATATCGGGCGATGATAGGGTCCTGACAGGATCCGCCTCCATAGTCCATAGCTTCACCCTCAAGCCCGTGGCACCCCCTATACTGGAGCCACGCTCGATGCGACCTCGTCGAAGACGTGTATAGGGGGGACCTTGGATAGGGAGTCGCTGGTATAGGATACTAGCAGCGCCTCCTCGTCGGGGAGGTAGGACACGTCGAAGCCGCGTAGCCTGGCTGGGACCCTCTCATAGTACTCTCCTATATAGTAGTAGGCCTCAACTATGACGCCGTGTGGGCTCCAGTTAACCCTAATCCTATCCGCCTTCAAGTCGCTGCCCTCAAGGGCGACCAGCTCCATCTCGATGCTTGGATCATCCGGGTCGAGGTCCAGCTCCTCTAGCTCGTACCTGCCCCTTGCCTTGAGCCTTACCAGGACCTTGTCCACGACGCCCCTCCAAGCCTCCACACCATAGTAGAAGATCTCCTCGATAACACTATAGGGCTTATTCTCCCTCCTAACCCTGAGCACCCCAGCCATACCTATAAGATCCTCAGCGTAGGACGAGGCAACCTCAGCCAGTATAGAGAGCAGCCTCCCAGCATCAATACCGAGCGCACCAGCAACCCTCTCCAGCTCCCTCAAAACTTCCTCTTCAACCTCTACATCCAGCTTCAACACCGTTCCACCCTACCAGCGTAGCCGTGCCAGTGGAGGGTTTAATTTCCAGGATCCCACACGAGGATAACATCCTTACTAGTAACTCCCAGGAGCCTCACACCACTAGCCAGGAGAAGGTCCTTATACGGGAGCCTCTTAAGCATGCTAACCACAACCGGGCCGCGGGAAACCCTAACAAGCTCCCTGAAAGCCCCAATAACATCGTCAACAAGATCCAGCACAGTAAAGGAGTACACAACATCGAACACACGGTCCCCAAAGGGGAGCCGCTCAACATTCCCAAGCACAACCCCACACCTGCCCCCACAGAGCCTACCCAGGCGCCACTTGGCTACAGAGAGCATACCCCAGCTATAGTCAAGGCACACGACGCCACTAACCCTATCAAGCATCCTATTCATAGCCATATACTCGACAAGAAGCCCAGTTCCACAACCAGCATCAAGCACAAGGCCCCGGGGCTCAACCCTCCCAAGGGCCTCCAAGTACTTCTCATACTGCTCCATCCTATACAACTCGTCGTACCCAGTATAAGTGGCCTCATACCTCTCCCTGATCACCCTGCCCTTACCCATACCCATACCCGCTTACCCAGTAGCCGTACACACCGCCTCCTTAATCCTAAGCCCCACGCCAGGGTCAAGGCTAGCCAAGACCCTATACCTAGCATCACCAACGCTACACCCATCCGAGGCCAGGCGAAGCCACGCAAACCTGCCCAGAGGCCTCACAGGCCCCCTACCAACCAGCAGCTTAGCAAGCCCCTTCAACGCCTCCCTAGAGGCATCTAGGCCACCACCCCACGATACTCCAAGGCTATAGGATGCAAGGTCCTCAGGGCTCAAGGGTAGGGGGCGAACCCTTAGCGCCTGGGCCCACTCGAGCCACCGCCTATGGCCGCCAATCGGGGTTAGAGGCTCTAAGGCCACCCCATCCCTCCCAGGCGCCTCCCGCAGGCTACCCAGACCCCTGATAAGGAGGACCCTAAGCACGTCATCGGAGACATGGCTCCAGAAATGGGAGTCGCAGGCGACAAGCCTCTCGCCGACCCTATAGACCTGGTAGGGGATATACGCGATCCTAGCCCTCTGCAAGGCTTCTAGCCTCGGCCAGGGCCCTACCTATATTCTCAACCACATCCTGAGCGGAAATATTCTCGCCCACAGCCGAGGCGGCAAGCTCCCCGGCCCTGCCAACTATGTAAGCCGCGGCGGCAGCGGTATGCGGCATCCCATGCCCCCTACCCAGGGCTACTCTCCTAGCAGCGAATCCAGCTACTACTCCAGCCAGCACATCACCCGTACCGCCCACGCTCATGGACGGGGCCCCGGTGACGTTGACCCTGCAAGTGTCCTCAGTACAGATATAGTCCCTGGGCCCCTTCAAGAGCACAGTAGCCCCGGTGAGCCTGGATATCCTAGAAGCGGCCAGCCTGGGCTCCACGGCCTCGTCGCCCAGGAGCCGGGAAGCCTCGCCCCGGTGCGGGGTCAGGACAATATGGGGGCCAAGACCCTCGAGACCAGCCACCGCCCTAAGCGCGTCTGCATCCACGACTGTAACCCTGCCAGACTCGGCTAGCCTCTCGACTAGGATCCTAGCTGCCTCAAGGGTCTCGTCCCTGCTACCAAGGCCCGGGCCCACGACGACGGCGTGAACCCTCTCCGAGTGCCTGAGTAGCTTGTCAACATGGCTGGGGTTCAGGTAGTCGCCATCCAGCGGCACGGGTATTATAGTTGAGCTCCTCTGGGCGCCCCAGTAGGGTATCATGCCAGTACTGGCCAGGTATACCAGGTCTGCGCCCCCCGCAGCGGCTCCCAGGGCGGCTAGAATTGGGGCTCCAACGAAGTCCCTGCTACCGCCGATAACTAGCACCCTACCACCCATACCCTTGTGGGCATCCCTGGGCCTAACGGGTATCCTAGCGTAGGCGTCACCCGGCCCGGCTAGCTCCGAGGCCTGGCGTGGGATCCCTATTGGGGCTACAAGTAGCCTGCCAGTGTGCATGGGGGCCTTTCCCTGGAGGAGGCCCTTCTTCACCTTGTATAGCGTAACCGTGACATCAGCGACCACAGCACCCTCGGCTACATAACCTGTATCAGGGTCCACGCCGGTTGGCGTGTCTATCGAGACCCTGAGGCCTTGGTGGCTTGTGAAGGCTCTAGCCAGGCTGAGTATGGGCTCCCTGAGGCTGCCCCTAACGCCTATACCTAGTAGCGCGTCCACAACCACATCAGCCCCGCTGGTGTCCCCCCATCCCCTACTCCATGGCTTGACGAGCTTGGCATAGCCGCTAGCCAGGAGGACCTTCAGGTTCCTCCGGGTGCTTCCATGGGTTATCAGCTCTGGGGGGTGGGATAGGTGTACCTCAACCTTGGCCCCCCTCTCGGCTAGGTGCCTAGCCGCGGTTATACCGTCGCCCCCATTACCACCCTTCCCGGCGAGTATGGTAACGCTTACACCCTCAAGGCCTCCTAGGACGCATTCTATGGCGTCAGCCACCGCCCTGCCAGCGTTCTCCATGAGCAGGTCTAGGTCTAGGCCCAGCCAAACCGAGTTGATCTCGGCGGCCCTCATGTCCTCGACACTAATAGAACCAGCAGCACTAGCCTCCCTAAGGCCGGGGCACTCCGCCAATCCCGCCACCTGCCGGGAGGGGTGGGCCTATGGAGTAATACAGATATCGTCTACGATCCTAGATCTATCGGGGGTGTATGGCATGGCCAGCGTGGAGGTTCCAGAGTATAGGGTCGTGGATAACGTGAGCCTACCCGCCAGGGAGACCGCCGTTATAGTGGTGGATATGCAGAACGACTTCGTGCATCCCAACGGGGCGCTATTCGTCCCAGCCTCCAGGGATACTATAGCGCCTATAGCTAGGCTGCTCGAGAAGGCTAGGAGCGCCGGGGCAAGGGTCTTCTACACGCAGGACACGCACTACGACGATGACCCGGAGTACAGGATCTGGGGGGAGCACGCTAGACACGGCACCTGGGGATGGCGCATCGTGGACGAGCTCGCCCCCAAGGAGGGGGACATAGTAGTAATGAAGACTAGGTACGACGGCTTCTACGGCACCCCGCTTGACGACCTGCTACGCATCTACGGCATAAAGAACCTTGTAATAGTGGGTACAGTCGCAAACATATGCGTACTACATACCGTAGCCAGCGCCGCGCTACGCTGGTACAAGGTCTACGTCCCAATAGACGGGATAAGCGCCCTCACCGAGTTCGACATGCACGCCGCCCTGAGGCAAATCGACTTCCTCTACAAGGGTGTTATAGTGAGGAGCGTGGATGGGGTAAGCTTCACCTAGACTGGCTGGGGGTGACCGAGATCACCGGCCCCGACCCCAAGCCTGGGGATGAGGAGCAAGCTAGACGGGGACCCCTAGCGGGGCCGTAACACCCCGGTATAGCCCAGTATAGTACCCCGGAATTATGGCACCTGCCACGCCATATCACGTGGATGGGGTAAGAGGTGTAACGGTGTTGGCCTGTGAGGAGGAGTCCCTCCCTCTGGATCATGGCCGAAGAAGATGCGGAAAAGCTTAGAAGGATGAGCAGGTCAATGAGGAGCCCCCACAAGGCGGCCCTACTCTTCCTAGGCTACCAGGCCCTAAGGGACTTCGCGGACTACGCGCTAAGGGGAGGCATGCCAAAGGACGTGGTTGTAAGGCTCCAGAGCCTGGAGAGGCTATTCAAGCTCCACGGGCTCCCCTCAGGTGTTATAGGGAAATACGTGAGGTACGCCAGGGACATGGCGTCATCTAGGGACTATACATGGTTCGGCTGGAGCGGGTGGGGCCAAGTAGGGGCAACCGCCTAGAGGCACGTGTGGGTGAATGATACGCTCTCGTACCCTGGGATCCTAGTACCCTTTAGAACCCTGACCACCGCTAGCCCGTCCTGAAGCTCCACGTAGCCGGGCGAGTCAACGCCTGTTATACTAGTGCACTTACCCGGTATCCAGTATACCGTATAGTCGTACTCCGCCACCGTCTCCTCATATATGTTCTCGTAAACGTTAACACCAAGCCGGGGCTTGTACCTCATCAAGGTGAAGAACGTTATAGAAGCCCTATCAACCGTGCCCCTAACCTCTATCTTAGCCCACAGGACATGGGGCCTGACATCCTCGCCATTAATAATAACCCTCTCCTCATCCATCAGAGCCTGCATGTTATCAGCTAGCACCCTCTCCTCGTCCTCGACCCTCCCCGACTCGGCCAGACCCATATAATATCCGTCTGGATCATGATAATCGAATACTATAATGTAGGCTATACTCCCGGGATCCACGATGAAAAAGCCCTGGCCATAGACCGGAGTGGGCTCCTGCATATACACCCTCCTACCAGCGGTAATTGCTGGGGCTAGTGATAAGCGTTCCAGCTACCTAGACTCTATATACATAGCCACAGGTACCTGGTAGTAGCAAGTATCCGAGGGCCACCACGGCGGATCCTTTGAATATAGCATATTAGAGACCCTAAGGTACAGGTACTCGTATACAGGCCCCTTATTCTGCACTCCACCATCAACGTACACAGCCGCTGAGCTCCCATACGACATAGAGGGAGGCATCAAAACCGCAAGCCGGGCAAACTCATGCATACCAACCGTTGATAGGAGGGATGCAGCGGCCAGCCCGAGAGGCACCTCAAAGTCAGCCTTGCACTCATCAACCATAGATAGGATTAGTCCAAAGCTATGACCCACGCCAGGCTTAAGGCCGATCACATACCTATAGCTAGATAGATTATCGTCAAACAACCACCTAACATGCCAAGGAGGCCCGCCACGGGACTCCCCGCCAAGGAGGCTATACAACTTCCTCCCGTCCGCTACACCCTTATAGAGGGTCATAGCATCCTGCACGAAGAACACAACCTTATCCACGCCAGTATAACTCTCTACAACGTCCCCCTCACAGTCGAGGGTAAGATACTCGTTGTAGAATACCATAACGGGCCTTGTCCATATCCACACGTAAGCCCACTCACCACCCTCTACAGAACCCGGGCTCCAGAAGGAGCTCACAGACAGGCTCCTAGATACGCCACCTAGATACACCTTCCCACTCAAACCGCCCGTCGCATCGCCGCTCCTAAGCTTCACATAGATACCCGGCCCAATGCCCACTGATGCCTTGAACTCGGTCACTCCACCCATGCCTAGACCTATGGCCGAGCCTATCCTACCCGATATAGGTAGCTTGTTATAGACCAATAGTATAGGAGTCTTGATATATAATATATTATCGAATCTCCTTGTATCGGTGCTGAACGTCGTGGAGCCGGCCTCGGGGGTAGTCGTGGAGTTAATCCTCCACGTATAGTACATGATGCAACCCGGCCGGGGCTCTATCTGTGAACTCCGCGGTCCTGGCGCACTATTCTCTACGGGGGGAAGCATTACTTTAACCGTGTACTCCCAGCTCTCCCCCTCCAGGAGCCTGTGTGGATCGTATGGGTAGAAGTAGCTGACTCTCTGGATTACACTACCAGTCTCCTCATGCACCACCCACAGGTTTAGTTCGAGGCTCGTAGCGGTGTACCCGGGCTCTATACCCCTACCCGTCTCCAGGCGGGCCCACTCACCTGCTATCCATCTAAGCGTGTCCCTAGCCTCCAGCGTCAATGTAAGTCCACTAACCCAGCCTTTGTATATTTCGACCATAACCTCGTCGTGGCCCGGCGGTGCAATAGCATAGACCTGGGCATATAACCTAATACCCTCAGGCACAGTAGGCATACCCAGAGCATTTGTTATAGGCCTACCTTCATCATCGTAGAGTACCAGCTTAAACTTAACATACCCTAGGCTATGATTGAGTTGCATTGCCACCAGTAAAACCGCTAGGGTAGCCAGTCCAATTGCAGCTATTATACTCCTCTTCTCCTTGCCACTGGGTTCCATACAAGCCACCAGCACGGAGCCCGGTATAGTATCATATTATGGTACAATATACGAGGCGTTGTATTTTAAAATTTAGTATTAAAAATCCTATATTAATGATTAGTAGTATACCGGAGTCTCCATAATATGGTACGTATTGTATATGGCCGGTTGGACTTGATGCATGGAGATGCCTTATAGGTGTACCCCAACCCGGTAGCCCCGCGGGCGCTATAGTAGGGGTGTCAGCCTTTGTACGTAGCAGAGATCCACTGTCACACCAATGCCAGCGACGGTAGGCCCACCCCAAGGGAGCTGGTTGCGAAGGGCAGGAGCATTGGCCTCCATGCTATCGCGGTCACCGACCACAACACCTTCGCAGGGTCTATCATGGCGGCTAGGGAAGCCAGGGGCCTCGAGGGGGCCCCGGTTATAGTCTATGGGAATGAGGTTAGAACCCTTTGGGGGGACGTCCTGGTCCTGTGCCCGGAGCCCATGCCGGAGAGGCCCTGGAAGGGCATGGATCCGTGGGAGTTAAGGGAGGCCGGGGACGGGTATAACTGCGCCTTGATCGCGGCTCACCCGTACCATTTGGGGAGGCATAGCGTGGGTGGTAGGGCTTGGGATAGCAGTGTCTTCCACACTGTAGAGGTGTGGAACCCGAGGGGCATCTTGCTATTCAACCTGCCAGCGCTGTATAGGGCCAGGAGGATGGGTATAGCTGGGACTAGTGGTAGTGATGCCCATGTGCTGGGTGAGCTGGGCGTGGCCCCGGTTAGGCTTTGGGATGAGCCTAGGAGGCCTGTGGACGTGGTTGAGGCCGTGATGAGGGGGAGGGTTAGGCCGACATATGGAATCCCTGGGCCTAGGGCTATCATAGAGGCGGCAGTGTGGGGTGCTAGGAAGAGGCTTGCCTAGAGTAGCCTGGTTAGCGTTCTACTCCTGTACTTGACCATGTTGTAGTAGGGGAGGTCCCTTCTATCCCTGACTATGTGGACCTCTATAATGTTAGGTATCCCCAGTATCTTCTTGGGGTCGTCGGTGAGCATCTCTGATAGTAGGAGTGTGACGGCGCTCTCTATACAGGACTCCAGGCTCTCCTCCACCTTCTCCCGGTCCAGCTCGCAGGGAGTGTATAGTATAAGGTCTAGGTCCTTGCCCCCGTGCCCCTCTATGTAGCTGTGCTCCCCGCCCGTGAGGTCGGAGAAGTATATCGAGTCTAGGCATGGGATCCCGCATGGCCCGGCTAGGCTTCTAATGCACCTGGCTATGGGTGTGGCCATTGTCCTCTTCAGTAGCTGCCACGAGTGGGCCTTGTACGTGTTCTCCCTGATATCGCCTAGCAGGTTCTCCAGCCTAACCCTGCGTATGAGCCTCTCTAGCTCTATCCTAGTGTTCCTGAGCACGCAACCGGATAGCTCTGTGCAGCACCCGTCCAAGCTGGGTCTCCGAGGGCATCTAGTTGTGGTGGGGTTTAAGAGTCTAGGGAGATGCTAGGACCGAGCATATCCCCTTTGATGCTAGGGTTTCCACTGCTATGTTCATGCTCTCCACGCAGGTCGCCACCTTCTCCGCCTCCGGGGTTGAGAGGCTCCTCATCTCGGCTACAATCTCTCTTAGGCCTGCTATCTCGTTGAGGGCGTTGGCTATCCTCCTGCCGCTACCGCTGGCTATGCCCCCTATGGCCTCGCTCATTATGATCCTGATCTTGCCTACCGCCTTGAGGCTTAGCTCCCGCTCGCTGAAGTTGACTAGGTTCTTCATCGCCCTCTCTAGCAGCCTTGCGAGTATCTTGAGTGCTATGAGTATTGTGGGGTCTACACCCTTGGACTCGCACATTACTATTCCCTGCTTGAATGAGAGCCTCGTTATGGAGTCCACTATGTTGTAGGCGTTGTCGGCGCTCCTCTCTATCCCCTTTATCGCATCATCTAGGGGGATTGACCCTGTTATGGCGGCCTCTCCTAGGTCTATGATCTCTTGTAGCTTCGTGTTGAACTTCTTGAGTAGCGTGGTCACCTCGTCCCCGTTGGTCGTCTCGAGTTCTATCAGCAGGGTTGAGGGGTCTAGTACCTGGGCTGCCTTGACCTTGGGGTGCTCCCCGGCCTCCCTGGCCAGCTCCTCTGGGCTCGTGTTGCCGTTTGATGGTATCTGTATCTCTATCTTGCTGTGGCCGTTCTGGTAGGAGCAGTCTATGATCTTGCCTATGCTGACCTCCCTCAGGAAGCCGGATAGCTTTACCCGGGCTATCCCGACCTTGTCGGTGACCCTGGTGTCTGGGGGCATTATCTTCAGGTGGTCTCCCTCGTCTACTATTATCACTGTGTCTCCTACGGTGAGTCCGATCTTCCTTGCCCAGCTCTTTGGTATCGTTATTATTAGGCTGGAGCCCCCGAGCTTCTGTATTCTCCTCTTGGATATTGCCAGGCTCAACCTTGCCTGCCCCCACGCTCTATATTTTACACTAGCAGATTATATATCTTTAACAGCGTTAAAGAACCCGGTTTACCTGTTAACCCCTACTCATACACAACTCCTTCACTATGCTCTTCGCCACTATCGCGTTGATACTCCTAGGCCTACTATACCTCGTATCCAACTCGATAATCATAGGATCCGAGTCAAGCCTGTCATAGTCAAGGATCCTATTCTTGGCGACCCCCACATCTGGGTCTGAGGGTATGGTGGGCATGAAGGCCACGTTATTGTGGTTATTATGACCGACACCCTCAACGCCGCCGCCCACGAGTATAACAGGCAACCCAGTCTCCCTGCTCCTAACCGAGAGGAACTCGATCACTGGGTCCAGCTCCATCGTCAGTATCCTTCCATCATGGTAGTTAGTCATCCTGAAGTAGTCGGACTCGTAGGGCAGCATGAACCCTATAATGATATTCGAGCCGCGGATCTGCATCACCCTAAATATCTCCGGGTGCGTCAGGTCCTCGTCCACATACACCCCAACCTGCCCCTTGCCCCTGATATTGAATACCTCCACGCTGCGCCCCGGGCTGAGGCCGGCCTCGACCTCCTTGCGGGTCAGCGTGATCTTCCTATACTTCCCCTCTATGGAGCCGTCCGGAGCTATGTGGAGGACGGTGGAGTAGAGCTTGGGTCCGGCCCTCTCGAGTATCGGGCCAGCTATAATGTTGATCCCGTAATCCTCACTCCACTTTGATATCGTGACTATACTCTGCCCAAGCGCCGTGCCCTTGCTGCTGATCCTCTCCGCCATGTTCTTCATGGCCTGCTTAGCCCTGTTGGGCGGGTAGTAGCCTATCAAGGGGCCGGTTATCGGATAAGCTGGCAGGACTACCAAGTCTATGTCGCTCCAATTATCCATTATGTTACCTAGCTCCAGGCCTAGCCTCCTCAGGTTGCCCCTCTTCGCCCCGATCTTAACCTTGGAGTGCATCACTGCTATCTTCAGGCTCAACCTCTCCACCCGTCCCTACTATCACATAGGCTCTGCGGATGCAGGCTGAGATCGGGGAAGTATCCGCCCCCCTCATTGCCTTGTGGATAGCGTCATTTATAGGCTGTGCTAGCCCCCGGATCTCGTTGTAGATATCATCCAGCACGCTCCTCCTAGCCCGCTTGCCCTCCTCGATCTCCCTCATATACTCCTCCAGCCTCCGGGTCCTCTCCTCTGAGACAAGCCTGGGTATGCCCTCGAGGTACCTAGGGTCTATCCACCTGGAGAGCTCGTCTCCCATCATGGCGATATGGGTTGTGAGGTACTGGTAGACGTGCTCGCCCCTGATAGTGGAGACAACATAGTCCTCCCGAGCCCTGGGGGGCCTTACTATGTACCTCCTCTTCAGCAGAGTATCCACGATCTTCGCGTAAGTACTAGGCCTCCCTATACCCCTCTCCTTCATAACCTGTATAACCTCTCCCTGGGTGTAGGGCTGCACCTTGGATATCCTCAGCCTCTCCACAGGGACCTCCACGTCCCTAGCCTCGCCAGCTACCCTCTGCTCCCTAAGGTAGGGCCATACCAGTGCGAAGCCCCTGGACGCGGGGTCTCCCTCCCTGCCTATCCTGGCGATGGCCTCAACCTCCACCGAGGTGGAGGCCTCTATTATAGTCACCCTGTACTTTACCCTAGTGACCAGGGCTTCCCTCATCTGGCTGGCTATGAACCTCCTGAATATCAGGTCGTATAGCCTCAGGTGCCTGGCCGTGAGGTCCCCAGCAAGCTCCAGGGCGCCCTCCTCTACAAGTATCCTCAGTGTCTCAGCGTCGACAGGCCTCACGGGCCTTATAGCCTCGTGGGCCCCTCCCTCGCCCCAGGTTCTGGGTTTGAATAGGCTCCCAGCAAGGTCCTTGTACTTGTCCTCTAGCCACTGCCTGGCTACCTGTATCCCCCTCTCGCTTACCCTAGTCGAGTCGGTCCTGTGGTAGGTGATTAGTCCCCACTCGAAGAGGTCCTGGGCTAGCCTCATTGTCTCGGGGGCTCCTAGCCTGAGGTACCTGCTCGCATCTGCTATGAGAGCGTCTGTCGAGTAGGGTGGGGGCGGCTTGACCTCCTCCTCGCGCTCCTCCACCTTCTCTAGGTCCACGTGTAAGGTGACCCGCTTCTTGCCCTTGAATATCATAGCCAGCTCCTGTGCCTGGTCTGGGTCGATCTGGTCTTCCCTGAAGTATATCCGGAGCCCGTTGACTTCTAGCCTGTAGGCGTTTATCCTCTCCTTCGCCTGCCTAGTCCTCTCCACTATCCAGCCGAGGGTGGGGGTTTGTACCCTCCCGGCGCTGAGGTTGTAGTAGTATTTCCTTGTTTTGCACCTCTCTAGCTCGTGTTTTATGAACCTACCCCCGGACTCGTCGCGGGATATGGCCAGTGTTGGGCAGTAGTAGCTTGGCCAGAAGTGGCACCATAGTAGGGGGGATAGGGAGAAGCCTATCCAGCGGTCCTCGACCCTCCTCACTATCTGTGCGTCTACCAGCCTCTGGTCGAAGTCCCTTAGGCTTGAGAGGGCAGCCAGTATCGCCTTTCTCGTGACCTCGTGGAACTCCAGCCTGGCTAGGGACCTGCTGTAGGGCTTGAGGAGCACAGCGGTGTCCCACCCTATCTTCTCACCCTCAGTATCAGGGTCGGTGCCGACCAGCACCATGTCTACCTCCCAGGCCAGCCTCCTCAGGTCCTCCACGATGCTCCTGCTATCCCTGATCCTCCTGCTCCCGCACACGGGGCAGGTATCACGGTCGGCTGTGAACTGGTGGCCGCAGTCCATGCACCTCTTGATGCTAGTGTACACGGGCAGGTACTCCCTGCCGTCTCCATCGTTGAGGAGCATGACCCCGAAAACGCCTGCCTCGACCCGGCCAGAGGCCTGGGGCGGTATATCCTCATCCCCGTGGCTGGGTGCCAGGTCGTAGATGTGTCCACCGCTGGCGGTTATTGTCAGTATATAGCCTCCAGTAGCAACCTCGTAGGCCCTAACACCGCTGGGGAGGAGCCTTATGCTTGGCTGGCCGAAGAAGCTGGCTATGGTCCTTGCCTTGTTGGGAGACTCCACTACCAGTAGAGCCGTCTTTACCAGGTCTCCCAGGCCGGGGCCTCCCTCTCTGAGTATCCTCCTAACCCTCCTCCGGTCCTCCTCTATCTCCATCTTAACCTTGTCGAGGTCTAGATCCTCGAGCCTCCTCCACTCGGTGTCGGCCATGAGCCTGGTCCTCCTTACCAGGCCGTTGAAGACTCTCTCGTCGTCGACTACCACCACGCTTAAGCCTAGCGTTATGCCTCCAGCGTAGAGCCTGCTGGTCCTCCCGCTGGCCTGTATATAGGTGGCTGGGTCTGCGATAAGCATGTACCTCTTCCCGTCCTCGGTGACGATCCCTATATCCCTCCTAGCCGCTAGGTGCTCCCACACCTCGTCATCGCTCAGGGCCTGGCGTAGGAAGTTGTAGGCCTCGGCCACGATCCTGGTCGGGCTTCCGGGCCCCTCAACATCGCCCTCCATCACCCTCTCCGCTATATAGTGGAGGGCGGCTGGGGACAGCCTCCTGGTGAGCTTCCTCACGGCTGATAGGTGCCTCCTCGCCTCCTCAGCTATGTCCAGGCTCGTCTCAGCCAGGACTGAGAGTAGCCTTATGAGCCTCGTGGGGTGGGGCTCCCCCACGTCGGCTGGGAACTTGTGCCTGGGGGGCCCGGCGAACACGGCGTACTTGATCCTCTCAGGATAATCTAGCCCCCTAACCAGGGTGCCATAGTAGTTGGCTACCCCAACAAGCGCATCCAGGTCCCCGCCTAGAAACGCCTCCAGGATCTTCACTGGCTTCTTGGAGTGGTACGCCTCCGCCCTAACCCCCGCATCCCTGAGGAGGCCTGCCAGCCTCTCTGCGCCCTCCACGCCCCAGTCTATGGGGACGAATACGAGAACCCCGTCCCCCAGCCTCTTGACGAGGCCTATAACCTCCTCCTCAACACTGCCACGGGGGATCGTGTAAGAGTCTATGACCCTCCTCAGCCCTATATCGCTCCTCCCCCCGGCCTCGAAGCCGAGGAGGACTCTGAAGAGGCGCACCCTCTGCCCCCGGGGCCTCCCGGTAGCGCTACTAACGATCAGGCTGGCAGCCCTGGCCCTAGCCTCCTCCAGCCTAGCCTTGATCCTATTGATCTCCTCTTCGACTCTCCTCAGCCTCTCTCTAAGGCCCTCATGCCCCTTCCCAGCCTGCCTGGCCACCTGGATCCTCCTAGCCAGCGCGGCTGCCTCCCTCTGGAGGCGTAGCATCTTCATGCCTGCCTCCAGGTCCTCCGTGGTGAAGCCTGTTATCGTGAGTATCGTGTCCACGCTCCTACTGCTCCTCAGCACAGCGTCAACGTCGTCCACGAAGACTAGCCTGTAGCGGTGCCTGGCCACGATATCCAGGTTCTTCCGGGCGAAGGCGGCGGTAGTGACGAGTATATGGAAGTCGCCGGAGTATAGTGCCTTCAGCGCCTCCTCCCTGGCCCTGCGGGGCATCTTACTGTGGAACCCGAGTATCCTCGGCGTGCATGGGGCGTCCTGGGACAGCTTCTCCAGCTTTGACAGGACCTGGAGGACCAAGGTGGTGGTGGGCAGTATTATGTAGCTCTTCTCGCCCCTACAGGCTAGGTATATCGCGGAGACGGCGCCGAAGGTGGTCTTCCCAGTGCCTGTAGGGGATATGATGGAGAAGCTGTCGCCCCTGACGAGCCTCCTGATCCACGTCCTCTGCGCCCCCCAGGGTGGCGAGCCTAGGAGCTTAGCGAAGAACCCGATCAGCTCCCTCGCGCCATACTCTAGCCTGTACAGCTCCTCGTACCCCTTGAGCTTGCCGAGCTTCCTGAGCGCCCTATAGACGTTGTCTACGCCGTCGCCAGGCTCCATGCCCGGGGGTATACACCTCTCGCAGACCCCTAGGCTGACTAGCCTAGCCTCGCTGGTGGGCCCCCCACAGTTAGGGCATGAGTGCCTATAGATCCCCCTACCTAGTGGTGCGGGCATATTCGTCTCCTCACAACGCGGCCCGGCAGGCGAGGCACGTGTCGGCGCCTATTTATTACTATCTTACATATGGGCCGGGTTATATTTCCTAGCCACCCGCCAGGTCACTACGTCTATAGTCTAACACGGGCCTGGCAAAGCAATATATATGCTCGTCACTAGTATAAGTATAGAGGGGGTGAGCGGGATGGAGAAGGTAATACAACTCAGTGGAGGCAGGCTCCACTTCAGGGAGACCCTCCAGGACAGGGTAGAGTACGAGTGGTACCTGGCCCAGCAGGCGGGCCTAGGCAGCTAACCCGGCTAATATCGGAAACCTATATATAAACCCGCTATGCACAAGGGCGCCCTAGGAAGGCAAGGGTGGAGAGAAGGGGCGCCCTGGCAGAGACACTTATACTAGGACTACCAGCCTACACCTACTTCTACACGGTAGGCAGCGTAGGCTTCTGGCTCCCACTATACGCCAAAGACCTGGGATGGAGCTACACGCTCATAACACTACTAGCAACAGTATACTTCATAACAATAACCCCGAGCAACATACTCTCGGGAATCCTAGCAGACGCAACCGGCAGGCCAGCAACAATACTAGCAACAGGCATGACACTAAACGCAGTGGCAACGGCCGCGATGCCATATACAAGGGAGCCAGAGGTACTCATGGCCCTCAGGGCAATCCAAGGCATAGGCCTAGCGACAAGCCTCCCAATGGCCCTAGGAAGCCTATCCCTCACCCACGGCATAGCGAGGGGAGTCGGCGTAACCGTTGTCATGCAAGGGCTCGGCATGGCCACAGGATCCCTAGCAGGCGGCGTGCTAGTCGAGGAGCTAGGCTACGAGGGCCTATTCCACAGCGCCGCCCTACTGAGCCTACTATCAGCCCTACTAGCCCTGAGGTGGAGAATCGAGAAGCCCCCACAGGGAGCCGGGGCGCTAAGGGGGATCAAGAGGCTCCCAGCCCCCGTAATACTGGCGGCGGGAGCGCTAGCGGCCAGGAACATATTCGCCTCCGGGGTATTCTCCATACTAACAATATTCTTTACAAAAAAGATAGGGCTCACCACGACAGCCACCGGGGTGGCGCTAGCACTAAACCCGGTAATGCAGATGATAGCAGGCATAACAGCGCCCAGGATAGTCGCAGGCAGGGAGATCCTAGCCTACTCCACAGGTCTGGCAGCGACCAGCATAGTCTTCGCCCTCTACCTCCACTCCACCACCCCCACAGGGATATACACCGCCCAGGCACTCCTAGGCCTACTATTCGGCGTAGCCTCCGTAGCGGGGAACATCTACATAATAAGTAGGAGCCCAAGCGAGCTGAGGTACACGGCGTCAAGCCTCTTCACATTCGCCTTCAACCTAGGCTGGATACTAGGCACAACCATAGCAGGGCCCGTAATGGACGCCTACGGGCCGGAGGCATGGATAAAAATATCGATACCCGGAACCCTGATAGCAGGTGCATCAGCCCTAGCAGCCACCAGGCTAGAGGCTAGGGGCTAGTGCTTATTGTTGGATGTATGATAGTAGGGCACCTGAGGCCTTGGTATGAACTCCACGCCAGGCCTCTGCTGGAGGGCCTGGGGGTACAGCTCCATGAGCTGGTACACCTCCGGAGGCACCTCAGTGCTAACGGGGAGACCGAGCTTCTTAGCCTCCTCCACGGTTATAGGATAGTCGTGGGTGTAGTAGCCGCTGGTAAGCCTATCGGCAACTAGCCTAGCCTTCTCCTCCCCCATCTTGTCGCGGAGCAGCTCTACTATGAGCTCCTGCATCTCCCTCAGGGCCTTCTCCGCCACATCAGCGTAGATCAGAGTATCATCGCTGGCCTTGTCACCCTTCTCCCTAGCCACCTTCACCAGGCTAGGGGCCGGGAAGGAGCCCTTCGGAGTCTGTAGCTGGGGGTCCAGCGGGCCGAGGACCGCTGCTGGGTCCATACGTATCTCATCCGCCGCCAGCGCTATCAGGGTGCCCCCGCTCATCGCGTAGTGCGGGACGATCACGATCTTCTTGCCCTCATGCTTCTTCAGAGCGCGGGCTATCTGCGACGCCGCAAGCACGAGACCCCCGGGCGTGTGGAGGATGAGCGCTATAGTCTGCTCCTTGGGGGTCGTCCTTATGGCCCTTATCACCGCCTCCGAGTCCTCGATGTCTATAAACCTGTAGACGGGGACGCCTAGGAACCCTATCCTCTCCTGCCTGTGTATCATCGTGACTACACGCCACTTATACTTCTCCTCGATCATCCTGATCAGCTTCAGCCTGGCCGACTGTAGCCCCTTAAGCTGTAGCTGGGGGTGCATAATCATGTATAGGAATAGGAGCCAGAATAGTAGGCTCACGATGTCTATACCCGCGGCATTCGCCACTATACCCACCCTACACTACTCGGGCATTGATTAGGTACTTTATACTTATGGTTAGGTCCAAGGCGTATAGTATAGAGGTAAATATTGAATATTCAAACTAACTTGTTCTATAACTATGTAGGATTAGGGTGTGGGGGCTAGGGCTTCTCCTTAACCCTTATATCGTCGGGCTCGATGAGCCTAGCCCTGCCGCTGGCCTCATGCCTCTTCTTGAGCCTCCTCTCCTTGGCCTTCTTCTTCCACTTGTACTTGTGGGTGCCCTTCAGGCCCCTGCTCTTCCTGAGGCCCCTCATCTTCTTCCCAGCGCTGGTTAGGCCCCTGAACGGCCTCCCCTTGTGCTTGCCAGACGCAACCCACGCCAGCTCTGGGTCGCTCCTTATGGCTGGGTGGTGGGGATCCACGAGTATAACCTCGTACCACTTATACTTTCCATCCTCGCCCACGTAGTAGCTGTTAAGGACGACCAGGTTCGGGTACTTCCTCTGCGCCCTCTCCTCAGCTATCAGCCTTATACTCTTGGCGGGTGCGAAGCCGTAGACGCCCATCCTCTTGGGCCTCCTACCCTTATTCGGCCTCGGCTTTCTCCTCCCACCCTTCCTAACCCTAACCCGGACCACTATCACGCCTTGCTTGGCCTTGTACCCAAGCGCCCTGGCTCTGTCCAGCCTAGTCGGCTTCTCCACCCTGACTATCGCTGGCTGCCTCCTCCAAGCTATGAGCCTCTGCTTCATAACTAGGCCGTGCTCACCGTCGTAGGGCCTCCTCCAGGCCTGCGCTATATAGTGGTACATCGACTGAGCCATGCCGTGGCACCCTCTAGCCCATACCTGAGTCCAGCGGCTACCCTGGGCTTATAGAGGCTAATAAACGTGACCGGGCAGGCATGGTAAGGGGACGGGGCAGCGGGGCATGGTTGAGGCGTCCAACATACTTGTAGGGGTCGTTGGGAAGACCAACGTAGGCAAGTCTACCTTCTTCTCGGCAGCCACCGAGGTGCCGGTGGAGATCGACAACAGGCCCTTCGTGACCATAGAGCCTAACGTGGGCGTAGCATACGCCAGGAGCAGGTGCCCCCACGTGGAGCTCGGCCTCCCCAAATGCGATGCAAGGAACAGCCTGTGCATTGAAGGGTGGAGGATGATACCGGTCAGGATGATGGATGTAGCCGGCCTAGTACCGGGTGCGCACGAGGGGAGGGGGCTGGGGAACCAGTTCCTAGACCACCTAAGGAGGGCCGACGTGCTCCTGCTAGTGGTTGATGCCAGCGGCTCCACGAGCCCCGAGGGGGTCCCGGGGAAGCCTGGCACGTACGACCCGGTCGAGGAGGCGGAGTCGATGATCAGGGAGATCGACGAGTGGATGTACAAGATCATAAGTAGGGACTGGGGCAAGTTCGCCAAGCAGATAGACACTGGCGGGGTTATAGATGTACCCGGCGCATTGGCCCAGAGGCTATCCGGCCTGAGCATAAGGAAGAGCCACGTGATAGAGGCCCTAGAGGCAACGGGCCTCATGGACAGGAAGCTATCCACATGGAGCAGCGACGACCTCAAGAGGTTCATTGTAGAGCTGAGGAGCAGGGCCAAGCCGATAATAATAGTGGCAAACAAGGCCGACATACCGGCAGCCGAGGAGGGCGTCAAGAGGCTCAGGGAGAGGTTCGGCGACATAGTGGTGCCAGCCAGCGCCCTGGCGGAGCTACTACTGAAGAGGCTAGCAAAGAAGGGCATAGTCAAGTACATCCCAGGCGACCCCAGCTTCCAGGTCCTAGACGAGTCGAAGCTAGACCAGAAGACCAGGAGGCTACTGGAGGGCGTGAGGGACCTCGTCCTCTCGAGGCTAGGAAGCACCGGCGTCCAGAGGGCCATAGACAAGGCGGTCTTCGAGGTCCTAGGCCTAATACCCGTATACCCGGTGGATGACCCGGGCAAATACACGGATAAGGAGGGCAGGATCCTGCCAGACGTGATCCTCCTACCACGGGGCTCGACCCCACGGGACCTGGCCTACAAGATCCACACTGACCTCGGGAAGGGGTTCCTATACGCAATAGACGCCAAGAGCGGGCAAAGGATAGGGGAGTCGTACCAGCTGAAGCCGGGAGATGTGATCAAGATAGTCTCGGCAAGGTAGAGGGGCTAGCCTAGGAAGCGTTTAGCCCTCTTTATAGACCCAGTCACCGCCAGGGGGATGACAAGGACCCTAGAGTCGCCCACGCGGCGTAGAAGGCCTAGCAGGCCCAGGACCTGGTACCTGTACTCCTGGCTGACCCTCACAACGCCCCGTCCCCGGCCCTCGTCATAGTAGACTAGGGAGACCCCCGAGGAGGCTAGCCCCGCCACTCCAAGGTACTCTCGCACCACCGACTTAATAGCCCTCTCCACCTCATCCATTGGTAAGGGCTCCTCGGAGAGGATCTCCACCACTATATACCTCCTCCTGGGCCTCCTACCCAGCTTCCTAGCGGCGCGGTTTACGTCCCTGTAGGTCCTTAGGGTTGAGAGGAGGGCCTGGAACCGTCTCCTCCACCTTCTCTCCTGGAGGTTGTAGGCTACCGTGAGCGATGCTATGGTTGAGAGTATTATGCTGAGGAGTATGGTCAGCCAGTCTGCCATTCCGGGGCGTCTACCCTCCCGTGGGCTACTCTAGTAGCTTATCCTTTATCTCCTCGACGTACTCCTTGACCTTGCTTGGCTCCATCATCTTGAAGGTTCTCTCCTCCACGGTTATGTAGCCTATCTCTACTAGGTTGTGTAGGTCCTTGACGAGTTCTTCTGGCTTCTCGTCGCCTCCCTTGGCCCTACTCCTGACAATGGCGGTTAGCACAAGCTTTACCATGTCGTCTAGGCTGAGGTCCTTCCTGTACTCCTTCTCGAAGAACTCGTTAACGTGGGCATCTCCCATGCCTATGGCCACCGCGTAGTAGCTGAAGTACTGGCCTCCCGGGTCTGTGCGTATGAGCCTCGGCGTCCCATCGGGGTTTATGCCCCCGAATATCAGGGCGACGCCGAAGGGCCTCACCCCGCCGTGCTGGGTGTAGACCTGCTTTAGGTCGGCTATCTGCTTGGCCAGGTAATCCACGGTGGCTGGCTCCCCGTAGAGTAGCCTGTGCCTCACAGCCACGAGCCTGGCGTAGTCTATTAGAACCCTGCCATCGCTGCCCATCCCAGCGAAGACCACGCCAACATGGTCGTCAACCTTATAGATCTTATCTATGCTGTCAAGGTCTAGGAGCGGGGATAGCCTCCTCTTCTCGGCGGCCAGAACCACGGCGTCCTTGCCGCGTACTCCTATGCTGGTCCAGCCCTTCTTGACGGCCTCAAAGGCATACCTGACCTGGTAGAGGTCCCCCTCTGGGGAGAATATGATCGCAGCCCTGTCATACGCTGTCGGGGGCACGCCTAATGCCATACCTCTACACCGCCAAGCCAGGTGTGTTGCCTGGCAGGATTTAAAGCATGTACCATACACTACATCCCCCTAACGGGCCGGTGACGAGGAGACCGACCAGGGATCCTGCTAGGGGATGAAGCAATCTTCTCTCAGCCGAGGCCCCTGCATAGAAATAAACCCGGCACGGGGGCACATATTCTAGAGTGGTAGGGATCAATGACTAGGAAGCACGACTATGTGGTAGCGTGGATGGAGGTCAAGGGGCAGAGGTTCGAGATACTGGTTAGGCCGGAGTACGCCTTCAGGTATAAGGAGGGGGAGAAGGTCGACCTGGACGACGTGCTGTGGACCGACACCGTCTACAAGGACAGCAGGAAGGGGCTCAAGGCCAGTCCCGAGTCCCTCAAGAAGGCTTTCGGCACCACCGACATCAGGAGGATAGCTGAGAGGATACTACGGGAGGGCGAGATACAGCTAACGGAGGAGCAGAGGAGGAAGATGCTGGAGGCGAAGAGGAGGAAGATAATCAACTACATAGCGAAGAACGCGATAGACCCGGTCACGAAGAAGCCGATACCAGCATCTAGGATAGAGGCCGCAATGGAGGAGGCCAGGGTCGGCATAGACCTCTACAAGGACGCAGAGTCCCAGGCGGTTGAGATAGTTAGGAGGCTGGCAAGGATAATGAGGATAAAGCTAGCGAAGGCGGTGATAGAGGCCAGGATACCCCCACCCTACAGCGGGAGGGCCTACGGCGAGCTACAGAGGATCGGGGAGGTGAAGAGGGCAGACTGGCTGCCCGACGGGAGCCTCAGGGTAGAGCTAGAGATACCAGCCGGGGCCCAGGTAGATGTAACCAGCAGGATCCAAAATATAGCCAGGGGCCAGGCCCAGGTTACAGTGAAATCGGTGGGCTAACATTGGCGAAGGGAAGGAGAATAGTAGCCCCAGGGGAGCAGCTACCCCCAGACACTACGGGGCCAGAGGAGTACCTAGTAGACCACGGAGGCTGGAAGTCCCCAGCAACCCTGGGTATACTAGACGAGAGAGACGGCAAGCACGTCTTCATCCCGCTCCAGGGCGTGTACATGCCGAGGAAGGGGGATATCGTGATAGGCCTCATAACGGGCCAGGGTATAGTCAACTGGTTCGTGGACATAAACTCCCCCTACCAGGCGATACTAACCGTGCAGGACTTCCTGGGCAGGCCATTCAACCCCATGACTGATGATATGTCGAAGCTACTCAGGGTCGGGGACTACGTTAAGGCCCAGATCCAGGCGTTCGACAGGACCAGGAACCCCACCCTAACGGTCCAAGGCGAGGGCCTGGGCAGGATAGTAGAGGGGAAGATAGTGGAGGTGCTCCCTAGCAGGATACCCAGGATAATAGGGAAGAAGCATAGCATGATCAACATGATATCCGAGGAGACCGGGTGCGAGATATACGCAGCCGTGAACGGGAGAATCCACCTCAAGTGCCCCAACGAGGATAGCGAGGCCATAGCCATACTGGCGATAAAGAAGATCGAGAGGGAGACGCATACGGTAGGCTTAACAGAGAGAGTAAAGAAGCTTATAGAGGAGGAGAAGAAGGTGAGGGGTGTCTAAGAGGGATGGCAAGGAAGGACGATGTAACCCTCTTCAGGGAGGACGGCACCAGGCTAGACGGGCGCAGGCCCGATGAGATGCGCCCCATCAAGATGGAGGTCGGGGTTCTCGATAACGCCGACGGGTCGGCGCTAGTCGAGTTCGGCAGGACAAAGGTACTAGCAGCCGTATACGGCCCCAGGGAGCCTGTGCAGAAGTACATAGTCATCCCCGACAAGGCTGTGCTAAGGGTAAGGTACCACATGGCCCCATTCTCCACCTCGGAGAGGAAGAGCCCAGCACCCTCCAGGAGAGAGGTGGAGCTCTCCAAGGTGATAAGGGAGGCCCTGGAGCCTGTGGTGCTAACTGACCAGTTCCCCAGGACAGCTATAGACATATTCATAGAGGTGCTACAGGCGGATGGGGGTACGAGGACCACCGGGCTCACGGCAGCCTCACTGGCTCTGGCCGACGCTGGTATACCGATGAGGGCTCTGGTTGGCGGTGTTGCTGTGGGCAAGATCCAGGGTAGGCTCGTCCTCGATATAGACGAGGTCGAGGATAACTATGCAGAGGCGGATATGCCCGTGGGGGCTGCGCCTGATATAGGACTCATCACCCTCTTCCAGATAAACGGTGTGATGACGAGGGAGGAGGTGATGAAGGGGCTAGACATGGCGCTCGAGGCTATAAACAGGATAGTAGAGATGGAGAAGGAGGTACTCAAGTCTAAGTACATGAAGGTGGAGGTGTAGGAGAGATGAGCATGACGCCATTCAGGGTTCCAGTGGTTCCCACACTCAAGAAGGAGGCCTTCATAAGCCTCTACCGCAAGGGGATGAGGATAGACGATAGGGACCTATTCACGCCGAGGAAGATAGAGATCGAGACTGGAGTCATAGAGAAGGCAGAGGGCTCGGCGCTAGTCAAGCTGGGCAACACAAAGGTCCTAGCCGGGGTCAAGATAGAGGTTGGCACACCCTTCAAGGACACGCCAAACCAGGGAGTACTAACTGTACACGCAGAATTCGTACCCCTAGCCTCGCCAGTCTTCGAGCCCGGGCCGCCGGATGAGAATGCAATAGAGCTAGCCAGGGTCATAGACAGGAGCCTAAGAGAGGTGGGCGCAGTAGACCTGGAGTCACTAGTGATAAGGGAGGGCGAGAAGGTATGGATAGTATGGGTGGACCTCTACGTGATCGACCACGACGGCAACCTATTCGACGCAAGCATGCTAGCAGCAATGGCCGCCCTAAGGACGGCGAAGCTGCCAGACTACGAGGAGTACGAGACGGGGGAGATAGAGGTCCTCAAGGACAAGAGCCAAGGCCCCCTCAAGATAAACCACACGGTAGTAACAGTAACAACCGCCAAGGTGGGTGACTACATAATAGTCGACCCGACCCTAGACGAGGAGACAATAGCGGACTCGAGGATGGTGGTAGCCATAGACGAGCAGGGCAGGATAGCAGGGCTACAGAAGACCGGGGAGGCCGGGTACACCAGAGAGGAGATACAGAAGGTATTCAACATATCACAAGGAGCAGCCAAGGTATACTTTAAATCCCTAGAAGAGGCGCTAGCCCGCAAGGGGTAGAGGAGGAGCTGGGCCATGGGCAGGACCAAGATAGTAGGGCCAGCAGGTAGGTACGGGCCAAGGTACGGTGTAAGCGTAAGGAAGAGGGTAAGAGACATACTACTCAGGAAGCAACAGAAGCACGAGTGCCCATTCTGCGGCTCCACAGGAACAGTATACAGGATCTCGGTAGGCATATGGGCATGCAAGAAGTGCGGAGTCAAATGGGCAGGGGCGGCATACACGCCACGCTCAGAGATAGCACCCTACTTCAGGAAGGGATACGTGGTAAGGGAGTAACGGGGATGCCCCAACCCCCCACACCTCCTACCCGCATAATCATAACCACAAGCAGGAGGCCATCACCCAGAACCAGGTCCCTGGTAAAGGACCTTGCAGGCGTAGTACCAGGAGCAGTCAGGCTAACCAGGGGGCACCTAACATACCAGGAGCTCTCCATAGAGGCTGCAACCCTAGGAGCGGACAGGGTAGTCATAATAGGGGAGAAGAGGGGTAATCCAAGCATAATGAGGATATACGAGCCAAAGCCACCCGAGGGCCTGAACAATATCGTCACACTCATAATCAAGGGGGTAAAACTGGCCAGGGAAGCCGGGGTGCCAAACAGGGCAAAAGCCAGGATCCTCAGAGTAGAGCACGACGGGGGAGAAGATGCAATGGAGGTGGCGGAAGCACTAGTCAGGGGGCTACACGCCAAGCTAACCCCCACACGGGGCCCTAGCGTGGTGGCCAAGCTAGAATCCAGGGGAGACAAGGAGGTGCTACTAACATTCACAAGCAATGGCTCGCAGGTAGGGCCGACACTCAGAATAGGAATACCGTGGAGGATGATCAAGCAGTGAACAAGGCCACATACAAGATATGCATACCCCACGCAGAAGAGGTGGAGAAAGCCCTAAGAGCGGAGCTAAGCCAGCCGGCACCCCAGAAGGGAAGGGTAACCCTCAGGGTGGAGGACGGGTGCCTGGTTATAGAGATAGAGTCGCCAACCCTAAACGGCCTCAGGGCCCTAAGCAACTCCTTCCTATACCTAGCCCACGCAGCCTACAGTAGCCTAGAGGCCGCTGATAGGGGACCAGGCTAGTTTAAAATCCCCAGCAGGGCTCATGCCCTAGCCTGTGGGCTAGGGAGGGTGCACTAGGATGGTGGAGAAGGTACCCGCGGACGTGGAGGCGAAGTACAACAAGTACATCCAGCTGAAGGAGACCCAGGCGGCGCTCAGCCAGGAGAGGATCATGCTAGAGGGGACCCTCGCCGAGATCGACTCGATGATAGAGAAGATAAAGGAACTCGAAGATGACGTTGAGCTATACAAGATGATAGGAAACGTCCTAGTCAAGACAAGGAAAGACGCGATCCTAAAGGAGCTAGAGGACAGGAAAGAGGACCTAGAAATCAGGCTCAAGGCAATCAAGAGCCAGGAAGACTCGATCAAGAAGGAGCTAGACCGCCTAGCGGAGGAGCTCAAGAGGCTCCTCGGAGGCGGCGGGGGCCAACCCGGTGCAGCGGGAGGATGACCCCCTCGAGGAGGCCCTAGCGGCTGCCGAGGAGAAGGCAAGAGAGGTACTAGAGAGGCTACTCGGCGACAGATCCTCCACATACACCATACTACTCAGGCTAGAAGAAGATCCCAGAGGAGGCTATAAGCTGGGCATAGAGATAGAGGCCTCAAGGCCCAGGGCAAGGTGGATAAGGGAGGTAGTGGAGGAGGCAACCCGTGAAGCAGCAAGAGAGTTCGAAAAACGGCTTAGAGGATATAGGAAGCCTAGTCGAGGGTCGAAGGGTAGCAGTACTAGCCCACAAGAACGCTGACCCAGACGCGGTGGCATCAGCACTCCTAGCATCGAAGCTAGTGGAATGCCTAGGCGGCGAGCCGTGCATACTACTACCAGAAGGCCTATCACATCAATCAAAGAAACTCCTAGAGGGCCTTAACCTGGAGCTAGGCGAATGCAAGGGAGACCCGGATCTAGTGGTTGTTGTGGACACGGCAAACCCAGCCCAGCTAGGCGGCTTACAAGACCTCCTAGAGAAGCCCCTAATCCTAATCGACCACCACGCACCCGGCATCCTAGCGGAGAAGGCGCTATACAGCATAGTGGAGCCAGCCGCCTCAGCCACCGAGCTGACCGCGAACCTGCTAGAGGAGGCCGGGTGCAGGCTAGGGGCTAGCGAGGCCACGCTGGGCCTAGCAGGCATAATATATGATACTAAGAGGTTCCTACTGGCAACACCCAAAACATTCCGGGCCGCATACTGGCTAGCCAGCCAGGGGGGAGACTATCCAAGGGCGTTATCACTACTATCAAGCCAAGGCCCCGCACCCATGCCGGAGAGGATGGCAAGGCTGAAAGCAGTCTCAAGGCTCAGGCTAGGAAGGGCATGCAAGGATATACTAGTTGCCGTCACCCACATAGGCAGCTACGAGTCGTCAGTGGCCAGGAGCCTAGTAGAGCTAGGAGCAGACGTGGCGGTGGTGCTAACCGAGAGGAGGGATGGATACAGGGCCTCGGTAAGGACCTCGAAGCTCGCGGAGGAGCACGGGATCAGGGCCGACGCCGTCGCTAGGTACCTGGCAGAGAAGTACGGGGGCCAGGGGGGAGGCCACCCCGGGGCGGCGATGGCCCAGCTCCCCTTTATAGCGCCCAGCGTGGAGGAGGCTACAGATCTGGTAGCAAAGAGCCTACCCGGTAAAGTGGCCAGGATGTGCACCGGGGGTAGGAGCAGGTGACGGTCAGGGTCTACGCAGACGTTAGGGAGGAGAAGAGTGGGATACCATCAATACTAGAGGCATCAGGCCTAATGGTGATAAGGAGGCAGCTCCCCGTAGGGGACTACATAGTATCGGACCAGGTAGCCATAGAGAGGAAGAGCGCATACGACTTCGCCAAGAGCCTCTTCGACGGCAGGCTATTCGAGCAGGCCAGGAGGATGAGCGAGGCCTACCCGGTCATAGTCTACATAGTAGAGGGAGACCCGGGCAGGATAAGGAGGTTCGCAGGACTACACAAGCAACTCTACTCCGCAATGGCAACACTGACAATAGACTACGACGCGAGGATACTCATAAGCAACGGGCCCCAGGGCAGCGCGGAGCTGATAGCAGCGATAGCAAGGAGAATCCAGGGAGGCGGAGGCGGCAAGGTGGTTATACACAAGAAGCCGAGGATAGACGATATAGAGTCGTGGCAATTATACGTGCTCCAATCCTTCCCCCAAGTCGGCCCCAAGACAGCGGAGAGGATCCTAGAACGGTTCGGGACAGTAGAGAGGTTCTGCCGAGCCACCATGGCGGAGCTCTCCACAGTGCCGGGCCTAGGAGAGAAGAAGGCTGAGAACATTAGGAGGATACTCATAACACCCTACAAGAGCGGCAGGAAGAGGAACCAGGGGACACTGGACGAGTACACAGGCCGGGAGTAACGGGGCGGGGATCGCCATCGCTTTATAACCCCCACACGAGCCCCCGGAAGGGTACTTGGAGTATTCCCGGGAAAAGGGGTGTACCTGGATGGGTGCAAGGGTTAAGGTTGTGGCAGAGATCGAGAAGATCATGAGCAACATAGAGCAGATAAGGAACATAGGAATCATCGCCCACGTAGACCACGGCAAGACCACGACCAGCGACTCGCTGCTAGCTGCGGCCGGGATAATATCGGAGAGGATAGCTGGTGAGGCGCTCGTCCTGGACTACCTCAGCGTGGAGAAGCAGAGGGGTATAACAGTCAAGAGCGCCAACATAAGCCTCTACCACGAGTACGAGGGCAAGCCATATGTGATCAACCTGATAGACACGCCGGGGCACGTGGACTTCTCGGGCAAGGTTACCCGGAGCCTCAGGGTGCTAGACGGCGCCATAGTCGTGGTGGACGCCGTCGAGGGCGTCATGACCCAGACAGAGACGGTAATAAGACAGTCGCTAGAGGAGAGGGTAAGGCCCCTACTCTTCATAAACAAGGTGGACAGGCTGATAAAGGAGCTTAAGCTACCCCCAGAGAAGATACAGGAGAGGTTCGTGGAGATAATCAGGGAGGTAAACAACCTGATTGACCTCTACGCAGAGCCAGAATTCAGGAAGAAGTGGAAGCTAAACCCCTCAGACGGGACAGTAGCCTTCGGCAGCGCCAAGGACAAGTGGGGCATAAGCATACCAATGGTGAAGAAGAAGGGGATAACCTTCCAGGAGATAATAAAGGCCTACGAGACCGGGGACAAGAGCCAGATAGCGCAGCTGGCCAAGAAGATGCCCCTACACGAGACCCTACTAGACATGGTAGTCAAGTTCGTGCCCAACCCAAAGGAGGCGCAGAGATACAGGATACCCAAGATCTGGAAAGGAGACCTAGACAGTGAGATAGGTAGGGCGATGATCGAGGCAGACCCCAACGGGCCCCTGGTATTCTACGTGAACGACATAAAGGTTGAGAAGACCGGCCTAGTCGCCACCGGCAGGGTATTCTCAGGAACCCTAAAGCCCGGCACGGAGGTATACCTAGTCACAGCCGGCAAGAAGGGGAGGATACTACAGGTAAGCCTCTACATGGGCCCCTTCAGGGAGGTAACAAAGGCGATACCAGCAGGCAACATAGGAGCAATCATGGGCCTCGAGGACGTGAGGGCGGGAGAGACGCTGGTTGATGTAGCACACCAGGACCAGGGCGCCCCCTTCGAGCAGCTACGCTACGTGAGCGAGCCAGTCGTGACTATAGCAGTGGAGCCGAAGAAGATACAGGACCTCCCGAAGATGATCGAGGCCCTGAGGAAGCTGACAATAGAGGACCCCAACCTGGTCGTCAAGATAAACGAGGAGACCGGAGAGTACCTGATAAGCGGCATGGGGCCGCTCCACCTAGAGATCGCCCTAACACTACTCAAGGAGAGGTTCGGAATAGAGGTGAAGGCCAGCCCGCCTATAGTAGTCTACCGTGAGACCGTCAGATCGGAGAGCCAGGTGTACGAGGGCAAGAGCCCCAACAAGCACAACAAGTTCTACATAAGCGTAGCCCCACTCAACGAGGAGACCATAGAGCTGATAGCGAAGGGAGTAGTAAATGAGAACCAGCACCCAAGGGACAGGGCAAAGATACTCAGAGACCAGGCAGGCTGGGACTACGACGAGGCCAGGAGGATATGGAGCATCGACGAGAACATAAACGTGTTCGTAGACAAGACCACGGGTGTACAGCACCTCAGGGAGGTGAAGGACACGATACTAGCAGCGTTCAGGCTAGCCATGAAGGAGGGCCCACTAGCAGCGGAGCCGGTCAGGGGAGTCAAGGTAGTCCTGCACGACGCAGTGATACACGAGGACCCAGTACACAGGGGCCCAGGACAGATATACCCCGCGGTGAGGAACGCCATATGGGCGGGGATAATAACAGCGAGGCCAACCCTACTAGAGCCACTACAGAAGCTAGACATAAGGACGCCCATGGAGTACGTGAGCAACATAGCAGCACTACTATCCAGGAAGAGGGGCAGGATACTAGAAGTCCTAAGCCAGGGCCCCGCCGCTAGGGTCATAGCAGAGGTCCCCGTAAGCGAGAGCTTCGACCTAGCAGCGGAGCTGAGAGGAGCTACAGCAGGCAGAGCCTTCTGGGGCGTAGAGTTCAGCAGGTGGGCGCCAGTACCGGACTCAATGCTAGACGAGCTAATCAGGAAGATAAGGGAGAGGAAGGGACTCCCGCCATCGCCGCCGAAGCTGAACGACCTGATAGGCCCCTAGCCAGCCCAAACAGTGTTGTTATGGTAACACACATCACACCCCTCTATTAATCCTGTCCACCCAGCCAGTCTGTACAATCTTCTCATGGCATCATTTATACCAAACTAACTGTATATACAGTCCGGTGTAAGGCTTGCCGATAGACCCAGGCGACCCCCTGGTGAAGTCAGCCCTCACGCTGATGATACTACCCCTCATACTAACACTAGTCCTAGCAGGCGTCATCTACTTCCTACGGATACTAACACTACAATCCAGGGAGGTAGAGGAGACGGAGAAGTACAAGTACGAGAGGTTCGAGGCCGGCAACCCTCCAAAGGGAGAAGCTAGGAAGAAGGTTTCAATGCAGTACCTGGGATACCTCATAATATTCCTGGCAGTAGAGCCCGCAGTAATCCTAGTAGCCCTAGCCCTAGCAGCACCCAGGAGCATGATAGACAGCCTACTATATCTATACGCCGTATTCATAGCCGTTTACACCCCACTACTGGTATACGCGTTGAGGGAGGCCAGGCGCGTCGAGGCCTGGACCCTCACATAGCATGGGGGTGGATGTGATGGAGGGCAACGGAGGCAATGGCGGGAGGGTCTACGTGGGCAACCTGGACAAGTCGGCCAAGAGGGCCAAGCAGCTGGTCATGGGCAAGCTAAGGATGGGTAAGGCCGTCGACTGGGCAACAGCCTTCAGCCTATGGCCAGTACACCTGACCACCAGCTGCTGTGGGTGCGAGTTCGCCGCAACCTGGAGCCCCAGGTTCGACGCCGAGCAGCACGGAGCCCTGCCATGGGTCGGGGCTAGGCAGACCAACATGATCCTAATAGAGGGGACGGTCACGAAGAAGATGGCATGCGCAGTCAGGGTCACCTGGGAGCAGATGCCCTCGCCCAAATTCGCCATAGCCATGGGTGCCTGCGCCATAGACGGTGGCATATTCTACAATAGCTACAACATAGTCAGGCCCTGGGAGATCATCCCCGTCGACGTCTACATTCCCGGATGCCCGCCAAGGCCAGAAGCGGTGGCCAGGGCAATCATAGAGCTACAGAGGAAGATCAGGAAGCAGAGGGTAGCTAGCAAGTGGATAGAGGAGGGCTGGAGGCCGGACAGGGAGTACGTGAAGCCGAAGGAAGACCCATGCTCATGGTGGAGGGGATAGAAGAGTGAGCCTAGACCAGGCTAGGAGGATAGTGGAGGAGGCGCTAAGCGGCATAGAGTACCGTGTCGACGAGGGGAAGGGATTCATAGAGTTCATAGTCGCCAAGGAGAACCTGGTAGAGGCCGCGTCCCGGCTAAAGAAGGCCGGGTTCGACCACGTGAAGAGCCTCACGGTAGTCGACTACAAGGCAGAGGACAAGTTCAAGATAGTATACCACGCATCCAGCTACCTCAACGAGGACCTTGCAAAGGTCATAGTGGGTATAGGAACAGAGGTGCCCAGGAGCAACCCAAAGGTGCCCACACTAGTCTACGTGTGGAGGAGCGTCGAGTTCCAGGAAAGAGAGGTGTTCGAGTTCTTCGGCATAGAGTTCGAGGACCACCCAGACCTCAGGCTCCTACTACTAGCACCGCAGGTTGCCGAGAAGAAGCCGCTAAGGAAGGACTTCATAGTGAAGGAGGAGCCAATCATAAGGACAAAGCCACCCACGGGGTGATGAATGGTGAGCGTATGGGTTTACGGGGAGCAGAAGTCCGAGCTGGGCCTCGAGGGCACGATAACCAGGAAGCTTGAGGAGGACCTATATGAGGTCTTCATAGGCCCCCAGCACCCCGGATCGGGCCACATGAGGATAATCGTAAGGATAGATGGAGACATAATAGTAGAGGCAGACCCCGACATGGGCTACGTCCACAGGACAATGGAGAAGCTATCCGAGGGAAGGGAGTGGATAAAGAACGTGCCCCTCTTCGAGAGGATGGCCATCCACGACGCATGCAACGTCACTGTCTCATACGTTATGGCACTCGAGAGGATCCTAGGAATAGAGCCGCCCCCAAGGGCGAAATACCTAAGGACTCTCCTATGCGAGATAAACAGGATAGCAGCCCACCTCTACGGCTTCGGCATATTCGGTGTCTTCATAGGACACTCAACCATGTACATGTGGAGCTTCGCAGACCGAGAGGTGATGGTAGAGCTCGCAGAGAAGCTAACCGGGGCTAGGCTCACGCACTCCTACCCCATACCCGGAGGGGCCAGGAGAGACATGCCCCAAGACTTCCCCCAAGCAGCCAGGAAGGCGGTAAGATACTTCAGGAGGAGGCTAGACGAGTACAGGAAGATATTCCTAGACAACCCTGTGACGAGGAAGAGGCTAGAGGGCGTGGGGATAATACCGAAGAAGATAGCGGCAGAGCTAGGAGTCGTCGGCCCCGTAGCCAGGGCTAGCGGGATCAAGTACGACGCCAGGCTAGCAGAGCCCTACGACGCCTACGACGAGGTAGAGTTCGAGGTGCCAGTATATGAGGAGGGGGACGCCCTGGCGAGGGCATGGGTCAAGTTCGAGGAGATAAAGCAGAGCCTGAGGATAATAGAGCAAGCAGTAGACTGGCTAGAGAAGCACCCAAGAGAAGCGCCTATACACGAGAGGTTCTGGGCCAAAGCCCCGCCGCTGTGGAAGAAGGTCTTCGAGGCGGAAGGCAGGGTCAAGCTACTACCACTCATGGCAAACCTGAAGCTGCCCCCAGGAAGGGCCATGGCTAGGAGCGAGACGGCCCGTGGCGAGATAGTCTACTACGTCGAGAGTGATGGGAAGACAACGCCATACAGGGTCAGGATAGTCTCACCATCGGCGAGAAACGCGATAGTATTTAAGTATATTGCACCGGGATATAAGGTTATGGATCTACCAACGATATATGGTAGTATAGATTATTTCCCTCCGGAGGCTGATAGGTGATGGCGGGCATAATAGACCTCATACTATCCATAATATTCTATCCCCCCATATACCAGCTCGTACTCGTGGGCCTCACAGGGGCCCTAGTAGTCGTGATATTCATCATATGGTTCGAGAGGAAGGCAACTGCCAGGGTGCAGAGAAGGCTGGGGCCCTATCACATATCGCCACGCCTAGCAGGACTGCCGCAGCTCGTGGCAGACCTGATAAGGTACGCCTTCCAGGAGGTCATAATACCGAAGACCGTGGACAAGGAGCTGTTCGTGCTCGCCCCCATAGTGGCTACAGTACTATCAATACTCCCAATAGCAGTGGTCCCGCTAACCTCAAACCCAGCCTACTGGCCAATACCCATGGACTATAGCATGCTAGTGGCACTAGCCCTAACCACGGTCTCGCCAATATTCCTAATAGTCGCGGGCTGGGCCAGCAACAATAAGTTCTCCATAATAGGAGGCGTCAGGGAGGCCTTCGTCATAACCGCGTATGAGCTGATAGCAATAATGAGCATACTATCCGCATCCGCAGCAGTACTATCATTCAACCTAGTGGAAATAGTAGAGGCCCAGAGGGTATGGTACATACTACTGAACCCCATCGCATTCCTAGCAGCATTCCTAGCGGTACTCATGGCAACCTCGGGCTTCCCCTTCGAAATACCGGAGTCGGAGAACGAGGTTGTGGCAGGTCCCTTCACAGAGTACAGTGGCCTGCTATACGGGCTAAACATGGGTGCAGCCTACATGAAGAGATTCGCCTTCTCAATACTAATGGCCCTAGTATTCCTGGGCGGCTGGTCTCCCTACACGCCGGGCGAGGGCATACTATCGGGCTACCTAATACCCTCCCTGATAGTGGTCGCGAAGGCCACCGTACTCATGATGATATTCAGCCTAACAAGGTCAATATACGGAAGGTTTAGGCTAGACCAGGCCCTGGAGGGGGCCTGGAGGCTCGTCTTCCCCATGGCCGTCCTGGGCTTCGGCCTTGCCCTACTCGAGGCTTACCTGGGGGTGATGTAGAGTGCCCGCAAAGCCAGTGGTAAAGAGGCTCCCGGCCCGTAGGGGCCTATTCGCAGGCTTCAAGGGCAACGTCGACGCCATAACTATAGGGCTAAAGTACCTAGTAGACCCGAAGAGGTTCACACTAATATACCCGAACGAGTACATAAAGCTAGACCCCGGGTATAGGGGCTTCATAGTACTTGACCCTAAGAAGTGCATCCACTGCTCCTCCTGCGCCAGGATCTGCCCCGCCGCCGCCATGAGGATGATAAAGAGGATGGAGGAGGACCCCAAGACCGGGAAGCCGAAGATGAAGCTATGGCCAGTAATAAACTACCAGAGGTGCATATTCTGCGGCTACTGCGTAGACGTGTGCCCAACAGAGGCCCTCTACACGGTCCCATACCACGATATAGTGTACGAGAACATGGCGGAGATGGACTGGAGCCTCGAGACGTTCGTCAAACCGCCAGAGCACCCGACAGCCAAGGAGGGAATCCCAGTCAAGTACATCGTGGACGAGGAGAAGGGCCTAGTCAAGGTACGGGCGGAGGAGGTCGAGGAGAAGTGATCGAGGCATACAAGCCCCTAATGGCAGGCCTCCTCGCCGCCTTCATGGTCCTAACATCGTACCTAGTAGTCAGGAGCAAGGACCTAGTCTACGCCAGCGGCTCCCTAGCAGTACTGGGGGTCCTAAACGCCGCCCTGCTAGCCCTACTAGGCTACGGTATAGTAGCAGTCTTCCTAGTGGTGGTATATGTAGGAGCAGCGGTCATGTTCATAATAGTCGCAGTATCAATGCTTGGGGGCGGAGGCCCCGAGAAGTGGCAGCCGGAGAAGGGCGCATTCGCAGCGGCCTCAGCCCTCACGGTCCTCCTAATCATATTACTGGCGTCATCGCTGTACACAGCATACACGCAGCCCGGGAGCATAAGCCTGAGGAGCGTCTCAGGCATACTAGTAGGCAGGTACCTGCCGGTCCTAGGCGTCATATTCGTGGCCCTAGCAGCCACGCTCATCGAGGCCGTAGCAATAGCTAGGAAGAGGTGATGGAGGTGCCGGTCGACACGGCGCTAGGCGGGATAGCGGCGGTGTCAGCCGCTCTAATGGCATCCATAGCGGTCTACGGCCTAACATCATCGCAAAACCTAATACGCCAACTACTGTCAATAGAGGTGCTCTTCAACGCGGTCCTCATACTAGTTATCATACTCTTTTCATTCAACCCGGTGAACGCTACGCTCTTCGCGGTTACCCTAACCGCAGTTGTCTCGGGAGAGGTTATAGTGATCGTAGCCGTGGTCGTGAGCCTCTTCCGCAGGACCAGAAGCCTGGAGTCACTCGTGCTAGAGGAGGAGGGGGTGTAAGATGGCGTACCTAGGGGCTCCTATACTGTGGGTTACGGTCCTCGCCCCTGTAGCCCTTGCAGTCGCAGGGCTACTATTGAGGGATAATAGTGGGAAGACTTATAGGCTTTTAGCATATACCGGTGCGCTCCTGCTACTCGTACCCGCAGTGCTAGTGCTATACTACTCATACACCGGCACGCTGGTAGCCGGGGTCATAGACCCGGTCGCGATAGACCTATCAGACTACAGGATCGGGAGGATGATGCTAGTCCTAGACGGCCTATCATCCCCCGTGGTCCTGGGCATATCAGTGGTGACCGCCCTAGTCTCGATATACAGCATACGCTACATGACCCATAGGATAAGGGAGATGGAGGAACACGGCGAGAAGGTCCCGGGCTTCAACGTCTACTACGCCCTCTACGCTGGCTTCGCCGCGTCAATGCTGGGCATGGCCTACGCCTCAAACCTAATACTCTTCTTCATCTTCCTCGAGCTCAGCCTGCTAACATCATTCGCGCTGATAGCGTACTACGGCTACGGTGACAGGGGGAGGATAAGCCTCCTATACTTCATCTGGACCCACATAGCCGGGGCCCTGTTCCTGGCGGGCGTCCTGTACTACGGGCTGAACAGGGGCACCTTCGACGTTGTAGTAGAGCTAGGCGGCTCCATCGGTTATATATCGCCCTCGCCCAGCTACCAATACCTAAACCTAGCGGTGGCAGCCATAATACTAGGCCTCTTCGTCAAGATGGCGGTCTTCGGCGTCCACATGTGGCTCCCATACGCCCACGCAGAGGCACCAACACCGGTATCAGCGCTCCTATCACCAAACCTCATAGGAATAGCGGGCTATGCACTAGCAAGGTTCGTATACCCCCTCTTCCCCGGCATCATAGAGGCCAGCAAGACGCTCCTACTCAGCCTAGCAATACTCACGATAGTCTACGGTGGCCTAGTAGCCATACGCCAGGTCGATTTCAAGAGGTTCCTAGCCTACTCCAGCGTCAGCCAGATGGGATACATGCTCCTAGGGCTAGCAACCCTAACGAGCATGGGCATAGGAGGGGCAATGCTACACTACCTAAGCCACGCCATAGGAAAGGCCATACTCTTCATGGTAGCCGGTGTCTTCATAACAGAGCTAGGCACAAGGGACATAACAAGGATGGGGGGCCTGGCCAGGCGCTACCCGATAATGGCGGCGGCAACGCTACTAGGGTTCATGCACCTAGTCGGCATACCCCCAGCCCTGGGCATGTGGAGCGAGGTCCTCATAGTCTATGGCCTCTTCGACGGGATCACGGTAGCCAGCCAGGCCATGTTATGGGGGATCACCCTGGTCCTAATCCTAGCATTCATGGTAACAGCGGCCTACAGCTTCATAATGATGAGGAAGATCTTCTTCGGGCAGCCCAGGATCGAGGCTAGCGAGTACATGGACGACTTCAAAGCCACGATAGTACTAGTAGGCGCCCTAGGCGTGTTCTTCTTCGTAGCGATAGGAACCCTCTCAGAGCCCCTAAGGGTCGCCTCAGAGCTCCTAGCAGGAGTAATAGGGGGGTGACGATGATGGAGCCTAGTTACGTGGTCGAGGGATTCCTCCCCTGGAGCCTAGCCTGGCTGGCCCCGTACATAGGGGCCTTCATCCTGGCACTAGCCTACATAGCGGGCTCCAGGAACGACAAGCTATACTGGGGAGTAAGCCTAGCCTCGATACTAGCATCAGCCATAATCTCAACAATGGCGGCGGCTAGGGTGCTTGGAGGGGAGCCGATCTACGCCAAGGCCAGCGGCTACTGGTTCCCCTGGATCAAGGTCACGCTAGGCACCTACATAGACGGGCTCTCAGCCGTGATGGCGCTGGTGGTGTCCTGGCTCAGCTTCCTGATAGCACTCTACAGCGTGAAGTATATGGAGGGAGACTGGGGCCTACACAGGTACTTCTTCTTCATAACATTCTTCGTAGGCAGCATGCAGCTGGTAGTCCTAGCGGACAACCTCCTACTACTATTCATAGGATGGGAGGGAACCGGCATAGCCAGCTACGCCCTAATAGGCCACTGGTACACCGACGAGGAGGAGTACTGGGTCGGCGTCCCGGGCAGGAAGGCCCTAGGCCAGCCCATGTACTTCGAGCCAAGCCACAGCGCAGTCAGGGCAATACTCTTCACCAGGATAGGAGACATAGGACTACTAGTAGGCACCGCGGTAATCTACCTAACAGTAGGCACCATAACCATACCAGAGCTGGCCCAGAACGCGGCGGCCTGGATAGGAGCACTAGCCGCGAAGGGCATACTACCATCACTCCTACTCATATTCACACTGGGGGCACTGGGTAAGAGCGCCCAGTTCCCATTCCACGAGTGGCTCGTGACGGCGATGACCGGCCCCACGCCAGTATCGGCACTGATACACGCAGCCACCATGGTAAAGGCTGGCGTGTACTTCATACTAAGGTTCGCCCCCATAATAATAGTCGGGGCCCTAGCAGCGGGCGAGGCAGCGAAGGCTCAGGCCCTAGACTACTTCACCATACTAGCCGGGCTGGGCGCAGTGACTGCTTTCATGATGGCTACGATGGCCCTAGTGTCAAACGAGCTGAAGCTCATACTGGCGTACTCGACAGCCAGCCAGCTAGGCTACATGTTCATAGCAGGCGCCGCGGCCGGGATAATAGCATACCACGGGGAGCTGGAGGCAGCGCTATCCAGCGTCATGGCCGGGCTAAGCCACCTAGTCAGCCACGCAGTCTTCAAGGCCAGCCTCTTCCTCATAGCCGGGTGGCTTATACACGTAGCGCACAACAGGTTCATAGACACGATGGGCAACTACGCCAAGTACATGAAGCTCACAGCACTCTCCCTATGGCTAGCGGGCCTCAGCCTAGCCGGGCTACCGCCCTTCAGCGGGTTCTTCAGCAAGGAGCTAATAATACACTACACAGAGGAGGCCGGGGTAGGCCCGGTACTATGGCTGGCAGTGATGACGGCAGGCCTAACCGCCGCGTACACCCTTAGAATGATCCTAAGGATACTACACCTCCCTCCAAAGGAGGAGGACCACGGCCACGAGCCACACGAGGCCCACCCGATAATGCTAGGCCCCTACCTAGTACTAGCGCTGGCATCAATAATACTCGGTCTAGCCTGGGGCCAGGTATCAGGACTACTCTCAAAGGCCGCCCAGCTGACAGCAGCTATAGGCGAGGCTGTTAGCCTCCAGGTAAAGTTCGCTGGCCTCACCTACATGGTAACCGGCCTAGTACTCGTGTCAATGGCGGTGGTAGGCTTCCTATACATGGTTGCAAGGGTGGACTTCATGGCCATAGTCAGGAGGAGCACAGCCGCCAGGCTAATCCACGACTTCCTATACGACAGGTGGTACATAAACTCGATCTACTACATAATATTCGTCGGGGGCTTCACCTACATATCACTAAGCCTACACCTGGTCGACAACCTGATAGACATGCTCTACCACACGGCGATCCCGCTACTAGCAGTACTAGGCGCGGCAGCCCTGAGAACGCTACACAGGGGCAGGACAGACTACTACCTAACACTCTACATCTACTTCGCATCCCTAGCCCTACTACTCATCTACCTATACTGGAGGTGATCAATGGTGGAGGCAGTACTATACCTAATGTATGCGACCCTCGCCTCCTCCCTCCTAGTGCCACTCATAGCCTCGAGGGAGGAGGTAGGGGCACGGCCCGCGATAGCAATCTCCCTAGCAGGGGTAGCTGCGTACCTTGCAGGAGCGCTCCTACTGGTAGCCGAGGCCCGGGGCACCCTAGTGGAGTACTACGACGGGCTGGTCGTCCACGACAGCTTCTCGGCCATGATGGTCCTCAGCTCCGGCGTAGTAGCGGTGGTGACGCTGCTAGCGGCAGCCCGCGAGCCAGCCCTGTGGACCACGCACCCAGCATACTATAGCCTCCTACCCCTATCACTCTTCGGCGTCTTCTTCCTAGCAGGAGCAATGGACGCACTGGTAGTCCTAGCAGCCTGGCTACTAGTATCGGTGATAAGCTACGTCATCATAGCACTCCCAGACGATAAAGAGAGCAGCAAGGCAGCGGTCAGGTACATATACATGGGCGCAGTGGCGACACTACTCCTAGGCCTCTGGGTGGCAAGCCAGGCAGTATCAGCGGCGGACCTAGGAATACAACCCCTAGACATAGCCCCAGCCATGAAAGGCACAGCATCAGGCCTGGCAGTGAGCCTCATACTAGCAGCCCTAGGCTTCAAGCTAGGCCTAGTCCCCTTCCACTGGTGGCTACCAAGCGTCTACTCCAAGGCCCACGGCAGGGCGGTTGCACTGGTGGCAGGCCCCATTAAGATAGGATTCATAGCACTCCTAACAAGGATAATATACCAGGCCTCACAGCAGCCCTTCGGCTTCGAGACGCTAGCAGGCGGCACACTACTAGCAGGAACCCTGGCTGTAGCTAGCATAGCAACAATGACCTACGGCAACATAGCAGCACTCACCCCCAAGAGCGTGCAAGCAATACTAGCCTACAGCAGCATAGCACACGTGGGCTACATACTAGCAGGCCTAGCAGCCCTGGCATACCTAAACACGGTGAACCCAAGCCTAGCAGGCCTAGCACTGGCAGGAATAGCAATACAATCACTAGCATACGGCCTATCAAAGGCACCCCTATTCAGCCTAGCCCCCGAGGCGGGCCAGGACCTAGACGATTGGAGGGGGCTAGCAGGAAGCAGCAAAGCCGCCGGGATAGGGGTAGCAGTACTACTACTAAGCCTCCTAGGCCTACCACCACTGCTAGGCTTCTGGGGCAAGCTCTACATATTCATAGCAGCAGCAAGCTACAGCATGCTACTCGTACTAATAGCCCTAGTGAATAGCGGCATAAGTTCGGCATACTACATCAGGATCCTCAGAGAGGTCCTCACGGGCAGCGGGGAAGAGAAGATCATAAGCGACGAGCTAAAGGCAGCAATCATACTAGCGTCACTCCTAACAATGGCACTAGGACTCCTAGCCCCAGCCCTCCTAAGCCTAATATAACTAAACCTTAATTTTTATAATTAAATTATAAATAATAATAAAAATTCTGGTTGTGACGCTAACATGTGGATAAAGACTAGATATCAGGCTGTCTAGCAGCCATTAATGCCCTTAACGCTTCGTGTGGGTATTATAGATACGGGGTTAGCTATGCGAAAGACTAAGGCCAGGCATGGAGTCTCAAAGAGAAGGAAAACAAGGCCATTATATATGATTTCAAAAATAAAAATAAAAAATTTTAAAAATATAAAAGAAACAAACATTACTCTATTGCCTGGTGTAAATATTTTAGTAGGTCCTAATGCAAGTGGAAAAACTAGTATTCTAGAAGCAATGTATTTCCTGTATAAGGCGTTAATAGATGCTGCCGAAAAGACTCCTTATCGGCCTCATGTTCCTGAATATTGGAGTGGATTAGATCTTATACATGATAAAGACCCAAGTAAAAACATAGAAATAGGTATAACATTAAACGTATATTTCTCATCTAATAGTGAAGATGATAAATGGTGTCACGAGACAATAGAAGGATCTGTGGTATTTGGATATGATACACAGCGGGATACGGTTTTACCAATCGAGTATAATTTTCTAATAAGTAATTATTTATCTTTAAAAATAAATATTAATTTTGTTGAAATTATGATTAATAAAGAATTCTGGGAGGCATCTGGCAAGCCTGGCCTTAATAGTGCATCATCAATAATTGAAAAATCAAATAAAGTTATACTTACATATAATATAGAGCAAAAAAGAACAACATCTGTTTTTCTTCATCCAGGGGTTATAACATCCGTATATGAATCAGATTTTCGTGTTGTCGACCATTCAATTAAGAAGAAAGACGACAACAAATCATCTTATATAGTTAGCTTATTAAGGTTTCCCCTCTTGGATGTTAAAATACCCGTCGTGTTGAAACCCTTTACTGGGTGCTTAGAAGAAGCCAAGGGAATACCTGTTTCACGGGACAATATGTTGTTAAACTTTTTACTTGGTAGGGTAGATTACCTCGATCCCTCACTTGCTATATTATTACTATTTGATGCTATCCGAAAAATTGTATTTTTGCGGCATCCCGATGCGGGTGCTCTTCGCGAGCCTAGACCATTTACTGGAAGCAATAGATTGAATCCAAGGGCTCAGAATCTCGCAGAGGTTCTCTTAACCCTTCATGGCAGGCTCGGTCGTATGCCAGAGAGGCTCGAAGAACTCATCTCAAAGGCGTTTCCGGAATTCAGGGTTTGGGTAGACTCAAAGTTTGGGCGCGTTGTATTGATGTCAGAATGGAGAGGTATAGAGATGCCTCCTCCAAACCTTCCAGATGGCCTAATAAAAACACTGGCAATAGGAGCAGCTATTGAGTTAGGCCCTAGTTTATTACTTATAGATGAGATAGAGAACAGCCTGCATGCTAGTCTACTGGAAATCATTATCGACGAATTGAATCAGTTACCAGTTCCCGTTATAGCAGCTACACACAGTCCTATTCCCGTTGATATTGTCGGGCCCGAAAGGACTATTGTAGTCTTGCCTGAAAGAGACGGAGCAGTGGTTGAGAGGATAAAAGATCCGGCGAGACTTAGAAAATCTTTAGCAGAGCACGGTATTACTTTTAGTGACTATATTTATGGGGTGACAGGTAAAGATTGAGTTACAGTCTGCGTATAGTTGCTGTGGAGGATACGTATGGTGTTAGATTCCACGACGAGCTTATATCGTGGCTTATAGATACGGGTATCTTATGTAATAGCCGTCCTAGGATCAGGAGGATGCCAGCTAAAAAGTGTAATCAGGCTCTCTATAGAAAGCTTGTCGGCATAGCTTTGGCTAAAGCACCTAATAACTGGAAGATATTAGTTGTAATCGATTCTGAAGGTAGAGCGCCAGAGGAGGCTTCCAGGCAGGACGTATTATCTCACATCCAAAAAAGAGTTAAGGAACACTTTCGCGTTGCTGTCGTAGAACCACTCCACGAAGCGTGGGTTTGCCTAGGTCTTGGGGGCCACAGGGCCATATGTAGGTCTGGAAAGGGCGCTATCAGATTTATAGAGACCACACTGGGAGTTAGGTACGAGAAGAGATTACTTGAGAAGATACCGAAAATGCGAGGATTTACGTTCTCAAGGCTCATAGAGGAGCATGATTTCCAAGCATACATCCAAAGCTTGAAGTGGCTTCTGGATTGTTGAGGATATGCTAAATCGAGGGTATCTTAGCAAGCCTTACATTGTCACGCCTATAGTTTTTAAGCTAATGTTGTATTAGCTGTACATTCCATACATGTCTTACCACTATAGCCCCTATACCTGCTGGTAGTGATTGGGGGCTTGTGTTGAGGCCTAGAGAGCTGCTGGATAGGCTGGCGGTCAGGGCGAGGGGCGATAGGGTTCTGGGGGGTATGACTCCTAGGCCGCCGCCGGATGTGTTGGAGGTTTGCCGTCTTTACTCCTGGCAGAATATGGGTGACCCCGAGTCTTACACGGCCTCGAGGGAGGCGGCTAGCTACATAGTGTCGACTGCAAGCCTAGTAGTGTTTGGCAGGGAGTACCCTGGCTGGGTGACTAGCGGGGCGAGCGAGGGGAATCTGCTGGCTCTTTATGCGCTCCGGGAGATGGGGTATCGTAGGGTCCTCTACTTCCAGTCGGCTCACTACTCCATACCGAAGTCGGCTAGGATACTTGGTATGAGGGCTGAGCCGCTCCCCGTAGCAGGGGGCTATGAGCCGCTCCTAGGCGAGCTGAGGTCTAGGCTAGGGGAGGGTGATATAGTTGTTGCTACGGTAGGCACCACCGAGACCGGGTATATTGACCCGGTGGTTGAGATAGCGGAGCTCGCCGGGGCCCGGGGCGCTGTTGTCCACGTCGACGCGGCCTTCACAGGACCCATAATGCGGTACCTAGGCGAGGGCAAGGCGCCAAGGAGCCTGGGAGGAGCAGTTACAAGTATAGTTATGGATATGCACAAGGTCCCCGAGGCGCCCGCGGGAGTGGGCCTGCTACTAGCCAGCGACAAGGACATTATAGATCTCCTATACCACAAGGCGCCCTACATACCCTCAGGCCGCCAGTTCGGGGTGCTGGGGACCAGGAACGGGGGCCCTGTTATAGCAGCGGCCTACGCCCTCTCAAAGCTAGTCGAGTACGGCGTGGAGAGGCTGGCAACCGAGCTCATGGACGCGGCCCTGGAGCTAGTGTCGAGGCTAGGACCCCACGGCTACAGGACACCGCACAGTGTGGAAACCCCTATACTATGCCTTATACACCCCCGCCACGACAAGGTGTTCGAGAGGCTAGGGGAGATGGGCTATAAAGCCTACAGGTGCCTGGAGGGCAGGGGAGTTAGGATGGCGGTGATGCCACACCTGCTACCAGAGCTGGGCAGGGTCGCAGGTATACTAGCAAGTGCTGCTGGGGGATAGCCTGTGGAGGGGCTGGACGAGTTCAGGAAGGCTATAGCTAAGTACGGTCACTTCTTCAAGCACGCGAGGGTAGACAAGGCCCAGGCTATAAGCGTGGAGGAGGCCCAGCAGGCTATAGCGGAGAGGGCCCGCGGGGAGCTTGACACAGGGGTCGGCCTGGAGGTGAACGTGGAGCGGCTAGCGTCTAAAGGCCTCCTAGCCAGGTGGGCGGAGGAGATCGGTGGCAGGATAGGCGATGAGGTAGGTGACGCTGGTAGGGCCATCCAGGCCGCGTTGGAGGGCAGGCTAGAGGAGCCCGGGGCCAGGGCCATGCTTCTAGCCATACAGGCGGTGGCCAGGGCCTACGCTGATATGCTCCTGGAGAGGGGTGTGGGCTACGAGCCCTCGGCCAGGTGCCCGGTCTGCGGGCTGGAGAGCAGGACGATGGTTAAGAGGGGTAAGTGGTTTAACATGGTATGCCACTTCTGCGGCTACGAGTGGAGGGTCTCAGATAAGATGGTCTGTCCCTACTGCGGGGAGTCCAACCCGGTGGCGGTGGGGGCCTACGGCGACAGGGCCAGGAGGGTTATGCTGGCCAAGTGTCATACATGCAACTCTACATGGAGGGTTATAATGGACGAGACTATCAAGGCGCCCAGGATCCTACTCCCCCTCATCGCCCTCAAGGCCGAGCAATTCAAGGTCTTCGCTAGACTCGGCGATGGAGGAGGCGACGCAAGCCTGGAATGGGGCCAGGTACATGCCGAGGGTGGCCACGAAGAGTAGCGGCCTATAAACCTGGGAGCACCGGGTCTCCTCCAACACCCTCCCGGTCGCATACTCCAGCGAATCCCTAAGGACCTTCGCTATGAGAAGCACCCCGGCTAGAGTGAAGAAGAGACCGGTTAGGATACTAGATACAAGGAGGTTCCTCAACGTCCTAACCCTGCCTGTCCTAGCCAGGTCCTCTAGCCTCCTAATGTGGAGTATCGTATAGATCTCCAGCAGGCCCCCAATCATGGCCATGCCCACGGAGGCTGATGCCAGTATCGACTGCGCCGGGGGCCAGGGCAGCATAGAGCCGAGGACGGCAACCCATATGGATGAGGCCATAAGCACGGGGCCAGCGACACCCGTCTTCTCCAGGCTATACTCATCTACCCGCTCCACCACTCACCACCGGCCTGGCGAAGGACCTTATACCCAGGACTCTCTCCAGGTATCTAGCGGTAAACCATGCATCCTTCCCCCTATAAGCGTCTACCACAACCATCCTGGGCGACGCCTCCCTCACATACTCCACGATCTCCCTAAAAGTCGCGTGGTCGCTGAAGGAGACGTTGTACACGTTATCAGCAACCCTGGCGGCGGGAGCCCTCAGCTCCCACCCCGTCAAGACGATGTGTGTCCCCGGGAGCCTCCTCCTGCCCCTAGACCTTGATGCATGCATGAAGAGGACAACCGACTCCTCATGTTCCCTCCCGGTGTAGACCCTCACATCCCCCAGCGGGTACCCGTAGAACTCCGCCGCGACCCTAGCTAGCTTCACGGTCCTCTCATCGGCTATGAAGGGGTAGGTTACACCCCTCCTCCTGAGCTCCACCATCACCTCCTGGAGCTTCCCGTTATACCCGTAGATCCACACGGGGCCCCGGGCTATGTTCTCCTCTATCAAGCTCACCAGGGCTGCCAGTGCATCCCACTCGCCCCACCTCCTCTGTAATCTTGGGCTCCCGTAGGTTGCATCTATGACGAGCACGTCGAGCCCGCGGAGGGGAGGGGTTCCAGGCATCTTAAAGTCGCCGGTATACCCCACAACTCCGTCCCTGCACTCGACAAGGACCTGGCTGCTGCCCGCTATGTGCCTTGCAACCCTAAGCTCCAGGACCTCATCCTCCAGGGCCACCCTCTTATCGTAGGGCAGCTCCAGCCTCTTCGCCTCAGGCACCCTCTGGCCCAGGACCTCGAGGAACCTGAAGGTGGTAGGGGTGGCTATTATGAAGAGGCTCTCCCTCACGCTCCTAGAGAGCCCCATCGTATGGTCAGAGTGGGCGTGGGTTACCACCCGATACGGCCTGGGCCAGAAGGAGTCGGCGACGACGCCCTCCCCCAGCAGCACCGCGCCCCTTCCAGCAACGTCGGCAGTGCAGGTCATCCCTACCATCCGCCCCAGCCATAGGGGTTACCACCCTGGTTATATGGGGTGGAACACCTACCCGGCCGGCCTCAGCCTGTCAACCATAACCAGGAGGGGCACCCGCCTCTCAGGCGCCGCTAGGCCGGTGACGAGAGCCTCACCCATGCTAGGCTCCAGGTCTGGCAGCCTATCCACTATATCGCTAGCAGCGCTCTCCACACCCCTCTTTATCGTGGATAGGTCGTCGGGGTTGGTGGTCCTGAGGAGTATGCTCGATGCAGTCTGGCTTAGCACGCCCGGGTCGACGAAGGCAGGCCTCTGGGTGACTAGCCACATGCTCAAGCCCCACTTCCTCCCCTCCCTGGCTATCCTTAGGAGCGAGGTCTTGCTGGCCCTATCCACCCCCGCCGGGGCGAGGTTGTGGGCCTCCTCCACAACTAGCACGGTTAGCCTCCTAGGATCATAGCCTCCGACGTGGAGGCTGAAGAGTCTCCTTATCAGGGTTGAGAGTAGCAGGTCCACGTTGCCAGTGCTGGGAGGTGCTAGGTGTACTATGGAGAAGCCCTCCATTAACCTGCTCATAACAGCATCGAATATCAGCGGGTCTGCCACGTCGCTGGTCATCCCGGCAACCTTGCGGAGCCTCCTAAGAACCCCGCTCAGTATATGATCGCTATACTCTGTAGTCCTCAGGTAGTAGATAGCATCGGACAGCCGCGCCCTCGCCTCCTCCACGCCCTCCCGGCTACCCAGTAGGCTGCACAGGGCCTGCTTCTCCCCAGCCCTAGCCGGGTCGGCGTAGCCGAGCCTGTAGGATAGCCAGGCAAGGTAGCGGAGGAGTGGGAAGAAGTACTTCCTCCCACTCCTCTCATCGCCTGCCAGCGTTCTGCCCAGCTCATCCTCCGGCCTCTTGCCCTGGTCGCCGCACCAGAGTATCATGGCGTCAAGGATCTTCCCAGCCCTAGACTCCGCGTCCCTCCTGCTTGATACGCCTCCCGTCAGCCTCCTGTTAAGGTGGGCGTCCAGCAGGGCTATCATTAGGGTGACGCCATAGACGTCCTGGCCGCTGTAGAGGTCCAGGGCCGAGGCTAGGTCTGAGACTATCAGGGGGAAGTACTCGCTGGTGGCGCCGCTCACCTCGATCATCTCCTCCACGTCCATGAAGCCGGGTAGGGGGAGTAGTATGACTAGGCTCCTGCTATCCTTGATCAGCCTATAAGCGTCATTATACCTCGCCTTGGAGGGCTCTAGCCCGGAGCATCCTGGGGAGGCCCTAGACATCGCCCTGTCCTTGTCGAAGAAGGCCAGGACATCTATGCTAGAGCCCAGCCTGGGTGGCAGGGAGAGGCTACAGGCCATATCAGCCAGGCCGCTCCACAGGTACTCCCTCTGGGCCTGTGCGCCAGCACGGGAGGCCTCGTAGGGTACTATGATCGTAAGGCGCCCAGGCTGCCTCCCTCCGCCGTACTGGCTGGGCTTCATCACAGCATCAAGGAGGGGCACCGTGTCCTCCCTGAGGTAGGGGTACCCAGTGTACTCCCCGGCTATGTCGAATACTATTATCCCGCCCCTGGGGTAGCCTATCCTATCCCTCCTAGAGGAGACCTCGTATACCAGCCTCTTCACCGTCTCCGTCTTCCCGCTCCCGGTCTGGCCTAGTATCGAGAGGTGGGTCGTAAGCCTAGCCGGGTTTAGGTAGATCCTGACCTCCCTATTGTAGCTGAGCCTGCCCAGGTAGAGGCCGCCCTCGGAGTAGTCCACACCTAGCCGGTGGTGGAGTAGGCTCTCAAGCCTCGTGGGATCGGGGTACTGGATCCTGCTGAAGGGGCGGGGCGGCCTGTCGTAGGGCTCCAGCCTCTCCCCGCCACTGGTCCTAACCACGTGGCCTAGCACGTTCAACTCAACCTTCATTATACTACTCCACCTTACCAGCTCCTGGCCCGGGCTCATTATCTCCTCCAGGACCCTGACGGCGTCCTCGAGCCTGGTGGCTCCTATGGACTCGTAGATCCTCCTGAGCCTCTCAACGTCTAGGGCCGGATGGGGGGTCTCCTCCTTCACGTCGGTGATCATGGCCAGGTACCTGTCCCCCGAGGTCCTGTCGCCGACCTCAACCAGGGTGCCGTACCTTACCACAGCCTCGGCGGGCCTAAGGAGTATACCCTGCACGCGCCCATAAGCCTCTATGCTAGTCGTGAAGCCTGTAAGCCTATCCTCAGCCACTGTAGCCACCCCATGCGCAGAGCCTAGGTCATATACCTCCTCCGTGTGGCGAAGTCTCTTATGAAGGTGGAGTAGGGCACTATCCTCCTCCCCAGGCTCTCGAGGAGGCTTGCAAGGGCGGCAGCCTCCCACTCGTTAACCCTACTCCTCTGGTCGACAACTATAAGGGGGGAGGGTACCCCGAAGTGGGTGGCCTGGCTCTGCGTATATATGTGCCTAGCAAGGTCCTCACTATCACCGCCAGGGATATACTCTAGCCTTATGGGGTGCCTAACCTGGACAAGCTCCGCCAGCTCCCTAGGAGAAACGCCCATCCTCTCAGCGTGCCTAGCCAGGGTCCGGCAGGAGGGTATACGATCAGTGAATATGTATGTAAACTCGACATCGGGGAGGTCGGAGAGGCGCCTCTCAGCCGGCACGCCAGTGGCCTCCTCAAGCTTATTGGACCTGTAGCTAGCAGCCGCTGGGGGCCCGACCAGGGTCTTCTTGCTGAGGGGAGGAGTCCCGGCTAGGTCCTCGGGGCCGAATAGGTACCTGTACAGCATCATAACGTCTACATCACTCTTCACGCCCAGCCTCTCAAGGGCCTGGCCCCTGTATATGGCCAGGACGAGTTCATCCCTGCCCAGCCTGGAAGCCTCCTCCAACACCTCCCAAGGAGGCCTTGAGGAGGAGAAGAGGCTGGCTAACATGGTCTCCAGCAGCGCAGCCATGTCATGGGCAACCCTACCAGGCTCATCCACAAGATCCTCCGTGCACCCAGCCCTGGATATAGCCCTCTTTATCAGGGCATCGGCATGGAGCCCCCGCGGATACGACTCCATAACGCCGAGGAGCACATACGTCGAGAGCTGCCTGCTCCTGCTAAGGTCCTCAGAGACGGCTGCAATAGTGGCCCCTTCAACTCTCCCCAGCCTCGAGAGGAGCGCCACGGCGGCAAGCCCGGGGTTACACGCCTCGCCCTGGCCGCTCCTCCTAACTATAGACTCGTCCCTAACACTATACACAACCTCCAGGGGGAGGCCTGAGTACCTGAGCACAGCCTCCATACTCCTACAAGGCATATCGAAGACCCTGTTGAAGTAGGTCCCGAACTGCTGGAGCAGGGCCCCATGCCTCACAACGAGCCTGCGCCCACCAGGCGAGCCGGGGGGCTGCTCGCCCAGCGCTATAGAGAGCATGATGCCAAGCTCTGCCAGGTAAAGGCTAGCCTGCCTCTGCCTCTCACTCCCCACAACGGGCAGGAAGGAGTAGCCGTCCCCACCGATCAGGGGGTACAGAATGCGCTCCCTAACCCTATCCCCAGCCCAACACCTCTCCAGCACAGCAGCCTTGAGCACGAAGCCCTCCACACCACCACGCGTCCCCCGGTACCCCCTGGCCCCCACATCTATGAAGTACTCGCAATCCCACCTAACCCCGAGGAGCGGCTCCACCTGGTTAAGCCTACTCCACCCGCCCCTGATCAGGCTGGCCCCTCCGGATTCCTCAACGCCCCTGGCTGCGAGGGCTAGGGCAAGCCCTCCCCACTCCGGTGGCGCATCGCCAAGCTCGGTATACGCCAAGCCCATAAACCCCTAAGGAATTGTGTATACGTCTAAGCATAATTAGCGGACCCGGCGCAAACCCGGGCCGCCGTGCCATTATGCACCATCAAGGGCGTAATACCGCCACGCTGTTATAGGGGTATACCAGCTGCTCTGCTTACAGAGACTTGTCCCCACTATATACCCTGCCCGGCACCTGGTCGTCATAATGGTTGGCCGTCATTGTGGGGGGCCGGTGGGTGGCAAGAGGCGCCAGGCTGCTACTACTGCTTCCATGCAACCCCGGGGTTAGGATGGGCGACTACACCCTAGGCCAGAACTGGAGGATTGTGATGAGGGTTGTGGGGGACCTGGTCGACACTGGCATACTCGACCTGGCCGCGGTGGACAGCTGCAAGCCCGGCATCGTGAAGCAGGGCGAGGAGCACAGGTATAGGTGGTGCGATGTGAGGCCCCTGTGGCATGAGCTCTACAAGAGGCAGCCGTGGAGGCTAGAACTACTCATCGCGGGAGTCACAGAGGACCTCAAGAGGCTAGCCCTAGAGTACAGGGCCCTGGCGGCGTACGTCAACGTTAGGGCCTACAGGACTGCCCTAGAGCATGCAACGGCCAGGTCTGGAGTAGAGGTCCACATGCTAGGCCCCCCAAGGATGAGCCCCCTAAGCTACAGGAGTAGGAGGAGCCTGGAGGAGCTTCGCAGGGGGCTCATAGACCTAGCGATGGCAACGGCCACGCTATAGAGGTGGGTTCCATGGTCAGGGTCTTCCTGGTGCTGCCGGACCTCTCGCGCTCAAAAGCAGAGGCTCTAGCCAGGCTGGGCAAGGTGGATGTGCTGCTAAGCTACACGATACTAAGGTGGAAGCCATCAGCCCTAGAGAGGCTCCGGGTGTTGAGGGGTAGGCTGGGGGAGGTTATGCTAGACTCCGGGGCCTACCACCAGGGGAGGGGAGAGGCGTGGGTTGACCCTGCAAGCTACGCAAGCTTCGCCAATAACAACAGGAGTCTCTTCACCTACGTGGTCGCCCCCGACCATCCCGGAGATCCCGGGGAGACCCTAGCTAGGACCCTCAGGTTCATGGAGCGCTATCCGGGGGAGTTCATACCCGTAGTCCAGCCCGGCCCGGGCCATGGGCCCCACACGCACATAGCGATGGTGGAGCAGCTAGACCGGGCTGGGGTGCTAGAGAGGGCCCCCCGGAC
>JALWEI010000028.1 GCA_027014125.1 Acidilobaceae archaeon | reverse complement strand
AATAATAAGAGCGATAATAATAAGGTGATCACAGAAAATGCATAATTTATATATAAAAAATAATAAATATAAAATTCTTTATTTAGTTAATTATCATTGTTTTGATATAATTCTTAATAAACACATCTCTAAGTCATTTGAATATAAACCTCACTATATTATACATTATAGTGAGTATGCGAATATTAGAGACGCTTGTTTAAAAATTACACGCAGTAAACACATTATTGATAATATTTATAATGTAATTAAATATAATATTTCTAATTTTAATTTTAATAGTTTATATATTGTTTATAGATTTGTTCCCGATTTTCTTGTTAATTATTTGGTTAAGAATAATACTTTAATGCTTAATATATATCTTGATACGTTTGAAGATTATCATATTCATTTTGGTGCTTTATATTATGGTATCCAGTCTTGGCTTCTTCGTCTTCATCCTGATATTATAAATAATACTAGGATTTATAAAAAACTTTTTAGGTATAATAGTCAGAATCAGATAAAATATAATATTAATAAATTATATGTTTTATTATCTATTATTAGATTATATCTCTTATATAATTTACATAATAATCAAATTAATAAACGGATTCCAGGTTGGCTGAGTAGTCTTATAGGTGATGTTGTTAGGGATGGTGTTAGTGATAGTTTGCTTGATAGGGTTTCTGTTAGGCATGTTAGGTGGTTTTGGTACCAGCTCGGGGGAGGCTCCTCTTCTCCTCGCAGATTTGATCCTCTAGCGCGGTCCAACTCTGTAGGTGATTTGCTTGATATTGAGTATAAAATTTATGTTTATTACGGAAATATCGGTGATCCTGTTTATTCTAGATTGTTTACACTGTATTTGGGTTATATGATTTATCTTCATCAGTTCTATGTTGTTAGCCGCGTCTATTTGGGGCTTGAGCATTTTATCAATGTGTTTAGGAGGATATCCAAGCTGACTACATCTAGTAGGAGGGCTGTGAGGTTGCGGGGGGCCCTATTTCACTCTGGCCTCTCGTTCAGGAATGCCTCTGTGTATCATGTTAAGGTGTCTATAGATGAGAGGGACTTTAAGATCCTTCGATCCCTAGCTGCCCGTGATAAGAGTGTTTTTGATAGGGTCCGCGTGTTTACCAGCTTCCTTAAAGAGCCTTGTAGCGTGAGGAGTAGGGGCAGGCTGCTATCGGGCTACCAGGACCCGTTTAGGTGTAGTAACCTCCTGGATAGGATCACCGGGCATACCGATACGCTGCTGAGGTGGCTTAGGAGTGATGCCACCCTCCCACGCCTCTTTGCTGGGCTCGACGTTGCTGGGCCTGAGAAGGCTTCTCCTAACTGGCCCTTCTCCCTCCCCTTCACCATGCTCGACAACGTGGTTAGTGTCATACTGGGGAGGAGGTTGACTAACTCGTACCACTCTGGCGAGGACTATATTAGCGTCTTCCGCGGGCTCAGGAGCATATATGACACCATTATACTCATCCCCCGGAACCCGGGTGACAGGATCGGCCACGGGTATGCACTGGGCCTCCACCCCATGATCAGCGGCGCTGGGCTCCAGCCTATGCAGGAGCTTCTAGAGGACCTGGTGTGGGAGTACATGCTCTACTCTACCGGAGTCCTAGACGATCCGGGGTATCGCGTGAGGGCCCACCTAGAGTCTAGCATAAGAAGCCTATCCACAAAGATCTACGGTACAGCTTACAGGCCCGAGGCCATATGGGACGGCTACAAGGCCCTCTACAACATACCATCCCTAGCCGTGGCATTCACAACGTCAAGCGGCCCCCTGGAGCCCTGGCAGTCCATACTACTACACTACTACCACACCCTCACCTCCATAACACGCAGGCACGGCCACCCATACAGGATCCTGGCAGGCCCCACATACCTGCCGGAAGATGCGATGGACTACCTCGGCTCCTACCTCTCAAGCGCAAAGGCTATACTCAGGGGCTCGGCGCCAGCCAGTATTAAGGATCTGCTAGGCCCCAGCCCATTAAAGAGGGCGAGGGAGATAAGGGAGTATCTAATAGAGGAGATAGCGAGGAACAAGCTGTTGATCGAGGTGTGCCCCAGCTCCAACGCTGCAATGCATGGCCTGGATCATCCCGCTGAGCATCCACTCCTCAACTACTTGAAGAGGGAGAAGCGTGTAGAGGAGCTGGTTGTAATAGGGACAGACGACCCGGGCATACTAAACACCGACATAGTCCTAGACAACTACTATACAACCACTATAAAATAAGGGAGGATTACTTGGCGAACTCTATTATACGGCTCCTCTCCAGCTCCCTCAAAACATTTACCGCCACCTCATACGCCGTATCCTCTATCCGCTCCCTCCTCTCCACGATAACAACCCTAGGATAGGCCCCCGGCATCGGGTATAAGCACTCTGGCGTTAGGTTGGCAAACGCCTTCACAAGGCTAGCCCAATGCGGCTTCTCCATACCGGTATACTCCGGCCTCCTAGATAACTCCTCGAATATCTCCATGAAATTCTCTCTCACACGCTCTAACGTCCTCTTAGCCTCGTAGAGCTGTAGTGCAGCCCTCTCACCACGTATATGCTTTATCGCCTCATCCGGTTTTACATCTATCATAACCGCTACATGCGGAGGTGGAGCATACCTGTTTACCTCCCAAATCCACTCCTTCTCCGGAGGATCGACAATAACGGTTCGCTCTCTCCTTCTCATGGGCACGGGGAGACTCTGGTATGCTAGGCTACTATACTTGTACCTATCGGTAATCACTATGCCCGGCCTAGTTATGCATCTCAGTATACCATCACAACTATCCTCCTGATTCTCTATCCTCTCAGCGAGAAGGTGCACTATCCTATCGCTAGCGAAGAGCAACGCCATAACCTGCGGAACCCTATATTCCTCTGGTACAACCCTGCGGATAGCCTGCCACACGATGAAGCCTATACTACCCAGTGTAGGCTCCTTAGTCAGATAGATAGCCGGAGACCATACACTACCAGGGTCTCTGAGCTTGTTTAGCACCCAATATAAGATCGTAGAGTGAGTAGAGAGCCCTGCACCGTCCAGCCCCTCTAAGGCTACGAACGCGCCCACATAGTCTTGCACACACTCCGATCCCCTTCTCCTCAATCTAAAACTCATACCCTCGCTCACTAACCTCTCTACAACCTTCTCAGCAACCATATTGGGGATACTACTATTTGCCACACAACCACACCCATAACATATTACCATTTAAATGCGCACATAAGAGGCTCTACCGAGTCTCTGCCCAGTGACACTAAGCTTACCTTGTAATAGAGATTCTTGCCGCCAGAGAGTTAACTTGGCTTTATATGATCAAGGATGAGTAACTTCTCCTGGGGCTTGAAATGAGTACTAGCTATAGAGGGAAGCTAGTGGGATTCTATAGCGCTAGTGGTGGTGTTGGTCGCAGTAGCGTTATTATTGGACTTGCATGGCTACTGTCGTGCCCTAGGCTATCTGAGTTAAGAAAATTATTTTGGAATCACGAAGATCCATTCAATATCGGTGTTGTGGATTTCGATTTTGAAGCTCCAAGCCTGATATATTACGCGGACATAGATAAAATAGGAATAGACAAACTTGCTAAACTTAATACCGAGTTATCAGCCGATACCTGGAATATTCGTTCATTCTTTACTCTGATGTTTTGGGGTATGGAGCCTAGTGATAACGATATCATTCCTTTGAGAATTGGATGTGATTCATATAGCATTCCTTCTCTTTTGACTCCATTTGATACAGATGTTATTGTCCATATACATTACACATGGGGTTCTTCTCTAAGAAGGAGAGCATTTTTATCCGATCAAATGAAACAGGTAATACAATATTTTTCCAAAAAAGAAAATCTAGATCTTGTCCTGGGGGACCTAAGGAATGGACTTGGTTTGGTTACTCAAGATGTTTTATCTGTTTCAGATGCTATTGTTGCTGTGACGAGACCCGATCCTTTGAGCATAAATAGACTTCGTGATAGCATCTTGTTAATCCTAAATGCATTACAATCACGTTCGATCGAATATTTTAATATACTGATGAAATACGTTAATTGGTTTGGTGTTATTACACATATAGATCCTACATATCATAATGATACAATACAATATTTTATTAGAAAGATAGGTGGGAACATATTTAATATTCCTAGTGATACAACACTAATCGAAAGTGAGCAACTACATACTTTACCAACTTTACCAACTACATCTTTTATTCCATGGGTTAAACGTCTTGGAGGGAAGTCATCGGATAAGAGTGCTAGTGCCACATATTATCTCGATTATCTTAACACTTTAACTAAAAATATTAATAATATAATTAAAATAATCGAATATGTTTACACTATTTCTATACACGAAAAAGATCTCTCGTATAAAGATAAGCCTAGGTTGTTGAGAGTTGATGATGTGAAGGTGGCTGTTAGGGAAGTTATGGGTGATCTTGATCGTGATAGTTTGATGGAGGTGGTTAGTGATGTTTTGTTTGTGAATGGGTTGGCTGTTTTGGCTGATGCTATTTTGAGGGATGCTGGTTTGGTGCAGTGAGGTGGCTTGTGGTGGAGGTGTGTGTTGATCCTCTGTCTTTTAGGGGTCTTGGATCTCATGGTCCTATATTGTTAGATAGGTTTGGTGATGTTGTTAGAGCTTTATCTAGTTTGGGTGGTAGGGGGTATCTTGAGGCTCATGCGTTTGCCGGGCAGGTAAAGTCTGTTGTTGATGATGCTAGGGATTATTTTAAGTATCTAAATGATTTTTATAGTAATGTTGATGGGTTTATTTCGAGGTTGAGGTCTACGGGTTCTGTTGATGGGTTTAATTGTAGTGATTTTTTGGGTTATGTTTCTGAGGTTGGTTCTTTGTCTGTTAGACTTGTTGAGGTGTTGCCTGAGTATAGGGTTGTTGCCTCTCTTATAGGTATTAGGCATGTTTCTTATGAGTTTTTTAGGTTTTTGTTGAATGATTTGTGTTATTTTATTAATGAGCTTGAGAGGGCTCGTGGGTCTTTGGGTAGGGTTGCTGCTGAGATTGCCGCTGTAGCCCCCTCTAGGGATGAGGCTTCTCGGGTGTTGGGGGCTAGTGCTTGTCTTGGCAGTGTTATTGGTGTTGTTGTTTCTGTTTTGGGGTTGGTTGGGTTGCATGTTAGGCGGTTGATGGAGGCTTTGAGTGTGTAGTTGGCTGGTGTATGCTTATAGGCTTGTCTTGGTCCTGGTTCCAGCCTGGGTGTGTGGGTTGAAGTATTTGATTAGGGCTAGGCTTGAGGTTGATGGTAGGGTTGATAGGCATGATGTTATAGGTGCGATCTTCGGGCAGACTGAGGGTTTGCTGGGTAGCCAGTTTAACCTGGAGGAGTTGCAGGAGAAGGAGAAGATTGGTAGGATCCACGTTGATATAAAGTATCAGGGTACTAAGACTGTTGGGACTATACAGATACCCAGCAACCTTGACAGGGTTGAGACCGCTATACTGGCTGCCATGCTCGAGGTTGTTGATAGGATTGGGCCGTATGATGCTAGGATCACTGTTGAGGAGATTAAGGACCTGAGGGCGGAGAAGCTGAGGAGGATCATAGAGAGGAGTAGGGAGATACTGAAGAAGATGAAGGCGGAGGAGCCGGACCTGAAGGAGGTTATAAGGAAGGTCCAGGGGGTTGAGGCTAGGCCTGCCAAGGTCAGGGAGTACGGGCCGGATAAGCTCCCCGCGGGGCCTGACGTGGAGAAGGCCGACACCGTTATAGTGGTGGAGGGTAGGGCCGATGTGGCCAACCTGATGAGGTATGGGTACACCAACGTGATCGCCCTAGGCGGGGCCAGGGAGAAGATACCCAAGACCATAATAGACCTGGGGAAGAGCAAGAAGCTGATAGCATTCGTGGACGGAGACAGGGGAGGGGACCTGATACTCAAGACCCTCCTGAGCCAGGCTAAGGTGGACTACGTCGCCAGGGCGCCCCGGGGGATGGAGGTAGAGCAGCTGACGGGCAAGGAGATCGCGGAGGCCCTGGCTGCGATGCAGCCGGCGGAGGAGGTTAGGAAGAAGCTCCTCCCCGAGGAGGCGAGGGAGGCTAGGGAGGAGGCCCCTAAGCAGGAGGCTGCGGTGAAGGAGGAGGCGGTGGAGGAGAAGCCGAGGCAGGCCACCGCGACTATGGCTATACCCAAGAGTGTTGTTGATAAGATTGATGAGGTTAAGGGCACGCTGGAGGCTGTGCTCTATGATAGGGAGTGGAGGGAGATTGGGAGGGTTAAGGTTAGGGACCTCTTCAACAGGATCCAGTCCGCCCAGCCCGGGGAGATACACGCTATACTCTTCGACGGTATCATAACGCAGAGGCTCCTAGACGCTGCCGCCGAGAAGGGTGTGAGCCTCCTGATCGGTGCTAGGGTTGGGAGCAAGCTCCAGGGCAGGCCTGGTAATGTGAGGTTCATGACATTCAGCGACCTAGCCTAGGTAGTCCATTAGGCTTGTCTGCCTCCTCCCCGTCTTGAGCCTCTTTTCCGTCACACCCAGGTAGCCCAGTATCCTTAGGGCCGCCTGTATCACCTGTTTCTCTATGTAGTAGTTGTAGTCTATCTCTCCCGGGTCTACCATGAAGTAGGGCTTGGCCCTCCTCGATAGGGGGCCGCTGCCCCGTGTTATTATGAAGCCGATCTTCATCCCCGGCTCCACCCTGTAGCCGGCCCTCATCATTATCCTTGCAGCGTGCACGTGGGGCTGCTCGGCCTCGTACTGGCTCGGCCTCCTGGTTAGGGTTTTCCATATGACTAGCTTCTTGGGGTCCACCCTTCCCCTCCTCAGGTCCTCGACTATGCTCCTCACGTACTCTACCGCCTTCTCCACGTCACCGGTGCGGAGGACTATCTCTGCCACCCTGATCTGGGTCTCCTTGGCGAGCTCGCTCCAGTCGCCCCTGACGGCCTCGAATCCTACAACGTCTATCTTGCCGTCTATGGTTAGCCCTATGTACCTCTTCTTCGCCTCAGTGAAGAAGACCCTCCTGTACACCTTCTCCAGCTTTATCTCGAAGCCGAGCCTCTCCTCCACAAGCCTCATGAACTCCCTGACCTTGTCCTCCTTGTAGTCAACGAACAGGCTGTCCGTGTCCCCGTATATCACCCTGAGGCCTAGGCTGCGGGCCAGGTCTATGGCTGAGAGTATCGTGTGCCTCCCCCATGCAGTCACCGACTCTGCGCACTCCCTACAGTACCACCTGGCCCCGGGCCAGCCTAGGTAGCCGTAGCACGCGTTGGCTAGGAGCTTGATCGCCCTCTGCCTCTCGTCCAGGAGCCTGTAGAGGGGCGACCCCTTGGGGGCCTTGGCCATCTCCTCCTTCACCATCCTCCTCATGGATAGGAACTTCTCCAGCACCCTCTTGAAGAATCCGGGGGGCTCCCTCCTGAACCTGTGCCCCACGTCTGGGGCTACGTAGGCCCCCTCCGGCCCCGGGTCCTCGCCAGGCCTTAGTAGCGTGTCCGGCCCCACGTTGTACTTGATCATTATGTTGGGGTACATGCTGCTGAAGTCTAGTACCGCTATCCACTCGTGTATCCCCGGCTTGGGCCTGAGGACGACAGCCCCGGCGTAGGTCTCCTCCCCCCTCTCAACCCTGTTGGGCACCAGCTCCCCCAGCTTCTTTGCCTCCCTGATGAGCCTCCACTCCAGCCTGAACCCCACGCTCGCCGCCATCACCTGGTCTAGGGGGAGCCCGCTTACCTGGCTTAGCTGGGACCCGAAGGGGAGTAGCTTCTCTGCCAGTAGCATTGTCGAGACTACGTCGTCCCTGGTGTAGTTGATTAGCTCCCTCCTTTTAGCCGGGTCGTCCCAGTACTCTGCTATCCTCCACCAGTCTATCAGGGTCCTCTTCTCCTTTGGCATGACTCCAAGGTAGTCCGCCACCTCCTCTAGGCTCTTGATCTTGACCCCGCTGATCTCCTCGGCGTAGTCGTATAGGTCCACGTTCAGCCTGCCGTGGAGGGATATGTGGCCATACGCGCTGGTCTGCGGCTGCGCTCCCGCCTTCCTGGTGACGTCTAGCTTCACACCGTTGATCTTCGACCTCTCCATTAGGTATGGCCAGTCGAACCTGTTCTGGTTGTAGCCAACCACTATGTCGGGGTCCGAGTCTAGGATCCTCCTGGTGAACCTGTATATGAGGGCCCTGTCCCTGTGGTCCTCCGCCTCCAGGATCTCGGGTTCTCCCCCCTTCTCCATTACCCCTATGAGTATGACCGGGTCCCTGGCAGGCTCCGGGGAGCCCCGGGGGTTGTATGCCTCTATGTCGAATGCTAGGATCCTGAGGCCCTCCAGGGGGTCCGCGCTGGCTAGGCCTGGCTCCTCCCTTATCTCTCCGATTACCCTGTAGAAGCCCTCCACCCTGTAGCCGGGGAGCCCGCGGTGCTCCTCCACCTCCGCCCTGTACCACCTCATGGGGTATAGGTTGTGGTCTATCATGAACCTCATGGCGAACCTTATATCGGCCTCCAGGACCTCCCTTACCCCGGGTATCCTGGCTACCCTCTCCCTGTACCTCCTCACGCTTGCCGGTATGAGGGTTGTTATCTTGAGGGCCTTGACCGGCCTGCCTATGTACCTGAGGTCCTCCTCCTTTACCTCTAGCACGGGGCTGCCGGGCTCGGAGAGCCTCTTGATCTCCCCCGCCACCCTGCCGGGGTCTGCACCGGGCTCCAGTACCGCGTAGAAGTATGGCCTGAACCTGTCGTGTATGAGTAGTATCCTGGAGCCCGCCTCGTCCCGGGCGTAGATCAGGATTGCCGGGGCTCCCGAGACTATCTCGTAGGTGACGTCTAGGAGCTGGAATACCTTCTCCAATATGGGGCCCCTAGTCTTCTTGGGTGTGTGGGGCCTTATTACCTGCTACCTGGTTGTTGCCCCCTGGATCCTCTTGATCGCCTCCATTAGGCTTGGGTCGCCTTGGATCCTCCTCCTAACCGGCTCGAGTAGCTTTGCCAACGCCTCGGCGGTGGCATTCTTCAGGTCTAGCGGGTGTAGCCTGCCCTCCCTGAAGTCCCTTGCAAGGTCCTCGTACGACTCGTAGACTATCGTGCCGCCGTACTTGCTTGGCCTCTCTACTACTAGCTTGAAGCCTGGTGTCTGGAATAGTATGTACTTGTTTATCTCCATGACCGGGTTGTACTCCTCCTGGCCCTGGGGGCAGTAGGCCTTCCTCAGCTTCCTCCTTATCTCCTTGGGGTCCTCGTGGACTAGTATGGTTGTCTCGGGCTTGCTCTTGCTCATCTTGACCTCCGCGTACACCTCGTCTACCTCCATGCCTGCTAGCCTGGAGGGGTCCATCCTGCCGGTGCCCTGGAGGCCGGTGAGTAGGGGTGTGTGCACCGCTATGGGCTTCTTGGCCCCCATCCTCTTTGCTATGTCCCTGGCGAGCATGTGGGCCTTCCTCTGGTCCATCCCTCCCAGGGCTATGTCTAGGTCCATGTAGTAGATGTCGGCGACCTGCATCGCCGGGTATATGATCTTGGACGCGTCCAGCTCGGCCTCGTCGGCCCTCCTACCCATTATTGTGAGGGCCCTCTTGATCCTCGCCAGGGTAGTATTCTTTGCCACCCCTATGACGAGGGCCCAGTAGTCCTTGTCCCCGGCAAGGTCCTCGGCGTCCAGGAACCTTATCCTCTCCACCGGCACCCCCAGGGCCTCCATGACTATCCTGACCAGCCTGGCCGACTCCCTTATCAGCTCCATGTCTCCCCCGAGCTTATCGTTGATCCTGGCATGCCACGTAGCCTCCAGCACTGTGAAGTCAACCCCGGCCTCAACCATGTCTCTTACCTTCATCATCCATATGAGCCATCCTATGTGCACGAGCCCGCTGGGCTCGTATCCTATGTAGCCCCGTAGCCTCTCTCCCGACTCCAGCTTCTCCCTGAGCTCCTCCCTGGTTACCACCTCAAGGGCTCCCCTAGTTATCAGGTTGAGCCTCTCCTCCACGTCCAACCCTGGTGCACCTACGCCCCACATATACAATCTCCGAGGTCTCCTCCAAATCCTTTTCTCTTCATCTCCAGGAACCTGTCTATGAGGACCTTGTGCCCGGGCCTCTGCCCGATTATCCTATCAAGCACCCCTCCCCTCTTCATCACCTCTATCTCCCACCCCCTGAGGGCGAAGCATATGTAGCAGCCTATCCTGTAGAAGCCCTTCTCGTAGAGCGGGTTTAGCGGGACCCCCTTAGACAGTATGTAGGCCTGCACGTGTGCCCCGCTCCACAGCTTCAGGGGGGATACCACGGGGTACCCCAGCTTCTCGTCCAGCCTCACCGGCGGCCTCTTGGCCCTCCTCTCCGACTCCGCGTCCCTGTCGCCGGTGACGACTACCACCCTGCCCTGGGCCGCTTCCCTGAAGCCCTCCCTGAGGGCGTCCAGCTTCCTGCCAGTGCACCACCTGTAGTCAGGATCCGGCATGGGCATCCCCTCGATGAGAAGGCCATCGTCTACTGTAGCCCTCTTCACTACATAGTCAACCCCCAGCATTGATGCTACCCTCTCCACGTACTCAAGGTTCTCCGGGAAGTCTATCCCGGTGTCGACGTACACCGCCCTCACCCTGTCCCTGCCGAACGCCTCTATCGCCACTAGTAGGGCTGCTGTAGAGTCCTTGCCCCCGCTCCAGGGGACTAGGACCACATCAGGCTCCCCCGCCGTCCTCCTGAGGACCCCGACCGTGTGCCTCTCCAGTATCCCTACTATCTCCCTGTTAGCCTCCACTATGGACTCCATGGATACCCTTGCCCGGGGCGCCCCCGGGTAGGACCTGGCCTTGGGGGGCCCGTACCCGTTGGTGAAATATACCTCCCCCATGGGGCCCGGGCCCGTGTAGACTAGGTGCTTCCCCCCTCCAGCCTTGTATAGGAGCGCCGCCCCGGGTATCCTCCTGACTAGGAATAGGGATAGGATCCTGGCCCCCTGCCCGTATACAAGGAAGGAGTCCCCCTGGGGGGATATAGGGGCCCCTTCTAGGGTGGACCCGTGGACCCCCGCGAGCACCAGGGACCCGTTTATCCATGATGCCTTCAGCCTTATCCCGGCCCTAGCTGTTGAGAGGAGCCCGTGTAGCACGCCCAGCGGGTTGTTCCTTACCTTAGCGGCCCTAGATACTAGGACCTCGGAGAACACGGGGGCCTCCTTCTCCAGCTCCCTGGCAACCCACTCCTCCCTAGAGCCTAGGAGGATTACCGTGAAGGGCTCCATCCTCTCCCTGGCGGCCTCCAGCAGCTTGCCGCCCCGTAGTCCTCCTAGGCTCTCCACCCTGGCCCCCCACCCGGGCATGAATGCGTCTAGCATAGCCTCTACCGCCCTGGCGTCCTTCCTCCCCGGCACTAGTATCTTGAGTATTCTCCCTCCCCCTGTAGGCCTTGGGGGTGGCGGGGCGGGGGATATATTATAGCGTATTGGGTGCCCATTATGGCAATGACCTAGGGTGTGGAGTCTGATGGGGGATAGGCTTAGGAGTGCGGCTGAGCCCGTGGGGGAGGGCGGGCTCCAGTACCATCTCAGGGTCAGGCCGGGGGATGTGGCCCGCTACGTCCTCCTCCCCGGCGACCCTGGGAGGGCTGGCTTGATAGCGGGGATGTGGGACGAGCATAGGCTTGTCGCCGATCATAGGGAGTATAGGACCTATACCGGGACGTATAGGGGGGTGGGTGTTAGTGTTACCTCCACTGGTATAGGTTCTCCCAGCGCCGCTATAGCGGTGGAGGAACTCCTAAGGGTGGGGGCCGACACGTTTATACGTGTAGGGACCATGGGGGCTATACAGTCGGGCATAAGGCCTGGGGACCTGGTTATAGGCCTCGCCTCCGTCAGGATGGAGGGCACCAGCAGGCAGTACGCGCCCGAGGGGTTCCCGGCTGTTGCCTCTCCAGAGGTGGTCATGGCCCTGGTGGAGGCTGTGGAGGGGCTGGGCTACAGGTACCACGTGGGCATTGTGGCCAGCACTGATAGCTTCTACGTCGGCCAGGGGAGGCCCGGGTATAGGGGCTTCATGTCGCCCAGGCACTCATCCATAATACCGGAGCTCAGCGCCCTCGGGGTGCTTGGCTTCGAGATGGAGTCCAGCGCATTATTCACCCTAGCCACGATATACGGCGCCAGGGCTGGGTGCGTCTGCGCCGCTGTCGCTAACAGGGTTACCGACGAGTTCATAGTTGATGCGGGCGTCAGGGAGGCCTCTAGGGTGGCCAACGAGGCTGTTAGGATACTCGCCTCATGGGACAGGGAGGCCGGGGGAAAGGGTAAGAGATGGATCTACCCGGGCCTGGTGAGCGGCATCTATCGGTAGGCAACATCAACCTCGACATCATACTATCCGTACCCCGACCCCCGGGGCTAGAGGAGTCGCTAGTGGCTACGGACCAGTGGATCGGCCTCGGAGGCGCCGCCGCTAACTACGCTATCGCAATGGCCAGGATGGGGGCCAGGTGTAGTATAGTCGCCGCCACTGGAGGGGTAGCGGAGGACCTCGGCCTGCTATCGGTGCTTAGGGGGGAGGGAGTGGACGTTACACACGTCAAACTCGTCCCCGGCGAGGGCCCCGGGGTCGCAGTGGTGCTCTCCATACCCTCCCTCTCGTCGAGGATCATAGTGAAGAGCCGGGGTGCCAATAAGCACCTGGGCCCCGAGGACCTTCCCGAGGGTAGGTGGGTCCACGTCCACCTGGCCAGCGTGGACCCGGTACTGGTCCACAGGGCCTCCGGGATGTATGATAGCGTGAGCTACGACCCCGGCGGGGTAGCCATGTCGATGCCCAGGAGGGTGCTAAGCGTCGCCCCCAGGGTGGACTACTTGATGGTTAATGCGAGGGAGCTGGAGGCGCTGACCGGGGGAGGCGATGTAGACCATGCTAGGAGGCTCCTCTCGGGTAGGCTTAGGGCTGTGGTCGTCAAGATGGGGGTTGAGGGTGCATACGCCGTCTCTAGGAGCGGGGTTGTCAGGGCCACATCCCCCAGGGTTAGGGTCCTAGACACCACGGGGGCGGGGGATGCGTTTAACGCCGCTTTCAACCTCTGGATCTCCCGTGGAGCCAGCCTGGGGGAGGCCCTTAGGGCTGGAGTTGCAGCGGGCGCCGCTAAGGTGTCTAGGATTGGTAGCAGCAGCATGCCCAGCCTCGGCGAGGTCCTGGAGGTTATGTCTAGGGTGCCCGGTGTTTAGGCCTGGCCCGAGAACCTCTCCCGGAGTATAGCTATCCTCCTCTCGTTCACAGGCAGCCCTGCCTCCTCCGCCCCCTTCACTATCTTCTCCAGGAACTCCTTCATTGATAGGGTCTCCCTAGCCGCCCCCAGGTTTACAACTCCTACCTTGCCGGTCATCGGGTCCATGATCCTGATTATGTCCACGGTCTTACCCTCGCTCTCCACCCTGTACACGTCTAGCTGCTTGAAGCCTAGGTACTCCACCACCTCCTTATACCTGGTGTATATCTTCCTGGACACTTCCGGCCACCCACCACTTACCTACGAGGAACCCCCGCGGGGGTTTAAAAGGAGGATGCAGGTTGGGTGCCCTGGGGGTTGAAGGTTAGGGTAACGGTAGACCTCAAGCTCCTGGCCGACATGCTCGTAGCCACGGGTAGGAGGTATGTGACTGTTAGGCAGGTTAGCTCCATGCTGGGGGTATCCACCAAGTCTGCTGGGAGGATAATGGCCCTGCTGGAGGATATGGGCTACGCTGTCAGGTACTCGGAGAGGACCTACCTCCTCCTCGATAGGAGGGACCTGGCGGTGAAGAACGAGGGGACCCCCCAGAGTAGGCCCATGAAGAGGTACCTAGCCAGCCCCAGGTGAATGGCTGCGTAGAGGCTCATCACCGAGGCGGTGGTGGAGACTATGAAGGCTGCCACGGTCAGCCTCCGCTCCAGCCTCTCCCTCCTCGACAATAGCGGCACCATAATAACCCTCCCGTTGCCAAGCCTGGTTATAAGTGGGGGCTAGGCGTGGAGGCCGAGGAGGCTAGGGCCAGGATCCTGGAGGCGCTCAGGGAGTGCGGCCCCTGTAGCTTCGAGGACCTCATCGAGAGGGTTAGGGGAGTGGACCTGTGGCTCCTCCGCAGGGTTATAGCTGACATGGTCAGGAGGGGAGAGGTTGTGAAGGTACCCAGCCAGGAGAGGAGGAAGCTCCTCTACAGCCTACCCCCGGGAGACGGCTCTTAGCACCTCCTCCAGTATATCCAGCCCGGCCATGGCCTGCTCCATCGTTATAGAGAGTGGGGGAGCTATCCTAACCACGGACTCCCCGGATCCAACTACCAGCAAGCCCCTCTTAAACGACTCCTCGAGCACCCTTGCAAGCTCCCTCTTCGCTGGCTCCTTGGTCCTCCTATCCCTGACCAGCTCTACCCCGATCATAAGCCCCTTGCCCCTCACATCCCCTATCAGCTCTATCTCCTCGCTCATCTCCCGCAGCCTCTTCATTATCTCGCCGCCGACCCTCCTAGCATTGGCCAGCATATCCTCCTCCCTAATCGCCTCAACCACGGCCATCATAGCGGCTAGGGCTACAGGGTTGCCGCCGAAAGTGTTTGCATGACTACCCGGGGGGAGGTCCATCACCTCCCTCCTACCGACTATAGCCCCCAGGGGGAGGCCCCCGGCTATACCCTTAGCCGTCGCCATCAGATCCGGCTCCACACCCCAGTGCTGGGCGGCGAACCACTCCCCAGTCCTACCGAACCCGGTCTGCACCTCGTCTAGGGCCAGCAGTATGCCATGCCTCCTGGCCAGGCTCTGGAGGCGTGGGAGGAAGTTGTCGGGGGGCACTATGTAGCCCCCCTCCCCCTGTATGGGCTCCACCAGGAACGCTGCAACCTCCGCGGGGTCTACTAGCCTCCTGAATATCCACTCCTCTATATACCCTATCACCGCCTCCCCGCACTCCCTATCATCTAGCTCCCCGAAGGGGCACCGGTAGGTGTAGGGGTACGGCACGTGTATTACATGAGGCACCAGGGGGTAGAAGCCCCTCCTGTGCACCGGCTTGCTGGCCGAGACGCTCATAGCCCCCATGGTCCTGCCGTGGAAGGCGCCTAGGAATGATATGATGTAGGGCCTAGACCCCCTGCTGTGGCCCCTGGCGATCTTTATCGTCCCCTCTATACTCTCCGCCCCGCTGTTGGTGTAGAACACCTTACCATCCCCAACGGGGGATATCTCGAGGAGCACCCTCGCCGCCCTAACCGCCTCCTCGTAGTAGAAGTCCGTTAGGGAGTAGTGTATGAGCTTCTCGGCCTGCCTCTTTATAGCCTCAACAACCCTAGGATGCCTGTGGCCCACGTTTACAACCACTAGCCCCGAGTTGAAGTCTAGGTACCTGTTACCGTCTACATCCTCAACCACTACCCCCCGAGCCTCCTTCACGACCAGGGGGTACCACCGGGAGAAGGACTGCATGATGAGCCTAGAATCCTCCTCCAGGACCTCGCGAGCCCTCGGGCCTGGGGGTGTCACTACAATCCTTGGGGCATCCATCCCGCCCACCATGTCCTGGGGGTTATGTTATCCTCTATTAATCCTAGCACGACAAGAGATCCTAACCTGGGGGCCCGGCTTGGAGTACGAGCTGGAGGTTGTGGACGAGTATATCCTACAGGGGGAGAAGAGGTTTAGGGTGAGGGTTAAGGGTACTAGGATCGTGGTCAACGTGGCGGCCGACAGCGTGGGGGAGGCCCTGGAGAAGGCTAAGGTTATCCTGGATAGGGTCAACGCTGAGAAGATCCTCCAGCGGTAACCTCCCCCTCATCTATATACTTATCCCCGACTATGTAGACCCTCCGGCCCCCCTCCCTGACCTCGAGCTTCCATATGGGGGCCTCGTGCTTCACCCTCTCTACGATCCTCTCCATAGCCGGGAAGACGTTCTTCCTGGACTCTCCGGCCACTGCGACGATCATTGTCAGGTCTCCGACTCTCAGCCTCCCGGTGTAGTGGTATACCGCAACCCCGGTTAGCCCGTGCCTCTCTGCCTCCTCCACCGCTATCCTCCTGAGCGCCTCCTCGGTTAGGTCCTCTGCATGCTCATACACGAGCTCCTCTACACCCTCTCCCTGGTTCACTCCCCTAACCACGCCTATGAACACTGCGACCCCGCCAGTCCTCCTGGACCCGGTTATCCTTTCTAGTACCTCGTCTAGGCTTACCTTCTCCCCCCTCCTGAGGACCCCTACCTCCACGTGGAGCCCCCCGGCTGAGGGGGGTAGGATGTGTATGACCTCTCCCTCTACAGGGTCGTCTAGGCTTCTTGGGATCCCGTCTGCTATAACCCTCACGTCCCACCCGATCGCCTCAAGGGCCCTCGCCAGGCCAGGCCTCTCACCTGCTAGGTCCTCTAGTAGGCTCCTATACGTGGCCCCCTGCCTGGGGGATACTGTTATCTCCCTGGCCCCTGCCGCGTCTGCAAGCAGGGAGTATAGCCTCACCTTGGGCATGCTAGATCACCTTGACGGGCCTCCTCTCCCTATTGATCTGCTCAAACTCTTCTATAACCTCGTCTATAGCAGGCTTAGCGCACCCGTCATCTATCCTCTCTAGGACTAGCCTCAGGAACTTGTACGCGCACCTCTTGCTGTGGAGGTGCACGATCCTCCCAGCCTTCTCCAGTATGATACCCTGGCCCTCGGGGAACTTCCTGCCACAGACTAGGCAGGTGTAGTACCTCCTTGGCACTCCTCCTCATCCCACCTTCATGTAAACGGTTCCCGTATCGTAGAGTTAATAAGATTGGAGCGGCCACCGTGAAGGGGATCCTGGCATAGACAATGGGGGAGCCAGATAACACTAAGAAGGAGTCTAAGGGGTAGAGGTGCTGTATAATGGCTAGAGGAATGCCGAGGGCCGTGGAGGAGCTGGACCCGCGCCTCGTGGAGCTGATCAGGAGGCGGGGCTGGTCAGGCCTCACAATGATCCAGGAGAAGGCCATACCCGTGATACTCGAGGGGGCGAACGCCATCCTGGTCGCCCCAACGGGAGAGGGCAAGACTGAGGCCGCCCTCCTGCCTATACTATCCATGATGGCCCGCGAGGGCGCCGAGCCAGTCAGCCTCCTATACATAACCCCCATGAAGGCCCTCATAAACGACCTATACCTAAGGATCTCGTGGTGGGCCTCCAAGCTGGGGTTCAGGGTCGCCAGGAAGCATGGCGACACCTCGGCCAGCGAGAGGAGCAGGAGGCTCAGGAATGTGCCACACATACTAGTAACCACGCCCGAGAGCCTAGAGATAGACCTCGACTGGTCGAGGAGGTTCAGGGTATACTATAGGAACCTCAGGTGGGTAATAGTAGACGAGGTACACGAGCTCCTATCAAACAAGAGGGGCGCACAGTTCATAATACAGCTGGAGAGGCTCGCAAGGATAGCAGGCAGGGACATACAACGGATCGGGCTATCAGCTACAATAGGCGACCTAGACAGGGCGCTAGAACTACTATCCGGCAGCAGCTCCAGGAGGAGGGTTATAGTAGATGGGAGGAGGGTGAAGAAGCCCAGGCTAAGCGTGGCCTACGTGAAGGACGACTCCAGCGACCCGTGGCTAGACGTCGCAGCCAGGGTTCTCAGGGAGGTTGAGAAGCCCAGCCTGGTTTTCGTGAATAGCAGGTACGTAGCGGAGAAGCTGAAGGACTCGCTGGAGAGGCTAAACGCCAGGGAGATATTCGTGCACCACTCCAGCGTCTCCGCCGAGCTCAGGGAGGAGGCCGAGGAGAGGCTAAGGAAGGGTAGCCTGAGCGCCATAGTATGTACGAAGACTCTAGAGGTCGGGATAGACGTTGGTAAGATAAAGAAGGTTATCCAGGTCAGGGCGCCCGGCAGGGTGGCTAGCCTCCTCCAGAGGGTTGGGAGGAGCGGGCACACCCTCGACGGGGAGTCCAGGGGCTCCATAGTGGCCATGGGTGTGATAGACTTCGCCGAGTCCCTAGCCGAGGCAGAACTCGCCTACGACGGCTACGTGGAGAACGTGATCATAGAAAGGATACCGCTGGACGTTATAGCCAAGGAGGTCCTAGGCATGGCCATGGAGAGGGGCGGCGTGCCCGAGGCAGAGGCCTTCAACCTGATCAAGTCTGTGAACGCATACACCCTTACAAGGGAGGAGTTCGACAGGATGCTATCCTACATGGAAGGTAACGGGCTAATCAAGAGGACCATGGGAGTGATAAGGCCCGGCCCGACATTCTACAAGATATGGCAGTTCCGCGGCGATAGGGGCGCCCGGATGTGGTGGAGCCGCGACTTCTCCGAGTTCTTCTCAACAATACCAGAGAAGGACTCGTTCATAGTGAGACACGGGGACAAGACCATAGGATACATAGATGCGATATTCGTCTACAAGCACCTACGCGTCGGCGACACGATCAGGCTAGCCGGGAGGTCCTGGAGCGTTAAGAGGATAGACGAGAATATGGCCAAGATAGAGGTGGAGCCGGCAGAGTCCACAGCGGAGATACCGCTCTGGAAGGGCGAGGGGCCACGCAGGTCCTCGAGGGTCGCGGAGGTGTTCATGGACGTCATAATGGAGCCCAGCTCCATACACGGGGTAGAGGCCGATAGGAGCGGCCTTGAGGCAGTGGAGCAGCTAAGGGATAGGTATTACAAGCTTGGGATAGAGCCCCCATCCCGCGACACGATCATATATGAGGAGTACAACGGGGAGCATATAGTCACGGCTCCACTGGGGAGCGGCGTATCGGAGACCCTGGCAATAGTCCTCTCCTTCCTGGCGTCAAAGGAGGCAGGGCTCAACGTCTACTATAGGAGCACGTTCTTCGGCTTCAGCATAGGGGCCCGGGACTTCAACCCGATCGAGGCCCTCAAGTCAATAGACCTGGCAGAGTTCGAGGACCTTGTAGCTAAAGCGGTTAGGAGGAGCCCCTACACCTTCCAGGTCCTCAGGGAGATACAGCTGGATCTCGGCAAGATAGGTAGTATAGACATGGATGAGGATGGCATACTAGTAGACGAGGCTGTGAGGCAGGTCATAGAGGAGCACCTAAACGTTAGGGAGGCTATCGACTTCATAGAGAGGCTCAAGGAGGGCAGGATAAAGGTGCTCACAACCAGCATAGGAGGCCTTACACCCCTAGCCCTAGAGGTGCTCAGGTTCCCGCCGATAAGGCCGTGGATGCAGGATCTGGCGATGAGGATAGCCCGCATGCTAGAGGGGACGGCGCTGACCGTGATAGAGCTGGCCGACCTCCTGGAGCTGGCGGAGAAGACCATAGACTCCAGGCTGAGGGAGATGAGGAAGCCGGACTACAAGGACCACAGGGTGGCCGGGTTCATTGATATAGACGAGGATGACTGGCGCTGGGTCCTGGTCAAGGACCTAGAGGAGGTCGCATCGATGGAGGAGTTCAGCCACAACTTCGAGCCCGCCAGGATGAGGGACCCCCTGAGGATAGTAATCAGGACCGGGCCTGGCTCCAAGCCCAGGGAGCTGATCGTTGACCCTGAGAGCGTCTTGTCCAACTGGGATGAGATAGCCAGGAGGCTGCCAGACGAGATCTACATGATGAAGATCTCCTCCGCCTACTCCGAGGGGTCTAGGGACGACGTCTCCGTGACACACTACTACGTCCCATCCAGCATAGCCAAGTACCTCATACTAAACGCCGCCACATACATACAAAAGAAGGAGTGGGAGATGGCAGTCTAAGCCCCACGGGGAGGACACCCCCATGGACGAGGCCGCGAGCATACTATCATACACATCCATCCTAGCAAGGTCATCGAGGGAGTGGAGCGCTCTCAAGGATAGCATCCTAGAGGTGGCCAGGGCCGCCATGACTATACACGAGGTCCACGAGAAGGCGGGGGCACCCGAGCCGCCCGGCCTCCACCGGGTCCTCGGGGACCTGCTAGAGTCTATTGTGGCGAGGGACATAAGCAGGGCCGCCGGCATAGTACAGGAGCACGGGCCCCTCATTAAGAGGGCTTCAGCGGCATATCTAGCACTCTACAGGCTCCTGGTATTAACCGTGTCGATCCCAAGCCTCGCCGGGATCCTAGTTAGCCTATACCTAGCCTTCACCCTAGCCTCACCCATCCCTAGCCTTGCTGCCCTAACAGCTGCCGGCCTCCTCGCATCAGCCCTGATAGCTCCCCCAAGGTACTCCCCCTACCCCCTGCTAGCCTCGTCACTCCTACTAGCCTCAACCTACCCGGCAGGGGCACCGGCGAGCATACTATTATACAGTACGTTGCTAGTCCTAACGGCAGTGTTGGTGGGTGCTCTCAGGGGTGCCACCGGTACAGGTCCCCTCGTGGCTGGAGGGGTTTGACCCCCTACTCGCTGTGGTGTTAGCTGGCCTTATACCCGGCCTCGAGCCTAGGTATGCCGTCCTACTTGGCGCATACCTGGGCCTCCCGCTGGTCGAGGTCGTGGCGGTAGCCTCGCTGGAGGCGGTACTACTCTCGGTCATCCTATCCAGGATCCTATCCATAGTTGACCCCCTACTGTCCAGGGCCCCCCTGGTTGGGGGCCTATACTCGAGGTACCGGTCCAGCGCGCTTAGGAGGGCCGGGCCCGGGATAGAGAGGTGGGGCGGCCTAGGTTTGACGGTTTTCGTGGCTATCCCCCTGCCCGCCACTGGGATCTACACGGGGGCCCTGGCCGGGCTCCTCCTAGGCATTGACCCGGGTAGGATGCAGGTATACCTAGCCGTGGGTGGACTCTTGTCGATAGGCATAACCCTGGCCCTAACCGTGCTCATAGCCTAGAGTAACACCAGGCCTCCCCCTCCTCAACCCCGCCAGGGCTCCTAACCATCCCCACCAGGGAGGGTAGAAGAGTCCCGGTGGGGGTTATGGAGTTGCCAGGATGGATAACGCCGGTATACAGGGGGATGTGTCCTAACTGTGGGGGGCCGATAGGGGCTGATAGGCTCGCAGAGGGGCTCCCATGCCGCTCCTGCCTACCCAGGGCCTCCCCGGGTAGCGTGGAGGAGGTTGCAGAGCAGCTGAGGAGCCGGGGGGCCCTGAGGGGGTATGGATGGCTCTACATGCTCGAGGCCGAGTATAGGAGGTTCGAGGAGTACTTCGTATCAAAGGTTGGCATGAGGCCGTGGAGCGCCCAGAGGAGCTGGGCTAGGCGCCTCCTCATGGGGGATAGCATGGCGATCATAGCCCCCACCGGGGTAGGGAAGTCTACCCTCCTCAGCGTGTACACCGGGTTCAGGGTGGAGGGGAGGGGCTGGAGGGTCCTCTACCTGTCCCCCACCGAGAACCTGGTTAGGCAGACCGCCTCCAGGATCGAGTCGATCCTGGGGCAGGGGGTGGCGTACTACTACTCTAGCATGGGTAGGAGGGCCAGGGAGGAGGCGCTAGCGAGGATTGAGGAGGGCCGCTTCAGTGTAGCGGTAGTTACCACGGGCTTCCTACAGAGGAGGTTCCAGGCCCTGGAGCCGCACTCCCCGTTCAACCTGGTGATCGTGGACGACGTGGACAGTATACTGAGGAATAGTAGGAACATTGACAGGGTACTAACGCTTATGGGCATACCCGAGGATGTAGTGGAGACCGCCTACAAGCTTGTAGACGCCAAGCTGAAGCTATACTCTGCCCTCGCCTCCGGTAGGGAGCATGTTGTGGAGAGGATCAAGGGTAGGATAGTGGAGTACGAGGCCCTCCTGAGGTCCTTCACGCCCAAGGCGTTCTCCCAGCTAGTCATAGCCTCTGCAACCGGGAGGCCCCGCGGCGTCAAGCACCTCGTCTTCAAGGAGCTCCTAGGCTTCGAGGTGGGCGGGGGCACCGATTATATGAGGAACGTGGTCGACACCTACACCATAACAGGGGACCCCTACAGCGAGGTCCTGGGCCTAGTCAGGAGGCTGGGCCCCGGTGGGATAGTATTCGTTAGCCAGGTCTACGGTAAGCCCCACGCTAGGATTGTCGCCGAGAGGCTTGCCAGGGACGGGGTCAGGGTTGCACAGGCGGTAACCTCGTCTAGGAGGGCAGTGGAGAAGATGGCCGGCGGCGAGGTTGATGTTATAGTCGGGGTAGCGTCCAGGTACGGGGTCCTCGTGAGGGGCCTAGACCTGCCGGAGAGGGTTAGATACGCGATATTCCTAGGCATCCCAGGCTCTAGGGTTAGGGCCCAGGAGGCGCTCCTCAGCCCCAGGAGGCTCCTACGCCTCCTACTCTACATGTCCGATGAGGGAGTAGAGTGGGCTGGGGAGTCTGCAAGGAGGATCAAGGATCTGCTAGACAAGGTGCCCGACCCGAGGCTCGTGGGCCTGGCGGTGAGGGGTAGGATAGAGGCTGATGGGCCGCTGGGGGAGCTGGCCGAGGAGGTTAGGTCCTCAGCCTCCAGGGCCTACTCCTGGCTTGAGGCTATGCTAGGGGGGAGCATCGTCGTCGGCTCTATAGTATATGAGAGGGGCCCCGACGGCGTGTACGCGGTGGTCCCAGACGCCCCCACCTATATACAGGCTAGCGGTAGGACTAGCAGGCTCCATAGGGGCGTGATGACCCTAGGCCTGAGCGTGATCGTTGAGACCGTAGAGGATAGGATCCGGGCCCTAGGGGAGAGGCTGTCCTGGTACACCTCCTCAACCCTGAAGCCCCTGGGCGAGGTGGACCTGGGAGACGTGATGGCTAGGGTGGAGGAGACTAGGAGGGGCAAGGGTAGGAGGGTCAACGTGAAGAGTATACTACTAATAGTAGAGTCACCCACCAAGGCTAGGACCATATCATGGTTCTGGGGAAGACCCTCGAAGAGGGTCGACGGTAGGGGCAGGATCTATGAGACCGCGGTGATGGACGAGGAGTCGGGCACCGTCTACCTCATGTCGATCACCGCGTCCCGGGGCCACATGTTCGACCTAGCCATAGACGAGGAGGGCAGCGTATACGGGGTGCACACGGGGGGCTCGACGTTCAGGCCGGTCTACGACACTATAAAGAGGTGCACATCATGCGGCTATACATTCGCTGGCAGAGGACCATGCCCCAGGTGTGGCTCCACATCGCTACTCGACTCAAGCACCTCCATATCTAGGCTCAGGAAGCTGGCCCTAGAGGTCGACGAGGTAGTGATAGCGACGGACCCGGACAGGGAAGGGGAGAAGATAGCATGGGACATATACCTGGCACTCAAGCCCTACAACAGCAACATATGGAGGGCCAAGTTCCACGAGGTTACAAGGACAGCCGTATTCGAGGCGCTAAGGGGCAAGACCAGGATAGACGAGAACCAGGTAACCGCGCAGATGGTAAGGAGGATAGCCGACAGGTGGATAGGATTCTCCCTCAGCAACCACCTATGGCTCAAGTACGGGAAGAGGTGGCTCGGCGCTGGCAGAGTGCAAACCCCCGTGCTAGGATGGGTCGTGGATAGGTACAAGGAGTGGAGGGATACTAGGGGCTACAGGGTAGTCATCACCATAGAGAACGGGTGGAGGATACGATTATTCACAAGGGACAGAGAGAAGGCCAAGGAAGCCGCTGCAACTAGCCAGGTAACAGTATCATCGGTATCCAGGATTGAGGAAGAGAGGAGCCCACCCCCTCCCTACACCACAGACACCCTAGTCTACGAGGCCTCCGCCAGGCTAAGGCTCTCAGCCAACACTGTTATGAAGCTAGCCCAGGACCTATTCGAGTCCGGGCTGATAACCTACCATAGGACCGACTCCACCAGGGTGTCCCCCACGGGTATGGCCATAGCTAAGCAGTACCTCGACTCCAGGGGCCTCGGTGGGCTCTATACAGGTAGGCCGTGGGGGGAGGGCGGAGCCCATGAGGCCATAAGGCCCACCAGGCCCCTGGACGCTGTGGACCTCGAGAAGGCTATACTAGACGGCACCATTAAGGCACCGATTAAGCTGACTAGGCTCCACATCATGCTATATGACATGATATTTAGGAGGTTCATAGCCAGCCAGATGAGCAAGGCCAGGGTCAGGGTCTCTAGGGTGACATGGGAAGTCGCGGGCGAGCTGGTAGAGGACACCATGGTATCCAGGCTCCTGGAGCCGGGCTTCTACACAGTGTATCCCGTGGAGGTTGCCGAGTGGGCTGAGGACTTGGGGCCTGGGCACACGCTTAGGGTGGCCTCATCCAAGGTCTACAGGTCCAGCCTGGTGTCCCTCTACAGGAGCGGGGACCTGGTGAGGCTTATGAAGGAGCACGGCATAGGGAGGCCCAGCACGTATGCCAGCGCTATAGAGGCTAATAGGAGGCACGGGTATGTCATAGAGAGTAAGAGGATGAAGTACATAGTACCCACCAAGACCGGTATAGAGGTGTACAACTACCTAGTCGAGAACTTCAGGGACCTGGTAACAGTGGAGACCAGCAGGAGGCTGGAGGAGGAGCTGGACCTGGTAGAGGCAGCCCCCGAGGCCGGGTTCAGGATCCTAGCATCGCTACTAGATAGGGTAACCGGCATCATGGAGCACGGGGCTACCGGCGAGAGTGTCGGGGTTGAGGCTTAGACCGGGTCGTATACGACCGTGAGCTCCAGGTAGAGCCTCCTCCTGCCCCTCTCCCTCTTGGTCCCGGTGGAGCCAGCCTCGATCCTAACCCTGTCCCCTAGCCTCTCCTTGAGGCCTGCATAGACGTCGGCCAGCTTGCACATGTTATCGTTGAATGCGGTCAACACGACCCTGTTAACCCCCCGGTTAAACTCCACTATTAGCTGTAACACATACTCCTCTACGCTGCCCCTGCTTCCCACGAGTACCCTAGCCTCTGCCAACCCGGCTCCACCTCTACCACCGGGGCCCGGGCCCGGATATATATGGGTCCCGGGGGGCTAGCACGTCCCCAGCGCTGCTGCTACTGCCAGGGCTAGGGGTACTAGTGCCATAGCGATGCTCCACATCCACAGGATCCTCCTCTCACCGGGTCCTAGTGTCTTGTACTCGGCATAGAGCGGCTTGTTGAGGGTTGCCGTGGCTACCGCCAGGATCATGCTAGACATTGCGGTGCATATCCCCACGCTGCCTAGGACCGAGGCTATGCCTAGTATGGTAGCGGTCGCATTGACAAGCCCGCCGACGAGGCCTAGGACTAGGAGCGTCTGGTCCAGCCCTGTCTTGGCTACGAGTGTGGAGGCTAGTGTGAGGACTAGGTATGCCAGGGCGCTCTTGGCTGCGGTGCTCCAGCTAAGCGGACTCTCCACGGTTATGCTGACATCCCCCGAGGCTCCTCTGAGGTAGTTGATATACACGACAACTGCTGATATGGCTGCTAGGGGGGCTACTAGTACAAGCCCCTGGAGAGCTCCCGGGCCCCCGAAGAGGTATAGGGCGACTGCTATTAGAACCGCTGTCTTCACCTGCATTACCCCTATGACTATCGGTACTAGGGATGATAGTAGCCTCCTCCTCGCCTCCCCACTCATCCCTGATATCGACCTGGTTATTGCGCTGATCATCGCCTCACTACTGACTATGCTGCCTAGGAGCGCCGAGTATACTAGGCCCCGGGCCCCCCATATCCTCGCCGCCGTGTAGCTTGTGAATGATAGCGCTATCACCATGGAGAAGAATAGGTAGGCCTTCATCAGGTCTACTACTCCCAGTATGGGGGGCATGGTCGATACTATTGGGCCTATGATGAGGAATAGCGCCGCTACCTCTAGCATAGCTATCAGCTCTGCATAGTCTATCGACGACGCTATCCTCTCCGCCGGCGTCTTCAGGGCGAGCAGGAGTGTGACCAGCACTGATATGGATACGGACTCTAGTATGAGCCCCATGCCAGCCAGTGTCCCGATGAGGAACGTGTTCAGCATCACTATATACGTTGTTATCCCGAGGATCCTCTGCTTTAGCATCCTTGTGTAAGCGTAGAGCATTATGAATGCCAGTACTGGTAGGACGGATACCACTAGGAATATCGACCCGCCTCCCCCCGGCCCTGCTATATAGGATGATAATGCCCCGTAGAGGGCTACGAGGCCGAAGGTCCTCATACCGGGCACCGACCCGGACTTTCCCCCTCTCCTAGCCGACTGTGCCCTCTCCCTCTCAAGGCCCACTAGGACGCCTCCTAGCAGGCCTACTAGCATCCTCACTATGAATATGGAGGACTCCGCCTCAGCCATTACAAGCCTCACCTAGCCTCCCTAGGATGCCGCTGGACTCCTGTAGGACCCTCTCCGCCTCTCTGGGATCGAGTAGGAACATGGATGGGGGTACCGGGGGCCTCACCCTGGCCATGCTTGTCCTCCTTCCTATCTTCACCCTCACGCCAGCCTTAGCCTCCTCTACCTCTACTATCCTCCCGTCAACCACCCCGTATCCTATCTTACCTGTTATGTGGAAGCCGAGTGATGCCAGCTTCCTGAGGCAGTGGATCCTGCATGAATACTTCACCTCTACCATGCACCCCTCTAGGGTGTCCATGCACATGCTGAGTACCTTGCCCACGCTCCTCCCTGGAAGGCTGGCCACGATCCTCCTAGACTCCTCGTTCACAGACACTATCCTGGAGCCCCTGATCTTCTCGATCCCGTGGAGTACCCTTGGCATGCTCACCCTCAGCGGCACGTATGCCTGTAGCACCAGGTAGCTCCTGCACCTCACATCCATCCCCTCGTAGCCGGGTCTGACGGGGATAACGTCGTCACCCCTACCCGTGGTCGGGCTACCTCAATCTCTTCATCCCCAGCACCCACACGAGGGGCGGGGCCCTCGCTATCACGAGCCATCAGCACCTCTATGCTCAGTGCCGTGACGCCTCTCACCGGGCCCCGCCCTCTTAGAGGGTAGTATAATAGCCTGGGGCTTTAGGTTAATATCATAGGGGTGCCTGTTGCATGGCTATCTATAAGAGCATCCTTGTCGGGTTCGACGGGTCTGAGCAGTCCCTTAGGGCTGCTAGGAGGGCTTGCGAGCTAGCCAGGCTCCATGGGGCCAGTGTTCACCTGGCGACTGTGGTTCCTCCCTCCACAGTCATCCTCGGCGAGCTCATGACGCCGGAGGTCCTCGACACTTCCCCGCTTGCCGAGGCTGCTCGTGAGAGGCTTAGGGAGATCGCCTCTAGGCTCTCCAGCGAGTACGGGGTTACCGTCACCTACGAGGTGTACCAGGGTGATCCGGGCGAGGTCCTGCTGGAGCTGGTGGAGTCCGGTTATGACTTGGTAGTGGTTGGGCGGAGGAGCCTGTCTAGGCTTGAGCGGATGCTTATGGGTAGTGTTGCTAGGAAGGTTGTCGAGAGGTCTCCTAGGGATGTGCTAGTGGTGCCGTAGAGCCCGCAAGAAATTAAGAGGCCTATGGTAATACCCCCTTCCTGGTGCCGGGGTGCCCGAGCGGTCCAAGGGGACGGGCTGGAGACCCGTTGCCCCTCTGGGGCGCGCGGGTTCGAATCCCGCCCCCGGCGCCATGTTTATACTTGGCTGTACGCGTCCTCATATCGCCTCCCCGGCCTTGGGGTGCTGGGGGGCTGTGGTGCGGTGTGGCTTCTCTAAGCCGAGGGAGGGGGGAGTTTATGGGGTATGGGTAGCGTCTATGGTTATGGGCCTCTTGTCTATGCCTAGGCTAGGGCCTGACGTGGTCTTGGGGCTTGTAGGGTCTCTCGCCTCATTGTTTATGGCTAACCCGTCCCGGGTTAGGCTGTATTGTATCGGCATTGTGTCCCTAATGTTCCTCCCCCTGGTTGCCCTGCATCTGCCCTACTCCTTGGCCCCCCTAGTCTTGTTCCCCCCGCTATTCTATGCCACCCTGCGTGGGGGCACGTTGAGGTATGTAACCGGGGCAGGCTTGGTAGCGCTGCCTGGGGGCCTCTTGGCACTCGCCTCGGAGACTCCCTGGGTCTCCGCTTTGCCCCCGTTGTATGCTATGATGGCTTCCGGTATGGCCTATAGGAGGATTTATGGATCCAGCCCCTATGGGCTGGAGGTTGCCTCTGGGGCCGGTGTTTTTGTTTATGGTGTTACTCTTATCCTTACCGGGGCTAGGCTTGCTGGCCTTGTTCTTCTCGTTGATGTTGTCCTTAGGCTTGTCGTCCGTGTTTTGGGATGGGATCTGGGGGTTAGGCTTAGGACTTATGGGTTTATAGAGGCGTTTAGGAGTCTTACTGTTATGACTATTGTTGGCCTTGGCGTGGGGATTCTGTCTTAGCCTCCTCCGGCTTCTCCACCTCTACCCTGGCGTGTCTTGCCATCTCCCTTAGTATCGTGTTCTTTGTCACTACTCCTAGTATCTCTCCGTCGTCGCTTACTACTGGTAGGCCGTCCACGTTCTCCTCCTTGAATGCCTGTATTGCCTTGAAGACGTCGTCCTTTGGCGAGAGGGTCCTCTCGGTTCTTGCCATGGCGTCAGCCGCTACTAGTGGGGCCACCTTCACGTACCTACCCATTTTCCTGCCCGCCTTCACCAGCTTTCTTACCCATATCAGCCTCCTACTCTTCCTCGCTGTCAGCGCGTCCTCGTAGGCGACGAAGGGTAGCCGGTTTGCCGAGACTACTCCTAGCACCCTGTTGCCCTCCGCCACCACTAGGGCGTCTAGGCCTAGGGTCTTCATCTTGTTGACTACATGTGCTAGTGAGTGGTGTGGGTGTACCTTCGCAAGTCTTCCGGGGAACATTATGTTCTCCACTAGTAGCCTGCCCTGCTGGTGCCTGGCGTATGCATCGACTAGGTCGTCCTTGGTTATGAACCCTATAGTGTTGCCCTCGTCATCCTCTACTATAGCAACCTCTGAGCCGTTTGATAGCATTGCTAGTGCCACGTTCTCCAGGGGATCGTTGGCCTTGACCCTGGGTATCACCTTGTCCATGACTAGGTCTATGAAGAACTTGTCGTAGACCCTGCGCCTCCATAGGGGGCCCTTGAGTGCTAGCGCCCTTAGCATGCCCCACTTGCTCACTACACCAACTATCCTGCCCGCCTCGTCAACTACTAGCAGGTAGTTGGTGCGCCTCCTGAGCATCTCCCTCCTCGCGTGCTCCACCGTGTCGTTTATGGTTATTGCAGGCATCTCGCTCCTGGCTATCTGGCCCGCCGTCAGGCCGAGCTCTATGTAGGCCTCCTCCTTGGGCTTTACTAGGACCTCTTGTAGCATCTGCTGGGTGCTCCTGTACTCTACCCTCTCCTCTTCCCTCACCTCTACCGGTGGCGGTATCGGCTTTACCGGCTTCCTCTCTGGCTTCGCTCCCTCTATGTACGCCTTCACCACGTCTGCCTGCGTGACCACTCCTATTACCCTGCCTTCCTCGTCTACTACTGGTAGTAGGGTGAAGTCGTTCTCTGCCATGATCTTTGCCACATCCTCTATACGGGTGTCTGGTGTCGCTACAACTGCTCCCCTGGTCATTATCCTCTTTACCTTGGCGGGAGTGACTATCTTCCCGGCCCTGATCTCCCTGTGGAACCTCCACCTGCCCGTCTTTATGAGGTCGTACGGGGTGATTATGCCCACTGGGTAGGGCTCCTTTTTGCTCCTAACCACTACGAGGGCCGGGATACCCCTGTAGACGAACCTGCTCCAGACCCTGTTTATCCTCTCATCCATCTCTACGATGTACTTGTCTAGGTCCTCTGTGGTCATGACTTCTGCTACGGTTTCTGCCCTCGGTTTGATCCCACTCTTCCTCATCACGTCTATTATATCCCTGAGCGATACGACACCGGCTAGCCTACCCTCCTCATCGACTACTGGGGCTGCATACACCCCATGCTCCTCCAGCTCCCTATACGCCTCCTCTAGCTCCTGGCTCATTTTGAGTACTGGGTAGTCCCTCGCGACATCCACTGCTCTCAGGTTTGACTTTGTACTTGTCGGTATTATCGCCTCCACCCTGGTTAGGAACCCCTCTAGCTTGTCACTCTTCTCGTCCCTGACTATGGGTATGACCCTCTCCTCGGTCTCCCTGAATAGTGCCCTCACTGCTACTAGCGGTGTTCTGGGCAGCACCTTTACCCGTGGCTCCCTCATGACCTCCCATATCTTCATACCTGTCCCACCACGCTATCCATACTTGTCTACCATGATTAATAATATTTGGATTGGCTCGAACTGGAGCCATTGGGAGATACGGGTTGGGTAGGAGGAGGAAGAGGAGGGTAAAGAGGCAGCGCACGGTTAGGAAGCCTGGCCGCTACTTCCAGTGCCCCGTCTGCAACTCCATGACGCTAACCATAGACTTCCGGAAGGCTGGGAAGCCAGGGGTGAAGATTGCGGTGGTGAGGTGTGGCTCCTGCGGCTTGTACTGTGAGAGGGAGGTGCCCGAGATGTATGAGAGGGTTGACGTATACAACATCATCTCTGACCTGGCCTATGAGGGCAGGATAGAGGAGGAGTGTAGGCATGAGGAAGAGGGTGCTGGAGAGCCTGAAGTCGAGGAGAGCGAAGTCTAGGCTACACTTTACCCTTATAGACCCCAACAAGACAGGGCCAGAGGAGGCCCTTAGGCTGTCTAGGCTAGCCGCCGAGGCTGGTAGCGACGCTATACTTGTAGGGGGCTCCGTTGGAGTGTATGAGCCCAGGCTGGGCGAGGTTACTAGGTCCGCCAAGAAGTCCGGGCTCCCCGTGATACTATTCCCTGGCAACATTAGTGGCCTCACACCTGTAGCTGATGCCGTCCTATTCATGTACCTGATCAACTCGGATAATGTGTACTACACCACGTGGGCCCAGACCCAGGCCGCCCCCGTAGTTCTTGAGATGGGGCTGGAGCCCATACCCACAGGGTACGTAATAGTCGGCTATGGCGGTGCAGCCGGGTATATGGGGTTCGCCAGGCCGGTGCCCTATGATAAGCCCGAGCTTGCCGCTGCCCACGCCCTTGCCGGTGCTATGATGGGTGCACAGGTCATCTACCTGGAGGCTGGTAGCGGTGCTCCTAGGCCTGTGCCCGTGGAGGCGGTTAGGCTCTCTAGGCTCCTCTTGGATAGGCTTAGGTGGGATGGGCTCCTGGTTGTTGGGGGTGGTGTTAGGGATCCCGGGCAGGCCCGGGGGTTGGCTGAGGCTGGGGCTGACGTGCTGGTTACAGGTACTATAGGTGAGGAGGATCCTGGCAGGATACCATCCATCATAGAGGCGTTTAAGGGCACCTAGATAACTGGTGGTACTTCCTCTTCATCGCATCCTCCACGTCTATGCCCAGCATGTTTGCTAGGCTTATCGTCCACGCTATCACATCTGCAATCTCCTCCCTAGCCGCCTCTAGGTCCTCACGCTGTAGGGCCTCGGCCAGCTCCCCCACCTCTTCCACCAGCCAGGTGAAGGTCCTGTAGAGCCCCCGTCTTGTGTCCCTCTCTAGGTACTCCTCCTTCATCACCCTCTGTATACACCCTAGCTCCACCACGTACCCCCTCCCGGGGGGTGCTATGCCTGGCCGTGGGTTAACTGTTATTAGCCTAGGCTACACCTGCTCCTATATGGTGTGGAGGGGTGCCGTCTAAGAAGAGTAGGAGGCAGTCCGGCCCCATGACTGCCGCCGGGCTGATCTCGTTCTATGACGAGTATGAGGGCAAGTTTAAGATGTCCCCTACCGCCCTGGTGGTCATATCGGCAGCCTATGCGATGCTGATTATAATAGCTCACCTTGTAGCCTAGCCTCTCTTACCGTATATTTTCCTCCTGAGGGTAGATGTGAACCCCCCGGTTAACACTTCCCAGGTCACCAGCTCCACCTCGCCGGGCCCCAGCTCCAGGATCCTAACCCTCCTCTCCGGCATCCTAGCAGCCTTCACATGGCTACACCCCACACCCTCCTCGGGCTTGGATAGCCTCATGGCGAAGCCCTGGCAGCTACAATACCTCCTATCGACTATGATGTAGTCCTCCCTCTCCCCTAGGTACACGAGGATCTCCGGGCTAGTGTGGATCACTACTAGCCTACCGCTTACCGCTATGGACCTCGCCCTCCTCTCAACCCCCTCACTGGTATACTTATCTATCAAATAGTCTATCTCTAGGCCTTCTTCCAACCTCGTAGACCCTCCACCTGCACCCCCGGGATCCTACTACTAGGTAATCAACTATCCCATGGAATATGCCCGTCTCTACAACCCCGGGCACACTCCTCAGCCTAGCATCTACACTCTCCGGGTCATCCATGGGGCCGGTGTATAGGTCCACTATTACCCCTCCCCAGTCGCTCACCACTGGCCCAGCCTTACCTCCCCCCATCCTAGGCCTAGGGTTGTATCCCCACTCCTCCATCCTGTCCAGTATATAGCCTAGGGCGTGGGGGACCACCTCTATGGGCACAGGCTTCCTGGATCCGAGTCTTCCAACCAGCTTGCCCTCGTCAACTATTATTATATTCACCCTGCTATTATACGCTAGGACCTTCTCCCCCAGCAGAGCTCCGCCTCCCCCCTTGACAAGCCTACCCCAAGGGTCCACCTCATCCGCGCCATCAACATATACATCGGGCCTCAGGCCGCTGGTTTGTGATGCTACACGTATACCCGCATCTCTCAGCCTGAGCTCGGTGTCTATGCTAGACGCCAGGACTGTCGAGCCGCGCAGTGTATCCCCTGCAACGCCTATGAACTCCGCTACCGTGGATCCGGTCCCCACACCCACCACGCTGGGGTCTAGTCTCCTAACAAGGTCTAACGCGCCAAGGGCAGCAGCCTTCTTGCCTCCGCAGTCATCCAAGCTATACACCACCTCTGACGGGGGAGACGCGAGTCAAATATACACAACCTATAGTGGGTTCCACAGGAAACAAGGGGGTCCATATGCCTATACACTGCCCCTATAGCGGGTAGCACTGGGACCCCTCTGTTTCCTGTGGAAACCCCTCACCCAGGGCTCGTAAAGCATTGCGGGGGAGACAGTGGCGGTAGCTAGATACCCATTCTAACTGATTATGTAAAATCCACAATATACAAACAATATCTAATTCCCGTTATACACACCCAAGAATAGGTACTCCCTACACTGTCTCCAAGAGAAATCCGGGGGTCTCCCCCTACTCCCAGGTCTCGCTAGTGGGATTCATAGGAAACCGAGGGGGTGTAAACTCCCCGGTAAACACGGCCTGGTCGATACGGAGCTCCAGGGGAAAACGCATATCCCCCGTCAACGCGGCAACTGGAGGCGGGGACAAGTGAGGATACCTACCAGGCCTCACAGTATACCTACCACCCACAAGGCTCCTAGGGGTCCAGATCTCCACCCTACTATACATGGCAGACCTGTACCCGCACCTAGCACATTTGAAGCCTCCACGGGAACCCATACTCTTCATAGAAGACCCACACACAGGACACCTAGGATTAGCAAAGCCACTGCCCCGGCCTAGGTGTAGAACGTCTAGGAGTTCGACCGCCAGGACAGGCCTACCCCTAGACCGGTAAGGCCTAACATGGGCCACCACCCCAACAATATCGCCCTCCCTAAGCCTCCTCGCAGCCATGCTAAGAGGCCACGTCTCCCTGAAGAACACTAGGTCCACGCGCCTACCCAGGGCAACGGCCTCCACCACAGTGTGCCCCTTCGGAAGCACCACGGGGTCGCCAGCGATCGTTGCTATGGTATAGCCCACACTATACGGTATAAACCGGGGGGTTAACAGTGCATGGTGGGCCCCAGTATGCTGATTACTCCTAAAAACCGTGCAAAACACGGCCCCCGAGGACCTACACCACCCGGTAAAAGGGCAGAACCCCCTCACTCCAGCAAGCACAGGATCAGCGCCACCAGGCGCAGCAGAAGCCTCGAGGCTAGTCCACTCCACATTATTAAACGTGCAGGAGGGCCACGATCCTGTAGAGTATATGCTCCACGGGGCCCTCCTACCGGGAACCCACGAGCCGGGGGCGCGGTACCCGATCACCTCAAAGGTATAGGGGTCACCTGGGGCCAGTGCAGCTGTGGCTGCGGTGGCGCCGACAATCCCCCTGCCCCCACGGTATAGTGCACCAACCCTGCCAAGGAGCCTAGACACACGGGCAGGGTCTACCACACCGGTTAGGGCCTCCCTGTACAGGCTCCTCAGCCTCGGGTCGCTCCACGGCTCCCCCTCTACGACAACTATTCCGGGCCTCTTACCGCTGGCACGTGGCCTCCCGGAGGTGTATTCCTCTGCCATCCAGGAGGCGAGCTCCAGCACCTCCTCGGGGCTCAGGCTGGTCCTCATCCTTACCGCGGTTGCAGCGTTTCCCCTGGTCTTCCATGGTATGGCCGGGTTTAGCCTGACTAGTAGGGGATAGTCTAGCAGATAGTCTACGTGCCTCGATGCTTCGAGTAAGAAAAGTGTTGTGAAGTGGGTTGTGCACCCGCTAACCCGGTTATCTATATCGTCGAATGCAACCGTTACCGTGTGGCCTTGGGGCATCCCTATTTGGCCTTCCTTATCACTACTATGCTGGTCAGGGTGCTCTTGACCCCGTCCATCTTCCTTATCTTCTCTGTTATCAGGCTCCTCAGTGTATCCATATCCTCGGCCTCAACTACAGCTATCAGGTCGTGTATACCGTATACCATGTATACCTCCTTTACCTCGGGCAGGGCGAATAGCTTCTCCAGGATCTCATTCTCCTTACCTACATCCGTGTTTATCATGACTATTGCCTGGCTGGGCACCTTAGCCACCCACCTATCCATCTAACCATAATGTATGGCCATGGTGGGATATAAAGGTTGTTATCAAGGAATAAATAAGTAGAAAAAATATTAGATTATTAATTATGTTAATAGGTATTATGTTACCTCCTCCTGGATGCCAGTGCAACTAGTAGGAGCGCTACTCCGACCATAGCTATTGCCAGTGGCGTGCCGCTGGCTGAGACGATAGCCTCGCCTCCGACCAGCGGTGCAGGCATCGAGTATAGCCTGAATGGTGTACCAGTCAGGTCTGCCAGGGTCGGGCTTGTCCCTGTGGCATTGATCCATATGGTGACGGTGTTGCTTGCTGGATCCACGCTGTAGTGTGATACCTCCCTCCACATGGTCCCGTCGAACCACATCGGCACTATGTCCTCTGTCAGCGGTGGTGCTGGTTCTGGGTAGGTTATGTTTATCACGAGCCATGAGGCCCCGCTAGCGTTGACCATGGCAACGTCGAAGTACAGTACATCGGCCTCGGCTGGCAGTGCATTCCAGGCGTTGGCCGGCAGGGAGTCCAGTTCTAGTAGTTGCAGTCCTACAGGGGCGGAGCTCACGTTAATGGTGAACGTTGCCCCGCCGCCAACCGGCGCGGTGCCGCTGAACACGCCGCTGTATGGGTAGCCGAAGGCGGCCCCTGTCAGGCCTGGAGGCATCATGTAGAACCAGGTGTCTACCCTTGTTGTCTCGTTGAGCACGTCAACCGCCTCTATGGTGAATATGTAGTAGTTGCCTGGGGTGACGTATGGGGTCAGGTCGAAGCTCGTGGTTGATGCTGGCAGGTTGGAGGCTATCATTGTCCCGTTGAGGTAGAGGTTGTATGATACTATGTTGAATGGCTGGTCGTCGAAGATAGTCCAGTACGCGGTGGCTGTGCCGGTTACAACGTTTATACTCACATTCACACTCGGGCTAGTGTAGACTGGCGCGCCCCTATCGAAGAGCCATATCAGAGTGTAGTTCAGCAGTGCGGCCTGCATTACGGGGTCTAGTATAGCGTCGTATGGGAACGCGTAGTACACAGTCCTAGACTCTCCGGTGGGCCTACCGTCATATGCTACTATGGCAGTGTCTCCTATTATAGACCAGTTGGCTATGTCGAACCCGCCATAGGCTGGGACTACTTGGTCTGGGTATGCCTGTCCTATGGCCCCGGTGCTAGTGTTTATGGTGAATGATGTTGCTGGTAGGAACCATGTTAGCGGGTGGCTCCTAGTTATGTTGATCTCGTACACAGATTTACCTAAGTCAGATACGAAGTTGGCATGAGCAACGTATTGCATTACTATGGATCCGCCCCAGAACCATCCTATTTCGCCTCCCTCTACTAGTAGGCCTCCATCATAGAATAGTGAGAAGATGATTAGCCCAATGGCGTCTAGCGAGTCTGCGAATGGGTACCATATTCCACCGCTGAACCATGCAACAACGGGGAAGTCGCCGCTCAGTATTGCATCAACCGCGACCTGTTGGATCGTTGTGTTCCATAGGGTCATGTTTATGCCTAGAGTGCCGTTTAGCGCTAGTACTGGAGTCATGTCGGGTGCGTATAGTGGGGAGCCTGTCCACATACCATAGAATGAGTCATACACCACCAGCGCGTTTAGCGGGTTATAGCTGACCCTGGGTGTCATGAATACGTCGTATGTTATGTTATCGTCTAGGGTGAATACTGTTGAGTAGTACTCGTAGTAGCCTGTGGGTATGCTTGCCTGTATCCTTATATCGCCTCCCCTGACAAGCATGGAGAACTGGCCAGTAGCATTGGTCACGGTCGCGTTATATGTGATTGAGAGGTCTGGGCTCACGGCGTACACGGCAACACCGGCCAGTGGGGCGCCGGTCACCACGTCATACACCGTACCGTTGACCCAGTAGTACTGTGGTATGTAGAAGCCGAATATCACCTGATAGTAGTCCCCGGCCACCGAGAGGTTTACCCTACCCCAGTACAGCATATCCCTTATCGGGTTAGCTGGTATGGATACGGTCAGGTTTAGCGTGCCATTCAGTGTTATGGTGTCTCCTACTGCTGGGGATACTATCCATGAGGACACGTCTGTCCCGTCTAGGGCGTAGAGCTCTAGCCCGGCAACGGTGGCAGTGGTCACTCCTGGGTCAAGGCTGATCAGGTTTATGAGGCTGGTCAGGTTCTCCCTTGCATCTACTGATCCAAAGCTGACCTTGGCTGGTATGGGTAGGAACTGTGTGTTTATGGCCCTCCATATGTTGGCTAGGCCGCCGCCCTGCACGTAGGGGTTCATCATAGCAGCTCCAGTATAGCTGGAGTACTCTAGGTCGGTAGCTGTCGATATAAGGGCTGACCTTATCATCTCGGGGCTCCAGTCTGGGTGGGCCTGCTTTATGAGCGCGACCAGGCCGCTAACCATTGGCGTGCTGAAGCTTGTACCGCTACCAGATGCGAAGAGGTATGTGCCCGGCGGGTAGCCGAAGGGCTGGGCTGCAATCGTGGATATTATGTATCTGCCATACGCGGTTATATCCGGCTTTATGTCATAGTTGACCGGGTTGGGACCCTTGCTGCTGAACCATGCTATAGTGTTGGTCTTTGTAGCTGCGCCAACTGCTATAGCTCCCATGGCTGCTGCCGGGCTGGCTATCGTGTAGTAGCCCGGGCCCTCGTTTCCTGCCGCTATTACTGGGGTGATGTTGTACACGTAGTTGGCTATATCGATTGCAGTCATCATGGAGTCGTACCCAGCTACGGGGCCTCCTAGGCTCATACTGATTATATCGACACTCTGGTTTATCGCAAACTCTATACCGCTTAGGATGGCCGTGGTTGTACAGGATCCACCGCTGTCGCAAACCTTCACGCCGACCAGGCTAGCACCTGGGGCCATCCCCATCAGCCTGTTGGTAGTCCTGGACCATAGGTAGCTGTTAACGACCTCAGGCGGCATCGGGCCCTCGACGTCATCCACAAATATTATATCGGCTGGGTCGCTAGCGTTGTATACTATTATGTCGTCCAGCCACCAGCCGCCGTACTGCACGCTGAAGTCGGGGTCGTACTGGAAGCTTATGTAGAGGGTAGTTGCCCCGGCATCGACTGATATGTTGAATGATTCGGTGTGCAGGGTGAAGTTGGTCCCGGTGTAGCTGGCTAGCTCCACTGGGGTCGTGTTGGAGTCGAACCAGTAGTAGACGTATCCATAATCAAATCCGCTCTCTATCCAGTACCTTTGTGTAAAGTTCAATGTTACATTCGAACCCGCATATGCGGCAACGTCTATGGCGTATGTCAGGTTTGCTGTGCCTGGATAGTTGAACTCCGAGTCATCATTGAAGTTGATAGAGTGCCATACACCGTTGCCATTGGTCCATGGTAGTACACCGCGGGCTGCTATGATGCCTGCCACGAACGTGCCGTGTCCCTCATCGTCATAGGGATCTGGTTGGCCGTTTACGAAGTCGGCCCATGCAATGACGCTACCATTAAGCTCTGGATGCGCTTCCTCTATGCCAGTGTCTAATACGGCAACAGTTACACCGGTGCCATTGACACCCAGTGCACTGTAGACTTGGGCGGTCTGTAGGAGGTAGTGCGAGTCAAATATAGTAATATGGGCCAGGTCGTTAACATCAACATAGTCAACGGCTCCTATAGTGGCTATAGCAGTTGCAAGCCTCATAACGAAGCTTGGGTTGGATGAGTCAACCTCGACGAAGGCCATACCAAGCTTGGGCCACACCTGGGTTATGGATGCATACTTGTCTCCATACCTGTCGACCACCTTCTTTAGGCTCCTAAGACCCTCGTCAAAGTCGTCCAGGCCGATGTTAACTATTAGGCCGAACGTGGTATAGTCCTTATTATCGAATAGCATGGTCTCCATTATACCCTGGAGGTATGTGGTATCCAGTATCTTGGGGCTCAGCTTAGCCATAACCTCATTGATGATCTCACCACTATACTTAACCGGTTGCCCTTTGAATGTGTTGATGACATCACTCTTACCTGGGGGTGATATCGGTGTTATGCTTGCCTGAGCTCCTATCCCAGTTAGTGGTGCCGCCAGTGGTAGCGTCATGACTAGAATTAGTACCGCTACCAATATCTTCTGTTTATACATATCGGGGTCACCCATATCATAGTCTATATGTATCAGTCATATAGCCACATATATGGCATCTAATATAAAAGTTTTGCTAAGTATACTAGAGGCTAACCCAGCAAAAGAGGGGACCCTTAGGATTGATATACCTCAACCCAGCGTCAACTAACCGGTGCAGCGGCATGGCAAAGGTGCCAGTCAAGCTGGTAAGCTGGGATGAGATAGTGGAGTGGAGCAGGGGGCTGGCTAGGAGGATAGAAGAGTCGGGGTGGACCCCGGACCTAGTAGTGGCGGTATCTAGGGGCGGCTTCGTCCCCGCCAGGCTACTGTGCGATTTCCTGGATGTGAGTGACCTGCTGGCGGTGCAGAGCCAGCACTGGGTCGAGGCGGCCAAGGCGGCGGAGAGGGCTATACTCAAGTACCCCTACAAGATAGACGCCACAGGCAAGAACGTGTTGATAGTGGACGACATAGTAGATACGGGGGAAACGCTGATGCTGGCCAAAGACTTCGTTGAGAGGGAGTGGAGGCCAAGCCAGGCAAGAACCGCGGCCCTACAATGGATCAGCACCGTCGCAAAGTACAAGCCAGATTACTATTACCTAGAGGTTAGGGACTGGACCTGGTTCCAGTATCCATGGACAAGGCTGGAGGACGTCACCCAGTTCATAGCCAGGATGGCCAGGGAGGATGATAGGCTAAAACGCGGGGCAAGCCTGGACGAGTTGAAGGCAATATTCATAGAGTGGTATGGAGTGAAGCCCGAGGACCTTGGATGGTACTGGGATGAAGCCCTAAGGAGAGCCATATCGAAGGGAGTGCTAAAGGTAGAGGACGGGGTTTATAGGGCTAGAGCCTGAAGCCAGCGTCCCGCAGCCTCCTGAGCAGGACCTGGGGCTCATCGAATAAGTTCACAGTCTCGATCACCCTGTTCGGATCAATCCTAAGCCTACCCTTCTTGGCAAGCCTAGCTATCTCCTTCAGCCTCTCAATATCACTCCCCCTACCGCTATTGGCTTTGAGCACTATATGATCCTCAAGCCTGACTACCCTAACCCTCACCCCGCCAATCATGGTCCTAACGGCGTCCTCGAGGATCTCCGGGGGGACATAGAAGTCGTACAGGTTGTCATAGAACTCCACGGGGACCTCGCCCCCGGGAGCCCTTGCAACCAGCCGGGGGGTGCCAAGCCATGTCTGGCCCAGGACCCAGGATCTGGCCTCCGCTACACGTATGAACTCCTCCTCCTCGAGGGCGCTAGGCTCCTCGGAGAATAGGTCCAGGTCGTCCCCAAGATCCTTGGAGCCAAGGTTGAGCTCCACAACTGTACCACCGATAATGGTGAACCTGAAACCCTCGTCTAGGAGGATCCTGAGCACCTCCGAGGCATCCTTCTTCGACACCAAACCCGGTCTACCCTCCTCCACGCGACACACGAGCCCCGGGTAAGGTAAAAACGGGTTAGCAAAAGCCCAACCGATATACTTGTATTGAGCAACGCCTATACCCTCCAGCCCCGCCCCCTGCCCCCGGCATGGATAGTGGAGGGTGCACCTAGTGCACATAGGCATACACTACGCAACCATACTACCACTACTATCAATACTTGCACTAGCCGCCAGCCTAGTCAACCTGGCACTAAGAGACAAGGAGGGCCATACAAGGCTACTAGTTATAGGTGCAACACTAGCCGCGGCGGGATGGATAATATATACGATACCATTCATAACACTAGACTATAGGCTGGCGGAGGTCGCGAGAAACTCCAACGATGGGCTAGACCCCCTTATAAGATGGGCGGCATCATGGTCAGGGGGAGGCTCAAGCCTCTACCTATTCTCAGCCCTAACAGCAGCCTCCACCCTACATCTCATGAGGCGGGGGGCTAACCACAGGTTCACCGGTGCAATGGCGGCCCTACTACTAGCATCGATGGTGGCAGCACTCCTCAACGGGGCGTTCGATGTAATGGAAGAGGGAGGGGGGATAGGGATAAACCCGCTCCTGAAGAGCTACTGGATCCTTGTACACCCGCCCACAACATTCGCAGGCTACAGCATGCTACTCACCGCGGCAATAGCAATCCTAACAGGCGTCAGGGCGACCAGGCTACTCCTCGCAGGCTGGATCCTACTCACACTGGGCATAACACTAGGCGGCTACTGGAGCTATGAGACGTTTGGCTGGGGAGGCTACTGGGCCTGGGACCCGGTGGAGATATCCCAGCTATCCGTATGGCTAGCGGCAGTAGCGGTAATCCACTCAATAGGCCCCATCTCGGGAATGAGGAGGCCAATGCTGCTCCTACTAGCAAGCAGCATCCCCCTAGCGCTATACGTGACGAGAAGCGGGCTAAGCCCACTCCACAGCTTCGCAGCAGCCAACATCGGAACCGCAGTACTCCTAGCCGTCTCTATAGTGCTCCTAGGAATAATGCTGTACATAATAGCCGTGGACGAGCAGGTATACAACGTCATAAACACCATAGCGGCTACGATGAGAAAAAGGAGCATACCGGGGATAACCATATCAATAGCAGGAGCACTGCTAATACTAATAGCAATATTCGTATACGCATCACTAATGGCACCATCCCTACTAACAGTCATAGGAATAGAGGCAACAGTACCAACAATGGCCGAGGGAGTCAGATTCTACCACCCAATCCTCTATCCACTATTCACCGCAGCCCTAGCATTAATCCCCACATACTTCCTATCAAAAGAGCTAAAAACAAGAGGAATAATAATATATTTAACATTAATAATCATAGTAACGATAACATCAATAATAGTAGCCACGGGATACAAAATAGCGCCACTGGCACCAACAAGCACCAACATAATGATGACGACAGGGCTAACAATATCACTCATAGTACTATCCATGCTAGCAACATCAATAATAATAGGTAAAAATAAGAGAAGCAGAGACCTAATGCTAAAGACAATACATATAGGAATAGCGATAACGTACATAGGGATACTATTAAGTGGAACATATGCATTCAACGACACATACCTAGAAAAATATAATCTAAAAAAGGGAGAATCAATAAGCATAGGAGACATAAGTATAAAAATAATAGATTATAAATATGAAAAGAATAATGGGGTTATAGACCTGTATACCCATATAGCAGGAAAGAGAGTAACAGCACTAGCAGCATGGCAAGGAATAAGTATGCTAAAAGACGACATGGCATCACTAGTAAAAGAGTTAATGCTAGCGCAAGAAGAAATCAGTAACAATGAAACATTAAAAACAATTGAAAAAATTATTACAATTATTAATAATATTAAAGATGTTGATGTCTATCTAAATAGTGTAGGCTCGATAAGTATAATTACAGAGAATAATACAGCGAGGATAATAGACAATGAAAAAATAAATATTATAATTAATAATATATCTGTAGTAGTTAGTATAGATATACCGAGTCGGCAAAACTTAACCGATAAATATTCATATATATCATTGTTGATAAACGCAAGTAGTATTAGCATAGAATCATCTAATCTAACAAACGTTAGTCTCATAGAATATGGCAAATATTATCTAGTAGAGTTTAAAGACAACGTGTCCATGATTTTCAAGGATATTTCGATAAGGATAGATAGGATGATAGTTGCATCAGACGATGTTAGAATAGGAAATAGTGTGATTACTATGACGTCGCCAGTTATCCTCGTTACAAAGGGGGCTATAGGGTATAGTGGGGTCAGCATCGAGGTACCAGGTGTCTATGACTATGGACTATACCTGTATAGTATAGCTAGGTTTGGTAGCGGTAGTGTGATGAGTAGTGTTGTTAACTCTACATTAGCTGACGTACTACTAGATCCTGGTATACTATATTCTATATCGTCTAGTGGCCCGGGTCTATTGCCTCTGCCGTCGAGCGTGCTTGATGGTGTCAGGCTTAGGGTGATGCTTGAGGTAGATGCTGGAGGGGAAACTATTACGAGAGAGGCAGTGATTAGGTTCGAGGCGAATGGGGAGGCCCTGGGTATACATGGGCTTGTGACGGATACATTAATAATTAAGGACGGCCTAGGAGACCTTTACATCAATGTTAGGCCTCCACAGGTAAATGGATTCTTCGGGGTGTACCATGAGCTCCTGCCATATTATCTAAAAGAGGCTAGGACAGGGCTTAGCGAGGCCGAGTACATTAGCCTAGTAGCCGTTATGGCGGCCGGGCATGTAGTGGGTGGTGCAGGGAGCCTGGATCCAAATAGTGTGGGGATCCAGGTTGAACGTGGCATAATAGACCTGTACTTACTATCTGAGGAGTTCGACCCGGAGGAATCCACTATTAACACCGGGGGAATAGTCGTCGCGGTTAAGTATGTGCCCTGGGTTAACCTAGTATGGGTCGGCGTGGCAGTTATGGTTCTAGGAGGGGTGGCTACGCTCCTCGCCTACAGGACGGGTTCCTGAGAGCATTATCTTGTATATATCAAATATAGCCGGGTATTGGGGCTCCTGTACGTTACGTTGTTAAAGGGTAATTACTCCTGGGATGCCGTGTTAGGCTAGGGATGTACGGCTATGGGGCACAGTAGGGATAGAACACTACTACTAATACTATTGTTGTTAGTTATAGTTGATGTGGCAGTTGCGTCCTATGCCGTCCTCGAGGCGCCGATACCGGTTAGGGTTACGCTGGGCACGCCCATGGCCTACAAGAATATCTATATACATGTGCCCATAGCTATATCAACATACGTGGTATTCACCGGGGCCCTAATCTCCTCTATATTATACCTGAGGAGCGGGGATAAACGCTACGAGGTCCTTGCAGACTCGTATGTCAAATACGGGATAATGTTCGGGGCAGCAACTCTGGTAACGGGTAGCGCGTGGGCCAGCGAGTCCTGGGGCGCCCCGTGGAACTGGGATCCCAAGCAGACAGCAGTGCTACTACTATTCCTATCCTACCTGGCATACTTCCCGCTAAAGAGTAGCATACCGGATCCTGACAGGGCAGGCAGGGTGGGGGCGGCATATGCGATAGCAGCGTTTGTGATGATACCTATAAGCTTCCTAGCCTCCAGGGTTCTAGAGAGCCTCCACCCGACAGGGGAGGCTATCGCGGAGTTCGCAGGAGGCGGGCCGGGTGGCATACTGCTGGGTATGAGGATACTCCTGCTAGCGTCAATAGCAGCGCTAGCCCCGATACTCCACGCCCGTGGAGGCATCAGGGTGCCTAGGATTATCCCCCTCGCGATACTCCTAGTAGGAATAGCAATCGCGGGGTACACCTACTACCCAGCTGTAACGGGTGATAGTGCTAGGGTAGTTAACGCCACTACAACCAGCGAGGGCAAGATCACAAGTATTACGCTATCAAGCGGGGAGACTATAGGCTTCGATAGACCCGTAGAGCCTCCTATAAGCCCCCCGCTAACCAGAGACGGCCAAAGCACGCTAATAGGCCACATAGTCAGGATCGACGGGGACAACATAGAGATCCTCTACCACTGGAGCACCCCCTTCACATTCATAGTATACACTATATTACTATCCGCCTCCCTCCACCTCTTGGGTGGCAGGCGGTGAATAGGCCCATACTGCTAGCAGTGATAATGGCAGTACTCATAGCCGGGATAGGGTACGCATCCATAAACGCATCCAAGTACAACGAGGTGGGTAGCCTAGCCAGCGTGGACTCGCCCACAAGGGTAACGGTTAGGGGGAACGTGGTCAGCCTGGGCATTGGGAGCGGGGCCCTGGTGTATAATGGGGAGGAGTATAGGTTAGACGCCCGGGGCCCCTATGGTATAGCCAAGGCTGGCAACAGGGACTCGATAGTGATCTTCCTACTCGAGGGCGACAACGGCTTCAGGGTGGCGGCAGTATACCCCGCATCAGAGTTCCTATCAAGGTATGGAGGATCCCCTATAATAGACCCGACTATAGTCGTAGATGGTGTATACAAGCCGGGAGAGGCGATATCAATAACTCTGGAAGGAGAGACGGTTAAGGTCCCCGTTATAGAGATATACACGATACTGAAGGGATGCCACTCGTCCTACGGCCAGGAGCAGGCCACGGTAGGGTAACCAGTGCACCATCACTAGCATTTATACACTCAGGAAGACCAGGATTAACGGTGGCCTGTGGTGCGTCGCAGCCAGTGGCTGGGCCTGGCTAGCCTACTCCTCATAGCTATGATACTTGCTGGCCCCCTCCTAGCCCTAGGCGCATCAGCCCAGGAGGGCGTAGTCATTAGGATCATAACAAGGCACCCCGGAGAGATACTGAATAAGGCAAAGGAGGAGTTCCTCAAATCAGATATAGCAAAACAGTATAATATAGTTGATATAAAATTCTACTCGTTCGACCCGACGCTGTGGGTAAGCGCCATAGAGAGGGCCGCCAACAAGGGTAACAACATAGACGTGGCGTGGGGAGGAGGACCCACACTATTCGACAACCTATACGAGGCCGGCCTACTAGCCCCCCTAACAAGCCAGCTAGCCCTAGACGCCGCCAGCCAGATACCAGACACATACGCAGGGGCGCCAATGAAGAGGATCAGTGACAGCAAGATCTACTGGGTGGCCGCAAGCATAGCAAGCTTCGGCTTCACGGTAAACCATGACGTTCTAAACAAGTACGGGCTACCAGTACCGAAGAGGTGGGCAGACCTAGCAAGCCCCGTATATGCTGAGCCCCTCGTCAAGGAGAATAAGCCGGTCATAGCAATAGCAGACCCGACAAGGTCAACCTCCAATACAAGGATGTACGAGATAATACTACAGGCATACGGATGGGAGAACGGGTGGATAAACCTAACACTAATGGCGGCAAACAGCCTAGTGGAGGGAGGCAGCTCGGATGTAAGAGACGACGTAATACTAGGAAGAGTAGGAGTAGGGATCACAATAGACTTCTACGGATACACGGCGATGAAGACAAACCCAGCATGCGAGTACATACTACCCCCAGGAGAGTCCATAGTAAACGGGGACCCGATAGCACTCCTAACAACAAGCTCCAACCCAGAGGCGGCTCAAGCCTTCATAGCATGGGTACTAACAGAGGGCCAGAAGATATGGTTCGACCCCAACATAAACAGGCTCCCAGCTAACCCCAACGCCTTCAACCTGCCAGAGGGTAAAGAGAGGCAGGACCTCAAGAACATATACGACCACATATCCGGAGTGCAGGGGATCAAGTTCGACGACGCACTAGCGCTAAAATATGAGAAGGGGATGCAGCAGTACTTTAAGGCGGTGCTAGTAGACCTGAACTCTCTCCTAAAGGAGGTATGGAAGAAGCTAGTCAAGCTATACATGGAGGGATACATAACAGAGGAGGAGTTCAACGAGTACGCCAAGAAGCTAGGAGCACCGCTAACATACACGGATCCATACACGGGGGAGAAGGTAACCTGGACAATGGAAAACGCGATAGAGGTAACCAAGAAACTAAAGGATCCACAGATACAGTCAGAGGCACTAGTTAAGTACTCTAACGCGTGGAAGAAGGCGGCAACCGAGAAATACAAGAACATGCTAGACGAGCTAAAGGAGATAGAGAAAACCAGAACACCAGGAGCAGTAAAGGAGGAGACTAAGACCCAGGAGAAGACAACAGCAACAGGAGCAACACAACAGGCCACCCAGACACAAGAAGTACAAGAGACAGCACAAGAGGCCACCACTACCCAGACAGAGCAGGAGGGAGGAGCCTCAAGAACCGTAATAGCACTAATAGTAATCATCGTGATAGTAGCTGCCGCAGCAATCATACTGAGGAGATAGACCAGCGGGGACTGATGCGGTAATGGGCAAAAAGGGGCCCAGGGCAGCGAGCCTGCTGGACAAGCTACCAGTAGACCCAGTAATAATAGTTATGCTAACAATATCCCTACTAATCTTCGCACTATTCCTTATAGCGCCCCTAGCCTCACTATTCCTCTCTCCAAGAAACATACTAACAACCGACCTCCTAAAATCGTATCTAGACTACCCCTATATATCACTAGAGCCAATTGGAGATGAATGGATAATAACCCTAGACAGAGATGGCGTGACTCATATAATATTTACATGGAGAAATTATGGTATAATATTAAATACTATAATGGCAGCAATACTAGTAACAATATTTACATCAATAATAGGAGTACTTGTAGCATTAGCTATGGCACGATACGACTTTCCAGGTAAGAATATTCTAAGAGTACTAGTTATAGTGCCACTACTATACACTCCATTCGTCAACGCATTCGTTATATACAAGTTCCTAGGGGACGGTGGGATAATATCCAGCATAACGAGCCACCTAGGCTTCACTATAGAGTTCCAGGATATTGCTGGCATGATCCTAGCACAGACCATGATGTTCTGGCCCATAGTATACCTGAACGTGTACTCCAGCATGGTGCAGATAGACCCGAGCCTCGAGGAGCAGGCAGAAAACCTGGGTGCCAGCGGCCTCAAACTCTTCAGGTCTGTGACACTACCCCTAAGCATGCCAGGCCTGGCATCGGGGGCCGCTATAGTATTCATATTCTCCATGGAGGACCTTGCAGCACCCTTGGCATTTAAGGTCGAGGACGTGATATCAATTAGGATAGTGAAGGAGATACTATCATCGGCAACAATAATGGAGCTAAGCCCAGACACGGTAATCCTGGCCCTCATACTTGTGGTGACTGCATCAACCTGGTTTATCGCGATAAAGAGGTATGTTAGCCTGAGGCAGTACGCCATGGTGGTGAGGGGGGGCAGGTGGACCCCCCGCAGGTTCAAACCCTCACTCCTCGGGTACCTACTCATATACCTCCTCATGGCTCCCTGGACCCTGTTTAGCGCCATACCACAGTTTGGCGTGCTTGTGTACGCATTCACCGAGCAGTGGATAGGAGTAACCCCCACGGGCTTGACCCTAGACAACTTCAGGTACATCTTCTCCGAGCCAGTAACATTGACAGCCCTGAAGAACAGCCTGGTCTACGCAGGGTCAGCGGTGCTAGTGATAATAGTAATAGCGGTGTCCAGCGCCTACGTGGCTAGCAGGGTCAAGTCCAGGCTGGCCTGGCTTGTGGACCTACTCTCTACTATCCCTATAGCAATACCCGGGCTAGCGCTGGCCACGGGCCTCATAATACTCTACGGCTTCAGCAGGGCCTCGGAGGTGTGGCCGTTCTCAATGCTGAATCCTATAGAGTACAGCCCTGCACTATTACTAATACTAGCATACGCCGTACGAAGGAGCCCATTCACGACTAGAGCGATCTATGCAGGCCTCCAGCAAGTGCATGAGGCGCTAGAGGAGTCGGCGATGAACCTTGGAGCCTCTAGGGCGAGGGTACTGGCCACCATAGTTATACCACTAATAGGGATAAACATATTCAGCGGCGCCCTCATCAGCTTCGTCTATAGCGTGGCTGAAGTTAGCACCAGCATAACGGTGGGGAGGATACACCCTATAGACGAGGGGTACGCCCCCATGACCGCGGTTATGTACGAATATCTAACCGGTGGATACGGGGGCGGCAACTATATACATATAGTGGCGGCAATGGCGACCCTAATACTCACGGTGCAGCTGCTAGTGATAACAGTCACTAACATACTGTTGAAGCAGAGGTACGCCTTCATAGGGGTGTAGCAGGGCATGGTAAGGGTAACGTTAAGCGGTGTCACCAAGAGGTATAGCGGGGTGACAGCTGTAGACAACGTCAGCCTAGAGATAGGCGACGGGGAGATATTCACGCTACTAGGCCCCAGCGGGTGCGGGAAGACTACCACCCTAAGGATAATAGCAGGATTCGAGAGGCCAGACAGCGGAAAGATAATGTTCGACGACGAGGATGTTACAAACCTGAAGCCACACCTACGAGGCACAGCAATGGTATTCCAAAACTACGCCCTATGGCCCCACATGACAGTATTTGACAACGTGGCCTACGGGCTCAAGCTAAGGAAGGTCCCTAAGGGCGAGATAAGGAAGAGGGTCAAGGAAGCCCTAGAACTAGTAGGGCTATCGGGCCTAGAGGACCGGTACCCCCTACAGCTAAGCGGAGGACAGCAGCAGAGGGTGGCCCTGGCTAGGGCTATAGTTGTAGAGCCCAGAGTCCTACTATTAGATGAGCCCCTTAGCAACCTTGACGCTAAGCTAAGGCTCAGGATGAGGGAGGAGATAGTATCGCTCCAGAGGAGGCTAGGGATAACTACTATATATGTGACACACGACCAGGAGGAGGCTATGAGCATAAGCGATAGGATAGCGGTTATGAACAAGGGGAAGGTGCTCCAGGTAGACACGCCTCAGGGCATATACAGGAATCCGAGGAGCTACTTCGTCGCGACATTCATAGGCAGAACCACTACCCTCAGAGGAGTCATAGAGGCCTCAGAGGACGGAGTCTACAGGGTCAGGGCCGGGGGCCTAACAATCTTCGGCATAAGCGCCTCAGGCCGCAGGTTCAGGCAGGGCGAGGAGGTTGTAGCCGTTATCAGGCCCGAGGACTTCACCCTAGCAGGTGATGGCGGGGTCAACGTTATCCAGGGCAAGGTGGACCTGGTCATGTTCCTAGGCGTGTTCAACCAGGTCAAGCTATCTACTCCAGCCGGGCCTATAACAGTCTACCTTAGGCCCAAGTTCAAGGTATCGAGGGGAGACCAGATCCAGGTCTACGTAAACCCGGAGGATGTAAAACTGTATAGCATAGAGGAGGCAGTAGAAGACTAGGAGGTACTGCGAGACCTATTTTACCCCCACTACACGGCCGCTACTACATGGTGAAACTAGTGGATACTAGAAGGCTAGTTACACTCATAACTGGGATGCTACTCATCGCCCTACTCCTACTCCCCATGGCCTATCCAAGGACGGGCTCCTCGGTACTAGTATTCACAGAGGATGACCCATACATTGTGAGGCCATTCTATGGTCTACCAGAGGTAGTATCCCCCGGCGGGGAGCTAACGATACTAGTAAGGACCAGCCAGGAGCTCAATATACAAGGGGCAACGCTCTACGGGCTCAACAAAACTTACACCCTCAACCTGGCAGAGGTAGGGGGGCTAGAGGTATTCTACCCCGAGGAGGGGCATAACTATACGGTTCAGAGGATAACAGCTACAATCCCAGACAACGTTGAGGATGGACTCTATACCCTGGTAGTAGAGTATGAGGGCGGCCAGGCCATCATGCCAAGGTCTGTAATAGTAGGGGATGGCCCTAGGGGCCACATAAGGGTATTCCACATCACAGACCAGCACTTCGGGGCAGTAAACAAGGGCATACCAAACACGTACAAGAACACAAGGTACATAGCACTGATAAACACGATGGCGCTCCTCTACGGAGTAGACATTGTAGTAGTAACTGGGGACCAGGCGGATGTAGGGAGTGATATGGTATCGCACAAGGACTACTTCTCACAGATGAACCAGCTACTAGTCCCAACTATAATAGTACCAGGAAACCATGACTGGGCCCAGGTTGCAACCCTAAAGTCGTTCCTAGACTACCTATATGGTAGATACCAGAACAGCCTAAGATACTGGAGCTTCGTATACGGCGACTTCGTATTCATAGGCCTAGACACCAGGGGCGTAGGATACCCCGAGGACTTCCAGCTAGACTTCCTCAATAACACGCTACACAAGTACAAGGATAAGTACGGGATAGTGATGATGCACCACCCAATATTCAACAGGGCAGGATTCTACAAGGGAATGGCGGAGGACAACAGGAACGAGCTATACTATAGCTGGAGAGAGCTTGGATGGGACCAGGCAAAGAGGTTCTTCGAGATAATGAACGAGAACAAGAATCTAATAGCAGTTATGACAGGCCACGTACACAGGGATGCAGATGCTGTATGGAGCAGGGAAGACGGGAGCCGCGTATACTTCATAACAACAACAACCGCAAACCATGGATACCCAGACGGGTACTATTGGGGCGCAAAGGTGGTAGACATCTATACAAACGGGACAGCTAGCGTATACATACCCTCAAACAGGCCCTACTTCTTCACCTCGGGAAGCATCAACACAGAGAGATTCATGGTCATAGAGCACACAGACAAGTACAGCACTGCGGTCACGTGGACGATAGACACAGAAGGCTTCGAGGACCTAGACACAGGTGAGGTAATACTAGTATTCTATATGAACAAGACTGTGGACCCCTCAAACTACAAGCTATACGGCGACGTAGACAGGGTGAAGAATGTAGTATACTATGATGCGGGCATATACCACCTATTCATAGCAACAGTAAATGCCACGGGCAAGGGAGCCATAACACTGGCATCATACATAGACAAGGAGCCCCCCACCGTAGAGATAACAGGAATGTCCCCCAAAAAGCCTAGACAAGGCAAGCTAGTAACAATGAACATAAGAGCAGACGACCCTGGATGGGGAATAAAGAACGTAACTATAGTAATAGAGAAGCCAGACGGTACAACACAAGAGCTGCCAGGACTCATAACAAACACCAAAGGAGTATACATGGCGGTATTCAAGATAACAGACCCAGGACACTACAAGGTAAAAGCATACGCATACGACTTCAACAATAACAAGGGAGAATCAAAAACTATAGAATTCGATGTAAAGCCGAGAAAGAGGCAAACCCAAACAACCACGACAGAGACACAAACACAGACAACAGAGACAACCACGACAACAACCACCACAACAATAACAACTACAACAGAGGCCACAACCACAACACAGACCCAGGAAACAACACAAACCCCCACACAAGCAAAGGAGACAACCGAACAAACCAAGACAACAACACAACAGCCACAAGCAGAGCAAACCACAGAAACACCGCAGATACAGCAAGGAAACGAGCCGCCAGCATGGGCAATAGCAGTAATGCTAGCAGCAGTCGCAGCCCTAGCAATATTCGTCATAAAGTCCAGAACGTAACACAGCCCCTACCCACCCACATACCCAGGCACAACAACCTCTTTTACACCGGTGCACCAAGCTGGCAGGACTAAGACTAGGAAAACCCCCAAAGAGCATATGGAGGAAGACAATAGGAGAGGTCATAGACATGTTCCTAGATGCGCTATCCGCCTCAGGAGCCAGTGACGCCACAATAAAAACCTATAGAGCAGCCCTAAGGAGTTTCGCATCACACATAGGCCCAGACACGCCAGTAAGAGAGATCGACGAGGACCACTACATGTCCTGGATATCAAGTCTACGGAGAGAAGGAGTAACTAGAAGGAGGAGCCAGAAGAAGGAGTCACAGCAAAACACCCTACACTACTACACTCTGTTCGTAAAGAGATTCCTAACATGGCTAGGAATAGCGGGAGAAGACCTACCAGTGATACCAAGAAAGAGGCACATTATACCCGACACGCTATCATGGGAAGAAGTCAAGAGACTAATAGAGGCAGCACGGGATATCTACGACGCACTAATAGTATCTATACTAGCCGAGACAGGTATGAGGGTAAGCGAACTCCTATCAATAAGAATACGTGACATAGACCTGGAGAAGGGCGAAGTCAGGATAAGGGGTAAGTATGGCAAGGAGAGGATAGTATTCCTAGGGCCAGCCAGCAGGGCCCTCATAAAAGCCTACATAGAAACAATAGACCCCAGCCCAAGGGAGAAGCTAGTAGACATGACATACCAGGCAGTGCATAAGAGGCTAAAGAGGCTAGCAGAGAGGGCCGGGGTAGACCCGGCTAGAGTAAGACCCCACGTGCTCAGGCACACGTTCGCCACAGAGGCGATCAGGAGGGGGATGAGCCTGCCAGCCCTACAGAAGCTCCTAGGGCACAGTGACATCAAGATCACTGAGGTCTACCTGCACATGAACATGGAGGACGTGAGGAGGGAGTACTCCTCAATATTCTACAGGGGCGCCCCCGCTAGAGCCTACCCCGAGGAGTCCCCCTAACCATACTCCTAAGCCTCTCCAAGGCCCTAAGCTTCTCCCTAGACCCTAGCCTAGAGGACTCCACTATATCCTCCATAACCTCTATAACGCGCTTAACAGTATCGGGGCTGTACCTATAGGGAACTCCATCCTTACCACCCACAGCATAAGCATAGATAAATGGATCCAAGGGATGGGTAACAGGATCCCTACGATCCGCCGGGGTAGAGTATATCAAGTCAGATATCAATGCTAATGCCCGTACAACAGCGGGGCCTAGCCCCGGTGCTAAAGCGAGCTCAAGCTCGCTTGAGGGACTATACCTTGTAAGGTCCTCGATAGCCCTAACAAGCTGCCTAGAGGGCCTCACAGGCCTATAGTAGCGTCTACCCTGTGGCTCCCGGACCGGGTTTATGAACCTATCCAGGCCAGCGCCCCGGGAGGCTATAGCATTGGCCTCCCTTAGGAGCCTGATAACCCTGGGAGCCCCCTCCCCTACTATGTCTAAGAACACCCTACGGGCCTGTCTGCTACCCCTACTAGTAGCGTCTAGGTGGAGACCGTCACTTACCCCTCCTATACCGCTAAACGGCTCCTCGACTACGATACGGTCTATATGGTACCTCCTGGCCATCCTGCTGGAGGTATTCATGCCCTGCTCTATAACCACAAAGCCCCTAGGATAGGCTATTACTGAGTGGTGGTACAGGGTGTAGCCGTCCTGTAGCAGGCTAGACGCTGCCCTAGCACCCAGCCTGCTAGCCACCATTATCGAGTCGGGATCCAAGTCAAGGATCCTTGAAGCCTCTACGGCTTCGTCCTTAACCCTAGACATCATAGCACCCTTGCCGCCGAGGACTATGAATCCTAGATCCTGCCTCCTCCACGATATACTCTTCAACACTCCTACTACCACAGTCGTACTGCCACTACTATCCCAGTCCATACCGATTACATTATTGAATGCCTGGAACCACAGGGGATCCGAGAGCCCCCTAATAAGCCCCTCGACCCCATGAACTTCAATAATAGTCTCCACGATCCTCTCGGCCATCCTCTCCATTAGTCTTAGCATCCAAGGAGGTACCTTGCCACTATGGAGGGGCAGATCAGCTGATCCTGGCAACCCCCAGTCCACCATCCACCTGGCAGAATATCCGGAGCTACGGGTTATAGGGTTTGTGAGTAGATAAAAGAGTACGGTATAATACTGTGGGTGCAGCCAGGCTTGACGGTGATCACGGGGTCATACCTATCAAACCTAGCATACTGCGAGTACAAAGCAGTACTATCACAGGAGCACCCTACTAGGAGGCCTAAGCCGCCTTCAAGGAAGGTTCTAGAGAAGGTTATAGGAGAAGCTGGAATCCGGGCCACGATAGAGGTTATACACGGCACTGTAGATGGGGTTGAGGTAGCCATATCTCCGGGGGCCCTACTATACAGCGATAACAATGTCTACGGGATACTCAGGCCTAGCCTAAGAGGGGCTCCCAGGGTATATGAGGGCGACTTCGTGCCCCTAAAGGCCGCGGCGCTACTGCTTGATATGCAGGGCATGGTTAAGGGTATACTCAGGCTGGCAGTTGTTGTAGGAGCCGACACAAAGGCGCTAGAGGAGGCTCTACGCCGCACAATAATCCATGGGCTAAAACCGGGGAGGGGAGAGGGATGGGTAGCCTCGACAAGGGTCTACAACAGGGAGGAGGCGGAGCGCATACTATCCAGAGCCGTTAGGATCGCCAAGAATAGGGCCCTAGCCAGGCCATCACCCAGCCCGGCCAAGTGCGGCGCCTGCGAGTACTCCGCTCAATGCATACATAGCATGGCAAACAGGTAACCAATATCACCCCACGGCAAGACGCACATCCAACCACGGGGGCGGGATGCCATGGCCTGATCGCTGCTGACCCAGGGTGCATGGGGTGACGAGCGAACCCGAGGCGGGACCGCCCCCAGTTAAACTATATAAAACTACAGGAATCCAATGGAAAACGGTGTGACAAGAGTGGCCCAGGATCCTAGCTCAGCCTACAAGGGATACGAGGCGAAACCATGGCTCAAAGCATACGACGAGGGAGTCCCGGAGGAGGTTGAAGTCCCGGAGAAGCCGCTCTATACGATACTAGAGGAGTCTGCCGCAAGGTACCCGGATAGGACTGCAATATACTTCTACGGCTACAAGATGACGTACAAGGAGCTCCACTCCTCGGCATCCAGATTCGCGGGACTGCTACGGAGCGCCGGGGTAGGCAGGGGAGATGTGGTAGCCCTATTCCTACCCAATAGCCCCCAGTTCGCAATAGCATACTACGGCACCCTAATGGCAGGGGCTACAGTATCACCCATGAATGTCCTCTACAGCCCCCACGAGATAAACAGGCAGCTAAAGGACAACGGAGCCAGGATCCTAGTAGCAATAGACATATTCAGGGATAAGGTCCTAGCAGGACTCCCAGACAGCGTTGACAAAGTCATATGGACGGGAATCCAGGACTACCTGCCAGGGATAAAATCACTCCTCTACAAGCTAAAGGCGAAGCCGCCAAAGCCACCTACAGGAGGCAAGCACACCCTATTCAAGGAGGAGCTGGCATCGGCGGAGCCATACACAGGAGACCCGGGAATAGACCCAAAGAATGATGTAGCCGCCCTCATGTACACAGGAGGCACGACTGGGACACCGAAAGCGGCCGAACTGACACACTACAACCTCCTCGCAAACGTGATCCAGATAGATGCATGGTTCAAGAGGGGAGTCAAGGGAGAGGACGTTTTCGTAGGAGCCCTACCATGGTTCCACATCTACGGCCAGACAGCTGTCCTCAACTCGGGGATCCACAAGGCAGCCACTATACTAACATATGCAAGATGGGATGTAGAGACCGTCATGAAGGATATCCAAAAGCATAAGGCAACAGTATTCCACGGCGTCCCCCTCATGTACATAGCGATACTAAACCACCCCAAGAGGAGCAGGTATAACCTGAGAAGCCTAGAGGTGTGCATAAGCGGGGCCGCACCACTACCCAAAGCAGTAGCTGAGGAGTTCGAAAGGGTAACCGGGGCAAAGCTCAGGGAGGGCTACGGCCTAACAGAGACCAGCCCCGTAACCCACGTCAACCCTATACTAGGCAGGGCAAAGGTGGGAAGTATAGGAGTGCCTGTTCCAAGCACCATGGCAGCGGTTGCCAGCATAGAGGAGCCAGTGATACTGCCTCCAGGAGAGACCGGAGAGCTAGTCATCTCGGGCCCACAAGTAATGAAAGGATACCACAACAGGCCTGAGGAGAACCAGAAAGTCTTCTTCACGTGCTGCGGCAGAAGATGGCTTAGGACAGGAGACATAGCATACATGGACGAGGAGGGATACTTCTACATAGTAGACAGGAAGAAGGATATAATCAAGTACAAGGGATACAGCGTATTCCCAAGAGACATAGAAGAGGTACTATACAAGCACCCATGCATCAAAGAGGCGGCAGTCATAGGAGTACCACACCCAGAATACTACGAGGTGCCCAAGGCATTCGTGGTGCTAAAACAGGAGTGCAAGGGTAAAGTGACGGAGGAAGACATAATACAGTATGCAAAGGAACACCTAGCACCATATAAGGTACCAAAAATGGTAGAGTTCAGAGAGGACCTACCGAAGACGGCTGTAGGTAAGATACTGAGGAGAGTTCTAAGGGAGGAGGAGATCAGGAAACAGGAAGGATCCAATACAACACAGCAACGGTAAGGGCAGGATGGTGCGGCGGCCGGGATTTGAACCCGGGACCTCCGGCTTGGCAGGCCGGCGTCCTAGTCCAGGCTAGACGACCGCCGCAACCCCAATAGGAGGATCAACACAGCTGAGGGGTTTAAGGGTTTTATGCCGGGCAACCAAGGGCCATACATTAATATCCACACCTACTCCAAGCCACAGTACTCCTGCATAGGGTCCAGAAGGGTGCCAGGATACGGTATCAGCTTCCCATGAGGACAAGCCCTAGGAACACCCAAAGCCCTAGCAATAGTCCACGCATCATCGGCAGACATCACGGGAGCAAATTTCCTAGCAATCATCCTAGCAGTCTCAGAATCCACGCCAGCCCTAACCATAACCAACTCTATTATAGCATGCTTCCAAATGTACTCAGTCAAAACCTGAAGCCCCTTCCTCGTCAGGCAAACACCCTGACCCTCGGTAACATTAACCAAACCCTTATACTGCAACCTCCGGATCATAATGCTCACGGTAGAAGCAGACACGCCCAGAACCTTAGCCAAATCACCAACCCTAACTATACAACCCCCAGGCCTCCCCCCAAGCTTATATATAGCCCTCATATACTCAATATTCCTCTCAGTAACCAGATCCCTATGCCTATTCAACAAACCCCACCAGACCCCAACAAAACTAGACGCCAATCAAATGTATATTCCTTTATCCCACCATCCTACACCTGGAACCGTGGGATGATGAGTGGGTGAGCTGCCCGAGCGATGACGACAGAGGATGGACCTGACCATACAGAATAAATTCAACATCACATAAACTATAATTATATAATATCTATAATAGTAATCAACCAGTATAACGTAAACCATAAAATTATAATATTGAAATTAATTCAATAACCTTATAACTATCATTAGTAACACACGCAATCACAGGTATACAGGTGACACAAAATGTTAAAACACACTAAACAATTGCATATAAATCCAGATAAACTCCGGGAATGTATACATTTACTTAGAGATCCCCACACCCTATTCGGTAGCACAGAAAATCTGGAAGAAATAAAACCTTTAGATAATAATTTATATAATATTAAATTTAAATGGGTTAAATTTGGGAGGGTTTGGATATTCGATACGACTATGGTTATACATGCAAACAATACTTCTATAAGATACGTAAGTACATCAGATTCAAAATATAAATGTAAATTTGAGATAAAACATGAAAATGATAAAGTAATACTTGAATGTGAATTTAATGTTGGACTAGTTAGAAATTTAATAGTAAAAGCCGCTATGAACAGCGATTTCAAAAGATTCGTTGAGGCAATAGGGAGAGGCATAGAGGAGGTTTGCGGCTCCGATGATAACGGGGATATACTACATTTAAAGCTTATAGATATAAATATAGGAGATATAAATATAAGTGTGGATGGTGTATCATGTTTGAAATGCCTATTTTATGACAGGGATAGTAAGAAATGTTCCATACTATCTAGCACCGTGAGTGACCATAGCAAACCACCGTGCGGTGGTAGATACTATATAGAGAGGTACTAGGTGTAGGTGCGCTATAGTGGTGGGCCCGCGGGGATTTGAACCCCGGACCACGGGGTCCCGAGTCGGGCGCTCCCCCCGGGCACGGGTGGAGCGTACCCCGCATCCTAGCCAGGCTAGACGACGGGCCCACCACTCCAGTAGTGTGTTGATCTGCCTGTGGGTTATATAACCGTATAGAGTGGGAGCTAGGTTTGTTTATAGACTCTTGTCGTCTAGTTATGGATGGGGTGGAAGGCTATGGTTGAAGGTAGTGTGAAGAGTTATGTGATAGAGGCGATAGCAAGGAGGATCTCTGGTGACATAGTGTTTAGTGACGAGCCTGGGAGTGCGTTGAGGAAGTGGAGAGAGTATTTCGGGGTGAGTCAGCATGATATAGCGAGGGTTATGGGTATCTCATCCAGTGTCATTAGTGATTATGAGAAGGGTAGGAGGAATCCTGGATCCAAGTTCATAAAGAGGTTTGTACTAAGTCTTATAGAGTTGGATTCTAGGAGGGGCTACGAGAAGGTGAGTATACTTAGTAGAACACTCAATGTACCCCTAGAGTCAGTGTTAGACATGAGCGAGTTCGACAGGGGAGTGACGGTCAGCGAGCTCGCGGACCTAGTCCAAGGCACGGTGCTGACCCCCGAGCTCCATACGGATAGGGTTGTGTATGGCTATACTGTAGTGGATAGCCTGAAAGCGATAGCATCGCTTAGTGGGATACAATTCTACGCGCTATTCGGGACAACCCCAGAGAGGGCGATCATATTCACCGGCGTAAGGGCTGGTAGGAGCCCAATGGTTGCTGTTAGGGTATCACCCGTCAAGCCTAGCGTTGTAGTCATACATGGACCCAGGAGGCATATCGACCCGCTTGCCATAGAGCTCGCCAGGCTTGACGGGGTCCCACTCATCCTCAGCCTAGCTAAGAGTGTGGATGAGATGATCACGAGGCTACGATCTAAGTCTGTCCACCCGTCCCCCTACCCTCCTGTAGCCTGAGTATGGCCTCGGCGATATCGCCACCCGCCTCCTCCAGGGCCTTCCTCGCATCTTCAAGCGAGACCCCAGCTTGCTCGGCAACAAGGGCCACATCCTCCTCACTGATCTCGGGAGCCTCCTCCACCGGCTCCTCCTTCGAGATATCACCGACCACGTAGATCATGGGAGGCTGCCCCTTCATCCTCATAACAGAGACCTGGGGGCTCGAGACTATGAGCCTGGACCCGTCATCCAGCTCTATAATAACCCTAACGGCATCCAACTCCTCAAGCTTTATACCCATCCTCTTCATGGCCCTTCTAAGATCCTTAGGATTAAACCCCATCATCCGCCCAACACCGGGGCTACCAGTACAAGCTAATCTATAATACTCTTACCACCAGGCACACAGGCTGGAGGCCCGGGCCCGCATGCTATACATTAGAGACAGGATCCTGACTAGGGCTGGAACAGTAGCTGGTAGGCCAGTAGTTATGATAGGAAAACCGATACCCCTAATGGGCCACATCGCCTTCGGGGTTATCGATCGTGGATCAAACGTGCTCCAGGTAAGACCCTACACATGGTGCCCCCACTCATGCATATTCTGTAGCGTCGATGCAGGTCCAAGTAGCAGGACGAGGCAGGCAGAGTTCATGGTGGACACTAGCTGGCTAGCATACTGGGTCGATATGGTTGCAGAGGCTAAGGGGGTCAAGGTAGAGGCCCTAATAGATGGGGTGGGAGAGCCTCTATCCCACCCGGGGATACTAGACCTTGTCAAGAGGCTACGCTCCAGTAGGTGGGTGGAGAGGATAGCCATAGAGACGCACGGGGGCTTCCTCTCCAAGGGCCTGGTAAGGAAGCTGGCAGAGGCAGGGCTAGACAGGATAAACCTAAGCATAGACGCTGTGGATACAGGCAAGGCTAGGACGCTAGTAGGGGTGCAATGGTACAACCCCTCAAGGATACTAGAGGTGGCTGAATGGGCTATAAGGAATACGAGGATAGACGTGGTGTTGACCCCAGTACTAGTACCAGGCTTCAACGAGGAAGAGATGAAGAGGCTAATAGAGTGGGCCAAAGAAGCAGGTGCCGGTGTAAAGTCTGGCTGGCCGACCGGAGTGCTAATACAGAACTACCAGGCCCACAAGTGGGGTAGAAGCCCTCCAGGAGTAAAGCCGTGGAGCTGGAGCAGATTCTACAAGTGGCTGAAGAAGCTGGAAGAGGAGACTGGGTACAGGCTCAGAGTAGGCCCAGAGGAGATCGGCTTCAGGAGAGCGCCCAAGGTTGCAGAGGAGTATAAGCCCGGGGACAGGGTAAAAGTCCACATACTAGGAGAGGGGTGGCACGTGGGCGAGATGCTAGCAGTAGACTACAGGTGGAAGAGGATCATAGCTGTCCTAGGCAGAAAGGCTAGCCCAGGAACCAGTATGACAGTCAGAATAGCCAGATCTAAGGATAACATCTACGTTGCCAGGTAGCACAGGGTAATAGTTAATAACCCCAGAGGCCGATAGACCCTCCAAACGGGCGGGGTGGGCCCGTAGCTCAGCCTGGTAGAGCGGCGGGCTCTTAACCCGTAGACCTACAGAGCCCTGGCCTGTAGGGCGGAAGTCCCGGGTTCAAATCCCGGCGGGCCCGCCACACAACCGCCCACACCCGGGCTCCTAACCACCATCACACGGCATAAACGGTAATACCGCTACAGCTCAACCAAGCCCCTCCCGGGGATACCAGGTGCTGGCCAACAGTGAAGTAGAGATAGCACCCGGAATACACGCCCTACCAGGACTACCAGCGGCAAGGATACAAGACTACGTTATAGTAGCGGACCTACACCTTGGATACGAGGAAGCACTCTCCCGGGACGGAGTCTACCTACCCCGTGTCCAGCTGAGAAACGCCATCAAGACTCTCAGGGAGATAGCAAACGCCTCCCCCGGCACGAGGAAACTAGTGATAGCGGGAGACATCAAACACGCGTTCAACAAGCTGCTAAGAAGCGAGAGGGAAGAGGTCTCAACATTCATAAGAGAAGCGCTCACTCTATATAAAGAGGTGATCGTGATCAGGGGGAACCATGACAACTTCATATCGACAATAATAAAATCTGAAGGAGCGGAATTCATAGAAGACGAGATAGAGGTACACGGCATCAATGTTATACATGGACACAAGAAGCCCAAGGACACTAGTGGAGTAATCGTGCTAGGCCACGAGCACCCATCAATACAGGTAAGAGTAGGAGGCTCAAGGGTAAAATTCCCAGTATTCCTAAGAGTACCACTAGATAGCGGGGGCACGGCAGTCATAATACCAGCTATGGGAACCTACCAGACCGGAAACATTATAAGTAGCGTTAGGGAAGCATACCTGTCCCCCCTAATCAGGGAGCAGGGACTCGTAGACCTCGCAGTCCCATATATAGTAGACGAGTCGGGGGGCATAATGGAGCTAGCTAGGCTGGAGATACTAGAGCAGATCCTAGGATAGCCTGCTAATCGGCCGGGCCGAGTATACAGCTATTCTCCTTCAAGGTCTTATAGATGGTATTAACAGCCTCTGCAACCTCCTCCTCCCTCTTAGCACCAGTTATAACCATCTTCCCACTACTGAATATGAGCAGGACCACCCGGGGCTTATCCATCCTATATATCAGCCCAGGGAACTGCTCAGGCTCATACATGCTCCTCTCGAGTATAAATGCCGCCTTCTCCAGGTCTATGTAGACGTGAAGGTTTGCAGAGGCGACTATATTCTGAATCTGGATCTGCGGCCTCCCCCTTATCTCTATCCCGTGCTCCATAAGGGTCCTCAGGATCCTCTTTACCGAGACTACGAGCTCCTTCACGCTCTTAGACCCGGTTATGACCATCTTGCCCGACTTGAAGATTAGAGCAGTTACCTTAGGCTTCTGAAGTCTATACACTAGGCCTGGAAACTGGTCTGGATTGTAATCCACGTCCGGTATCCTAGTCTCTATTAGATTTAGGTCAAGTGGGTGATCTAGAATGACAGTAGCAACTATGTTCTCAATTTTATGCTCAGGCTCGGGATACTTGTCATGTGATTTGCCCTCTTTAGCGTCTTTCTTCATAATTACACCGTACTTTTAAACGCTCGGACTACTATTTAAAGCCTACTAATAATACAGTATATAACATGCAGCCGGGCCTAGCCAATAACCCACGCAAAGGGGGTTGGTGGAGGGGTATGAGGAAGCGGGCAGCCAAGGATGGATATGGTGACAGGCCTAGTCTCACACCGACCCCCCTGACGGTTGGCACACTAGTAATCATGGACCTAGACAATATGGAGGAATACATGGAGAAGCATGGGCTAGATGAGTACAGGCCAAACAGGGTGACAGGCCTCCTCTCCAACCTTGTAGAAGCCTTCGCCAGGAAGTGGAGAGGAGTAGTAGTATACGGGTTAAGCTGGGAGAGGGGCACAGAGGAGGCGGTAATAGAGATACCACTAGTAGATCCACACGAGATCAAGGAGGACCTAGAGGAGATTAGGAAAAAGGTAAAGAGTGAGGGAGCCAGTATCACAATAGTAGCGGTTCGAGAACACCTAACAGCAAGGCCGGCCAGAACCAGGAGGGAGGCATACTCATCCTACAGGAGGAGGGCTGCAAGGATCCTTAGAAAACTCAAGGCCAGGGGAGGAGACATTGTATACATAGAGGAGTAGGCCCTCTAGGCCAGCATGAGGTCCTTATACCTCTCTATAGCCTCAACACTCCTCTTCACGTCACTAAATAGACGGGCAGCAGCATCCACATCCTCAGGCTCAACCTTGAGCCTCCCCCTCCTCTCGGCTATTATCCTGGAAGGCTCCAGCAGTTGTATGGCGTACCTGAGGCTGTTCTCCACCCCTATATCGGCTAGCTTCTCCAAGGCCTCATCGACTAGGGGAACCTCCTCCTCGTCGGCCCTGATCCTTATTATTTCTCGTATCTCCTCCCGTGTGTACGGCCTTGTTGTTATTATGAGAAGTCTATCTAGCAGGTCCCTAGGCATCCCGTGGGGGGACTCTACGTCGGTTCCCCGGATCTTGGTGATGCCCCTGTTGGTGGCTAGGATTATTATAGGGGTGAAGTCGCTCTCCATTGCCTTGGTTATGAATGAGTACGACTCCAGGTCTAGCAGATGAGCGTCATCGATAAAGAGTACTCCAGGCACGATCTCGGCTCTACCCTCGTCGATCATCTTCTTAACGATCTCATCGGTTTTCCTCCTCACCTCATCGCTTATCTCCCTCTCGGCAGTCAATACGCCGAAAAGGCTTGTAAAAGCGGCCCTCTGGAGTGCAAGGCTCACGTCTATGTCGTGCAGCGTGAATATCCTAGTTACCTCCTTAACCTTCTCCACCTCTCCGCTGGGCTTGTCCACAAGCACGTCCCCTCCTATGTCGAACACCCTGGACTCGTAGCCCCTAGCCCTACCCAGCTTCCTGACAACACCCTCATCCGCGTCGATCTCGATCACGTCACCCTTCCTAACGTTGAGCCTATACAACTGCTCTGCTATCTCGGGCCCTGCCGTGAAGCGCCTGGAGTCATCATCCGTCTCGAGGGCAAGCTCGGCCCCAGCTATTACGGGATAGGGGTAGAGCCTGCTCCTCTTCCTCAGATACCTAATCTCCGTTACTACACCCTCATATACCCTCTTCCTCTCCCTAACCCTAACGCCGATAGCCTTCCTAACAGCCTGCATCAGGACCTCGCTTTTCTTCTTCTCAACACTGTAAACCTCGCTGGCGTTCAGGGCGACGAAGGGGGTATCACTGCTCAACTCCCTCGCTATGGCTATCGCTATGGCGGTCTTACCCGTCCCCGGAGGGCCAGCTATTAGTATGCCCTTGCCGCCCAGCTTGCCCTTCCTAATCATGTCGATAATAATCCCCGCAGCCTCCCTAGCCTCCTCCTGCCCGACTAGGCCTCCCGCAACCTTCAGCGCCTTCCCATCCTTGTCGAGGCCCAGGCCGGTTATGTGGCTGTGGAGCGACGGGGCCTTAGCCCTGCCCAGCGGGATCTTAACCTCCTCCACCGCTGGCACACCCTGGATATGGGTGTCATTTAGCCCGGCGGGGTTAAGAAGATAATGTCCAGGCCGATAATGTCTATGGGGCTAGAAGCCTCCCCGGGGTACCACGGGGCTCGGAGGGTAAGCCATGCTCGACGGTGTCAGGAGGGCGGTGCAGAAGTTCATCAAAGGCGGAGGCACCTACCAGAAGGCGGTGCAGGAATTCATAAAGGACCTACAGAGGGAGCTTATAAAGGCAGATGTAAACGTCAAGCTGGTATTCCAGCTAACAAAGAGGATAAGGGAGAGAGCACTCAAAGAGGAGCCACCGCCGGGAGTAAGTAGGCGTGACTGGTTCATTAAGATAGTATACGAGGAGCTATCAACACTATTCGGAGGAGACGCCGAGCCAGAGGTGAGGCCCAAGAAAACCCCCTGGATAATAATCCTCTTCGGCGTACAGGGATCGGGCAAGACGACAACAGCAGGCAAGCTGGCAAGGTACTATACAAAGATGAAGTATAAGGTAGGGCTGGTCGCAGCAGACACCCACAGGCCGGGGGCATACGATCAGCTAAAGACGCTCGCAAGCAAGGCGGGAGCCCTATTCTACGGTGAGACCAAGGGAGACCCGGCTGAGATAGCCGAGAGGGGGGTCAAGGAGCTACTATCCAAGGGTGCAGAGATCATAATCATAGACACGGCAGGGCGCCACGGTTATGGGGGAGAGAGGGCGCTCCTAGAGGAGATGAAGAGTATAGTAGAAAGGATAAAGCCAGACGAAGTCATACTAGTGATAGACGCCGCAATCGGGCAGAAAGCCTATGACCTGGCATCAGCATTCCACAAGACCGCACCCATAGGTTCCATAATAGTGACAAAGATGGACGGAACAGCAAGGGGAGGAGGAGTACTATCAGCAGTAGCGGCAACAGGAGCCCAGATAAAATTCATAGGAACAGGAGAGAAGATAGACGAGCTAGAGCCATTCAGGCCCAAAAGGTTCGTGGCACGCATACTAGGCCTAGGAGACCTAGAGTCGCTACTCGAGAGAGTACGAAGCCTAGAGGACGCGCAGAAGCTAGAGGAAGTAACCGAGGACATGCTAAAAGGCAAGGTGACAATGCGAACCCTATACAGGCAGCTAAAAGCAATGAGGAAGATGGGGCCGCTAGGGAAGATACTACAAATGCTACCAGGAGCCAGCCTAGTAGCGCAGTTGGATGAGGAGAAGCTTAAGCTAGGAGAAGAGAAGATAGACAGGTGGCTAGCCATAATAGAGAGCATGACGTATGAGGAGTTAGATAACCCCGAGATAATAGATAAGAGAAGAATGCGCAGGATCGCGATGGGGTCAGGCACTAGGGTAGAAGAAGTAAAAGAGCTATTATCATATTATAAAAGCATGAAGACTCTAATGAAGAAGCTAAAAAGAGATAGAAGAATACTAAAAAGGCTGGGGCTACAATGAAGAGGATACACGTGGCAGCAGATAGGCTAACAGAGGAGGAGGCAGGCCTATTCCTAGTATCATCACTACTAGTCTCACACGGAGTCAGGACAGATACGGAGGCATGGGTCAGAATAGGGAGAACATGGATAGTAGCGTCAGGGAGTAGCATAAGGCAGCTTAGGCCAGACCTGGTAAGCGCCGAGGCGTGGGTGAAGGCAGTCGCCTACAAGGGCAAGGCCTCCAGGCTAGGTGCAAGACTCGCCGGGCAAAACCAGGCACCACCCACAGGCCCCTGCGTGGGGCCCAGGGGGAGGACAAGCCTGAAGGATATAGTTGGCGCTGGGCAGGGTTCTACTATTGTCCTATGGTATGGCGAGGAGTGTAGCGATGCTGGGCTCCAAATGGATAGGCTGAGGGTATGGCTGATGCCTGTCCTAGCTAATATTATAATTGATAGGGTAGAAGCGGGGCTCCCAGCCTAGCTACTCCTTATTCTTATAATCTTAGGCCTACCCATTATAATCCAATACTCCACATTAACGCCGGAGGCAAGCTTCTCGGCAAGGTTGGGATCGTCAGTGGGCTTCTCCACCTCGAAGGTCTCGAAGGTCTCCAGGTCCATGAGCTGGACCATGTCACCCATGTCAGCAAGCACCTGGGCAAGCCTCTTCTCTATAACCGGTACCTGAACTCTTGTGTCAACAGGGGCAACCATAGTCTTCTTCTGGCCGCTGAAGACGCCTATAGCAACCACGTGGGCCTTAGCACTCCCATGCTTCCCGGTCTTGGCCCTCGAGATCTCTACTATCCTACAGGGCTCCCCGTCAATAACGATATAGGACCCCTTCTTGAGCTCCCCTAGAGTGGCGTAGTTGACACTCATCCCTATACCCACCAGGTGGAGGGTGTAGTAGCCTCCTAGGATTTATAAGCAGAATCCTGGCGAGGGGCCAGCTGTAGGCTTGCAACCAGGCTCCTCACCACCTCCCTAGCCCTAGGGCCCAGGGGCTGCCCAGTTATCCTCTTAGTCAGCCTACAGAAGGAGCATTCGTCCCCGCTAGATAACAGGCCGCAGTGCCTGCACCTGGATATAGGTAGCTGGGGCTTGGGGTAATCCCTTATCCTTTTAGCCATATTCCTAAGCATGGTAATCTTAACTCCAGGCTTCTCCTCCTCCAGACTGTTGATATGGACCTTCAACCTATTCTCCATGGAGCTAAAGTCGACGTTAGGGCACTCCTCGTGGAGGAAGGGAGTCTCGGTGAGGAGTGCATAGAGGTATGACTCCTTCTCGTAGACCTCGTAGAGGGGGCGTATCCTGCCCACGGCCAGCCCCTTTATCGACTCGGTCTTGGGCCCAAGCTTGGAGATGTTTGAGAGATCCTGGGTTATGAACGACTTCATACTGTAGACTGCCAGATCGTCGGCATTGTGGCCGAGAGCCACCGCGTCAGCTCCAAGCTCTACAGCCACCAGGTTTATGATGTAACGTTTAACCAGGCCACATACGCTACACACCGGGCGCCTAGCCTTCCTAGCGAGCTCTGGTATAGTGTACCCTGTAATCTCCTTCACGCTGACGACGATCAGAGGGACGCCAAGCTTGTTAGCGGCTTTAATGGAGGCCTCCTTACTCTTTACAGAGTAATCCCCTATGCCAAGGTCTATGTGGAGAGCAACCACCTCGAACCCAAACTCCCTTGAAAGCTTAGACAAGGCCGTAAGCACGGTGGCGCTATCCTTGCCCCCCGAGACGGGTACAAGGACCCTATAGCCTTGCCTTATCATCTTATACCTGGATATAGCCCTCCGTATCTTAGACTCTACATACTCCACAAAATGCCGGTCGCACAGGTACCTCCTCTGGTACCTTATATAGGCTACAGCCGGGCCGCCGCATATGCTACACTTAGCCACCGCTGAGCACCCTAACAACAGTTACCTCGTCGCCCTCCCTGATCCTGTAATCCTCAGTGACAGGCCTACCATTGACCAGCACGACGCCGCTCTCACTATTCATCCCAGCTAGTTTGAGTAGGTCCAAGGCCTTAACACCCGCCTCAACTTCCAAGTGCCTCCCATCCGGGACAACCCTAACCTTAACCTTCACACGCGGCCCCCTCACGCATCTCATGGCGGGTGGGAAGGGATATTTGCGTGCACCAGTAGCCCCCCGGGCTTATATAAGGCGGTATCATACGGTGGCATAATGGGCCTCAATAGTATCCTATAATACCTTGACTAGGCACCATAGGTGCACGGTGTTGTATAGTTATGAGGAGAGTTGCAATAGTAGGAGTGGGCCATGGCAAGTTCGGATCCCGGAATGATGTAAACCTTGCTGAGATGGCATGGGAGGCTATTAAGGAGGCGCTCTCCGATGCGGGTGTTACGCAGAAGGATATAGACTACGTTGTATACGGCCACGCGGGCGGGTGGAGCAGCGAGCCGATGACCCCAATAGTGGTCAACGAGTACGCGGGGCTCTACCCGAAGGGGGCCCTCAGAGTAGAGGCGGCCTGCGCCACGGGTACAGCTGCGATAAAGACAGGGTACGATGCGGTGGCCAGCGGCCAAGCAGACCTGGTTCTAGTGGTCGGTGTCGAGAAGATGAATGAGAGTCCAACCCCAACAGTGGTGGAGTTCATAGGCAGGGCTGGCAACTACTTCTGGGAGTTCGAGAACTTTGGCCTGACATTCCCCGGGTACTATGCGCTATACGCGAGTGCATATATGGCCAGGACAGGTGCCACAGAGGAGGACCTGTGCAGGGTTGCAGTGAAGAACCACTACTACGCCAGCATGAACCCAAAGGCCCACTTCCCCCGGAAGATAACCATGGAGGACTGCCTAAAGTCTAGATACATAGCATGGCCACTAAAACTCTACGACTCAAGCCCTATAACAGATGGGGCAGCAGCAGTAGTCCTAGCAAGCGAGGAGGTAGCTAGGAAGCTAACCGACACCCCAGTATGGATAAAGGGGGTGGGATACGCCACGGACACCTCAAACCTAAGCAGGAGGCCAGACTTCAAGCTAAGAAGGGCCTCCGTGGAGGCTGCAAGAATGGCGTATAAGAGGGCTGGCATAGACCCCGAGGCCCCCCACAAGCAGATAGACGTGGCGGAGATCCATGACGCATTCACGATCGCGGAGATCCTGACATACGAGGAGCTAGGTATAGCGAAGCCCGACGAGGGATACAAGCTGGTCAGGGAAGAGCAGACGATGATAGGAGGAGTACTACCAGTCAACCTCAGCGGGGGCCTAAAGGCTAAAGGCCACCCTATAGGGGCTACGGGAGTAAGCATGGCAGTAGAGATAACCAGGCAGCTCCGCCAGGAGGTTGAGAAGGGACGGCAGGCTCCCATAAACAATGGAGTAGGCCTAGCGCACAACGTTGGAGGCACGGGCCACTATACATACGTGGTAATCTACTCGCTCTGACCCCTATCATGCATGGATGGGGAAACCCTTACTGCAACAACCGATAATAATAGCACAGCGATATTTCCGACAGTAAACAATATGTACCCCATCGTAGCTTTAACACCCTCACTATACAATGAAAACGCTAACAGGGAAACCTCTGAAAGGACAACTATGAACACAACATACTGAACAACATCCCACAAGGACCTAACCACCGTCACAACCAGTAGAAGGATATAAGAGAAAGCCTGATAGAACAGGAGACCCATGCCCAACGACTCATATGAAGCCACAACGTCGGCAAGCCGCCCCGAGACCATGCTAGCAGTAGAGGCCAGCTTAGCCAAGCTAATGATAACAAAGTAGAGGCGAAACACGTAGGGAATCCTGGCCCCTGCCATCCACTGATACCCTAAACCAGCTATAGAATAGGATAGGGTAAAAACGATAGCTATCCTAGACTAACCTCGGCGATCTTCTCCAAGGTGAGCTTACAATCATCCTCGATCACGGCCTTGAAGAAGTCCAGCCTTCCCTCATCGGGCTTAGGCAAGTACACATACACGTCTACACCCTTCAGATAGCTACACAGCATCTCATCAGCCAAGCTCTGCTGTAGAGCCATGCTAGCAAATGCAGCTGCATGCACCACTACGGCACCCTTATACCCAGAGCTCATTAGCGCTGACACCATACCCTTGAATCCGTCCACTATATTCTCAGAAGGACTATTACCGCCGTATGCAAGCACAACTGCGTCAACCCCGGCATCAGCGATCAGAGACGCTGCATCGGCCTCGTTAACCCCAGGCTCCACCACAACGAGCTTAGCAGACCCGCCGTTACTAGTAAAGACGGCCGCCAGCACAGAGCCCAGCTCTATGCAGTACAGGTTAGACTGTGCTACTACTGCAATATCCTTGAAGCCGAGCTCCGCTAGGCCCTTGCCAGCCGCTGAGCCAACCTTTAGCCTAAGGGTTACCCCCTTCTGTAGGTCATCGAGTGGTGGTAACGGGTTTACCGTCTTAGTAGTTGTAGAGGTGACAGTTATCGGGAGTGTTATTGTGTTAGTCACGGTCTTAAACTCGGTCTCGGTTTCAACCATGACCTTAACGCTCGTCTCCGTTGTAGTCCGGGTGACGGTGGATGTCACTGTAGTAGTCTGCTCCTCGCCGCCAGGAGCTGTTGCATAGCCTAGAGCCAGTCCTACTATGAGTGCAATTACTATCCCAGCAATTGTAGTAGCCTGCACCGGTATACACCCCACCTACTCCTAAAATAATTCAATCCGGCAGGCATATGCAATGCCCAATATTCCTATATTATTATATGAACAAATGGAGCGGGCCTGTGGTAGTTGTGGACCTCCAGGTAGGCATAATCACGTTTTTTATTAGGTTCACTAGCCAGTACGGATCAGCTGGTAGGGGGTGTGAGCAGGTATGGGGGCATCCGCTCCTGTGGACAATGAAGCCAAGATAAGGTTCGCCATGAGCATTCTAGCTAGTATAGTAAATGATACAGGAGTCCCTAGGAATATAAGGAGGGCTGCCGCGAACGCCCTCACATACCTTAGGGATATGAAGCTGTCGCCAGCCGTGAGGGCCGCTAACGCTATCAGCGCGCTGGATGAGGTGAGCCAGGACCCCAACATGCCGTTCCACGCTAGGACCAAGATCTGGCAGGCAATCAGCATACTGGAGACGGTAAGGGATTAGCCATCCCTGGATCCACTTGGATCGGCTGCACGTAGGCAGGCCGGTATTCCCGGTTTCTCGACTCCCTCGGGGCACCTAGGTATAGTGAAGCCCGCCCGCCCGCCGAGGTAGTCCCGGAGAGGGACTGGTGTATCCCTGCTGGTGTTCTCCCTGTAGACGCATGAGGGGCCGGCCCACTTGAAGAGGCGGGGATGGACCCTGACTAGCTCCCTCCAGAGGCTCCAGGCTATGTGGCGTATCTCCCACTGTGCCTTGGTGCACATCCTGAGGGGTAGGAAGCTCTGGACCAGCTCCCTGGCGTTCATCGTCACCACTATCCTGGTCCTCACGGCGTGGGGTATGAGGAGCCTCGCATCCTCCCTCGCCACGCCCATCGAGAGTAGCCTGTAGTACTCTCCGGTGGCCCTTATCAGGATCCTGTAGTAGTCGCCTAGGAGGCCCCTCCTAGCTATGCGGGGCGGGGGCACGTAGGCCCTCCACCCCAGCCGGGCCGCCTCCTCGTCTCCAAGGGTCTCGGAGGCCTCCATGAGGGCCCTGCTGTAGCAACTGTAGGCCTCGGCGGATTGGCCCTTGGGCTTGGGCGGGCAGTCCCTGCCGGTGAGCCTGGAGGCCTCCAGCGCCATGTCCCTGAGGTAGCCCTCGGTGTACCTGTGGCTCTGCTGGGTGTAGCTGGCTATCCTGTGCCTGACGAGCTGGTGGCTCGCCACCCTAGAGAGGCCATCCACGAGGTAGGTGTAGACGCTGTGCTCCCAGGGGCTGAAGTGCATCCTCTTGTAGGTCTCCCTTATCCACTCCTCCACCTCCCCATCGCTTATCGAGAGTATGTCCTCGACCGGCTTCCTGGAGAGGCTCACCTTGCTGCTAGCTGCGACGAGCCTCTCCCCATCCACCGTATACGAGACGAGCCGGACACGTATCCCGGGGTCTACTAGGCTTCTTACCATCAACCCTAGATGCCCAGACCCATTTTATTCGGTGCGAACCCGTTATAGAGGGGGAGCCAGGCACCACGCCATATAGCACACTTTGGGGTGGGGCTAGTGAGCGAGGTGGTGGTTAGGAGGCTGGCCAGGCCGGAGGAGTTTGTAGAGGCTGTGGAGGTGCAGAGGAGGGCGTGGAGGATGGAAGACTATAAGGAGGCGGCCCCAGCCCACCTCTTGCGGGGTCTGGCAGACAATGGGGGACTAGTTCTGGGGGCATTTATAGGGGGCAGGATGGCTGGAGTCTCCTACGGTTGGCCCGCAGGCACCTACTTCTACAGCCATGCCACTGGGGTCGTCGAGGAGTACAAGTACAGGGGGGTCGGGTTCAGGCTCAAGACAGTGCAGAGGCGCGAGATCCTAGGTATGGGGTTTGACCTAGCCAAGTGGACCTTCGATCCTCTACAGTCGCTGAACTCTAGGTTCAACCTGAACAAGCTAGGGGTAATAGCCAGGGAGTACCACATAAACTACTATGGCGAGATAACTGACGCCATAAACAGGGGGCTAGGCTCTGATAGAGTGAAAGCCGAGTGGTACCTGACATCAAATAGGGTTCTAAGGGCTATAACAAGCGGGCTTGAGGCTAAGCTTAATGGGAGCTACTGCATAGCACTAGAATCATCAGGGTCTATACCAGGGAAGGTCAAGCTGGACTGCCGCACCGCTACAGTACTCGTCGAGATACCTAGGTCTATCGACAAGATAAAGCTTGAGAGGCCAGAACACGCCATCCAATGGCGTGAAGCCACCAGGAAGGCATATGATAAGTACATAAACAAGGATAATTATATACTGATATCTAACATAAAAATCGGGGATAAATACTATAACATACTAGTCTATAAAGAATTAGAAGAAGTGCTAGAGATCTAGAACAAGCCTGCCATTTTCGAATGTAGCTATAGCGGGCAGGTCGTCAAGGGAGAAGTTTGATAGTTCCCTCAATACGGCGCCAGCATCGATGCCAGGCTCGGTAAATACGAACCTGACTCCTTCCCCAGTAAAGTATACGATACTAGTAGGACACCCTCCACTGGCTATTATAAGAGAAACATCACCCAAGGCTAGCTTCCTCAAGGTACTATACTTCTCAATGCCATGGAGCCTAGCCAACTGGCTATCAGAACTGTCATCACTATCCCGGCCAGGGTCGTCCACGTCAGGGACAGCCGAGAAGGGGTTGAACCTCTTCTCCACTAGCTTAAACGAGCCGCCGCCAACCTCATAGACGAGGAAGTACCGGTTATGTGCAAAGTGGCCCCAGCCAACTGTACTCCCATCATCGGATGCAACAGCGACCTTAACAGCCATGCAGACCAGCCCATTAACCGTTAGGCAGCCTGGAGCTAATATTGGAGGAGCAGGTATTTGACAGTGGCATACACTAGACCCAATAGGTAATACTGGGGGTGACACACTCTAGCCCCACCTCTAGGCTACGATCTAGAGTTGAGGGATAACTATTGAGCCAGCTAAAGGAGCCTAGGGAGATAGCAACAAAAGACGAGATAATAGAGTGGGTCAAGAAGAGAATAGAAGAGCTAGAAGCAGAGTTGAAGGTAATGAAGGGTATTATAAGCATGATCGAAGACCGTGGAAGGATAAGCGTGTCAGAGAAGGTGGAAGAGATAAAGATGGGTAGAAGGAGGATCGCTAGGCTTTACCGGGGCGAGGACTATATAAGGCTTGTTCCAGACTTCCCAATGCCCCTGCCCCAGGAGGTAAGGAAGTACCTGGAGAACGTGGAGGAGGAGATAAACGCCATACAGGAGAAGCAAGGAGATCTACCACGCGACGATAGGGCCAGACTAGTAATCGAGGAGAAGCCAGACAATAGCATAGCAGAAATAAAATTCATAAACCTATACAATACAATAGAGCTACTAAAAGCAAAAGCGGCGCTGAAATACGCGGCCGAGCTCTCATACCAGGTATACAAGTTAGCCGAGAAGGGGGAGGACTAGTATAGACAGTACAGCAACGATTGACAATATAGATACGATGGCAAGAGATATGCGTTCATCGATCCTCTTAAGAAGCTTAGGGGCAAGCAAGGCTGAGGCTAGGCCGCCGGCTAGCAGGGAAGCAAACATAGTTAGATCGAAGAATCCTGATGAAATGTAGAATAACGATATCAGAGAGAATGGTATAAGTTTGACAATGGGCAGGCCAGCTATAGCGCTACGTATATCAATACCAGCCGCCCTTTGAATCAGCACTAGAACAACGCTAAAGCCGCCGCCGGATACAGCCTTCTCCACGCCAGCCACGAACCCACCCAAAGCAGCAATAACTCTGCCCCACCTAGGACTAATTCCAGCGGCACCTCTATTGGAGCTGGTAATATATGACAACCATGAAAGGATAGTGATGAAAATAATTGTGGCAACGAAGAGATGCTTAACAATGATTAGAGGGAGATGAATGTAATATAGCAAAGCAAGTAAGGCACCAATGCTCGAAGTAAACGTTATAATAAGAGAAATAATAATATAATATCGAGAGATAGATATATTACCCTTATAATAATGATTTAATGTTACAGGAATAGCATTAACTATCTGAACCAAACTAGTCACAGAAGCAGCAATCCTAGGATCAGCCCCAGATAACGAGACAAGCATAACACTAGCAACAAGACCAAACCCTACTCCCGCAGAGTAATCAAGCAGCCCGGCAACAAAACCCACTACTACATACCAAGCCAGCTCCCACATATCACTCCTCATCCCGGGAAACACGGTCTTAGCACTAAGGGGGATAATTATAATGGCATGCCTAGGGAACCCGTAAAAACCGCGTTTGCATGCATCGACGCTAATGGATGCAGAATGTATGGGATACGACTAGGCGAAATAGAAATACGTGGATACAGAATTAAAGTAGAGAGCACCAGTAACCACAATATATATAAACGTGTCCAGGGAAAGGATACTATAAAGAATATAATTATAGATAAAGATATAATTGTTGAAACAAGACCAATATACCCACTATTCTACCCTAAATATATAACACAATTTATACTATGTAGATTGAACAAATTATTGGTGAAACCTAATTCTGAAATACGAATATATGGGTTAATGATGCTGGACTTAGCAGTATATGCATTATATAATAATAATTTTAATATAATAGATATAATACCGTTACATGAGAAATACAAACTAGTACTTTACGGTACAGAGCAAGCTGGAATAATTGCACGATATTGCAGCCTAGAATTAGTTGAGAGAGAGTCATACAAAGAAAGATATGTTATTATACCTATAAAAATAAGAAATGAGACTAGAAGTATAAGGGAGGTAAACAAGATACTACTAGATGCGAGTCCACTGAAAATATTTTATAAAAGAGGAACATGGATCGCAAGAACACAAGAAATAGAAGTAAATATACTAGGTTCATCAACCGCTATAGTATTATATGGAAAGGGTCCACAGGACGGGTTTGAGCAGTTGGAGGACCCGCCGGAGTTAAGGCCGCCTAGACTATTAAATAGGAGTGATATGATGTGGGGCTACTAGGGGGTGCCACTATAGTAGATATAATTAGTGGTAGCGAGACGTTAGCGGAGTTTAGGCAGTACACAATATTAATACTAGTCATAGTTGCCTCTCTAGTTATAGCACACTTTGTTAAAAAATTCTTATCTAGAATATTGTACACGATACTCCCAAGACAGATCTCAGAGACGATTATAAAAATAGTATATTATAGTATAATATTTTTAGGGTTTATGATTGCTATAGGTACTCTGGGAATAGACCTTACAACACTTGTTATAGCAGGAGGGTTTGCCGGGATAATAGTTGGCCTCGCGCTACAGCCCCTTCTATCTAACCTTTTTGCCGGCATATACTTGCTTGGCGAGAAGAGTATAGTTCCAGGAGATCATGTGTTAATAGATGACATAGAGGGTATTATCCTGGAGATGAGTGTGATGTCAACTAAGATAAAGACACTAGATGGTGTATTGCTTAGGATCCCGAACAATAAGGTATTCGAATCTAAGCTATATAACTATTCTAGGTTTCCCGTAAGAAGGCTAGAATTCTCTGTATCTATAGCATACAAGGAGGACGCCGATAAGGCGATTAGTATTATTAGGCGTATTGTAGATGATCACCCCTTTGTAATGCTAGAGCCTGAGCCCGAGATATTTGTCTCTGCACTAGGATCTAGTGGTGTAGAGATTGTAGCTAGGGTGTGGGTGCCCTCCAGCGAGTGGTATGCTGTAGTCAGGGATCTTACATGGAAGATTAAGAAGGCTCTAAGTGATAGTGGGGTGGAGATACCATTCATGCAGGTAGACGTGTGGCTTAGAACTCCTATAGAGATCAAGAGGTTATAAATAATTTATTTATATTATATTAATTATTTTATGGGGAGTCTATAGACTAAAATATGTGTTATCATATATGAATATCTATGTGGAGGCAAAAAGGAGGGTGCGCAGATTTGGGCGAAACCCCATACAACGACGGGGTCCTAGAGATAAGATGGCATGGAAGAGGAGGGCAAGGTGCGGTCACGGCAGCTATAGCGATTGCCAAAGCTGCTGTCGAAGTTGGGAAATACGCTACTGCGAGTCCAGAGTTTGGAGCAGAACGTAGAGGAGCACCAGTTAGGGCCTACAATAGGGTATCATCCAGGCCGATAAGGGCGAGAACCCCCATACTAGAGCCAGACGTTGTTGTGGTACTAGACTCTAGCCTGCCTCCAGATATGTATCTGGACGGGATAAAGGCCGGGGGCCTACTTCTGATTAATACCAAGAGAAGTATAGATGAGGTTAGGAAGATGCTAGGTGATCCCGATATTAGAATAGCAGTTGTAGACGCGACAGGTATAGCATTGAAAACGCTAGGTACGCCGATAGTGAATACTGCGATGCTTGGAGCGTTTGCTAAGCTTGTAGACGTGGCTGATTTAGATGTTTTTGAGAATGTTATAAGTGATTTAGTACCTAAGAGGTTTATTTCTAGTAACATAGAAAGTATGAGGATAGCGTATAATAGTGTGGTGGTGGAGAATGAGTAGTAGTCTACCCTCGTGGAGCGAGCTCCCCCCAGGAGGGATCATAGTAGAGCCCGGGAATAGCGTTGAGAGGCACACAGGAGATTGGAGGACATTCAAGCCAATAATAAACAATGATAAGTGTATAAGGTGCATGCTATGCTGGGTATACTGTCCAGATGGTGTTATACGGATAATAGATCAAGAGTACGTGGATTCTAGGGGGAGAAAATGGGATATAATATTAGATATAGACTATGATCATTGTAAAGGATGTGGTATATGTGTAGAGGAGTGTCCAGTGGATGCTATAGATTTTGTAGAGGAGGTGAAGTAGAAGTGGAGAGGAGTATGCTTAGGGTTAAGCAGAAACGCGTCGCATTAAACAGTAACCACGCAGTAGCATATGCTGTAAGAGATGTAGATGTCGACGTGATAGCGGCGTATCCTATAACCCCGCAGACCACCATCATGGAGAAGCTAAGCGAAATGGTTGCAAACGGGGAGATAGACGCAGAGTTGATACATGTGGAAAGCGAGCACAGCGCTCTAAGCGCGGTAGTAGGAGCATCGGCAGCCGGAGCTAGGGTATTCACCGCGACATCAAGCCAGGGACTAGAGCTCATGCATGAGGTGCTGCATATAGCATCAGGAATGAGGCTCCCTATAGTTATGGCGGTCCCCACGAGGGCGTTGAGCGCTCCGATCAGCATATGGAACGACTACAGCGACCTTATGAACACGAGGGACACGTCATGGATAACATTAATAGCATCAACCGCGCAGGAGGTCTACGACTCAATAATCCAGGCCTACATGGTGGCGGAGGACCCGAGAGTACTCCTACCAGTCATGGTAGCCTACGACGGATTCCTAATGAGTCACACCTACGAACCCCTAAACATACCAGAAGACCCTACTGCAATAAGAGAACTTGTACCCAGGAGAGACAGGATAACACTAGACATAGACAAGCCGGTCACCATGGGTACAATAACAGATCCAAGATGGTACTATGAGATAAAATACCAGCAGGTGAAGGCAATGCAGAACGCATCGCTAGTACTCAAGGAGACCTCAAAGACGCTCCACGAGGTACTGGGTAGGAAGTACGAGCCAGTAGAAGGATATAAGATGGATGATGCGGAGGTAGCGATACTAACCTATGGAGGCCTATTCGGGACGGTGCAGGAAGCCGTAGATATAATCAGGGATAAAGGGCTGGATATTGGAGCTATAAGGCTGAGACAATGGAGGCCATTCCCCTCAGAGGAATTAACTCATCTAATGCATGATATAGATACAATAATAGTAATAGACAGAGCCATAAGTTACGGAGCTAGCATACAAGGACCCGTGGCCCTCGAGGTCTACCCGATAGCTGCAAGGATGGGGGTACACGTATTCAGCGTTATAGCAGGCATAGGGCAACGCACAGTACTCGAGAAGGATATCATGGGTATAGTGAACAAGGTCCTAGACTACCTTGACCAGGGAGTGATACCGCTAAGGAGTATATACTGGGGAGTCAGGGGAGGTGAGTAGAGCGTGAGTGTCAGGATAAACCTAGTTAGGAGGGCCCAGGACCTTCCCAGGGAAGAATTATTCATGCCAGGCCACGGCCTCTGCGCCGGCTGTACAGCATCTACAATAGTAAGGCACCTGCTCAAGATTGCAGGGAGAAACACGATTGTAGTGAACGCGACAGGGTGCGTAGAGGTATCGACAACAATGTATCCATACACGTCGTGGAAGGTCCCCTGGATCCATGTAGCATTCGAGAACGCAGCAGCTGTTGCCAGCGGGGTAGAATCGGCGATACGTGTGCTAAAGAAGAAAGGAGTAATAGACCCATCCAAGGAGATAAAAGTGATAGTACTAGCAGGGGATGGGGGAACATATGATATAGGATTCCAGGCGCTAAGCGGTATGCTAGAAAGAGGCCACAAGATAATGTATGTACTATACGACAACGAGGCCTACATGAACACTGGCATACAGAGGAGTGGGTCGACCCCGGCGCATGCATGGACCACCACTACACCCATAGGAAAAGTGATGAGGGGCAAACCACAGGTCAAGAAGCCCATAGGCGAAATCGTAGCCGCGCACAGGATACCGTACGTGGCAACAACGAACGTAGCACACTTCATAGATATGGACAACAAGTTCATAAAAGGACTCCAGGCAGAGGGCCCATCATTCATCCACGTCCTCCAGCCATGCACAGCTGGATGGAAATTCGATCCAAGGCTAGGGATAAAACTAGCCAGACTAGCAACGCAGACAGCAATGTGGATAAACTGGGAGTACGACCACGGCGAGTTTAGGGTCACAGTGAGGGTACCAAAGAGGAAACACGTAAGGCACTACCTGAAGCCACAGGGCAGGTTCAAGGGGCTCACAGAGGAGGAGATAGAGGAGATCCAGAAGCTCGTCAATAGCGAGGTTGAGAGGATCAACAAGATGGTTGGAGAGGAGGTAATAGGGCCACTAGCCGAAGAATAGCATTAGACACCCAGCCCCTATCCACACTCCAGGGCCGCCGCCCCGCTCCCGCGGTAGTGGGCCCAAGGAGGGCCCTACGATGACCGCCGGGGTTCCTAGGCGGCCTACACATATATTCTACTGTAACAATACAACAGAACCGGGCCACTCCTAGCCCAGCCGGGGGTGTATCATGGTGGAGGACCTACTAGAGATAAGGTTCCATGGTAGAGGTGGCCAGGGAGCGGTAACCGCGGCTAATATACTCGCGGATGCCGCGGTCAGGGAGGGGAAGTACGCCCAAGCTTTTCCACACTTCGGGGCAGAGCGTAGGGGAGCCCCTGTAGTAGCCTTTGCTAGGATAAGTACAAAACCGATAGAGGTGCACTCTAGGATAGAGAGGCCAGACATAGTAGTAGTCCTGGATAGCATGCTGTTCGAGCTAGTAGACGTCACGTCGGGGCTAAAAAGAGGAGGGATACTTGTAGCGAATTCGAAGAGAAACCCGGGGATAGAGGGCGACTATAAGGTGTATTGCGTAGACGCCACTGGTATAGCTATGAGGAAGGGCCTAGTGGTCAGCGGCTGGCCAGTTGTAAATACGGTAATGCTCGGAGCCCTATCCAAGGCAACAGGAATAGTTAGCCTAGACAGCCTCGCCGAGGTCATCTCATCCAGGTTCCCCGAGGACGTTGCCAAGAGAAACATTGATGCGATGAAGAGCGCCGCTGAGAGCGTACACACGTGTTAAGAATCAATACGTATCTACATATATAAATCCATTTATGATAATTAAACTGGTGGGGCACACGGGATGCAACAGCCCATTATAGAAGAGCCGAGAACATACTTCAAAGCACCTTTAAGCACACCCCAACCCGGCTCAGCAGGAGTAACAGGGGCATGGAGGGTAAAGAAGCCAGTAGTAGACCCAGACAAATGCACAGGATGCCAAATATGCTGGCTATACTGCCCCGAGGACACGATAATAATCCTAGACACGGGGAAGGTGACGGTGGAATACGAGTACTGCAAAGGATGCGGGATATGCGCCGAGGTGTGCCCCTTCAACGCGATCAAAATGGTAGACGAGGGGGGTGCATAAGATGCCCGTGAAGGTCCTCACAGGGAACCATGCAGTAGCGGAGGCAGTAAGACTCTCCAGAGTAAAGGTGATAGCGGCGTATCCTATAACCCCGCAGACCACCATCATGGAGAAGCTAAGCGAAATGGCAGACAAGGGCGTACTAGACGCGAGAGTCCTGAGGGTCGAGAGCGAGCACAGCGCACTAGCGGCAGCCTACGCAGCAGCAAGCGCGGGGGCCAGAGCATTCACTGCAACATCAAGCCACGGCCTCCTATACATGCACGAGGTAGTATGGTGGGCAGCAGGATCCAGGATACCCCTAGTAATGGCGGTGGTGACCAGGGCAATAGGGCCGCCATGGAACATCCACGTTGACCACCAAGACATTATGGACCAGAGGGATACAGGGTGGATCATAGGGATAGCCCAGGAAAACCAAGAAGTCCTAGACATGACCATACAAGCATTCAGGATAAGCGAGGACCCAAGGGTATACCTACCAGTAATGATAGGGCTAGACGGCTTCATACTATCCCATACAAGCGCGCCAGTCGACATACCAAGCCAGGACGAGGTGGATGCGTGGCTACCCCCACGCAGACAACCATACGTGATAACACCAGAATCAAAAATAGTAATGGGTAACATATCGGACGATGACGAACACTTCATGATGAGATACTCTATGCATGTAGCAATGAATGAAGCAAAAAGAGTGATAAAAGAGGTTGATGAAAGCTATGGAAAAACATTTGGAAGAAGCTACGGCGGGCTACTAGAATGCTACAAATGTGAAGATGCAGACTACGCTATACTACTAGCTGGAAGCTGGGCTGGAGACGCCAAAACGGCAGTGGAGATGCTGAGAAGTGAAGGATACAAGGTTGGGGTAATAAGAATAAGATTCATAAGACCATGGCCTAGAGAAGAACTACTCGAAATAGCATCGAGGCTAAAAGGGATAATAGTATTCGATAGGGCAGTATCGATGGGATCTACCGGCATCCTGCTAGGAGAAGTCTCATCAACTCTATACAGTACAAAAATAAGCATAAGGGGCACAATAGCGGGCCTAACAGGCGTTGATGTAGGACCGGAAGCGTTCTACACTCAAGCAAAAGAGTTCATAGAAAAAGTAGAACAGCAAGGACATGTATACGAGCCATTACACTGGCTGCTACCACCCAGATACAGGAGACGAGGCAAACCAGGTAAGATAGAGAGGGCGGAGGTGGTAATGTAATGGTGATATCAATTAAAGATATACCAAAGAAGACAAAATACATAATGCCGGGAAACGCGGCATGCCCAGGATGCCCAGAAACCATGGGAATGAGATACCTAAAAATGGCGCTTGGAGACAACTTCGTAATGGTTATACCAGCAGGGTGTAGTAGCGTTATACAGGGAATAGCACCAAAAGCAGGGATCCACAGTAGCATCCTAAACATAGTATTCGCCGCAGGCGCAAGCGCAGCAGCAGGAATGAAAGCAGCATTTGAAGCGTTAGGAAGAGAGGACGTAAATGTGGTAGTATGGGCAGGAGACGGGGGCACAGGAGACATAGGCTTCCAAGCACTAAGCGGAGCAGCAGAAAGAGACGATGACATAATATACATATGCGTAGACAACGAAGCCTACATGAACACAGGAATCCAGAGAAGTAGCCTAACACCCTACGGGGCATGGACCACAACAACGTGGACCGGAAAAACCGAGCACAAGAAGAACATACCAATGATATTAATGGCACATGGAGTAAAGTATGTAGCAACGGCAAGCGTAGGATACCCCACAGACTTTATACAAAAAGTAAAGACAGCATCAAAAATAAGAGGGTTCAAATACATACACCTACTAGCTCCATGTCCCATAGGGTGGAGATTCGATCCAGCACTCACACCAAAACTAGGCCAACTAGCAGTAAAAACAGGACTATACCCACTATATGAATACAACCAAGGAAAATTCAAAATAAGCAAACAATCAATAAAATATAAAAAGAAAGAAAATAGAATTCCAATAATAGAATACCTTAAATTACAAGGAAGATACAAGCATATAATCAATAATAATGAAGCAATAAAAAGAATAGAAGAGTACATAGATAGCATATGGAGATGGATAGAAACAATGGAAACATTATATAGATAGGCAAGAACTACCACGTCCTCCTATCCCTAAATAAATACCCGGAAACCAGCACAAGTAATATAGAGTAAGGAGTATAACTAGGTAAAACCTCTGAAATTAAACCAACAATGATAGAACCAACAATAATCCACATAGACTGGAATAAATTAGATTTAACTATATCTCTAGGCTTATAATTTAATATTAGTAAAATTATAGAAACCTCAATGAATCCAATTACAAATCCTAATAGAATGATAGCATGAACAGGTTCTATACTAATTATAATGAAATATGATATAATTGATATCAAATAAATTAATTTTTGGTTATCAAAGTATAATAGGGCAAACCTTGTTCCTATAAAATATGATAGTGCATATAAAATTAATGTAGTTAGAGGATCATTCTTGATAGCTTCAGGTAGTATTATTATCTTTAGAACAAATAAACCGGCTAGTATTGCACTGAAACTATTAATATCGTTATCTGTTATTATCTTTACCTTTCTAGGATTTGTTAGGCTAAGATTTAGTAGATCAAGTAGTTTATATAAGGTTTCGGGAATTATGAAACCGTATATGTGTTTAGATGCGTAAACTGATATCATTATTAGAATAAACAATATAATATGTACTTGATAATTAAATTCGTAGATATTCATATTTGTGAATTTTAAGATAATCAGTGTTAGTATTTGGAAAAGAATAGTTACACTCTTAAATATAAATATTGATGAATTCCACTCGGTCGGATCTATCTCTTTGTAGATTTTTGAAGAGGAAATGCTTAAAATCACGCCGATATAAAGAGTAAACAGTATAAATGATAGTAGGGACACGGCTATATGAGAAGAGACTATTGTAATATAGAATAGTGTATACGATATAAGGGGGGATAGTATGATGGTCAGCCTACGGATACCCACGCCCCTAAACCTTGAGAAGCGTAGGACTCCTTGAAGTCTTACCCATACTGTAACCGAGACAAGGAGCCCAGCTATCAGGCCCTCCTTACTACTCAAGCCTAGAAGCGAGGCTACATGGGCCTCGCTATAGATCCACCATGCCATGTATATGCCGAGTAGGGCCCCCAGCTGGAGGACTCCCCTGCCTTGCCCGTACAAGGCCTGATAGCTCCCCTCTTATAGGAGTGTGGTACTGGGGCTTGGAGGCCAGGGTAGCCCCAGTAATACTGGGTGGGGGGGCTATGGGTTATATATAAAGCTAGATTGCGTTATTATGTGAGGATTGGGGTCCCGCGTTTGGTATGCCCATACGCCACTAACGTGAAGGGAGCGGTCGCGTACTGTACAATAATAAATAAAAAAGTAAGTACACTAAAGTACCCATGCAAGGGCAATTATAAGAGATGCTCTATATACGCGCGGAGACCCATAAAGAAGGCTGGGAAGGAGACGCAAAAGCCCAAGGCACCAAAAGCGGAGGCTCCCCCCGTTCAGACCGAGAAAAGGCAGGAGGAGCCAAAGCCCATACCTGTACAACCTAAGATAGAGGCCAGACCAACATTGACGCCAGTACAGCAGAGAAAGGAGGTCAGCGTTAAGATAAAATGGAGGCCTGGAAAAGCGATATGCGATAGCCTACTACTAGCAGTCCTAGTCTCAATGGCAGAGGCTGTAGGGGTTGTAAAGGGAACCTACAGAGACTTAGAGGGTAAACTACTATCCCTCCACACAAACGGTTCATTCATATTTATAGTAGGAAGAGTAGACAAGGTCAGGGTAAGAATGGTATACTCATCCGGATACATATTTTCAATGATGGCTGAGCAGGATGGAAATACAATATGCGGCCAAGATGCATTGAAACTATTAGAACCAATTACCGAGAAAGTATTAGATCTAGTATTATATAGCGTATCATGGTCATCACTAGATAAATGGGGCGATGAGCTTAAAAAAGATTTAGAGAAAGCCAGAAAACAATAATACTATACATAATATAGTACATAAACATCGATAACCGAAATTCTTATTAAACAATCGATACACTACATAAGTCCCGCGGTGATAATAATGGGGTACATGCTTCCAACATTACTACTATTCCTCAGCATAGGAATAATACTAACACTAACCGGGCTGATGCTAGGAATAATAGCAGTATTCTACAGAAGCAGGGAATCTATAGTAAGAGCACTAGGAATACTAATGCTTGGATTCGCATTTCTAACAGCATATGAATTTCAGAATATAGTAGTAGGAAACCTGCAAGAATTCGGATACGACCTAGACGCGATACAAAGCCTAGAGATACCCAAACTAAGCGCCGTAAAAGGAGCCCCCACAGGGATCTCGAGCGGTGCATGGGTAGACCATAAGATATACATAACCATTACACAGTTCCTAATAGCACTATCAATAATACTAATAGGATACCTAGGAGTCCAAGTAATAGGAGTAGAAGGCGGGAAAAAGCTTGCTCTAACCGCACTTGCAGTACTGCTACCACTCATAGGACTAGCACTATCAATAGCATCAACAAACATGATAATAAACGGGGAGACGGATGCTGGAGTAAGATATAGAGATATAAGTAATATAATAAAAGGAATAGCAATAGTATACTCAATCGGATTAACAGCAGTAGGTCTAATCAAACTATACAGGGACGTAGAGGAGAGAGCATACATGGTACAAGCAGCAGGATGGGGGGTACTCCTGCTAGGCCTCCTAATACTAGGCTATATGACACTATCATCATGGGAGAGAGTTGCTATAAACCATATCCAAGAGGGTAACATAGGAGCAGTGATAAATATGTTCAGAACAGTATCCGCACTACTCCTAATAGGCTCACTACTAATACTAACAGGCTCCCTGCTGGAGATAGTTCCAGTCGGAGCAGTAGGAGAGGCAGAGGAGATAGAAGAAATAGAAGCCACAGAAGAGGAAGAGGAGGCCACCGAGTAAAACACCCAAGGAATTGATACTAGGGATACTAGGACTCCCACGACTCCACTTTTTCCCCAGGGAGGGGGGCCTTCCACACACCAAATATTATTTGGGGCCCCTAGCCGCAGTATATATCAGACTATTGTGTAGAAAGAAAGGATATCAAGCACCACCCCGTAAAGATGAAGGGTGGAGCGCGGATTGGTGTTTCCATTCGCTAGTGTAGAGGATTTTAAAATAAACATAACAGAAGAACACGAGTTATTTAGGAAGAGCGTCAGGGAGTTCGTAGAGTCGAAGCTAATACCAAGATGGCAGGAGATCGAGGAGACGAACAGGATACCAGAGGAGATCCTAAAAGAGGCAGCAGAGCTCGGCCTATTCGGAGTAGGCATACCAGAAGAATATGACGGCCAGGGAGGAGGCCAGCTACTGACAGCAATACTCACAGAAGAGGTAGCAAGGGCAGTACCCGCAATGGCAGTAACAATAGGAGTAAACCACCTCTTCGCGATCCCAATACTACTCTATGGAAGCGAAGAGCTCAAGAAGAAATACCTACCGCCAATAGCAAGAGGAGAAGCCAGAGGTGCGCATGCAAACACAGAGCCAACAGGCGGAAGCGACGTAGCAGGCATACAGACCCGGGCTAAGAAGGAGAACGGACACTACGTCATAAACGGTAGGAAGGTCTTCATAAGCGGTGCTGCCGATGCAGACTACTTCGTAGTATCGGCAAGAACCAACCCCCCCAAGGAGGGGAAGCGGTGGTGGGGCATAACGGTCTTCGTAGTAGAGAAGGACACGCCAGGACTCAAGATCGGGCAGCAGTTCAAGGTAATGGGAATGAGGGGAGAGCAGCCATACGAGGTAATACTAGACGATGTGAAGGTCCCAGAGGAGAACATAGTAGGACCGATAGACGAGGGATTCAAAGTAATAGTATCCACGTACGACCATACTAGAATAGGAATCGCAGCACAAGCAGTAGGCATAGCACAGGCCACATTCGAGAAAGCACTAAACTATGCTCTGCAAAGGGAGCTATTCGGCCAGAGACTCATAGAGTTCGAGATGATAATAGATAAGCTAGCCAACATGTATATGAAGCTAGAGGCGGCCAGGCTACTGACATACTGGGCAGCAAGCCTAGCAGATGAGGGAAGAAGAGAGTTCATAGTAGCGGCAAGCCTAGCCAAGGCATTCGCGACAGAGGCGGCAGAGTGGATCTCAAGGCAAGCAATACAAATACATGGAGGCTACGGTGTAGACAAGGAGACTGGCGTGGAGAGGTATCTAAGAGACGCTATAATAACAACAATATACGAGGGCACAAACGAGATACAAAGGCTAACAATAGTGAGGCAGCTAGTCCGCCAGGCATTCGGGCTAAAAATATAGCCCCGTTAATCCTCAAGCCGGTGGGGGCGCACCCGGAGCACCCACCAAGAATCCTATGTTTTTCATGGTAACTGCCAGCGTTACCAGCGTAACCACGGTTAGTATAGATGAGTGCATGAAGCCCGCGGCAAGAGTCTGATCCTGGATCTTCCCAGCAACCAAGCCCATCAGCCACGAGTTCAGTATAGACCCGAGAGATAGCAGTAGCGCGACCCTAGCCATCTCCTCGGGATTAACGCTACCAACCGGGCCACCCGCAGCGCCTCCGCCAACAGTGGTCACGGTCTGCGAGGTAAAGCCCAACACGAGCATGCTTGAGGCCGCCACGAGTACAGCCCCCATATACGGCATCATAATGTAGCTCCTCAATCTCTTCTTCATCTCCTTTTCTATCTCCGTTAGGTTATGGGCATACCTAGCCAGGGCATCCAGAGTCTCAGGGCTACCCCCACCCAGCTCTATGGAGTCTGACAGGAACCTCATATTGGCTAGGAGTAGCCAGTCCCTGTACCCCCTAAGGGCCGCCCTCAGGGCCTGCTCGAGGTTTAGTCCTATGGTGAGGGAGGTGGCTATCCTTGCCACTATCTTGTTTAGAGGCCCATAGTCCCTGGTTGAGAGGGCTATGATACTCTTCTCAGGGCTCAGCCCCGTTTTCCTAATCTCCGTTAGGTCTCGTAGGAACGATGCAGTAGCCTCTGCCAGGCCCTTATGCATCTTCTTAAATGCACGGTAGGACAGCGTCGGGGGTAGGCTCAGGGCCAGCAGGCCCCCGGCTAGGCTGCCCGAGAAGGCCAGTATTGTGTTATAGTTGATCTGGCCCTCGAACACCCTGTTAGCCCCTGTTAGTATGTACAGCATAGGCCCGATGAAGATGGCCAGGGGGAACCCTATTAGGAGTAGAGCCCTGTAGGGGCTAGTTATCCTTATCGGGGTCTTGGGCTGGTATGCGTGTATTAGGTATATCATTATCAGGGTTAGGAGAGGTAGGACTACGAAGCTGAATAGGGTTAGCTGCGCGGTGCCTCCGAAGCCTCCAGCGCTGGGGAATATGCTACTTATAGTGAAGAATACGTAGAATACTATAGTCATTATTACTGCTATGGTTACGTATATCTCCGTGAACATGCTCATCCTTTCTGCTATAATCTTTATCTCGGAGAGCCTGGCCTGGAATATGTCCTGTGTCCTGATCTCTAGGTAGTGGACGACGTCGCCACCCGTCTTGACGGTGGTTGTATAGCCTAGCATGAAATCCCTAAACCTGAAGCTGGGATGGTTTATAGCTACATCCTCTATAGCATCCAGAGGATCCTTACCGAACATGTTAATGTTTCTATTGATAAGTAGCGCCTCCTTCCTCATGGCGTTGAATATCTTAAGTCTAGAAACCCTATCAATAACGTTTGCCACCGAGACGCCGGATCTGACCATAGTTGTTAGGTAGGCTGCAAAGAACGGGAGCTCGGTCTCGGTCCCCTCCTTTCTTTGTCCCCTCTTAACTGAAGGGTATGCCAGGGCGAAGCCCAGAACCCCTAGTGGTGATAGGAGCAGTAGTATGGAGGCGATGACCTTGAAAACAAGGGATATATCGGTCAGGGCTATTATTATAGTAAGGTATACTGCGAGCAGCAGGGTGAGTATTGTAGCGGCTATAGTTCTGGCCGCGTATAGTGTATAGTGTATTAGGAGGCCCGCCTCCCTGAGGGCTTTCTCCAGTTCGAAGGCCCTTGCGAGCTTGTAGCCAATGTTGCCGAAATACTGCATCGCAACGAAGTCGAATATCTCCAGCAGGGAAGCCTTCCTAGCGGGCTTCCGATACGCCCTAGACGGGGGTCTCCGGATCCTACGCCTCCTTAGACGGCCTATCACCATCCCGATGACACCCTCTACCGCTACTCATACATCTCGAAGCGGCGTAGGCCGCGTGCAGCCTCCTTGAGGACCTTATCAGGCCTCCTATAGTACTCACCTATGATCTCTCCTACCCTCTTGTAGTTTGTTATGCCCTCGTAGGCCATCCACCTGATTATCATATCCCTCTTGTCTATCTCCGCCAGCAGGTCGTCTATACTCCTCCCAGTTAGCTCTCCTATCTTTGACAGGAGCATGCTACTCTCTAGGTCCACCTTGTGTTTCCTGGTTGCGGCGTCCCATTTCGAGATCTGTATGAACTTGTTATAGTCAACCACCTCCCAGACGTCTGTGACTACTCTGGCGATCTTGTATGTACCATCGGGGTTTGTTATCTTGACCCTCCTTATGGCCAGGGCGAAGTTTAGAAGTGATATGTATCCCTCCGGTATCTCCATTGGGGGGCTCATCAGCCTCTTCACCATCGCGTTGATATCCTCAGCGTGTATCGTAGAGATACCGCCGTGCCCCGTGGCTATGGCTTGGAATAGGACCTTGGCCTCCTCGCCTCTAACCTCTCCAACCACCAGTATGTCTGGCCTATACCTTAGGCTTACCTTTACAAGGTCATACAGTGTTATCTCGCTAGCCCCCTTCTCGAATCCATAACTCGGCCTCGCGACAAGCTGAACCCAGTTCTCTAGGGTTAGCCTCAGCTCGGGGGTATCCTCTATGGTGACCACCTTTATGGTTGGCCTCAGCAGGGTGGCTAGCGCGTTTAGCATAGTAGTCTTCCCGGCGCCAGTGACGCCCATGATCATGCCGGTCATGTTGTGCTCCATGAGGAGCCAGAAGTAGCTGGCTAGGAGGCTGTTCAGGGTCCTACCCCTAACCAGGTCTATAACGCTGAGAGGCGTATCCTTGAACTTCCTTATGGTGAATGTAGAGCCCCCGGTAGACACCTCCTTCTTGTATGTAGCCGCGAGCCTGTGGCCCTCGGGGAGTATTGCGTCTACGATGGGGTGGGCTACGCTGACGTGCTTCCCAGCCTTGTGGGCTAGCTTCAGTATCAGGGAGTCCAGCTCCTCCTCCTTCTTGAATACGATGTTGGTCGGTATGCTCTCGTACCTCTGATGCCAGACATATATAGGCTTCCCGAGCCCATCACAGCTAATATCCTCGATATACTGATCCTTCATTATCACATTGATCGGGCCATAACCTATGGTATTCCTTAGTAGATAGTACTCTATCTTGCCCCAGCTAATCCCAGGATGTATAGTGGATCCGAACCTTACCTTGAACTTGGCAACGATCTTCTTAGCCTGTTTCTCGAAGTGCTCCCTAGGATCATCGCCGGGCTGCGGAGGCTCGAGCTCCCAGTATAGGATTGACAATATCTTATTATAGGCCTCCTCTTCATCCTTGGTTAGCGGAATCTCGTCGACGAAATATAGCAGGCTACCTGTCTTCTTGTGTTCTAGTATATGGACCCTTGCCCATGGATCCTCTATAGGGTAGGTCTCAAGTATCTTATATTCTGTTCCAAGTGAGAGTAGTCTATCTCTTATCTCCCTCTCTATTACCTCAGTATCCTCTACTTTCTGCTCAGCTTCTTTGGTCTCCTTCTTCTGCTGCCTAGATTTTAGTTTTAGTGTAAATTTGCCAAGCTTGACCATACTAGACCCCCAACTGATCCTGTGAATAGAAGGGGTTTACACGATTCTTAAAATCTCTTGCCTCCACGTGTCACGCGGGCATGAATACAGGTTTATCTAGAGTAGCCACCTCTCTATACTGCTCCATCTCCCTCCTTATATTCCTTAGTATCGTAAACATATGTAGATGGCTCATGCCATCGTAAAACCTGTTATCCCCATCAACTAGCTCCTCTATCCTCTTATCTATTATATCGGGTGTAAGGGTTGCAGGATCCTTCTCGTTGGATGCAACAACGAAGCCCCATACGCCGTCGAAGCTCTTGATGTAAACATGGTAGGGTGAAGCATACTTGAACACACTCTTAATCGTGTTATATATGACGGCGTGCGTCATTGTAGTCTGTGTAGGACTGGTTGCTTGGGTTACAAAAACTCCGCCAGGAGCCAGTATGCTGCTAATCCTCTCATAGAATTCCTTAGTATAGAGTTTATACGCTGGTCCCGCCTCTAGAGGATCGGCCAGGTCCGCTATGACAACGTCGTACTTCTCACCAGTCTCCATGACGTACTTGTACCCGTCTCCTATAACTAGTTCGAGCCGGGGATCATCGAATGCGCCGGAATGCATCTCGGGTAAATACCTCTTAACTATATCAATAACAACGTCGTCTATATCAACCATGACAACCTTCTCCACAGTCTTGAACCGTAGTACTTCACGGGCGGTTGCACCCTCACCGCCCCCCAGTATAAGCACGCGCCTAGGCTCTCCGTGGAGAATCATGGCAGGATGCACCAGGGCCTCGTGGTAGACATGCTCGTCATACAGGGTGGACTGGGTTTTGCCATCTAGAATAAGTGCCTTGCCAAGCTCCTCATACTCAACAATCATAATATCCTGATACCTGCTCCTAGTATGATGTATAACCCTTTTGATAGCGTGCATGTGAGCACTGGCCGGCGTAGACCACTCTATCAGCCAATTCCACCTAAGCATCTCCATGCCTATCCACCACACCACAAGGAAGCGAGATGTGTGGGTTAAAACTAGTCCGCTTAATGTAACCTGGCGGGCCCGCCGGGATTTGAACCCGGGACCACCGGCTGTCCACGCCCCCGCGCAGGCACCCCTCCCGGGGCTTAGAAGGCCGGCGCCCTATCCTGGCTAGGCCACGGGCCCACCATCAAGGGAGTGGAGTAGCGGCCCCGATTTATATCATTAATTACATTGAAGCCCCGATAGAGCCTAAAATCCCAGGGATGCTGCCGGGTTAGATGGGTAGAAGAGTGTGGCTGTGATCAGGGTAAGGAATACGCTAGGCAGAAGGCTAGAAAGGTTCCAGCCACTAAACCCTCCCAATGTTAACATGTATGTGTGCGGGCCCACACCCCAAGACTATGCACATATAGGGCATGCCAGAACCTTCGTGTCCTTCGATGCGATAAAAAGGTATCTAGGTATACGAGGATATAACGTGTTTCACATACAAAACATAACAGATATAGACGATAAGATAATAGCGAAAGCCAGGGATGAGAATAAAACATGGAAAGATGTATCAAGCTATTATGGAACAGATTATCTAAACCAGTTAGAAAGGATCGGTGTAAAGATAGATATACACCCTAAAGTGACGGACCACATACAGGAGATAATAGAATTCATCCAGGTGCTAATAGACAAGGGATACGCATACACAACAGAAAGTGGAAACGTGTACTTCCAGGTGGACAAGTACCCCGACTATGGTAGGCTAAGTGGTAGAATAAGCAGGGACCAGTGGAGGCAGGAGGAAGAGTTCCTAGCAGAGAAAAAATCTCCCTACGACTTTGCATTGTGGAAAGCAGCTAAACCCGGGGAACCGTGGTGGGACAGTCCATGGGGCAGGGGAAGGCCTGGGTGGCATATAGAATGCAGCGTGATGAGCACTAGATACGCTGGGGGTCAACTAGATATACATGGAGGAGCCATGGACCTAATCTTCCCGCACCATGAGAATGAGAGGGCGCAGAGCGAGGCGTACCTAGGAAAAACTCCATGGGTCCGCTACTGGATGCACACAGGATACCTAACAATACATGGAGAAAAAATGAGTAAAAGCCTGGGAAACATCATCGTACTTAAAGATGCAATAAACCAGTGGGGGCCAGGACCACTAAGGCTATGGCTACTAAGCGCGCACTACAGAACGCAACTTGAATACTCCACGCAGAGCATGGAGCAAGCAAAAAGACTATATGAAAGGCTAAGGGACATAGCCCTAGATGTATCTACGAGACTAGAGAAAAGCGAGCCAACGCACTATCTAGATAAAAGAGACCTTGACTTACTGGAAAAACTCAGAAACACGCACCTAAGATGGCATGAATCAATGTCGAACGATTTCAACTTCGGAGAGGCAATAAGAGAAGTATGGGAATTCACAAAACTATACTACAAGGGAGTTAAATACAGCGAGAGCCAGACCTTACTACTATACTCATTCAAGATAATAGACTCATTCAATAGAGTATATGCATTCGCAGACGATATACTACTAGAGAAAACAGACAAAGCCCTAGGAGAACTAGCAGAACCGCTAATAGACCTAATACTAGAAGTACGCACCGAGCTAAGGAAAAAGAGGATGTACGACCTAGCAGACAGTATAAGGTCGAGGCTAGCACAGCTCGGGGTAAAAGTACTAGACTACAAGGACAAGAGCGAGTGGAGGATAGAAAAGTGACTATAAACAAGGCAGACATAGTATCCCTAGCAGGACTATCACTGGCAGGAGCCAGCATACCAATAGCAATATTCGGCCACATAGAGCCCGCCATAAGGATACTCTTCATAGCATACCTGATGGACATACTTGACGGGTGGATAGCCAGGAGGCTAGGGGAAGCGAGCCAACAAGGCTTCATGCTAGACAGGGCTATAGATAGGGTCAGCCAAGTAATAGCACCCCTCATAATATACCTGAGCTGGGTGCCAAAGGAAGACGCGATACACCTAACACTACTAACCATATACTCGTCAATAATCATAACGACAGCATTCTACAGGTTAATATACAGAGGAGTTAGAAGCCTAGAATACTTTAGCGGGTTACCCATGTTCTTCCATGCAGGAATACTCATAATATCATCAATAATAAAATACAACATAAACCCTCTAATACTGGTCGCAGGGTCGATACTCAGCCTCCTCCCAATAAGATACTTCAGGAGAATACCCAGGAAAGGGAGAACGCCAAGCCCAGCAGTATCATTGAGAGCAACGATAGTCCTCCTCATGGCAATAATACCGTACAATATTATGATAGTAGAAATAATTGCAAGAACCCTAATCTATATACTAATAGCGTATATGATTATAGGACCGATAATATATTTGTATGTGGAAAGAGTTACGAGTAAATCCTAGACCTACAGGTATCACAATCAACCTTCTCAAGCTTTATCAAGTCAACGTGGAGGTCTCGGGCATCTACAACAACAAGATAGCCAGCCATCGACGGCTCCAGTCCTGAAAGTATCTTCACAGCCTCTAGGGCCTCTAGAGAAGCGATCAAGCCAACCACAGGGCCCACAGCTGCCCTACACCCCCTATTACCCAGCCTCTTAGGAGCTATACAGGCTAAGCACGGAGTTTTGCCGGGGACCACGGTCGTCGCCTGGCCGAATAGTCCATCCACCGCTCCATGAATTAGGGGGACACCCGTTTTCTCTGCAAACTCGTCTAAGATGAGCCTTGCACTCCAGTCATCCAAAGCATCTATAATAACGTCAACGCCATTCAAAATATCAGACACATTGCTCCTATTAATAGGCTCTGGGTGTGGGACCACGTCTACATTCGGATTGAGCCCTTTGAGGCGTTTCGCAGCGAGCACGGCCTTCGGTAATCCTATATCCTCTGTCTCGTAGAGTATCTGCCTGTTCAGATTACTGAGTTCTACACTCTCCCCATCGACTATGACCAGCCTTCCAACGCCAGCCGCTGCAAGGTAGTACGATATAAGGCTACCAAGGCCTCCTAGACCGACTACTGCTGCCGTGGACTCGGCCAGCCTAATCTGGCCGTTCATGTGGAAGACCGGTATCTGCCTAGAGTAGCGTTCTAGATCTAGCTTATCATAGACGGACATACCCCACCCTCCCTTCACGGCCCCAGGTTAAGCGTGGCTCAATTACTACATCGATACACCCTAACAGTTATAGCTATGTGTAGTATAATCCCACGCCAAGGGGGGAGTTAAAGATGAGAGCACGTCACTGGCTACCACTAATACTAGCTGTTATGCTATTACAGCCACTATCAGCAATAATAGGTTCCAGCCAGGAGTTAATAGCATTCGAGTACGAGCCAACTAATATATATAATCTGTATGAAGCGTCGATAACTAGTAGCACCTATAACAGGATTGGTGTTGCAACCTATATAGGTAACGGACAGATTGTTGTAGCCGGAAACGATCACATATCTCTGATAAATGCAAAGGATAAGCTAACGCTGTGGTCCGAGTCACTAATAGGCAACGCGATCTCAATAGGATCCGACTCCTCGATGCCAACATGGGTAGCCGTGGGTACAGATAGTGGGGAGATAGTGGCATTCAAGTCAGGAGACAGCCGCGAGAGGATAGATTACTACACAGCGCAATCGTCACAGATAATGCAAACCTTCGTGGCAAAGTCACAGGGTAAGTACAGGATTATAGCAACCGTAGACGTGGGAGGAGGAGAGAGGTATGTATACGTATATGAACCAGGTAAACCATACTGGTCCGAGATCGGGCCGATAATAGGAGAAGAACCATTATCCAACATAAGCGGGTTAATGGTTGCATGGGCAGCTCCGCTTAGAGTATACACAGACTATAACACATACTACTATGATGCATCAAAGATACTAGTAACCCTGACAGGAGCCAGTAAATTCGTGAGCACACTAACAGCCCTAATATACTACAACAACACGGATACACTAACAGTAGAACCCGCATTACCAGGAACACAGCAAGTAGGAGACCTAGTCGAGATAAGGAAACTAACCTACTACCTACTATACAGGGAAGGAATAGTAAAACAGGGAGAGGTAGGAGGAGGCCAAGAAAACCTAGGATACCAGCTTATAATAGAAGATCTATATCCCACAGTTGAGTACACGCTGGTAGTCACGTACGAAATTAGACTAGTAGATAATACTACTAACATCACAGTAGAATCACAATGCTACTACGACAAAATACAATTCACAATACAAGGAGACCATCTAGACCTAGGACAAGTAATACTAAACCCGGGTGGAGTGACGAGAACGGATTGCCTAGTGAGGGCCGGTGTGAACCCGGATAATGTGATAAACGCAAACAGGGTACTTACTATAAATGCCTTATACGCGCCACAAAATATAGATAATACTAATGCATATGCATTTAAGATATTACCTATACCAGGAGAGTCTAAGTTTATAATAGGTAAACCTATATATGATCTAGTAAAACCATATAAAACACCAAATGGTATGGATAAAAGAACAAGAATAATATTTGCTGTATCAAATGATCAAGGTAATTACGTATATATCTATGCACTTGACGATAATTTCAATATAATAAACTATCTATATAATAATAAATATGTTCAGCAGGTATCTGTAAAAGATAAAGTATCTTTGATAAAAATATCACCTGATGGAGAAAGAATATATATAGGAACCGACAAAGGCAGATTAATACTGTTAAAATGGGTGGAAAAAGAGAAGAGATATGTAGCCTATAATTCATTAAAAATATCGCAATCAATGATATCATCAATAGAAGAGATTGGCAAGAAATATGTGGCAGTTGCTTCAGAGGATGGTTCTATGCAGCTAGTTGACATAAACTCGTGGATACCATTATGGAGGGGTGCGCCAGGATATCAATCACTCAAGATAGAGGGCCTAAGTAACTATAGGATAATCTATGCAGATTCTAATATAATATATGGTATATCAGATGGGAAATTAGTTAAGTTTATACATAATGAAAAGGAGATACAGCCTGTTATATTGAATCTTAATACGACTGTAAAGACGCTTCAAGGAGATGTAGAGCCGTATGAAGGAGATATCATAATATATGCGGTTGACAAAAATGGTAACATTGTTCTTAATACAACAGTTAAGGATGGGAGGGCAGTAATATATCTTCCAGTGCAGCAGATTGACATCTACGTAAAGATAGTAGATGTCGGTGTGGTAAAGCTTGATAATGTATTATCCAAGTTCCCGTATGAGGAGGTCAACCTAAGTATAGCTTTAAGACAGGTCAATATAAAGGTGTTCACGCCAGAAAAAATAGGAGATCCATATAAAGATCCAGGTTATAAGCTGGTATCTGGCCCGCAGTCTAATGTGAATGTAACAATAACTTCGCAGGAAACAACATTAGACGAGTATACTGTAATATCCACAAGAATATCGGGACAGACAGACAGTAGTGGAGTAATATCACTAATAATATTTGATGGGGTATCATATAGTGGTGTGGCGTTTAAAGAAGAATATAAACAGAGGCAATTCACTATTCCAAGAGAAGGTCCTGTAGAAATAAATGTAGATTTACATCCAATACTATATAAAGTAGAGTTTAGGCTCGTCGATTACGATGCGGTAAACAACGGAGTATATTATGCATTGAACGGGTCGTTAATAATATCGCTATACGCCGAGGATAACTATAGAAGCGTTGTCGCGACAGTAAACCAGAGTCATGTCTACTATTTACCGAAGGGGATTTACAATGTAACTGCTATAGTTCCGCACTATAGCAGTCAAACCTACAACATAATTGTTCCAAGAGATACAAAGATAGACATAATGTTGCAGGCTCTTACCTATAATATTGCTATAGTGCCTACAGCATATGATGATATACTAAAAATAGATAATATAATTTTAAATAATTCAAAAATATTTATAAAGCTAGTTGTACCATATGAGGGGAGCGAGGTTTTAACCCTACCAGGAGAGCAGGTAGGGCTAAGGCATGGATTGTACGAAGTAAAGGTAGTTGACTGGGTAACCAGCTATACTAGATATGTATGGGTCAACTCAACAGGCAATATCATGCTCAGAGGGGAGTTGTTTAAGTCAAGTATAAATCTAAATATAACAGACTCAGAAATACAGGATTACATGATAAACAATATAACACTGAGAATAGTATACCAGTATAGCAATTATATTAAAAGCGTTATACTACAAACTAATGATACTAGTATTATACTACCCTATGGGTACTATATGATATCTATTGAGAGGA
>JALWEI010000027.1 GCA_027014125.1 Acidilobaceae archaeon | reverse complement strand
GCCCCGTGCTGTATACCGGCGGGGCGGGCTTGACTGTGTACGGTGACCTGTGGATTGTCAACCCTGGTGGGGCCCCCTCTATGGGTGATTGTAGCTGGGTTGTGGTTGCTAGTGATGTCATCGAGGTCCCTGCTGGGATTGGCGTGGTTGAGTCTGGGCTCGTTGTGGCTGGCTACAGGTATGGCGGTGAGCCTGTCAGCCCCTTGATGGTGCTCTACGTCAAGTCCATCCTTTACCCCATCGTTGCCAGCGGCGGTTACCCTGGTAATGGACGTGATGTAGCTTTCCATACTGAGGCCGTGGTGGGCGTCAGGATGGCCCAATACATTGAGGGGCCTGGCAGGTATAGGGTTGACATGGAGGTAGCGGCCCTCAGGACCTTAGCGCTTGGAGGAGGCTATAGGGGAGGCCTCCCGGGGATCCCAAGTATAAACATCACGGCCGGCACGGTGTCCTTTAAGGGTGAAGGGTGCGGGTGGCCGGGCGACGGTTATAGTGGAGGCCATATAGCGGTGTACACCGATCTGCTGAGCGTTGAGGCCACGAGCCCCTATGGACCCGCCAGCCCTATCGGTGTAACCATCATACTCCCCATAATCACTACCCTAGGCGGGCTCGAGGCAACCGTGACGACTGCCCCAACCATTGTCACGGTTAGAAGCCTCTCCCCAACCCTGCTTGGCGGCGCCGCCAATGTGATGGACTGGAATGGAGGTACTGGGGGCGCCTCCCTAGTCAGTGGTGGCGGGCTAGAGGGGCTACCCTGCGCTAGCCTGAGTGGCATGAGCGTGGTGATGGGCTACGGGTCCTCAACCAGGTATACCCATGTTGTAATGGGGTATAGGGTATCCTATGCGATCGATCCGCCTGGCCAGCAGGGACCCCTCCTAGGGGCTGTGATCCTCAACTACTATGAGCCGGGCAATCGGTGGGCATCAGACGAGGATGCAATGGTTCTACTCCTACCCTTCGCGTCACCCTAGGGGTATAAGCTTTCTTTGGAGCCTAATGGTGTTAACTCCCCGGTTTACGCGCTAGCACCCCCTATTCCGTGATACGGATTTTAGGCTCAACTCCCCACACGCTCGTTAACGCCTCTCTGAGCTTCTCCACATCCCTCACGGCTATTGAGAATGATATGCCGAAGGGGTTTATCGTAGCCCTCGCCACCCCCCGGTATGCTCCTGACACCACTATCTCCGCCGGCGCCTTGGGTATCCTATGCGCCTTGCCCAAGGGGAACCTGAGTAGCATGTACTCGCTGTAAACCTCGATCACCGGGTACTCCCGGGCGCTCCGTACACCCGATATATAGACGAATAACGCAACTGGTATTAGGACTAGTATCCCTAGATCGTTCCTGTAGGCCCCACCGGGCCCCCTGCACACGATCCTGGAACCCTCTAGAGTGCAGCACACATCAGGGTCTCGGGATTCATGGTACAGGCCCACGACGCTTACTATAAGGGGAGAGAGTAGTAGGAGTATGAATATGTTGATGAATGCCAGGTATACCAGCCCGTATCTATGCTCATCTATAACCGCTATAGGCCTACCGTAGGCCTCCATGGCTACACCCTCAGGGGCACCCGGCTGAGCCGATCGATGACACCACGAGTATGAATGATAGTGTTACCAGTACTATCTGGGCTAGTGCTAGTGCTGATAGTATTTTATATAATCTAAACCGCATCTCCCGGCCCCACGTTAAAATAGTCTAGTAATAATTTAAAGGGTATTGGTTATTCTGGGTTTACTATGAATATAGCTGCATCATAGTATCTATCCAGCTCCCCCACATAATATTTATATGCAACCTTGTACATGTATACATAGACACTATAGCTACTATCATACGTTATAAGCTGATGCATAACTGTATCATAACTATAGTAAGACGATACTTCATAGGAGAGGCTTACCGTTAAGGATGCAACTATAAGCGCTAGCGGGGGAGGTAGCGGTGGTGCTAGGGCTAGTACTGCCAGCCCAACTGGGATGCTGATACCGAGCTCAGGAGTCGTGTCAAAATGCTGGAATAAGACGTGGCTTGACGTGGAAATCCTCTGATCATATATACTCATAGTATTAGAGCCTGTATAGGCCCCGGATAGGATGCCATCGTATATGGCCTCGAGCACAGTGTAGTCATCGTATAGGAAGGTGTCGTCGACCAAAACCCACGGGTGGAGCTTCACACCGTCAAGGGATTTGGGCACCACCCATGTGGCCACGGCCTCCCCAAGCTTCCAGAGGGGGGTGCACACGCCTAGGTAGCACCATGCCTCCACATAATCGTACTTAACTATCCAGATCTTCGCCTTGACCCCCGTAGCTACTATGCCGTCATAGTAGAATGGAACTCCTCCGCCTATCGCCTGCCCGAAGTTGTGGCAGCCTGAGTATCCTAGCCCTGCATCGTTGTAGGAGTTGTCAAACGTACATGTAAGGTCTAGCAGCACCTCCCGTATACTAGCCGGGCTTATCGTGAACCCTGCTCCGGGCACTGTTATGTATAGCCCGGCTCCACTCCTCTGCATTCCTAGCGATATTGAGAATGTAAGCATGTCGCTCTTCCTCTTATCAATGCTTATATGCGTTATGTGGTCTATGTTTGCGATGTGCTCGGCGTCGCGGCTATCGTCTATTATGGTTATTGACATGGGTAGCGGGTCCTCGTAGCCTGGTGATTCGTATAGTGTTGCGTTGTATATCCACATGTAGCATACCTTGTGGGGTGCGGTGTCTGGGTACTGTATGCATCCGTCCTCTATCTCGCTCGGCGTCTCCTCTAGGAGGCCTTTTGCCTGGGTTATCCTCGCCTCCAGCTCCTTCTTATCTACCACGTCTACCACGGTGGGCTTGTAGCGTACCTTGACCTCTACTATTGACTCTTGTGCTAGGGCTGGTCTGAGTGGTATCGATACCGGCATTGTGCCCACTTTTATATGGGTCTCGTTGTCCTCGATCGTCTTTATGAACGCTAGTATGCCTATCCCCGTTGGGAGCCTCCAGCCTGCCCCATCCACTAGGCTGGCCAGCTCCTTGGCTATGGTGTTCGACTCCACTGTGTATACCCAGTCCTTGGCCTTGTCTAGCCTTAGCTCCTCCACGCCGCCCTCCTTGGGGTAGAAGGCGTCGATTGATACCTTAGCCTTCTTGCTGGCCCCGAGTACCTCTATCTTTATGGACGGTTTGCCTCTTAGGCCTGTGCTCTTATATGTTACTAGCACGTCTCCGAAGTCGTCTACCTCGATTACCGCCTGTGTTGTATAGTATTTGTAGGCCCCGGAGGACAGTATTACAGCTAGCAGGACTACTAGCATTATTTTCTTCATTCTAATCTTCATATATATCACTGTATCAGGCATCTTAGTCTGTGTATTATCGTGTAATGTTCTCTGGATATTATTTTTCGTATTTGTATTTATATATCTTGTTATTCTGTTAATAAGGTTTTATCTTAGCCTTGTATCTATATTGTTTAGGTGTTGTAGCCCTTTATAATGATGCTAATTATATTATATATGTATATATTTGACTGGTATTTAAATGTTTAAATATATGTTTGATTGTATGTATCTGTACTGGGGAAGGGTGTCCGGGGTTGGGGCCTGGCAGGGCTGCCCCTCTCATGATACTACTCCTACTCCTCCTACAGTACATCCCCGCTGTGGAGGCTGGCACAGCAAACCAGGGCACGAGTGCCTTCGAGGAGATACTGAGATACAAGCATGGAAACCCTGACACTTTGAGGGAGTGGTCCTCCGTCCTATTCACAAGGTATGAGGGAGGCACCGAGGTACCATACCTGGTTATCGTCGATGAGTACTTTCTTGATGGGAAGATCTCGGTCTACAACCTCTCCACGAAGAGCCGGGTCAAGTACCATGCAGATAAGCCTGCGTATAAGGCGTTCCTGCTGGGCAACGGGCAGGTGCTCGCCTTCGGGACTGAGCATGTGTATGCGCTGGATACCTCCACGCTGACGATGACCACCCCCTATGTAGTGAACGCCGACTCTATCTACTATCAGGTCCTTGATAATGCCGTGCGCCTGATATGGCTCGCTATAGTCAGTAACAGGGAGGTTAGGGTTGGGGTATACACGTTCTACTTCAACGAGACCCCCGTTAAGGCGTCTTGGTACAAGATGAGTTATAGCGATGTGGCCGCGGCTTGCGGGGGCGACCTCTATACTCACTCGAGCAAGGTCCACGTGATCACGGGGGATGAGCACCGCGTTATGGCCGGGCTGAGGCTCAGGGGTGGGAACTACCCTCTGGCCATGCTCGTGTTTAGTATTGAGGGGGATAGCCTGAGCCTGGATAGGTGTATAGTCCACGACTTCGGCTCTAAGGATGAGAATGCCCATGCAAACATGGTGTTCTACGATAAGACTAGGGAGCCAGCTATGCTGAGTTATAGTGATGGGCTCTACCCCTACATAGCCGGCTTCGACGGGACTGATGAGCTATACGTGTATAAGGATTGGTGGGATAGCCTGAAGATAGCGAAGAACCCGGGCTTTAAGAAGAGCGGCTACTACAGCAATGTTAAGATCGTGAGGGACTCCCGGGGCGGCTACCATATAGCGGTGCTAGACAAGGACGGCAGCACCCCGAGGGTGGTGTTCCTAGACCCCGAGGACCTTAGCGTGGAGAGGGTGGTGGAGCTAAGGGGTTATGAGGCCTCCTACCCAGTCATGGCTAAGGGCTACTACTATGGTGTCCCAGCGCTGTATGTGGGGGTTAGGGGCTACGTAGTCGTGGTCAGCGTGGATGACATGGAGGTGGTGTACTCCATCGACCTAGGCGACGTCTCGGAGGTGTACCAGGTCGACTACACCGTGTCGCCCAAGGGGGACACCCTCCTGGTGAGGGCCCAGGACCCCGACCCGGAGAAGGCCGTGGTCATAGTCTACGCCCCGACAGGCCTCAGGAAGGCCACCATACTCAAGCTATCCATAGACAAGACCCTAGCCCACGTGGGGGAGAGCGTTAGGGCGGAGGTAAGACTAGCCACCACAGCCGGCACGCCTCTAGCAGGCAGGGTGGTCACCATAGAGAAGCTGGAAGCCGGGTCCTGGACCCCCCTGGCCACAGTGGTCACCGGCAGCGATGGCACGGCCAAGGCAGATATAGGATTGACCGCGAGAGGCACCTGGGTGCTCAGGGCAAAGTACAGCGGCAGCCAGGGAGAGGCGCCCTCCCTCAGCTCCACCGTGGCGGTGAAGGTGTACGAGAGGGCCTCAACCAGGGTGAGCGTGGAGAAGTCATGGATAGAGTCGATACCCCTCCCGGTCGAGGTGTATGTTAGGAGCCTAGACTCCGGAGCGCCCATGAGAGGGGTCTGGGTAGTCCTCTACGCCAACGTGAGCGGGGGCACCGTCGCGCTGGCAAGCGGGCAGACGGGGGCCGATGGCAGGGTCGTGTATAGCGTTAAGCTCCCAGCCGGGGTCTACAGGCTGCACGCCCTGGTCGCTGACCCCCACGTCTCCACCGAGGAGGCTAAGCCAGCGACTGTAAGCCTCCACCCGCCCTTCAGGCCGGTCAGGGAGGGCCCCTACATAGCCCCCATAGGCAGGGTCGTAGCCCAGGGCACAGCACTCACCGGGCCGGGTGGGAGTGCCGGCGTGCTCTTCGCCTTCTACTACGGCGAGGAGCTCGTTGAGCCCGATAGCGTGTGGGTCGAGGTTATGCCAGAGGCCAGCGTGGAGCTAGACCATGTAGGGGAGGGGTTGTACATAGCCGTGGTGACCCCGCCCTCCACCGGCACCTACACGGTGGTGCTCCACGCAGTCTACAATGAGGCCCACTACGTTGGGGCCGGGTACGTCTACTCAGTAAACCTAACAGGCAAGCTGGAGGAGTGGGGAAGCCAGATAGAGGCGACCCTGAAGGGCCTCAGGGGCATAAGCGACACCCTAACCACCTACCTCAGGGAGATAAACTCCAGCCTCAAGAGCCTCAACGTAACCAGGCTGGTAGGCCTCATCGAGGAGGTCCACGGGGACACCGTGCTGCTTGTGAACACCACGGGGGCCATAAGAGACGGTATAGGCCAGCTACTAGACAAGGCCGACAGGATAGAGGTCCTAGTAACAAGCACAGGGGACAAGATACTAGCCGTCCAGGGAGACGTGGCCAGGATGCTGTCAAGCCTAAACGCCTCAATCCAGGACCTCAAGGCAGGGCTACTACTGGTAAACACGAGCATAGGCACACTGGCAGCCAGCCTCACAGGCCTCAACGCCCAGGTAGAGGCCATATCAGGGGACGTATTCACAATAAAGACGAGCCTAGGAGAGGTCACCCTGAACCTGGAGAACCTATCGAGGGCCCTAGAGGATAGCACAGCCAGCATAGGGGAGGCTGTGTCAAAGATACAAGAGATAGCGGGCCTCATAGTGGAGATCGACAACGGCGTGGCCAAGATAATAGACACAACTGGGGAGGTAAGGGAGGTCCTGGTAAGAGACCTCAAGCCACAGGTGGCGGCGGTAGGGGATAAGATAGCCCTGGTGGAGACAAGGCTGGGCCTAATGGCTACAACAACCGACGAGGTCCTAAAGAAGCTCGGGGCCATAGAGGAGGCCAGCAAGGCCAGCGGCGAGACGCTGGAGGACATAGCGGGGAAGATAGACGCGCTAGCCCAGAAGATGGACAAGGTCGAGGAGAAGGTAGACAGGCTCAAGCCCGAGGATATGATAGCAAGGGGCATAGGAGGGGCCGGGGTCCTACTAGGCCTGCTAGCGGTCGCGATAGCCTCCAGGAGGCGCTAGCCACAGAACCCCCACCCCACTTTTTATACCACTACCCATACACATCTATACAGTAGGGGCGGTGTAGCCTTGGCTAGGAGCCCTGAGGGCCTAGTATTCACAGGCTTCCTCTTCCTGGGTATGGGTATAGGCCTGCTCCTCGGCAGGGTCGCTGTAGGCACACTGATAGGCATGGGTCTAGGCTTCCTAGCCATGGCCCTCATCAGGGCGAGGAGCGGGTAGCCCCAGGCTACTCCCCCGTCTCCTGGTCCCCCGAGAGTATCTTGTGGGCCTCCAGCAGGGCCCTGCCGGGCATGGTTAGGCCCCCGCCCCTGCCTAGTAGCTTCGCCGCCCTCGCCAGTATGATCGCTTCTCTGACCGTCTCCAGCGTTAGCCCCGTCCTGTTCACTATCTCCGCAAGGTCCTCCCTGCCCATTTCGGCGAGGGCCTGGAGCACCCTTACTAGTACTGGGTTTATGGGGACCGCTATCCCGCTCGGCACCGCTATGAGCACGGTCTTCACTATCCTGCCGGCCCTGGTTAGGACTATCGAGCCGTCTACTAGGGTCCGCAGCAGGCCCCGGGTCTCGAGCCTGTCTAGGGCCTTACCCGGGTCACCGCCAGCCTCCCTGATCCTCTCCTCTAGCACCCTCCTCTGTATGCTCCTCTCCTCCGGTATGGATTGCAGCGCTATGGCCTCCGGCCTGGTTACGAGGAGCCTCCTCCCCGCGCCGCTGGCCCTGGCTAGTAGCCTGCCCCTCCGGGTGGGGCCCCCGGTTGCTATCACCCCGTGCTCCAGGCCCTTGCTTATCCACTCCATGCTGGGGCTCCTGTTGCTTAGTGGCTCCGTTATGCTCTTCACCGCCTCGACGGGGGAGCCCTGGCCTATGCCTGGTAGGCCTGCTAGCTCCCTGCCCCTCGCTGTCAGCCTGTAGACGGTCTTGTGGTCCTCTGTGGCCTCCTCTATTAGGCCTAGGGATTCGAGGTGCATGAGGTCTAGGCCCAGCTCCTGGCCCGGGTCTTCGCTCCACTCCTCCCTGTACTTCTCCGCTATCCTCTCCTTATCCACTAGAATGTTGGGCTTCGCCTCCTCCTTCTCCCTCCAGAGATCGGCTATAGCCTTGAGTAGCCTCTCCTCGTGGCTGGTTAGGGCCATGGGTGGTATGTGCCTCCCCGCCCCCAGGCTCCTGTATGCCTCAAGGACTAGCCTGCCGGGGTAGTCCAGCTCCCCCGTCGGCTTGAGGAAGCCTATGGTACCGGCGTAGGTCTTCTCGCCGGGCTCCAGCTCCTCGCCCCTCTCAGCCTTCTCCAGTATCTGGATTATCCTCGGGTTCACGAGGCTGGGCCAGGGAGCGTCTAGGTTGGCCCTCCTTAGCGCAGCCCTCAGCAGCCTGCCCGCACTAGTCAGGCTATAATACTGGTTGAGGTGCACTGTGCCCACGAGTAGGCCCATCGCCTCGAACAGGCCTAGGAAGCGGCCGTAGCTGCCCTTCTCAGCTGGCCCCTCGGGGGCCTTGGCCAGCTCCCTGGCCATGGCCTTGGTCACTACCAGCCCCCTCTCCAGCCTGCCTGCTAGGTCTAGTAGCTCCTCGGCGTGGGGCTCTAGCCTGTCCCCTGTTGCTAGGCCCCTCTCCCCTAGCAGCTCGGCCCACTCCCCGGGTATCCTGCCCGTCGCGGCTGCGGATTCGAGCATGGTTAGGATCCTGGAGTCCACCCACGGATCCACCCTGGGCCTGCCGGAGGCCCTCCATATGTCGAGGAGCCTCAGCCCCTCAAGGCGGATCTCGAACTCCTCCTCCCCCCTTATCCGGTAGAGGCCTAGGGCGTAGCCCTCTAGGAGGGTGTTGAACGCCTCCTCGCCCAGGGCCTCCTTGAGCTCGCTGTACCTGAACCACCCCTTGCCTGTCGACTCCTCGAGCGCCCTTAGTAGGCTTAGGGATACCCTCACCCTTGTACTCACCCTGTGGGGGGGGGCTGGTGCTCCCCGTATTATAAGTGTTTGTATTATATATAATAGGGGTAACTTATATATTCAAATCTTGTTATAGCTATGGTGTGGTGGGCCAGGGTGACCAGGATCATAGGCCTATCGAGGCTAGAGGCCCTCTACAGGACCTTCACCGGCCTAGACCTGGACAAGGGCAGGGCGGAGGCGATACTAGACCTAGCATCCAGGAAGCTCGAGGACCTATTCATAGCCGGGCTGGAGAGGGCCTACGCCCGCGGCTCCGACGTGGTCGAGATCATAGACCTCCCCATAACCAAGGGCCTACGGAACACGATAGAGGAGTATAAGAGGGAGAGGGAGAGGCTGAACGACCCCCGCCTAGACCTAGCCCCCATAGTAGACTACCTAACAGACAGGATAACCGGCCTAGTCATAGGAGAGAGCGTGAGGAGCGAGCTCCAAGACCTCACAGCCGCAATCCTCCTGCTAGCCGGGAGAGTGATAAAGACAATAGACCCCACAACAAGGAAGCCCAGCAAGGAGGACATAGAGAAGGCCAGGAAAATACTAGACCTAACCCTATAATCCTCAATAAAACTCTCCGATTTACATACAAATTATATTATGGAAATTTTATAAATAATATACATATTATAATA
>JALWEI010000026.1 GCA_027014125.1 Acidilobaceae archaeon | reverse complement strand
GCCATAAAACCATCTATCCTAAACCTGGTGTAGCTCGATTCCGTCGTCACACGTGATTTATTCCCACCCTCCCACATTAGTCCCACTGGGGCTTGTTGACGATCTCGCGTATCCTGTATCCGTCGTCACATCTCCGGGCCCCTATCATCACCCGGTTTAAATGCTTTACGGTGTGACGATGATGGTCCTGTACAACCCATCTCCTGGCATTAAGATTTATTAGGGGAGAATAGCATCTAACATAGTACACGAATCCCGCATAGGGAACATAAGAGCTCCAGAATTCCCACAATGGGATTAGCAAGCTTGATCACTCCATTCTCCTCATACACTATGATTATGGCGTGAATTCCCACAATGGGATTAGCAAGCCTGGGAGATTGTGGCACGCCTTCAGTATCTGGTATACCCGTACTGAATTCCCACAATGGGATTAGCAAGTTTGCTCCTTCTTTAACACTGTTAAACTAGTGCTTATCCCCTTACGAATTCCCACAATGGGATTAGCAAGATCACTAGTTAGCTCATCGAATAGTTTTTCCTCTAAGATGAATTCCCACAATGGGATTAGCAAGATAGTATTCGTCGCCAGCAAAGTTGCATGGCTCTACCTGCCATGAATTCCCACAATGGGATTAGCAAGTACTTTTTTCCCAATCCTTACTCTAGTCCGGAGTTTGGCCCCGAATTCCCACAATGGGATTAGCAAGTGTGTAGCAATCGAGGTGCCCGACTACCAGGTCACTAAGAATTCTCATTATGGGGTTAGTAATGATAGAATTCTCACTTTGGGGTTTAGTGATGCTGGTGTTTTTGTGTTAGTTGTGTTTGGCCTAGTCCTTCTAGTCTGCTTTTTCCTATTCCTGTGTATTGTATTAGTGTTATGGCTTTTTGTAGTGTTTTTAGCGTGTCTGGGTTTATGTGGGGTGTGGGTGTTAGCCATAGCCAGCCTTGGATTGCCCAGTTTGTGGGTTTTCCTGGGTCGAGTATGACTGTTACCTTCCTTATCTCAGCATCTGTTACGAGTGTGTGGTGGTCTATTTCCTGGAGTGTGTGTTCTGGTGTTTGGAGGAGTGTTAGGGCGTTTTTGAGTAGCCGTGATGGTGTGGGGTATGGTGTGACTGCCGTCTTCCCTGTTATTGTCCTGACTTTTATCTGGGCCGGGGTTGCTAGCTGGATCCTCCATGTCTTACTGGTGTCTGGTATGGCCTCCGCCAGGGTGTACCCCGTTATGTCGACCCGGGGCTCCCTTCCCTGGGTTATGCACTGGAGTAGCTTTGACACCGCTTGGGACGCCTCTCTCGAGGCCCAGGATATACGGAGCTTGTAGGTGCCCTTGAGGATGATTGTTGGTATGGCGGTAACGCTCCTCCTCCACCCCTCCACTGTGGGGAGCATGTAGTCCCCGTCAGGGCCCATTAGGGGGCTCATGGCAACTCCCCAGGCGGGCAGGCTGGCCCTGCCACACCTCTCCGCCACGATGCCCTTGAGGACCTTGTAGGAGGCGCCTCTCAGCCTGGTCGCCTTGCCGAAGTGGAGCTCTAGCCACGCCTCGCCCACGATCAAGCCGCCAGCCCCCCGGGGGCCTTCCCCGGGGTGGGTTCAATTAGGGGGGCGTGTCCTTAAATATTGGCCCCGCCAGGTGCTTGGATACTGTGCAAGAGCTTTACCCTGCCTTAGGCCCCTTCACCGGGCAAGATTAATAAAGGGGAGAGACCATATATTAGAGTAGCTGATTGTGCGGGGTGTATGTGGCCTGACGGACTCCAGCCCCAACGCCAAGCTCCTAGTCGCCTCAGCCCTAACCCCAGTACACCCAGGCATCGGCAGGGCACCCGGAGCCGTCGACTTGCCAGTGGCGAGAGACCCCCTAGGCTTCCCCCTCATCAGGGGGAGCATGGTCAAGGGAGCGCTCAAGACAAGACTAGGCCAAACTAATGATTGCGTTAAGGGTGACACTATAAAATGCATGGAGAAAAATGGGAAGAGTGGAGAGAAAAACATAGGCGAACAGTGCAAGAAGAAAGAGTGCTGCAAGATATGTTGCCTCCTAGGCAGAGAGCTAGACGGGGAGGGAGAGGGGGCATCAGCCATTAGCATAGGAGACCTATACCCCATCCTCATCCCCGGCCCAGCATCCATACACTGCAATTCGAGCCTTGACAAGGCGTTGAGGGGAGTGGTCTACGTAACCTCCGACGTGCTACTAGCCAGAGCCCAGGCATACCTAGAATACGCCAACCCGGGGCAAAACGGTGGGAATAACGGATTCAAGCAATACCTAAACCAGGAGGAGGACGCCCTCTACCTAGCCGGGGATTGCAGCGGGGATATAACCCTACTAGTCGCGGGTCAGCTAATTAAGGCCAAGTGCGTAAAGACGGAAAACCCCAGCTGGCCCCTCAACGATCTTAATGGCCTCAACCCACTCTACAAGGCCTACCCACCCCACGAGAGGCTACTAGTACTCAAGGCAGGAACCGCCAGGATGCTCATAAACAGGCTCCTCGACCACGTGACCAGGATAGCACTCGACAGGGATACGAAGACCGTAAGACAGGGCATGCTATGGACCGAGGAGTACCTGCCGTGGGGCACCCTCTTCCTAGGCATCGTAGCCGACACAGGCTTCAGGAATAAGAAATACTGCGACCATGCAGATCTAAAGAATAGTAAATACGCCCTAAAGGCTCTCGAGGACATGCTAGGCTCAATAGGGAACACGCTAGTAGTCGGCGGGAAGGAGTCCATAGGCTCCGGGATACTCAAGCTCAAGATGCTCAAGACCATATAGAGCGGGGTGCAGAAGGAGCCATGCAACCACTAGACCCCAGGACCGGGGCGACCACACACTTCCTCCTCCTATACGCCCTACTCGAGAAAGCTCAAAAGACAATCCAGGCAAGCAGCCGAGGTAGCAGAGAGACGATTGTTGGAAAACCAGTGAGGAGCAGGGCCAGGGAGGCCCCAGGCCTGCTCCTCTCAGCAGGCCCCCTAGGCCTACTAACATTCTACGCCTCAAAAATATCAGATAAGAATCTGTATAACAAGCTTGCCACAGAATTCTTTAATCTAAGCCCAGATGTAACCCTGAATGCAGCTAAGGAGAAAGCGGAGCAAATATACAAAAATACAAACGCTAAGACAATAGATGACGAGCTAAGTAGCGGGGGGAAGGGCTACACGATCCTACTAGCAATGATAACAGCATACCTAGCAAACCAAGACAACCAAAACCTTCTAAGAGAACCAAGCCTAGAAGGCCTAATAGACTTCCTCAAGGATCTAGCAAAAACTCCAGAGCTCGAGGCTCAAATCCAGGACCTACTTCTACCCTACCTAACCCACCTCAAGCAGCTAGTAGAGGCCGTGGTGAAAGAGGATGAGTAACCCACCCATACCAGCGGTAAGAGTAGCAACGATGGAGGCCGTAAACTACACCCCAGTGATGCTAGGCAACGCCGCGGGGCTAGTTATCACTCCCTCACCAAAGGGATGCATTACCATAGCTACCCCGTCCAAGGCGTTGATAGGGAAGTCGCGGTGGCTACTTCGAGCTCTGATCCAGGATCTAGGTCTAGCCGGGTACCAGGAGGCAGAGTACTGGCCCGGGATCCAGATAAGTCTAAAGAATGGTAAGGAGACCTTAAAGTTAGGCCTAGTACAACTCATATATGGTACAACAGCTACCAAACAACAGAGGACAGTAACCGCCAGGCCATGGAAGGCCCTCTACACTGTAAGAGCAAGACCATCCAGTCTCATAGTCAGGCCTGACCGCCATTATACTAAAGAACCGACAACAACCAGATATAGCCTTGCTACAATGGGCCTTGATGACCGCAGTAAAGATCTAAAAGTCCCCATAGAACCGGGGAGCCTCAGGCTAAAGGTAGAGATCCTAAGGAGACCTTTACCACGCTCTCTACATATGCCCATGGATACTGAAGCAATAGAGGCACTAGACTACCTAGTAGCCGGGCTAACAATAGTGACACTAAGAATACTTGGCATAGGGCAAGGGTCAAATAGAGGCTTCGGCAGATTTAAAATAACAAGATGCAAGATATACAGCAAGTTAGAGAACGAAATATGTGAAATAATAGGTAAGCTTGACAACGTATCTATATCAGAAAGTGACGCGGAGAACTATATAAAACAAGCAATAGATAAACTCCAGTATTTAATACAAAAAGTAACAGGAAAAAAGGGTAAAAATACAGTCCTTATAGATAGAGAATGTATAAAAGTATATAAGCTAGATTATAATACAATAAATTGTCTTAATGAGATGTACAGTAAATTACCTGGATTCAAAGGGCAATCTATGCCAAAAGATCCGATCCATAGAAGCCTTGAAGTGATAGGTCTAGCAACACTAAAGGTTACCTGGAAAAATATTAACAAAAAAGGCAGAGCTGGGGGCGGAGCGTATCATACATGGATACTAGGTCTACCTAGGCGTCAAAATCAGAGTAAAGTGGAGAGGTGCCTAAATAATGGTAAAAAGCCTCCTACAGGCTATCTTCTAAAGGCGAGTAGTGATGATGATGCAACGGTGATTCTTGAAAAAAGAAAGGACTTATATGTCGCAGTTGATAGCGGTTCTAACGCAGAGAAATATATCAATGGTAGAAGACAGTCTCCGGTAATTATGTTTCCAGTAAACGATCGGGGTGAGATGATTGCTGTAATACCATTCAAGCCGATAGGAATGGAGGAATTAGTAGACAAGCTCTACCACGCTGGAGGGCTGGCCCATACAATAAAAAAGGGTAGGAAAACTATCTTAAAGTTCCTGGATGCAGTGCGCTTAGCTGAAGTAGGGGTCATAGCAAAACAAGGATACAGGAAAGTTACGCATAATTGTCATGGTGATAGGTATGCGAATAATAAGGTGCGTGGCGTAGCCAGGCCTCATTCAGGAACTCGTTGTTCAAGGAATGATTCGGATAATTTATCTGAAAATAATAATCTTGTAGATGAGGCCTACGATGCAGCGCTGGCATTTATTAATGAAATCTTAACATATAGAAATTGTTCTGAGAATAGTTATAGACAAGGGCAAGAGCGCAAGTCCTCGCGTGTCTATGGTTCAGGCAAGTTAAGGAAATACGGGTTCTACGGCTTATAGTGGGGGTGATATTATGGAGGTATATGTATATGGGTTGGCTGGAGGGTTCCTTACCAGAATTGTACGGGAGTATTATCATAATATTCTAAGTGGTAGGTTAGAAAGTAATGCTAAAATAGAAGCGAAAAAAGAACTAATATTCAAAATACTTAGCGATGGCGACTTTGGTGGTATGCTTGAAGATAGCCTAAAATTTGCCAGAGAGATGATGGATAATCTAGCATCTTCGTTGATGGATGCAGGGTATAGTATTGGTAGGCTTGACTTTGTGCTCCTGGATAGGGGCCTTGTTGGCTCGGGGTCCGGGGTGTTTAAGACCGTGTTCGAGGTTGGTATGGAGATTGACAAGTTACTTGGGCTCCCCTACTATCCGGGTTCCAGCCTGAAGGGCGCTGCAAGGGCTGCCTGCGAGGACCTCACAAGTGATGAGCACGATGAGCCGTCCGACTCGTCGTCCGACTCTAAGGAAGATGATGGGTGTGATAAGCTGTTCGGCTCTAAGGATATGGCGGCCCCCCTGGTCTACACCAGCGCCTACCCCATTGGGTGCATCGAGGACCTGGGGCCCTGCACAGTGTACCTGCCCGACGTGATCACGCCCCACTACTACCGGGACGGCAAGGTGGTGGAGGCTGAGCACGAGGCGCAGCCCAACCCTGTGGTTCACCTCTCCATATCCCCGGGCACAGTCTTCTCAACAATAGTAGGGGTGTACAAGCATAGATTGGAGAGCGTAGACAGGGAGGCCAGGAGGATCCTAGAGGAGCTCTCAAAGTATGATAGCAGCCTAAAGGAGCAGCTAGACGCTAGCCCGGCTGATGCAGTGATGCGTGCGGGCCTACTCCTACTAGAGGCAGCCCTCATGACCGGGATAGGGGCTAGGACCGGGAAGGGCTACAACACAGCCAAGCCTCTCAATGACGATAGGCGAAAGAGGTTGAGTGTGGAGGTGGTTAGGCTAAGCTTCCAGTGGCCCAGCAGGGGGTGACCATGGTGGAGGCGAGCCTAGTCCTAGCGACAATGTGGCACGATCCTCCCTGGAAGCCATGGGGCATGATGCTCCAGGTCAGCGGGGATAAAATGGAGATAAGGGGCAACAAGAAGGTGTCGGTGTCGGAGAGGATACTCAACGGGCTCCAAAAAATACTCGAGAACGGGTACAAGAAGCTCCTAGACGATATAATTGGCAGGGAACTCGATGTAGACGAGGTAAACAAGCTTCTAGAGAGGACTAGAAGCAATCACGCAGTTATACTGAGAAGTAGCACTGACGAAACTGCGTCACACGAGAAACAGGCAGCACTGATACCCGCCCTACTAGCCGCTATACTAGAAAAGTACAAGGAGGAGGCTGGCAGCAAGCCCGGGGAGATAGATAGGATAGTAGGCTTCCTAATCGATGCAGGGAGGAAGATAGTCTCGAGGGACAGGAGGATCGCATGTGCAGACATCCACGCGAGCGCCCTAGACAGGACACTACTACGATTATCACTAGAGGAGTACGGCAACACTCGTGCGGAGGCTATGGAGGCGAAGATAGTAAACCCATTCGACCCCTCCATCCAGGCCAAGCTAGACATAAAGCTGGATCAGGATAGGGTAGCGCTATTCCTGCTCAACTACACCACCACGCTAGCCAGGATCCTCATAAAAGCCCTCGAGGACAACAATACAAGCGGCGAGGACCTAGAGAGGCTGCTGAGGGACTCGGCATTCCTGCTACTAGAGCCCATATGGTATGCAACGATGGGGGAGGGCTACAGGTCCTACATACCGCCAGCCGATACAAGGCTCCCTACCCACACGGTATTCGACCACGTAAACGCCGCCCTCATGACCCTACTATGGTGTAGCAGCGACGGGCTAAAGGGAAGCATAGCGGTGGTCGACCTAGCCGGGGTCCAGTCATGGATAAGCGAGTCCCGGGCGCTTAGGGACCTGTGGGCCTCAAGCTGGATCGCTAGCCTTCTAGCATGGAAGTCCATCGAGGCCCTGGTGGAGGAGTACGGTCCTGGGGTTATGGTGTCGCCGCCAGCCAGGCTAACCCCCTTCATAGCCAGCAAGCTAGTACTCTCAAAGATAGGGGGCAACACTACGATCGAGATAGGGATACCAGTCCCTGGCCCTCATTCTGACCGTCAAACTGTAGAGGTGGAGCTGGGGAAGCTGCTAGGCCTACCCCACGGGTGGCCCGTGGACCCGGTAACCCCCTCCAGGCTCATAATAGCACTCCCCCCAGGCCTGGGCGAGGACCAGCTTAGGGAAGACATAACCAGGGGTATACAGGAGGCCTGGAAGGAGATCCTTGGTAGGAGCCTTGACATGGTAGAACAACTATCCCAAGCATTGGGTGAGCATGGTAGGGAAGGGATAGCGACAGGCCTCGTAGGATATGCGAGGGAGGTGGAGGCGCCCCTAGCACTACGAATATACCAGGTAAATATCCAGGACGCAATCGAAAGAGCCAGGGAGCTCCTAGCAGGGGAAGTAGGTGATGATAAGGCTAGGGAGGAGTATGTTAAGGCGCTCTACTACAATATAGCCCTATCAATGCTATTCGAAAAGGAGAGAGAGCTAAGAGTCAAGGTGCCAGGCAGAAGGCTGGGCACAGGATACTACACCTATGCCCTAGAAGCGCATGAACACTGGAAGGGGAAGAAGGCCACCTGCACGGTATGCGGCAAAGCACCAGCAATAATCAACGGTAAGACGCTCAGAGATAATGAAGAGGTAGTCAAGAAAATAATGAGTGTTAAGGGAAAGGAGGGGCAGGTAGACCTGTTCTATGAGATTAGGGAGGATCGGCTATGCCCATATTGTCTGGTAAAGAGGACTCTAAGGAGGATGCTAATCAAGAACAGTGCCTTGTCATATAAACTGGTTGGTATAGAGACTAGCGAGGAGGCCAAAAAGAGGCTTAGGTTTGTCACTATCGATGCTTACACTAGTAGGGTAAAACTACTAGAGAATGAGCTGAAGAGTAAGGCAGAGGAGCTTGCCGATGAGCTAGCCGACCTATTATCTGATGTGTATGATGGGAGTGGTGACTGCACACGCATCCTCCCACAACCTCTAAATAGCGTGGCAAAGATCGACAATAGGTTCATTAGAGATGATGATACTGAGAGGAAGTGCATGAAGGAGGCCCAGAGTATAATATTAGAAGTTGTTCACGACAAAACCCTGCTTAAGGAGGCGCTAAAGGCTCTAGGAGAAGATGAGCCTCATAAGAAAGAGCCCTACAAGGAAGTAAGAGAAATATTAAAGGATGCCAATAGGATCGCTGGCAAGTATAGGAGTAAGTATGGTATACTGGTTATGGATGTTGATATGATGGGCTCAGGGGTGCTCTCAGGCAAGCTGGGCCTGAGGCCGGAGCCCCATTACCGGGAGCACTACCTGGATCGCATAGCGAACATGCCCCCAGAGGCGGCCAAGATATTCATCGATAAGTACAATAAACTGCTAGATGTGCTAGAGCAACACTACAAGAAGCTGTTAGGGGATGGTGGGGGAGAGCTGGAGGAGTCTAAGAAGAGGTTACTGAGTATGAGGCCCACGATGGTGATAACGCCTAGCTACCACTTCGCCATATCAAGGTCCCTGGCGTTGCAGTCGATGAGGGATCGGGATACGATAGAGGAGCTGGATGGCATGGTGATCTACGCTGGCGGCGATGACCTGCTCGCTATACTGCCCCCGGTTAAGCTTGGAGATGATGGCAGGTACGTGTACCCGGTGCTGGAGACGGCCGCCAGGGCGAGGAAGACCTACTGGGGCGAGGGGGATGTGGATAAGGGTATGAGCGTCTACAGGGTTAAACCCATCAATGGTGATCAAAGGCTTGTTGTTGGGGTCGCGCCCTCGCTGAGGGCCTATGGCAGGAGCGCCGCAGCGTATATCGCTGATGTGGGCACGCCCATGTGGATCTCCCTAGCGACAGCGCACGAGCTGGAGGAGGCTAAGGATGAGGTGGAGAGGCTAGTATCCGGGAATGGGGTAGAGTGGTTCAAGGATATACTGGTTGTGGCGAGCGACACTGGGGGCGCCTCGGTGCTCCCCTTCACCTGGCTACACGGGGATGAGCATAGCGTGGGGCTGCTGGATCCAGCCCGGTCTGTAAAGAACCTGTTAGCCCGCGTTGTAGGCGAGAAGAAGGGGGAGAGGGGAGACCTCGCGAAGAGCATATTCTCCGACTACCGGGAGAACGCCCCGACTATAAGGGAGGTTACACGCAGGTCGCTAGGCGACACTAGCATAGCGAGGAGTATAGTGAAGAGGATTATACAGAGGAATAAGATCGCCGAGGAGGTGGACGAGGAGAGCATCCACGATAATATAGTTGTTGGCTTAGGCGGTGACCTAGCATACACCGGCGAGATGTGTGTGAAAGGCGGGGTAGCGGCGGAGATGCTGTCCTCAACAGGCTACGTACCCGCCGGGGAGCGGGTGTGTGCACCCCTGATAACCCAGGCCGTGCTGGCGGCCAGGATACTCGCTGGGAGCATGTAGTCGGGGGTGGTGTGTGGTGCGTGTGCTGGAGCTAAGGCCCCTGGACATGAGCTTCTTCCGGCCCCCCGCAGGGGTCACCCAGGCCGGGGTGCACGGGCCCTCGGCCATGGTCAAGAGCCTCTCATACCCCATGCCATCAACCATAGCAGGAGCACTGGCCGCTATAGCCTACAGGACGGGCAAGTGCAGCCTGGACCAGGCTAACGTGGACGTGGACGAGTTCGAGGACCAGTATACCTGCCTGGAAGCACTCCTTGGGGAAGAGTTCGCTCTAAGGCCCGGGCTGGCGCGGGTAAACGGGGAGGTCTACGCCTACACCGGCAGCAGGGAGCTAACCCTACTCAAAACCCTACTAGACACGGGGAAGAAGGCATCGCAATCGGGATCGGGGAGGTACTCCCTTAGGCATGTGGGCTTCATAGGGATAGCGCTCCAGAGGGGCAGTAAGGCAGTGGTCGAGGGGAACCTCTACCACGCTGATGCAGTAGACTACCCGGGCGCCGGGGCCTCGATACTAGTCATAGCCCACGGTGCTACCGGGGACCTGCCAAGCACTGTCATACCGCTGGGCGCGGAGACGAGGATGGCGGCCCTACAGCCCATCGAGATTAACGAGGAACAAGTCAAGCTGTATAATGGGGCTGGGGGTACGGGCAGGTGGAGGGCGATCCTCCTAACCCCAGCCCTCCTCCGAAAAGCCCCCAGCTCCGTCAACGGGGTTATACTAGCATCTAGCCAAAGCCTCGCAGCCGAGCTCGGGGAGCTCCTCGTCGAGGGCAGCGTGGAGGCTGTAAAGAAGTGTGTGGAGGAGGCGAGAGTAGAGGTGGTGCCGAGGGGGGAGCTACAGGCGGAGATACTGAATAGCGGGTGGTCCATGCTGGAGGGTAGGGCGAGGCGCCCATACCTAATCCTGCCCCCGGGCACAGAGGTCAGTGTTAGGATCAAGAGTAGGGAGTGCGTGGAGGAGGTTGCCAAGAAAGGGCTGGGCGCCCACTCGAGGCTTGGGTGGGGCACGGCCGCGCTGAGGCCCGATACCAATCCTACCTCTTCCTAGCCAGCGAGAGGCCCCCTAGTGCGAGCGCTACTATCGCCAGTGCTATCGCCCCGAGGGCTAGGTTTCTGGCTGAGGATAGGTTCTCCTCTAGCCTCCCGACCCTGTCTCCTAGGCTGGATAGGCTTGCATCCAGCTCTCCCAGCTTCGCCGCGTGCTCCTGGAGCTGGGATTGTAGCTGGGCTAGCTGGCTGGACTGGTCCTTGAGCCTCTCCTCCAGGCCCGATAGTGTCGCCTGTAGTATCGTTATCCTGGATTCTAGGCCTGGTATGTCCTCCTTAGCGAGCTTGTCCAGGTCCTGCCTTAGCTGTATTGTCTTGTTGGCGAGTTGGGCCACGCTCCTCTGCAAGCCTGCCAGGGTCATTGAAGCATCCTTGAGCCTCTCTTGTAGCTGTGTTATGTTCTCCCTGGCCTTGTCCAGGTTGTTGGCTAGTATTGTGAGGGTCTCGTTTAGCCTGGCCAGCTCGCCCTGGAGGCTTGCTATCCCGGCGTCGAGCCTTGCAGCCTTATCCTGGAGGCCCTCTACTGCCTTCTCCAGCGTGTTGAGCCTCTCGGCGTGGCTTTCCAGCTCCCCGGCTATTGCTGTTATGTTTTCCCTCGCCTCATCTAGGCCGTGGGCTAGGTCTTGTATGCTGGACTTCAGGCCTGCTAGCCCCTCTTCTAGGCCTGCTACGGTCTCGTTTAGGGTGGCGAGCTGGTTCTCGAGGCTCGTCACCCTATCCTGGAGGCTGGCTACGAGGCTCCTAACGGTCTCCTCGGTCGCCACTCCATCCACAACGTTGACCTGGGTAGCTGCCACTATGGCGGGGCCTAGGTAGGTGGTCCTGCCACTATCGACGGGCGAGCCGGGGTATACTACTTCTAGGGTGTAGGATCCGCTGGGCAGTGGGGGCACCACTACGGCTGCCTCGCCCCTCCCGTTGGGGTCGGGGGCTAGTGTGGCTAGGGTTATGCCAGCGATCCTCACGTGATACACGTGGCTGTAGCCGGCTCCCAGGCCGGTTGCCGTCACCCTCGCCACGTCCCCGGGCCTCACCGTGGCCTTGTCAACCGCCACCGCCGGGCTGATCACGGTTATGCTGGTCTCCGCCACCCTCGTGTTTGACTGGTAGAGTGCTAGTGTGTATGAGCCCGGTGATAGGCTCCGTGGCAGTCCTACAAGCCCCCAGGCGTCTCCGGAGCCTGTTACTGGCAGGGTTGCTAGGGGCTCCATCGCCCCGCTTGGGTGGACAAGGTATACCTCCACGTCAGTACCGGGCTGGAGGCCGCCTGCCCTCACGTAGACGTCCACCGGTGGCGTTGGGGAGGGCTTGGCCTCAACCCAGGCCTGGCTTGGCTGCCCTCCTCCACCTCCGCCGCCTCCTGGCGCGGCTTGGTGGGGGGTTACCTTGGCTGCGTGGGCTCCCTCCAGCCTCTCTCCGCCTGGACCCAGGGTCTCTACTATGAATAGGATCTCGTCCCCCGCGATGCCTTCTGGCAGCGTGAATGCCACCGTGGCGGTGGAGCCGGAGGTGGTGCGGGTCAGCGTTATCGTCTCCCTGTGGATCACCCTGCCCGTGGTGTTGTCGTAGACCTCTAGCAACGCTGTGGGGGCCGCCTTGGCGCTGAATATCGTGACCTCTACCGGGAGGCCCTCCCAGGCCTCCCCTGGGACCCATTGGCCGTCGGGGTTCTGGCCCCTTACCGAGACCCCGGGGCCCAGGGAGAGGATCCACTCTCCCCCGGGGCTATCCTCCGTGGCCCTCTTCACCACGACTATCGCCTGGCCGGGGGTGCGGGGTATGAGGGTTAGCTCCTCCACTGCCCCTGGCCCGGTGCTCTTCGCCAGGATAACGGGCTCTCCGTACTGGTTCCCGTGTATCCTGTATATGTAGAGGTCTAGGTCCATGCCCGCTGGCTGGCCGGGGCTGGGGCGGAGGACTACGCTATAGGATGTGGGTAGGGAGGTGCCGTTGGCCAGCTTTATGGTGGAGTAGGGCAGTGTGAATACGCTCCCCCAGACGCTTGGGCCGAAGGGCCATCTCCACGATGACTGGAGGTCGCTGTTGTAGAGCACGCCATGCCTGAAGGAGTACTCCACGACGCCACCGGGCTCTAGGCCCCTGGTGCCTAGGCTGGAGGCGATCATCACGGCGGCCGAGGCGTCTAGTGCCCCGTAGCCCTCGTGGGGGTCCTTGCCTCCCCTGTCTAGGCTCGGCGACTCGGCTGGGGCGCCCACCCTGGTTAGTGGGTAGGTCTCGTACGTGCTCATGAGTAGTATGTTCTTGACCAGTAGCGGTGTCTCGGGGCTGTTCCAGCTCCACGTTATCCCCGCTTTGAGGAGCGCCTCAATCACCAGGGCTGCTGTGCCTGATACGTGGGGTGTGGCCATGCTCGTGCCCTGCATGGGGACGGAGTCGTCGTATCCCCTGGTGTCTGGGTTTACTGCGTCGTCCCAGTCTATGTCCTCCACCGCCTGGCCGGTTAGGGTGGTGTAGTAGTTGTGCCTGTCATCGTGCCAGTTGGTGTCTGCGCTGAATATCTGGAGGATGGCCCCGCCGCCGGGGGCTGCGAGGTCCGGCTTTGTCACCGTCGGGTCGCTGGAGCTCTCCCCACCCTTACTGCTGTACGCCGTGATGTTGTTGAACGCCTCCACAGCGGCGACTGTGACTGTGTAGGGGTTCGAGGAGGGGGATCCGGAGCCCGCGTAGTTCTGGTCCGGCCCACTGTTACCGGCTGCCACTACGAATAGGATCCCCGAGTTGGCGGCATTGGTTACCGCCTGGTCCAGGGCTGTGGTGTAGGTGCCTCCCAGGCTCATGCTGGCTATGTAAACCGGGGGGTTAACGCTGCGCCTGTTAGCAACAATATCATCAATAGCGGATATTATCCAAGAGTCCGAGCCCATACCGGAGAAGTCAAGGACCTTGGCGGCCGCCAGCATCGCCCCGGGCGCCATGCCAGAGAGCATGGGGAACCCGTCCCCGGGGTCTGCTACTGGAACGTGGATCACGGGTAGCATGGCGAAGGCTCCCTGGCCCCTTATCATTACCACGTAGAACCCGAACATGTCCTCGCTGGAGACGCTGTACCTCAGCGTGTACCACTTCTCGGGCGTATATGTGTCTAGGGTAGCAACCAGCTGGGGGTTACAGTAGGGGTACAGGGTCCAGCCGCAGTAGCCAAGGCCTATGCCAGTCAGCCTCCCATCCGGGTCCCCCTTCCACTTCACCTCAACCTCGATGGTCCCGGTAGCGTTTACGTAGTGAGCCATGAAGGGGTAGCCGTAGGTTATCCACAGCCCCTCATACTCAGGGGGTATCTCCAGCTCGCTGTCCCCGTAGGAGAAGACCAGCCTCCCCTCCCTGTCCCTGGCGTTCAACACGCCCACGGCGCTCCCGGCCACGTGGGTCCCATGCATGAAGTCGTCGTAGGGCTCGGGGTGCCTCACCCCGCCAGAGTCGCCGCTGTAATCAGCCCAGTACACAATCTTACCTGTGAATGCAGTATTGCTACCATCAACCCCACTGTCTAGAACCGCCACGGTCACGCCCCGGCCCGTGTAGCCCATATCCACCCACACCTGGGGCCTCACCATCATCTGCCTAGCGCTCCACAGGTTGAACGCCTCCACAACTCCATCCCGGGAGATGAGGACCCTATCACCTATACCATCCCCATCCACGTCGAGTCCCATCAGGCTTGAAGCGATCGATGCCAGCTTGGCCCCGGGTAGCTCGGCGGCGAAGCCGGGGAGTGCGTAGAGCCATGGGCCCTCGTAGACCCTCCCACCCTCGGCCTCAACCATCGCCGCCGCGAGGGCAAGGCTCCTAGCCAGCCTATCCGCCCCAGCCTCTACAGCGGTTTTAGAGTTGAACCAGATTATCGCCCTGACAGGGCCCTGGGCCCCCTCCAGCACGTCCTCGACCCCATTATGATCCCTGTCACTCCTCTCCATGAGCATGAGCCCGTAGACCCTGGGGTCGTCCCTTGCAGGCTCGCCTATGTACGCGACAGGCACCTCGCCCCGAGTGGGGGAGGCTTGCGAGGGAGCTTGTATTGGCTGTGCTAGGAGTAGGAGTGCGAGGATTAGTATGGCTAGCCTGCTATAACCCAATCCTATCCACCCTTAACGTGCATATAGTACATGTGGTGGTGTAGAGCTGTCGCCCCTTATAATTGTCGTGGGTTTGAGCAGTGGCGTAAAACCGGGGGTATGCATGCTTTAAATCCCCCGGATAGCCCTGTGCTCATGTGGCATTGGAGGGTGGGTCTATGACCGTTAAGGTTAACCATATAGTAGTTTCAGGGACTAGCATACTACGCAACGCGGCCAGGCAGGCCAGCGGGGATATTGCAAAGATCCTTGGTGATTGCGGCGTCGCCAGGCCCCTGAGCGATGTGGATGCGGAGTGCATGAGGCACGCTGTGCAGGGTAGCGAGGTGTACAGGGAGGCGCTGGACAGGCTAAGGCTAGACCCGTGTAGGGTTAGCGCTGAGGTAAACGCTATGGCCCCCTGGCTGGGCCTATGCGGCAAGGGCCTTGACGGCCCCTCCAGGATAGACAGGGTGGTCATACTCCACACCGACACCGGGGCTGGGATGCTCGCCGCCAAGGTGCTAGCCCACTACCTCCGCGAGGTTGTGGGGAGTGCAGTCGCGGGGGCGAGGAGGGTGGACGGCTTCGGCATCCCGGGCAGCATGGCTCGGGGGCTGGTGCAGCTGGCCAAGGCCATAAAGGAGGAGGCGGCCCACGGGGATGTGACGCTGCTCAACGTTACGGGCGGCTTCAAGCCTGAGAGCGGCTACGCTATCCTAGCTGGGATAGCGCACTACAAGATCGCAGCGGCCTACTACATACACGAGGCGTTCAGGGACACGGTCGTGATACCGCTCCTACCCGCCAGCATAGTCGAGGACCTGCCCAGGGCCAGTAGCGATATGATACCGGTCAGGGGTAGGAGGGAGCTGGAGCTACTAGCCCACGCCCTAGAGCCCACGGGCCTCACAAGCTCCAGCCCTCCGAGTGTATCGAGCCAGCTGGTGGAGCTGATAGCCGAGGTCAGGCCCATCCTAGCATAGCTACGGTACAAGAGGCCCCCGGAGGAATAAATCCCCCCAGACCCACCAATACCCCCGGTGGTGCATGTGGATTTTAGCCTATCCAGCGAGGAGCAGCTATTCAGGGACTCCGTCAGGAGCTTCCTAGCAGAGAAGGTCCAGCCGATATGGACCCGGATAGACGAGGAGGCCCTGATACCCACGAGCCTCATAAGGGAGATGGGGGAGCAGGGCCTATTCGCCATAGCAGTGCCCGAGGAGTACGGGGGCCAGGGCGGTGGGTTCCTACTGACAGCCCTGGCTGCCGAGGAGATAGGCTACCACGACCCCAGCATGGCCCTAGCAGTATTCACCCTACTGAACAACGCCTGGCCCTACATACTCTACCTATACGGCCAGGAGGAGGCCAGGGAGGAGATACTACCACGGGTAGGCCGGGGGGAGGCCTTCTTCGGCATAGCATCCACAGAGCCCCGCGGGGGCAGCGATGTTGGGGGCCTCCAAACAAGGGCAGTAAAGGTGGATGGAGGCTACAGGGTAGAGGGGGAGAAGATCTATATAAGCGGCGTCAGGGAGGTGATGGACCAGCTCGACTGGGGAGGCTGGCTCCTACTAGCCAGGACAGGGAGGCCGGAGGATAGGCACAGGGGCATAACGGCCCTGGCCCTACTGGGCAAGAGGCAGGGCGCCAAGACTGGTGGCATAGAGTACAGTATACTAGATACGATAGGGAGGCACGGCATATCCACCGGGATACTACGCCTCAACGGCGTCGAGGTGGGCGAGGCCTATAGGGTTGGGGAGGAGAACAGGGGCTTCTACGTGGCGATGGAGGGATTCAACCTGGCAAGGATACTGGTGGCGGCCGCCAACATAGGCTCCGCCAGGTGGGCCCTAGAGAGGATGGTAGAGTACTCCAGGGAGAGGGAGCTATTCGGCAAGCCTATAGCCTCCTTCCAGGGAGTCAGCTTCCCCATAGCGGAGCTAGCCATGGAGCTGGAGGCCGCGAGGCTACTAGTATACAGGGCGGCCTGGCTTGCTGACAGGATCTACAAGGACAAGGAGCCCGGGCTGAGGCCCAGGGACCTGGGCAAGTACAGTGCCATGGCCAAGCTGAAGGCTGTCCAGGTGAACAAGGCGATGTACGACCAGCTAATGCAGGTCTACGGGGCGCTATCCTACACCAAGGAGGCGCAGGTATTCAGGGGCATGCTCGCAAGCCTATCATACTACGTCGGGGCCGAGGGCGCCCAGAACATCATGAGGTACATTATAGCCAGCAGCATAATAGGCAGGGAATACACCAAGTAGCAGTATATAACCCGCCCCCGGGGATAGTAGAGCCCCGGCCCCGGGCGGGGTGAGGAGGCATGGCAAGGAGCATAGGAGGAGTGAAGTACTGCCCAAGATGCGGCTCAATACTCTACCCCAGGGTCAGGGACGGCAGGAAGGAGCTCTTCTGTAGGAGGTGCGGCTACACTGAGCCCCTAGACGGGGGGGAGGCCGAGGTGTACAAGATCAGGTCGACGGTGAGGCACACCCCCAAGGAGAGGATGATCATAGTAGACAGCAGCCAAGTACCCCCCACCGCTAGCCTACTCAAGGGCCAGATCACCTGCCCCAAGTGCGGGCACGACGAGATCTACTACTGGATGATGCAGACCAGGGCAGCGGACGAGCCCCCCACCAGGTTCTACAGGTGCAAGAGGTGCGGCTACACTTGGAGAGAGTACGCCTAGACGAGTGCCTAGAGCTAGACGCCCTGAGGAGGGGACTAAGGAGGATCACGAGGACACTAGGAGAGGCGGTCGACAGGATACCCCCACACCACTCCCCCCGCAGCCTCGTGGAGACAAGCCTAAGCCTAGCCCTCGGCCTATCCACCACAGCCGAGGACCTATACCGGAGGCTGTGCAGTGGTGGCGAGGGCTGACTACACGATAATAGGCGGCGGGATAGCGGGCCTCACCACAGCCCTACTACTAGCTGAGAGGGGGTATAGGGTTAGGGTATACGAGGAGAGGTACCCAGGCGCGGGGGCCACGGGAGCCGCGGCAGGGCTACTAGTCCTCCACCTCAAGCCCCAGCTAATAGAGATAGCCCTTGACTCGCTAAGCATCTACAAACGCATAGCCGGCAAGGGGTACATCTTCAACATGGGGGCCCTACTCTTCACCACGCCAAGCTGCGCCCGGGGCTACGAGGAGGCTATGAGGAGCCACGGGCTTGCAGCGTATAGGGTAGACGAGGAGAGGGCAAGAGAGATCGCTGGCCTCCCACTACGCACCATGGAAGGGGAAGAGGTACTATACGTGGACGAGTACCTAGTCGACGTCGGGAGCCTAGTGTCGAGACTCCACAGCCTCCTAGGAGAAGCCGGGGCGACAATAGAACACGCCCCAGGTAGCATAGAGGCAGAGGGGGAGACGATAATCGCCGCCGGGGCGTGGAGCCACCTACTAGCCCCCGAGCTACAGGACAAACTAATCCTCTACAGGTGCCAGGCAGCAGCCTACGAGGCCCCCAGGCCAGGCCCAGCACTAGAGGACGACACTCACGGCTACTACGCAGTCACCCACCCCGGGGGAGACCTGGTCGCAGGGGACGGAGCCAACACCATCATAACCCGCCCCGAGGAGGGATACACCCCAGACCAGTGGGAGCCCTACGAGATACTCGAGAGGATCTCCAAGAGGATCCCCGGGGCCGAGGAGGGCTACCCCCGCAGGATATGGTCAGCCCCCTGCTCAACAACCCCAGACAGCCTACCCCTAGCCGGAACCCTCAGAGAGGGGATACACGTCATAACCGGCTTCAACGGCCTAGGGATAACCCTGGCAGGAGGAGTAGCCGCAAGGCTAGTGGACTACCTGGAGGGCAAGACCCGTAGCATGGGCATGCTAGACCCAGCCAGGCCAATGCCACCCCCACCCCCAGACAGGCCACCAGAGCCCTACGACGAGTGCCCTCCACACTCAAACACATAAGAAGAGGGCCAACACCATTAGCACGATACGGAGGCCCCTAGCAGGCCAATAACAGGCCCAAGGGAGCCGGGGCTAGGCAGCCCAGGTGTGGGATTTGGAGGACCTAGCCAGGGCGCGTGAGAGATACCTAAAACGCCTCTACGGGGACCTAGCGGAGGGAAGGGTTGATAGCGACATAGCGGAGTGGCTGGTAGAGGTCAATAAGAAGAAGTGCATAGTGACGACAAGCAGTTGCAGCGGCAGGGTGGCTCTGATCTACGGGCCCAGCCTGACCAGCAAGAGGGGTGCACGCATACTGGGCTCGTGGCACGACCCCGGGGAGTGCAGGAGAGAGGTCTGTAGGCCGAGGGACACCGGGCTATATACGTGGTGGCTCAGCCTCCAGCCCCCGATAATACACTTCCTAGCCGACAGCGTTGAGGAGGCTGAGGCCATCCTAGAATGCGGGGATAAGGCAGGCTTCTCCAAGCTAGGCTACAGGCGGCACAGGACCGGGCTCATACACGTGGAGGCGGGGGCCGGGGATAAGCTACACCTAATACTCCCAGCCCCATGCATGGAGGCCCTGAGCCTCTGCACACTACTGGAGGAGTATAAGAAGAGGCTATCCAAGTTCATGGAGTGCATGCTAGGGGCCCCATGCAAACGGGGGTGACTAGGGCATGGAGGACCTAGTTGACAGGATGAGGAGGGCGATGGGGCTTACACTATACGAGGCCAAGCTATACCTGGCAATGCTCCGCGGCGCCTCCAACCCTAGGGAGGCCAGCGCCTCCAGCGGGGTCCCCCTACCCAGGATCTATGATGTGATCAGGGCCCTAGAGGCCAAGGGCCTAGTAGAGCCCGAGCCTGGGGGGTGGTACAGGCCCCGCACGCCAAGGGCCGTGGCAGCAGCTATGTTAGCCAAGCTGGAGGAGGAGGCGAGGAGGAGGAGCGCGGAGATACTGAGCATAGCCGACCTCCTTGAGGCAGAGGCCAGGGTAGCCGTGCAAGGGGCGCCTATAGTCGGGATACAGGGGGCGTACAACATAGTCTCGGCGATAGCCGAGGCTGCCGTGGAGGCCCCGGGCCTCTACATACTAGCGGGCCCCCAGCTATACTCTAGGCCCGGGATACTAGTCTCCATAGCTAGGGGCACCGCGGGGGTTTGCCCAAGGGTGAGGATCCTCCTGGGCAGCGAGGCCAGGGGCCTCGTGGATAGCCTAGAGGCCACGGGGGCGGAGGTTAAGGTGACCCGGTTCGACCCTGTATCCATGGCTTCCACCCCCGAGGCCCTGGTGCTGGTGGTGGAGGACTCCTCCCGGGAGGACCTATCGGGCATCGTAGTCAGGGACCCGGGGCAGGCGGGCCACGCGTACAGGGCTCTAGACGGGCTCTGGGATAGCCTTGGATAGCTCCTCCACCACCCTGGAGGGGTCGTGTACTGGGAGGCTGCATACCCTATTCCTGCATAGGTAGTAGGTTGGCCTCCCCTCTACCGGTATCATGCTCCTCGTATACGGGGCCAGCCTGGTAATCGCCTCCCTGGTTGAGGGGGTTATCCTCACGAGTGCGAGGCTTGGGGTGAAGAGCCTCGAGACCTCGGCCTCCAGCCTGTCCTCGCCATCGCCTGGGAGGGCTATTACAAGCTCCTCCCCGGGGTCTAGGAGTAGCATTGCGCTGGCTAGGAGTGATGTATAGCCTGCGGGGGCCTCCTCCAGGTGGCCCCACAGCCTCTTCAGCGCCTCCCAGGCCACCTCCCTGAGCCAGGGCTCGCCCGTTATCTTGTAGAGCATCGCTAGGGCCTGAATCATGACTGGGGCTCCCGGCGGGTAGGAGGAGTCGTGGGCCTCGGCTGGGGCCCCTGCGAGGGGCGAGTCCGAGCCGGGTGGCAGCTGGAGTAGCGTGCCTCCTATCCATAGCCTTCTCTTGACCGCCTCCGCCAGGTCTAGGGCGTCCCGGAGGTACGCCGGGTTCTGGGTTGCCTGGTGTAGCGCTACTGCGGCCATGGTTGTGTGGGCGTAGTCGTCTAGGCTCCCCTCTATACCCGCCTCCCCGTCCATGTAGGAGTGCAGCAGGGTGTCTCCGTCCATGTGTCTCTCCCTGATGTGCCTGTAGGCCCCTTTGGCGGCCTCCAGCACTGTGGGGTCCCTGGTGGATCTGTATAGCTCCGCCATGCTCCTAACAGCCATGGCGTTCCAGTCCGCCAGTACCTTCGTGTCAACACTTGGCCTGGGCTTGTACTGCTCCCTGTAGATCCTGAGCCTCTCCAGCATCCCGTCTATTATGCGCTGCGCCTCCTCGACGCTTATCCCCTGCTCCGCGGCTAGCTCCTCAGGCCCCATGGCGAGGCTGATTATGTTCCTCCCGGTGAGCCTCCCTGTAGCCTCGTCGCGGTAGTTCCCCTCCCTCCGGAGCCCGAATACCCTCGCCGCGAGGCGGGCATCATCGCCCAGGGCCTCCTCCACCTCCCTCATGGTGTAGGTGTAGTAGAGGCCCTCGATCCCGCCGGACTCGGAGTCTATTGCAGAGTAGAAGCCCCCATGGCTCCCCCTCATCTCCCTTAGGAGGAACCCGGCTACCCTCGTGGCGTAGGCTAGGTACCTCCCCCTACCGGTGGCCCTCCACGCCTCGACTAGGAGGAGCATGAGGCCCGCCTGGTCGTATAGCATCTTCTCGAAGTGGGGCAGGTGCCAGTACCTGTCTACAGAGTACCTGTGGAGTCCCCACCCAACGTGGTCCCAGATACCCCTCCTGAGCATAGTATCCAGGGTCAGCACCACCATGTCCCTTGCAGCCCTAATCCCGGTCCTCCTCCAGTAGCGGAGGAGGAAGGAGTATAGGTGGGGTGTGGGGAACTTAGGCCTAACCCCCACCCCGCCATGCTCCCAGTCGAAGGCCGCGGCTATCCTCTCGTAAGCCCTCCCGACGTGGTCCCAGCTGGGCTCCCCCGGCCTAGGCTGCCTCGTGTACTCTAGGGTCGCCGCTGCCCTCTCTGCCACGCTCTCTAGATCCTCCCTCCGCGTCCTCCACATATCCTCCACCGCCTCGGCGAGGCTCAGGAGGTCCTCGCGGGGGAGGTAGGTAGCGACGTAGAAGGGCCTCCCATCGGGGAGGGCTATTACCGTGAGGGGCCAGCCGCAGCTTCCCGAGGCTATCTGGCAGTACCCCATGTAGTAGGAGTCGACATCAGGCCTCTCCTCCCTGTCAACCTTTATGTTTATGAAGACCATGTTCAGCACCCTGGCCACCTCGGGGTCGCTGAAGCTCTCCCTGGCCATGACGTGGCACCAGTGGCAGGTGGAGTAGCCGATCGATATCAGGAGCGGCTTGTCCAGCCTCTTGGCCTCCTCCAGCGCCTCCCTGCTCCAGGGCCACCAGTCAACGGGGTTGCATGCGTGAAGCCTTAGGTAGGGGCTCTTCTCGTGTATCAGCCTGTTGGGCTTTCTACACTCAGCCAATCTGCCGGGCACCGTTGTATCGGGGCTTACAGGGGTGTTTAACAGCTAGTCTGTACCCCCCAGGTATGCTATCGCCTCTACCTCTACCTCGGCCCCCTTGGGCAGGGCAGCGGCTTGGATGACCACCCTGGCTGGCTTGCTCTCCCGGAAGTACTCCTGGTAGACCTCGTTGAACTCCTGGAACCTGGTTATATCAGCAAGGTACACGGTGACCTTAACCACGTCCTCTAGGCTGCCGCCAGCAGCCTCGACCACCGCCTTAAGGTTCTCAAGCGCCCTCCTCGCCTTCTCCTTGAAGCCTCCCTTGACCATCTCCCCGGTCTCGGGGTCTAGCGGTATCTGTCCTGACACGAATAGCCAGCCGCCGGCGAGGATCCCCTGACTATACGGACCCACGGGCTCGGGCGCCTTGCTCGTGTGAATTACCCTCTTCGCTGTCATGTATATCCCCCGAGGATAGTGTGGATCTTCCTTAGTATAATATAATATGGCGTACCGGCCTCCTGCCCGCCTCCCAGGGCAGGAGACCTGTGGGCTCTAGGCCCCACCTCTCAGTTGCCTCCTCGAGTATTGCTGATATCGCGTCGGGCATCTCCACCCCGGCCAGGTCCCCCAGGTTCCTGGGCCTGTACTTGGCAGGGGTCACCTCGCCCCTCTCCACCCTGTCCAGCCTGGGCCTGATCACCCTATGCAGGACCTCCAGGTCGGCATCTACCAGGAGTGTGGCGTGGTAGAGGTAGGCTCCGTAGCGTATGTGGGCGGCGCCCCCCGAGACCTTCCACCCGTCAACCACGACGTCGCTAAGGTTCTCAACCCATGCTCTGACTCCTAGCCTGGCTAGGGCTCCTAGCAGGAGGCTAGTACCCCTCCTGTAGGCTTCCTCCACGTGGATCCTGCCTGGAACCCTCTCCACCAGTGTTATATTCAGGTTCCCCTCATCATGGTACACGGCCCCCCCGCCACTACTCCTCCTATACACTGGGACGCCCAGCCTGGATGCTTCGCTGCACCTAACCTCTAGGCACGGCTCCAAGCCCCTCCCTATCACGACTGCCCTGCTGTTGATCCACAGCCTGACTACGCCGGGCCTCAGGCCCCGGGCCACGGAGTCGAGTAGAGCCTCCTCCACCGCTAGATTCCAGCCCGGGTTCCTAGACTGGTCTATGACTAGGTGGTACCCCGGCAACCCGGCCTCACCGCCTCCCGGCGAGCTCTCTTAAGAGGGGTATCTCCTCGAGCTTCTCCCTGGACAGCTTGTCCCATAGTATCCCCGGCGGCCTGGGGGGCCTCTCCACGGCCTCTATAAGCCTGGTTGGGGTTGCTATGTAGTCGACGGGCACATCGTATGGGTCCTGGGGTAGCCTATCGGGGAGCACCTGTAGGTCGTGGACGCTAGTCGCTATAGGCACCTCCTCCCCCACGAGCCCCAGCTCCCTTAGTATGGCGTACTCCAGCTCCGCGTAGCCCTCCCCCTTGCCGAGCCTCTCACCCCACCTATTCACAGCCACGCTACCCTCGACTATGAAGTCAACCCCTGGGAGGCTCTGTAGGTCTCCTAGCCTACCCAGTAGCTTGCCATACCTGAAGGCGCCCCGTATCGTGGACGCCCTTGTATAGTGGCTCCCTGGTATGAGGCTTGGATCCAGGAGGAGGAAGCCGCTCCTGAGCCTCGGCGTGGGCATGAGGAGTAGCTTCCCCTCCCTAAGGGCTGCTAGCCTCACGGGCCTCTGCGGAGAATCAGGGTTAACCTTAACCAGCCTGGCCCTCCGCCACCCTGGCAGGCTCGTGATCCTCCGAGCCGCCTCCCAGGACCCCTGGAAGTTCGGGATCCTCCCGTGGGGCGGCAGCGGGGGCCTGGCTACACCAGCTGAGGCTAGCCTATCCCAAACCATACGCCTTATCTCATCCTTGCTTCTAACTGTAGCCACGCGGCTCCACCATAGCTCCTGGCTTCTCCTTCTCGTGGCTGGAGGGATATATTGTAGCTAGAGTTTGCCGTGGGTTAGGGAGTTGACGTTATAGCGCTTGGGGCGTGTTAACCCCCCGGTTTAAGGCGGCTTCACGATAGAGTTATGCTAGAGAAAGAGGGAGTATACTAGTGTAGGTTCAACTCCGATAATGTGTGTCAGAGCTACTTTCTCCCCAGGAGCACGTATACTAGAACCGCTGCCAGGAGGGCTGCTGCTAGGGATTGGGCTCCGGATCGTAGGATGGCTGTTATAGACCCCTCCTCGCCTGCTAGCTTTGCCGTCGTCTCCGTTATAGTCTTTGTTGGGGTTTTCGTCGTTGTTGTCCCTGGTGTGTTGGGGGGTGGTGTGTAGGGTTGGCATGCGAAGCAGCAACAGCAGTTTCCTTGTGTTACGGTTGTCGTGGTTGTTACAGTCTCTGTTACTGTCTTGGTCTTTTCTATGGTCTCCGTCTTTACTATGGTCGTCGTGGTTGTCTCCGTTGTCGTGGTTGTTACGGTTGTTGTAGTTGTTGTGGTGACTGTCTGGTTGGGGCACTCGCCGCAGTATGTGCATACCCAGCCGTACACGAGGAACCCGGTCACTACCCTATGTGTATCATCCACGTGGGCCACAAGCGTGTAGCTGCCGGGCTGTAGGGTGGCGTTGACGTAGCCTAGGGTTGCCAGGTCTGAGTGGTTGGCCAGGTACTTGCCGTTGAGGTACAGGGTTATCTCATCATCGGCTGTGAACCATAGCTCGAGCGTCCCTGGGCACTCGAGGGTGAAGTTTATCGCGTACCACGTATCAAAGTCTCCCTGGCCCTCCAGCCTGCTGGGCATCCCATTACTGGCGTATACTGTTATCCACGAGGCGTTGCCCCAGGCCACTGGGCCCCCGTTGTACCATCCTGGATAGGGCTGCACTGCCACGGGTTGCTGGAGTGGGGTGCTTGATGAGGAGTTTATCAGCCCCCAGTCGGGCCAGTCTCCTACGGGGTCTGAGGGCGTTCCTGGGGGCTGTGCTACTAGTGGGTCTCCTGTACCGGTTGACAGGTCTATGAAGTTCTCGCAGGGCGGGTTCTCTGGGGGCTGTGGGGCCTGGCTGGTGGTTGTATTGGTATGCCGCTGTAGTATCTCGATGCCGTTGGCTCCTGTGTTGGTGCTTGTGTCTCCTGCTGAGCTGGGTGTTATTGCGAGTAGTAGGAGGACTAGGGTGAAGGTTGCTAGGGAGGCTCTCCTAGCGTGTTTCATACTACTCGCCTCGCGGGGGTTGTAGTGGTTGTCATATTGTGGGGAGGACTGTAATAGCTGTTCAAGTAGTATTTTCTATTATTTATATCAAAGAATTCCTATTCCATTAATTTTTATCTTTAAAATTATATTGTATCGTTTCTTCTAGTATTCCGCCTCGCCAACTGTTTTACCCCTGGCTTTACTGGTTAGACGTTCTGCTATCCTCCAGAGAGCCTCGAGGTCGCCGGGGGCGGAGAACAGTATGCCCTCCACTAGCCTGCCAAGCCTGGTCGCCTCCTCGGGGACCCGGCTCTCGTCAACCAGGCTGTGGTTCCCCAGCCTAGATGTTATACTCACATTCCTTCTGGTCGTTACCACCAGGTATGGGATCAGCTTGACATCCCTCCTTGACGCCTCCCTAGCCAGCCTCTCCATGCCCTCCCACCCCTTCGCCCTGTAGTGGAGGACAAGCACGAAGTCAGGCCCCTGGTCGAGCCTCTCCTCTATCATGCTCCACTCCTTCCTCATGCTTAGGAGCAGGCCCACCTCCACCTGGGGCGCCTTGGAGCGGAGGATCTCCATAGCCTCCTCGGGGGCCAGGTCCTCTACCCTCGAGCCCCTCCGAGGCGGGTCGCCGCGGAGCACCACTACCCTCCTTATCCCGGTCATAGCCAGGGTTTTTGCGATCGCCTTGAAGCCTGTGTAGGTTACATCATATAGCCTCACATGGGGTATTACCCTGAGGCCGTGCCTGGCTTGGAGCGTGCATGCCGCCAGCAGGCTGTGGGGCCCCGGCTTGCCCATGGGGGAGTCCGGGATGTCGAGCCAGTCATAGTACCTCGATAGTCTTACCGCCCACTCCTCCAGCCCTGAGCCTCCATCGAGCTCGGCTACCAGCTCCAAGCCGCCCCTCCCCCGGCGGTGATCGTCGAGGCTAGGAAGACGATTAGGCCTAAAAGCATGACCCATAGGACCCTGCGCTTGTGCACCCTCGCCTCCCCAGGTGTGACGCCCCTCCAGAGCCTCGCGGCTTCCATGATGAATGCTATGTCTACTACCGCCACGCCCACCGCGTAAACCGGGGGGTTAACTCCCCCCATCAGCAGGGGGAGGGGGCTCAAAGCAACCGCCGCCACATAGAGCAGAGCGGCAACCCTGGAGGCGTAGAGGGGGCCACGGGTTAGGGGTAGGGTCCTAGCCCCCGCCCTCCTGTCACCCTCCATATCCGCTATATCCTTCGCGATCTCCCTGGCCAGGCTGGATAGGAACACCATCGAGGCGAAAACTATAATGGTGGGTGTGAGCCTGTCCACGACGACCGCGCCGTAGATGAGCGGGAATGATACTATCAGCGCGACCATAACGTTGCCCAGGAGCCCCCTAACCTTGCCCCAGACGTTGTAGGCCATAGCCAGGAGGAGGGCCCCCACGGCCAGGGCCAGGGGGAGGAGGCCCAGCGGGTAAACCACTATAGCCCCCAGGACTGCTAGCAACGCTACGCAGGCCCACGCCTGCCTGGGTGAGAGCCTGCCAGAGGGCAGGGGCCTCCACGGAGTGTTTACCCTATCTATCTCTACATCAACAATATCATTATGGATCATAGAGGCAGCAGTGTAGAGGACCCCAGTCAGGGCCCCTAGGAGGAGGCTCGTGGGGTCTATACTACTCCCGCCCGCGATCACGGCCCCCACGATGACCGCCAGGCCCATCATGATACTGTTTAGCGGCCTCATAGCCTCTATGCATGCCCCAGCCCTGCCGGGCACCTACTCCCCCTCCCTATACAGGCACTATCCTGGCCTCGTACCCATTCTTCTCCACGAGCTTCCTGACCCTCTTCAGCTTCCTAGCAGTCAGCCTGGGGCTGTGCCTGGGGATCCTAATCACTGCCACCCTATCCCTGACCTCCACCTCCGCATCGGGCAGGATCTTCCTGATCAGCCTCTCCAGGACCTCCACGTCGCCCTCCCTTGCCTTCCCCTTCACCGGGACTACCATTGTCTGCTCGCCGAATGTGTAGATCTCGTACTCCAGCTCCCCTGTGAGGTAGTCCCTAACCTCCACGACCGGCCTGGAGAGGTCTGCCTCCCTTAGGCCGGTGGGGAGCTTCACTGTTATGCTGAGCTCGTACACCTTCCCGATCTCGCCCTTGTCTATGAAAACCACGGTATCTATTATGCTGGGTATCATGCCGAGCTCCACCCTCCTTATGAACCTCTGGACCGCGTCTATAGGCGTGGTAGCGTGTACCACGCCTATCATCCCTATACCGGCGAGCCTTAGGTCAACGTATAGCTGGAAGTCCTCGTCGCTCCTCAGCTCATCGTAGACGGTGTAGTCCGGCCTGGATAGTAGTAGTATGTCGTGTAGCTCCCCTAGGTCGGCGTAGTTCTTGGAGTACTGCGTCACTGTGGGCGGGAGCCTCATGTCCCTCGGCGACTCTATAGTCTTCACCACCTTCCCCTGCTCGGCGTAGAACTCCGCCAGGGCCTGGGCGAAGGTTGTCTTACCCATACCCGGGGCCCCGGCTATCAGTATACCCTCAGCCCTCTCCAGGAACCTCTTGTATAGCTTCTCCGGCAGCTTGTAGTCCTCTAGGCGTAGCTTTACGACTGGCCTGACGGCGGTGATCTCCCACCCCTCGCTGAGCGGGGGCCTGGTTATCACTATCCTATAGTCCCTGAGCTGTATTATCGTGGACCCGGCTCTATCTATCTCCACGAAGCCGTCCCTGCTAACGGAGGCGGCCTCGACAAGCTCCCGCGCGATCTCCTCAAGCTCCTCCCTGCCCATGGGCTCGTCCCGGATCCTGATGAAGGCCCACCTGCCCGGTGCTCCAACCTTGGCTATCGGGGGAGCCCCCTCCTTTAGGTGCACGCTCATAGTCTTCTCGGTGAAGTACTCCTCTATGGCGAGCCTATCCCTGCCGGCCTCCCCACTGTAGAGGGTGGAGACGCCCAGGGCCCGGGCGGCCTCCAGTTGGAGGGCGTCACTGGAGACTAGGACCGCCCCCACCCTCCACGCGTACATCCTTATGAGGGACTTCACCGTATCGAGGTCCAGGTCCCTGGGCGGCCTCTCCTCGTCGACAATACTGATCTCAACGTCGGGCTCCTCTAGGAGCCTGGCCAGCTCCCTGAGCCCGGTGAAGCCGGTGCTCCTCCCCCTCCTCGCCTCCTGGTAGAAGTAGTCTGAGAGGCTCCTGTGTATCAGGATCCTACCCCTAAGTACGCCCCTCTCTATGAGCCTCCTCAGGCTTCCGTCCAGCACTGCATCCAGGTCAGCCATGTAGACCTGCTCCAACACCTAGACACCCCGGCGCCGGGGCCCCCGTGTGGCTAGTCGCCCCGAGCCCCCTTATTATCTACCCCTTCCCGGGGGGGGCTAAGGTGGTTTGCCATACAGCAATATAGCAATAAAACTTAGTATTTAAATAAAAAGATATAGCAAATTATATTAGTTGAAAAATTAGGAGAGGTGCTAGACTAGTGAAGAGCACATACACAATAATCGTCCTACTACTCCTGGCGGTGCTAGCACCCCTAGCCGAGCCAGCTCAGGCGGCAACAGCACCACAGTGCCCCTCACCATGCCCCCTGGACATAGCCTTCGTCCTAGACACCAGCGGCAGCATGGCGGGCACCCCGCTAGACAACCTCAAGAACGCAGTCCAGACCTTCGTAAACCTGACATGCGACGATGGCGCACGGTGGATAGGACTAGTATGGTTCAACTCCACCTCTGACGTGCTAACCCCCTCACTAGTACCAGTAGATGACCCCGGAGACAGGACCTACCTCAACAACCTAGTAGACACGCTAACCGCTGGCGGATTCACAGACATGGGAGACGGGATCTACAACGCAATCAATCTACTCACAAACACAGGCAGGCCTATAGTACCCGACGTGATGATTATAGTAAGTGACGGAGAACCCAACGCCGGGCCAAACGCCACAGAAGCAGCGCTGATAGCAAAGTCCCAAGGAATATTCATAGTGGGCATCTTTATAGGGAGCCCGGGTACAGGCGACGAGTTCCTAGCTAACATATCGGATTACTTCATAAACGGCTCGGAGCCCGGCTTCAACATAACAGAGGCCTTTATAGATCTCAGCTCAGCACTATGCCCAATAGTAGAGATGGTCTACACGCCACCCCTGGTAGGCGGTGAGGCCAGGCTAGCAGCATCGCCCGGGACCCAGTGGATGGCGGTGGCTGGAGCGGCCCTAATACTTGCCGGGGTGCTAGCCGCAAAGAGGAGGACACAAGCCGGATAACGAATAATACTAGTTACATTTTTATTTTTATTTATAATTCAATTTTTATTCGGGGTTGCGCTCGTAGGGTTAAGGGTTAATTTTGCTGGAAAAAGGGGGGAAGGTGTGTCCTATACCCAGGGCTAGCCTACCTAGCTGTTCTATGCCTCCTTACGTAGACCCCTAGGCTAGCCAGGCCTAGCCCTAGGGCTACCGTCAGTAGCCCTATGGGGCTGGGCTTGGCTGCTAGCTGCGCGTCTCCCCCTACTAGTGGTGGTATGTACACGAAGGAGTGTAGATCTAGGGTCCTTGTGACTAGGTAGCCGTCGTCCATCCACTGTATCGTGGCGTTGTTGGTGTAGATCAGGTCTAGAGTACCGTTGGGGTAGTCCGGCACGTAGTCTATCCTAAGGTATAGTTTTACCGTTATGTTCAGCGGTACCGTGTCGTTGTTGGATACAGCCCCGAAGTCTATGGTTATCGTGTTGCCCGAGGTCGTGGTTGTTATGGGGCCCACCACAGTTATGTTCGGCGGGTACGTTATAGCGGGGCCTCCTACCAGGCTCATGCCGTTGTCCCACTGGTCTATTAGTACTAGGCTACTCGTGTTGCCGGTCGGTATGGTTACATTGATTACGGCCTCGACTACGGATCCTACTGTGACTGACTCTGGGCTCATCGTCTTCAGCCCATCCACTATAGGATCATAGTAGACGCTACCCGTGATCTCGTGGTTGTAGTTCTTCTCGCCATCCACCTGTCCTGGCAGGCTGCTCCAATTGATTGTAGCGTTGTTGACAGTGGTGCTGTTCCATGGTGTTAGCGCGTAGGCCCTAACCCACACCTCTACCAACACATAGCCTAGTGGGTCTAGCTGGTCTATTGTTAGGGTTACATTGTTTCCTATCTGGGTAACCACCGGGTTCACCGCTCCCGACTGGCTCTGTATGGTGGCGTTTAGAACGAGCAGGGTTTGGGGTACTATGTCCTCTACCACTATGTCATATGCAGGCAGGGTTCCGTTGTTTGATATGTAGAGGTAGAGTACCGTGTAGGGGTAAGTGTCGTAGAATATGCTGGGTGAGAAGTACTTGTCGCTCTTCCTTAGGTCGGGCTCCCCGATCAGTATAGTTGTGCTATCGGCCGCACTGTAGTTGGTTAGCGTGCCGTCTGTAGAGGTCACCTGGGCGTCGTTGAGCAACACGTCTCCCATGACAGTGGTGTTGGAGACCTGGGCGTTGTATAGTATGTACAGCATGCCTGTGGTCGAGCTAGCGGAGACGTTACGCAGCTCCATAGTTATAAATGATGGCCCGTAGCTCACTGTTGTAGTCGTCCATGTGACGCCCAGCGGTATTAGTGTTATCGAGAATGGGTCTAGCGTAGTCTGGGGGTCTAGGTAGTCCGTTAGGTTGAGGACTGGTATGGTGCCTAGGGGCACCTGTATGGCTATGGTGTACTGTACTATTGCCCCCGGCGGCGCTATGATTGAGGTGCCAGGCGGGTACAAGTCGGGGACTAGGTCATCCACCTGCTTAGCCATGCTAAAGCCCGCGATGTACGTTATTGCCTCCCAGTCAGAGGCTGTATAGTTCCTCTCACCGGGGTCAGGGCCTGGGATGCTGCTAGCGTTGACCGTTGCAGTGTTGTTGAAGGTGGCGTTCACGTATGTCTCCTCAAACGCGCTTACCGTGATGGTGACGTTGATGTAGCCTCCAGGGTCTAGCCTGTCAGCTGTTACCGTCACATTGTTGCCGCTCACCGTTAGGGCCACGTTCACTGCCCCAGAGTGGATTACGCTCGCTGATAGGACTGTCAGGTTACCGGGCACTATGTCCTCGATCACCACGTCGTAGGCCGGGCTTGAGAACAGCGAGGGGTTGTTGGTGACGTTGACGTGGATGGAGGCGGTTGGGCCGGTGTTGGTTATAACAGTCGTGTTGGCAGTCTTCTCTATCGATAGATCCGGCTCGTGGACAACTACTGCCGGCGATACCGCCCATGGGGAGGTATCGTGTAGGTTGGAGGCGTTGGTGTAGAGTATTCCCACGGTGTTGTATAAGTTGGTCCCCGCGACGTTGACCGGGTTGTCAAGTACTACGACATCAAGCCTTATCGAGATCTGCTCAGCCTCGGGGCTGTTATTGAGGTTGGTCACATTACCCAGGCCGAAGTATAGGAGGTTCACGCCTGTCCTTGTCCCCGTTATCGAGGTCCAGACGCCGGGTGTTAGGGATACATTGCTTGATGTAACCTGGCTGGCGTTTACCGTGATGCTGGAGCTGCCCAGGTATTCCGCAGCTAGCACCCCGGATACTAGTGGCAGGTAGTCTCTCACCGTCATGTTCATGGTCATCCCCTCGGGGACTGTGATATTTACCTCGTAGGTCACTATCTCGCCGATAGTTACTACTAGCGGCTCTGGGACGCCGCTGAGAACTAGGCCGGTCATGTCTATGCTGCTCGAGTCTACCACCTTAAAGTCGGCTATCGGGGGTGGTACTGCCACGGTTACGTTGCTCCATGTCGGCGTGGTGACTAGGTTGGCTCCCCCGGATGTGGCGCTATACGAGGTGAGGTTTGCCTCGTTATAGTATGTGGAGCCCGTGATCACGTATTCGCTGACGTTTATAGTGTAGTTCACGAGTATCGAGGCTCCCGGGGGTATCGGTTTTAGTAGGGTTATATTCAGCCATAGCGGCTGGCTGGGGTTGGGGTACGGCACTATCAGTATGTCGGTCCCGTTTGTCAGGGTGGTAGCGCTGCTTGTGTTATACGCGACTACGTTGGTTAGGTTCACCGCCCATAGAGCCGGGTCTAGGGCGTTTATAGTGTTATTCACGTTCACGTCATAAGCCGGGTCTGCTCCCTCGTTCGTGATGTTTAGTGTGAAGTTGAGGGTGTCCCATCCATCGGCCACGGTTGCAGGGTACTGGCCCGTGGCGTTCACGTAGCTCAACTGTATAGTCACTGAGGGCTGAGCCTTGGCTATGATCCCGGCCCCGGCTGGGGCTAGGCTTGCCAGCACCAGCACTATAAGGAGTATCGAGGCTAGCTTCCTCTCGCCTTGCTCCACTAGTCATTACACCTCATAAGTGACGTTCTAATACTACTACAGGATCGGCTACATTATATACCCTCTAATTTGTGCGTAAGCATAGTACCATACAGGCATAGAGTGCTGTGGAACATTATAAGCCCCAGGGTTGCCGGGGGCTTGAATGGGGTGTACCGGGTGGTGCTCGATATACTAGTGAGGGCCTCCCTAATCCATACCGGCTCCGAGGCGGTACGGGACGGCTACGTGTACATCAAGGGGGGAAGGATCGTTGAGATAGGCAGCGGCCCAGCGCCGGAGGACTATACATACGCCGCCCTCATACTAGGAGGCCCCGGAAGGATCGTTGTGCCAGGCCTCGCGGCAATCATAGACGCCCCAGCGTACCCCATACGACTCCTCAAGCCCAGCCTAAGGGCCAGGCTGCGCTACTACGAGGCCATGGGGCTAGAGGCACTCGCAGCCGTCTCGCTGCCAGCAGTATACGAGGCCCACATGGCGGGGGTCACAAGCATAATCATAGAGACCCCAGACCCGGGGCTGCCCCAGAGGCTGGCAGACACCATCGGAGGCATCTATGGCGCCGCCTACCCTGCCTGCACCGAGGCTAGGGACGCCCCTGGGCTCGTGGTAGCCACTACAGTAAGCGACCCCACGTGCCCTGGAGGCACTATAGAGTATGGCGACGAGTCCGTCCTAGCCCTAGCGGCGAGGCTGGCCTACAACCTGGCGGGCGAGAGAAGCGTGTATGAGAGGAGCCTGGAGACCAGGAGGAGGCTGGGCCTCCAGGAGCAGGGGCTAAAGGAGGGTAGGATCGCCGAGGTGGCGATATTCAACTCCTCCCGGCCCCCGGCCATGCTGCTCGACTACTCCCAGGGCCAGGAGGTCCTCGAGGTTTACGGGATCGCTGGTGTGGAGAGCCTGCTTGCCGGGGACCACGTGCTGGTCGACGGGGGAGAGCACCTGTATATAGTTGAGAAGAGCTTCGGGCAGGCTAGGAGCATAGCCTCCAGGATACTGGCGTCGCGGGCGTGATGTCGCAGATCGAGGGCCTCGTCACCGCCGCTAACGGCTCAGGCGCGTCGTCACCGCTCATCCATAACCGGGAGGTTAAAGGGTGGGCCTATAAAGGCTGGGGGCGAAAGGCTTATTATCCGGGCTGTGCACCCGCCACCTAGTCGGCCGGGGTGCAACCCAGGTTGGCCGTAGCCCTAGCTGTCAGGGAGAAGCCCGTTCTCGTCGAGCCCAAGCGCTTCAAGGCCAGGCTCGATATAGACTATGTTGTAGCCACAAGGATGGCTGACTAGCCGCAACAGGAACGCCATGGAGCAGCCTACCTTTGACATCCCATCTTTCTCCTCCTAGAGGTGAATATGCGTCATGACGCCTGATGAGCTGGCCTCCGCCGTGGAGAGGTACCTCAGGGACGGCACGCCCGTACCCGGCCTCATGCCGGGCCACCAGGAGAGGCTGGCCTCCCTGGTGAGCACGTGGTGTAGGAGTGGTGAGGAGTGCGAAGTCCGCAGAGCTGGCGACTATGTGCTGGTATACAGTAGGAGGGCGTTCAACGCTGCCCTCGACCTGCTCGACGACCAGGCACTCCACTTCCTGTGGAGCATAGACTGGGATACACCGATAGAGGATGTTGAGATACACTATCCCAGCCTCGACCTGGATGGGGCCGTATTACTCCTCGGCTCGAGGAGGCATAGTCTACTCGCAAAGAGCAGCGGCGCCATAGTAGTCGGCCTAGACAGGGACACCGGCATGGTGTTTGCACACGAGCTCCCCTGGTTCATAACCGGCCTGCTAAGCCTAGCCAAGACCGGCATAAACGAGGAGCTGGTTAGAGCGCTAATGGGATTCGACTACAACCCCTGGGAGGAGCACGCCGGGGAGGGATCAATAGTACGCCTCCAGGGGGATATAGCGGTTAGGATAGTACGCCTATTCAAGGACGAAGACGAGGCCAGACGCTGGCTAGCCGCCGCCCTGGTTAGATACATGCTGGCTAGGGCAATCTACAGGGCCCACCTACGACTACTGGAGACTATCCAGGTCGAGGCCCGCTCCCTAGCAGACGGGGCGCGGGCCGAGCTGGAGGTTGTCTATGCCCTCAACCTAGCCGTGGCTAGGGGCGTAAGCAGGGTCTACGGCGAAAGGGTCAGGATAAACGATTGGGATGAGGTAAGTAGCCTTGTCTACACCACTATACTGAGGCCAGGAGGCACGATCATAGATGTAGACGAGCCACGTGCTCTCAGGATAAGGCTAGACCTGGACGCGCCCGTCAGCTCCCTGAGGGAGGCCGCGGCCAAGTGCCTTGAAGCCAAGGGAGCACCCTGCATGGGCCTAGAGAGCGTAGGGGCAGCGCTATACAGGATAGCAGCCCTGGCGAGGAAGCACATGGGCATCGATCTAGACACAATGACGTTAGCCGCCATAGGGTACCATGTAGTGGTTGAGGACCTAGAATCGCTGCTAGCCAGCATAGCGGATAGCCTGGAGAGGCAGGTAGACGATATGGCCGAGAAGATTCTCGCCGGCGAGGAGCCATTGCCCGAGGACGGGTCAATACTGGGTAGACTGATCAAGGAGGAGGTCCCCGGGATTATGGACTCGCTGGAGCCTGTGGAGGCCGAGTTGGAGGTCGACAGGCATACGATAACCTTCAACGGGTACCTTCTAAGGGATCCATACGTGGCCAGGGCTCTAACCCTAGAGTACATAGCAGGCGTCATAGACAACCTGCTCAAAGCCAAAAGCCCGAGGACCACGCTAACCAGTTTCAGGAGGCTGAGGAAGAGCAGGAGGGGGGCAAGACTAGCCGTGGAGCTGGCTAGGCTATTATCCGTGAAAACAGGGACTCTCTACGCACTGGTCACGGGGGACCATGTGATAGAGGCCCAGCACCCAGAGCATGGGAAGGCCTCCCTAGGCCTCCCGGGGCCAGCGCTTATCGAGATTACGGCTCTGAACACCGCTACAAGGACCGGTAATAGAGGAACGTTGCTCGAGGACCTCACCGAGGCCGCCTCAACCGGCGCATTACAGCAGGCTAGGGGGAGGAGGTATACGGAGGGGTTGGAGCTCTAGGTGTAGAAGCGGAGGAAGTTGTCTAGCAGCCTAAGGCCCATTGCGGTGCCTATACTCTCGGGGTGGAACTGGACCCCCACTACCGGGTGCCTCTTATGCTTGATCCCCATTATCTCGCCGTCGTCCAGGCTCCAGGCCGTCGTCTCGAGTACGGGTGGGGGATTGTCTATGGCGAGGCTGTGATACCTCATGCCTGTGAATGTCTGGGGTATCCCCGTGTAGATCGCGTCGCCGTTATGCCTTATCGGGGACGTCTTCCCGTGCCTTATGGTTCTGGCCCTCCTCACCTCCGCCCCGTAGACGTGGCCAATGACCTGGTGGCCTAGGCATATGCCTAGGATCGGTATCCTGTCGCCCAGCTCCCTGACTACGTGCGGGCTTACACCGGTATCCCTCTCCTTGGCCGGGTGTCCTGGGCCTGGGGATATGATGATCGCGTCAGGGCTAATCCTCTCCACGCCCCTAACGGTGATCTCATCGTTCCTAACTACGACGCTCCTCGCATCCAGCCTGGCTAGCAGGTCTACTATATTGTACACGAAGCTATCATAGTTATCTATAACTAGTACCAGCTTCATGGCTACCCACCCAGGGCCCTCTTTATGGCCTCGAGCTTGTACTCGGTCTCCATATACTCCCTCTCCGGCTTGGAATCGTAGACTATCCCGGCGCCCGCCCTTATCTCTAGCCCGGATCCCGTGGTCCAGAAGCTCCTGATCGTTATCGCTGCCTCCCCCGCTTTGCCCGCTGCAACGCCGACGCCGCCAGCGTAGGGGCCCCGGGGCTTGTCCTCTAGCATTGCTATGATCTCCATGGCCCTAGGCTTCGGCGCCCCGCTCACTGTGCCCGCTGGGAGCGTGTGCTTCAGGGCGTCGTGGAAGCCTAGGCCTGGCCGGGCCTGTGCCTCGACCCTGGATACTATGTGCTGGACGTGGCTATACTTCTCGACGTCCATGACTACGGGGACCCTAACAGTGCCCGGGACTGCTATGGAGCCCAGGTCGTTCCTGGCCAGGTCGATTAGCATGATGTGCTCTGCCAGCTCCTTCTCATCGCTCAGCAGCTCCTCCTCAAGCCTAATATCCTCCTCGCCATCGCCACGCGGCCTAGTGCCTGCTATAGGGTGCGTCTCCAGCACACCCGAGTCGAGCTTCACCAGCAGCTCCGGGCTTGCACCTGCCACGATCCTGCCATCTATCCTCAGATAGAACATGTAGGGGCTCGGATTTATCGATGCCAGCCTCTCATACGCAACCAGGGGCTCGCCCTGGAAGCTGTACTCCTTGACCCTTGACAGGACGATCTGGAACGCCTCCCCGGCCTGTATAAGCTCTCTAGCCTCCCCAACCCAGTCCATGAAGTCGCTCCTACCGGTCTCGTAGAGAATACCGTTAAGCCTGAAGCCGGGTAGCCTACCCTCCACGCTAACGGGCTCCGGCCCACACCATACCACCCTCCCCGCGGCGTGGTCATACACCACCAGCGTCTCGGGGGTGAACCCTGCCAGGAGCGGCCACTCGTGCCTACCCAGCTTTGGCTCCAGCCATGGCTCCGCCCCTGCAACTGCCTCGTAGGATACGGCTATGAAGGCCATCTCCCTGCACGGCAGCCTAGCGCACCGGCCTCCAAGCTCCCCCAGTACCCTGTAGACCCTGCCTGGGCTCCTCTCCTCCACCGCCCTCCCCGCGCCTATGCCAACTATACTATACCGGGCCCTCTCCTGGAAGCCTCCTCCACTCTCCAAGAGCGCCACGTAATCGTGGCCCTGAGACACTGCTGCCCTAGCCAGCCTGCGGGGGCTAGGATAGCTGGAGGAGCTCTGCCTCCTGCAACCCCTCCATTCCGCCAGCGGGTCTACCCCATGCACTCCCTGCTCGCCTCCACAACCCTCTCAAGGTACTCGGCGGCCCTCCCAGACTCCATGGCGTCCAGGGCCATCGAGACCCCTGCTCTGGGGCTCCCCGCTAGGCCGTAGGCGTAGACCGCTAAGCCGGCATTGGCTGCTATGAAGCTCCTATCACAGGCCCTGCCCCCGCCCTTCATGGCTTCGAGCGCCCTGGCGACGCTCTCTCTGGGGCCCGTTATCACCAGCTCCTCTATGCTGCACTCCTCCAGGCCAAGGTCCTCGGGGGCTATAGTGTACCTCCTCCCGCCGGGCTCCGCTACTAGGGTGGGGCCCGTGATGCTGACCTCATCGATACCCGGGTAGCCGTGGACTACGAGTAGGCGCTCGTAGCCTAGGTGTGAGCCAGCCTCCGCCATCACCTGTAGGAGGCGCCTGCTGGCTACTCCTAGAACCTGGTGGGTTGGCTGGGCTGGGTTTGATAGGGGGCCGGCTAGGTTGAAGATAGTCCTTACGCCCAGCTTCCTCCTTACCGGTGCCACGGCTGCCATGATCTTGTGGTAGGCGGGGGCGTAGAGGAATGTGAAGCCGACCCTCCGGAGCATGCACTCCGCGGTCCCTGGCCCATGGCCTATATTGTAGCCCAGCGCCTCCATGAAGTCTGCGCTGCCCGACTTTCCAGAGATGCTCCTGTTCCCATGCTTAGCTACGAGCACCCCAAGGGAGGCGGCTACTAGTGCTGCCGCTGTGGATGCGTTGATAGTGCTGCTCCCATCACCACCGGTGCCAGCGGTGTCGAGCACCTTCCCCGGCGCGTTGACCCTCGTGGCCATGCTTCTGAGCGCCATGCTGAAGCCGGCCACCTCGCTGGGCGCCTCCCCCCGGGCTCTTAGCGCCATTAGGATGGCTGCCCTGTCCACGTCATCCGCCCCTGTTAGTAGGTACTCCGCGATGCTCCTAGCCCTCGGGGTGGGTAGGGGCTGCTCTAGTATCTCCGCTAGTATCTCCTTGAGGACCATCACTGTGGAGCACCTCCTGCTAGGGGGTGCATGTGATGCAGGTAGGAGTCACGTGGGTGTGGGGGTAGGAGGGGGGTTCCGCTGGGGGCTATGCCCATTGGCTCATCGTCTCACCACCACCGCCCACCCCGGGCCCACAGGGGTTTATAAGTGTTCCCACTTGCGTGGCCCTTAAATACCCCCACGCCTCCCTGGCCGGGGGCACTTGGTGAGGCTGATGGAGAGCCAATGGAGCTAGCCTCCCCAGGCTTTAGCGTATACCTAACAATATCCTGGCCCAGCCCCCAAGGGTTCGCCCAGCTCCTGAGAGGCCTGGAGCCGTGCGTGGACTTCCTGGAGCTAGGTATCCCGTCCAGGAGCCCAGTATACGATGGGCCCACCATACGGAGGACCCACATGGAAGCATCTAGGCATACAGGGCCGTGGAGGGCCCTGGAGCTGGTGGCAGAGGTGAAGCCGGGCAGGCCATTCATAGTAATGGCCTACATGCAAGAGCACCCGCTGGAGAGGCTTCTCGGAGAGGCTTCACGCGTAGGAGCCAGGAGCGTGCTCCTGCCAGACCTACCCTTCGAGTACCCCGACATGATAGAGCGATACGTAGAGACGTCTAGGAGCGTGGGGCTGGAGCCAAGCCTATTCGCTTCACCCAAGTTCCCCCACCACCTGCTCGCGAGGTACAGGGAGCTAGAGCCACTACTAGTCTACCTGGGCCTCCAGCCGGCTACAGGGGTGAAGCTACCGGCAAGGATGCTGGAGAACATAAGGCTAGCCAGGAGCCTCCTCGGCGATACATACCTACTAGCGGGCTTCTCAATATCCAGCGGGAGCCAGGCCAGGAGGATCCTCGGGGCCGGAGCCTCTGGCGTTGTGATCGGGTCGCACATAGCAAGGATCGCGATGGATAGGGGCCCCGAGGCCGCGGCGAGGGAGGCATGCAGGATCTACGAGACAGTCCATGGGGGTGGCTAGAGGAGTGGACGTGCCATCCAGGTGGTACAATATAGCGGCCGACCTGCCTAGCCCTCTACCCCCCATGATCGACCCGGAGGGCCTAGAGTCTAGGATAGCCCTGCTAACCAGGATCCTGCCATCCAGGCTCATCGAGGAGGACAACACGCTGGCAAGGTACATAGCCATACCTGGAGAGGTCAGGGAGGCATACAGAGGCATAGGGAGGCCGACCCCCCTGGTGAGGGCCCGGGGCCTGGAGGAGAGGCTCGGCGCAAAGGCGAGGATATACTATAAGATGGAGGCATCCCTGCCGGGCGGTAGTCACAAGATCAACACTGCCATAGCCCAGGCCTACTATGCCAGGCTAGACGGGGCGAGGGAGGTTGTAACGGAGACCGGGGCAGGGCAGTGGGGCCTAGCCGTCTCCATGGCAGCCTCCAGACTAGGCCTCCGCACAACCGTGTTCATGACCAGGAGCAGCTACAAGTCGAAGGCTGCTAGGAGGAGGCTGATGGAATTCCTCGGCGCCACCGTGCACCCCAGCCCAAGCAGGGTAACAGTGGCGGGCAGGAGGAGCTATAGGGAGGACCACCCTGGCAGCCTGGGGCTGGCCATCGCCGAGGCGGTGGAGTACACCCTAGAGTCTGGCACTAGGAGGTACCTGCCAGGCTCCGCCCTGGAGGCTGTGCTAATCCATCAGACAGTGATAGGCCAGGAGCTCCTAACCCAGCTGCCCGAGGAGCCAGACTACATGGTAGCATGCGTCGGGGGCGGCAGCAACCTGGCGGGCTTCATGTACCCAGCCATCGGGTACAAGCTACGGGGCGAGGGGTTCCAGGATACCAGGTTCATAGCCGCGGAGTCGAGCGCAGCCCCCAAGCTGACCCGGGGCGAGTATAGGTACGACGGGTTCGAGCCAAGCCTAACCCTCCCCTTGGCTAAGATGTACACCCTCGGGAGGGACTACACGCCTCCCCCGCTCCACGCGGCTGGGCTGAGATACCACGCAGCGGCCCCCAGCCTAAGCCTCCTCAGGAGGCATGGGATAATTGAGGCGATGGCGTTCAGCCAGGACGAGGTCCTAGAGGCGGCTAGGCTATTCTCGACGAGCGAGGGCGTGATCCCCGCTCCGGAGTCCGCTCACGCTATAGCTGCGGTGGCCAGGATCGCATCCCGGGCCAAGCCGGGCTCGGTGATCGTGTTCAACCTAAGCGGCCACGGTCTCCTGGATACGGATGCCTACGGTGGTAACCGTGGCGATGCTTAAGATCTGCGGCGTCAAGGAGCGGGGGGACCTAGCCTGGCTGGACGGGGCTGTGGATTACATAGGCTTCGTGCACACAACAAGGAGGAGCCCCAGGAGCGTTGATCCCCTGGAGGCAGACTCGATGGCATCCACGCTATCCCGCTCCAAGCCCGTGCTGGTGGTAAACGGCCTAGACCCGCAAGATATAGCAGACCTGGCCACGAGGCTCGGGTACATCAGGGTTATACAGATCCATGAACCCCTAGAGCCTGCCATAGCGGCGGGCCTGGCTAGGATGATACAGGAGCTGGGGCTCAGCCCGGCCCCAGTAGCGATATGGGCGGGCTCATGGCAGACACACCCCTGCGAGCTGGAGGATGCAACCAGGCTCAGCGGCGCCAGGGTGGAGTATATACTAGTTGATAGGGCAAAAGGCCACGGGCCCCTCCCACCCAGCGCCATCGTAGAGGCTGGATGCGTAGCAAGACTAGGCGTCGCCGGGGGTATGAATCCGGAGAGGGTTTGCAGAGTACAAGCCACCCCCATGCTGGTGGATGCCAGCAGCTGGCCCGAGAGGCGGCCCGGAGCCAAGGACCCGGAGAGGGTGCTCAGGCTAAAGAGGAGCGTGGAGAGGTGCCTGCCGTGAGCTTCCTTGACGAGGCCAAGAAGTGGAGCCTGGAGAGGGCCCGGATCCTAGAGGGGCTACTAGAGGGCAGGACAGGCGGGGCTGCCAGCCTCAGGGATGCGCTGAGGAGGGGAGAGGGCCCAGCGCTGATCGTGGAGTATAAGAGGTGCAGCCCCAGCGCTGGGATGATTAGCCTGAGGAGCCCCGAGGAGTATATAGAGGAGACCCTCCCCTACGCAAGGGCCTACTCCGTGCTGACCGAGCCCCGCTGGTTCTGCGGCTCCCTAGAGCTTATACCCCTCTTCACACCCCACCGGCCCGTGCTAGCCAAGGACTTCATAGTTGGCCAGGCGCAACTTGAGGCCTACCGTAGGCTTGGAGCCTCGGCTGTGCTCCTCATAGCCAGAATGCTAAGCGGGGGCCTAGGAAGACTATGCAAGGACGCTACAACCATGGGCCTGGAGGCACTAGTGGAGGCCCATAACCTCGGGGAGGCCCTTGAGGCCTACTACACGTGCCCCAATGCCATGCTGGGCGTCAACTCGAGGGACCTAGCCAGGCTTAGAGTCGACTTCGAGGGCATGCTAGGCGTGGTGAGGAGGCTTAGGAGCGAGCTGGGTGATGACGCTTTGATCGTGGCTGAGAGCGGTGTGGACAGCCCGGGTAGGGCTGTGGAAGCCCTGGAGGCTGGGGCTGATGCCCTGCTTATAGGCACCGCCGCTATGAGGAACCCTGGCCTCCTCCGGGAGATTTGGAGGGCCTATGGCTCTCCTCCCTGAGGTAATTCTCATATATGTATAGTATAGCGGCTGCCGTCACCACTGCTATGGGTGTAGATACTAGCACGAGGTTTGCTATATCCGCCTTCTTCACGTACACGGCGGTGACCCTCTTGGGCCCGTCAACGTATACCTCTATAGCGCCCCCAGCCCCGGGCTTCTTGAACGTGTTACCGACCATAACACCCTCCAAGCTATAGTAGGTTAGGAACCCCTCCAGCCTGGTGGGGAAGGATACGGTGTAGTGGTCACCAGCCTTCACCCACGCCTGCCTTTCTCCCAGCACAGATGATACCGTTACCAGGTAGTACTTGTCGTACACAGCCCGTATATAGTGTGGCCTGTCCACTGTTATGGACACGTTCCAGGTGTATAATGTAATGTTATTATCAATGATCCTGGCCAGGACAAGCTTGCTGCTGGGCCCCTGCTGGATCTCGCTCTTGAAGAGCAGGGTCACGGTGTCCCCCTCTCTCACCCACCTTTCAACAACTCCCTCCGCGGTGTGAACCCTGACCAGGTACAGGGGGGCGTAGAGGGCCTCAACCTCCCCTGGGCTCGAGGCCACTAGCACTATGCTCTTGAGCCCCATTACATCGTATACCTTGCCCGCGTATACCAGCTTCTCCGGTACTAGCCTGACACCCTCTCCCCCGGGCTTTATAAGATCCTCTAGATCTACTATGAAGCTGGAGCCCTCGGGCAGGGTTAGCATCTCCCCGCCGACCAGGACCTTCACGTACCTACTATACTCCACCACTACCTCCCTAGGAGAGTCGGCTATAACTATGAGCCTCCCGTCCTCTATGTAGGCCCCCCTTACACCCTCTAGGGTATAGGTCTCCATGCCACGCTCAACCCTGCTGGGCACCTCCAGCGTGGCCACACTCCCCTGCTTAACCCATAGGCGCTCCTCGAAGACTCCGGGAGGCCTGCTGGATACCGTGACTAGTATCTCCCTAACATAGTATGGCTCGACCCTTGACTGGGGCCCCGGCTCCACGCACCGGCCCTTCACGAGGGCCCCATCCACTAGGAACCCCTTGAAGGCGAGCCTAGACTCCTGGGATTCATAGTACACCAGTGGATCCTCAAGGCACAGCTTGCCCCTAACGCTTAGCGATAGCATGCTGTCCACTATATACTGCCTCCCGTCAGCTAGTATCCTCACCGGGAAGGGGTAGTCGGACACCACAGTAACCCCTTCCCCGGCGCTGGCTACCACGGGGGCCAGCGCGAGGAGGAGGGAGAGGAGTGCTAGGCCCCCACGCCTCCCTACATGCCTGAGCTCCTTCCTGTAAAGGACTACCATCGCCAGGGCTAGCACCAGGAGGGCTAGGGGCTTGTAGATGACCATGTAGCCTAGGAGGGGTATATGGGCTATGACCCTCCCGACCACGCTCTCGGGGACAACGTAGTCTATGTTATACGCGTTGTCACCCCGTATATAGTAAACCCCGGCCTCCCCATCTATGCCAACCACCCTATGGACATAGACCTTCCCGCCGACCCGGGCGGCCACCACATCCCCAACCTTGTAGACGGGGGAAGGAGCCACAACGACTAGATCCCCAGGGTTTATCTGGGGCTTCATACTATCGGTGACAACAGCATATATCCCGACTTTGCCCGCCAGTGCAGCCACTGGCGCCACAACTAGCAGAACCGCCAGTATTGCTACGAGCCTTTTCAGGGCCCGGTTGCTTACCGCCCGCATTCCGCCTGCACTTCCCCTACCACACTATTCCCATGGCAAGTATGGGGTGTGTAGAAAGGGGAGGGTGTGGGCATTGGCGGGGCACCTAGGGCTATGGTACTGGCAGCACTGTGAGCTCGACGGTCATGCCTGCTATATCGGCCCTGGGTATCCAGGGCTCCAGTGGTATGTCGACCGTGTAAGTGTCATTGGTGCCGTCGCCGGTTATCGTAGCCGAGCCTCCACTGACCACCTCGCCGTTGGCGTTCCTGAACTGGAGTATCACGTCGTATGAGGTTGAGGAGTTGATTGCTACCGGGAAGGACACCTCTACCTGGGCCTTGTTGTAGTATAGGAGGCCCCACCATAGGGGTAGGGTGCTCTGGAGGGTTACGGTTGCAGAGCTCGGGGTGGGCACGCTTGTTTCTCTTATAGTTGCTGTGCCTGTTGCTCCGTCCGGCGAGGAGCTGCTTGAGGGGACGACGTCTAGTGTTAGTGTTCCTAAAGCGTACGCCAGCGATGACATGACGAGGAGATAGGCTAGTAGCAGTATCGCTATAGCCTTCACCTTCTTGTTCATATATATCCACCCTGTCGGGTATGAACTGGTTACTGGTTATATATATGCACCCGGGTATAATAAATACGTTGCGCCCCCCGCCGCCGGGCGGGCTAGAGATATTACCTAGAGGGGCCACCCACCCCAGCGGGGTGGAGCGGGTGAGCGAGGACAGGGTACCCGTGTACATAAAGAGGAGCCTCTACGAGAAGGCTAGGAAATTCATAGAGGAGGAGGGCGGCTTCGAGAGCGTCGAGGAGCTGGTAGAGTTCCTCATACAAGAGGCTGTAGAGACGGGTGAGATAGAGGGGCTGAGCCCCGAGGAGGAGGAACAGGTGAAGGAGAGGCTAAAGAAGCTGGGGTACCTCTAACCCCAACTAGTTGCTGGAAGCCATGGGTGAGGCTAGGCAGGCCCCCACACTTTTAAGTGCCCCCCTGAGACCCGACAGTAACACAACCGTCGCCCTAGTATGCAGGTCTATATCCCTGCCCAAGATCCTTGAAACCCTAGAGACGCACTTCTTGGAGGAGCAAACTATAATCAGCGCATTACAGTACTCCATAAACCTCTTATACTTGCCCTCGCTAACGTTGCTACCCGTCTCTACCTCGATGCAGATATTACTACTCCTCCTAAAGACGACTATATCGGGCCCGCGCTCGAGAACCGTGTACTCGCACCCCTCTACGTCCAGAACACCCTTAACCCTATGTAGGAGGAAATGATGCGCCGCCCCAGGATTATCACCCTTAATCTGGAGAAGCTTAACCGGCCTCCCCCGCCCCGTGTTGACAGACACCACTTCTAACACACCCTCCTCAAGCCCCCTGCGAACTAGCCGGGCAAACTTGCCGCTGGGCATGCCAAGCATGGCCCTCCTATCCCTCTGAGCCAGGTAGGGATACTCCCTCACGTTGGATATGAGCCTCACATAATCCCTATCACTACTCACATCGGGCATATCGGCTATAAGCCTCAAGGGCCCCCCAGCACTGCTGGGCTTGACAAGGACCTCCCCAACACCCAGCGACTGGATCTCTCCCACCAAGTCCGTGTTGCCAAGCATGCCAGCGGCAAACCTAGCATCCTCGTAGTTGTCGATCCTAAACACCCCTATATTCCCGGGTATCCTCAACACGCTCTGATCTAAAAGCTTGGGCGAGTGGGCTACAATAACCAGCCCCACGCCCTTGCGGCGTAGATGCATCATATAGGAGACCGGGCTTATGAACCTAGCCTCCCCACCGCAGCCTGGGGGCGATAACACCTCCTCGGCCTCCTCCACCACCAGGAGATGCCTCAGGACAGGGCTATCGCCCGTCCTAACGGCCTCATGGTAGAAGAGGCCCATTGCAAGCCGTGAGAGGAATTGCGCCTCCACCGAGGATACCTGGGATACCCATGACAGGTCGACAACAACGCGTCTACCCATGAGAGGCGTAAGGGTATCGCTACTCCTGAAAACCCTGCTTACGATCCCACGGAAAAGAGGGGATAGCCTGGACCTTAGGGCATAGGCTGTCTGCCTACCTTGAGGGTACTCTGTAGACCTCTCCGCTACTATCTCCAAGAACCTGTCAGGCCCCACCCTCTGTTCTACCGCTGCCTCTATGGAGTCCCTAAGCAGGCTTTCCATCTGGGGAGTCATGTCCCACCCGTTGTCCCTTAGCACGCTGCCTATGATGTTGAATAGCATGCCGGAGTAGACAATCGGATCCATATCCCTGTTGTTGAATAGGTCTATCCTGAGAGGGGTTCTTCCAGGCCCGTAGCCTAGGACGATCCCGCCCGTGATCGAGGCTATGTCCTTGTACTCTCCCTCCCAGTCTAGGATAGTATAGTTTACGCCGCTCTTAGACGCTTCAAGGAGTATACGCTTCGTGAGGAGGGTCTTCCCATAGCCTACCGTTCCCATCAGGATCATGTGCCTCCTCAGGTCGCTCGACAGGATCCCAGCCTTCTCGCCGCTGGGCTGCTTGCCCAGGTAGAGGTCCCACTTATAGTTTACCGCCTCAGGTGGTGACAGCTTTAGCAGGCTACCGCAGTGGTAGCAGTAGCCTGTATCGCTCGAGGTCAGCCTCCCACAGCTGGGGCATACTACTATAGAGGGCCTCTCTTGCCTCGTCTCCACTCACCACCACCCGCGATAACATATCCTCCAAGCACGCCTACGGAGAGCCTGGGACCCACGATCCTGGACATGTGCCTGGCCTCGCTCGCGATCCTCTTAGCCTCGTCGAGGGCCCTTTGCACCAGTGTTGGTGGTAGGTAGGCGTTACATCTCCTGCAATACCCTGTCTCGACGCTGGTTGGTCTCAAGCAGTTGGGGCAGACAACCATGCCCGGCGGTAGCTCCAGCTTGCTGGGTAGGGGAGAGTTGCAGTGATAGCATATCCCCTTTCTCGTGGGCGTCATCTTGCCGCAGACCAGGCACTGGACATATACCGACGACATGGCGTTCACCCGAACTTCACCTTCGCGGGTGGCTTAAACTTCCCACCTGGCTCCTCCCCTGCCGCGTTCTGAGCCTCGCCCGACGGGTACCCCTTAACCGTGCCTACTATAGTCGTGTCTTCCCTATTCACGGAGGCATAATGGTCTAGGTCATCGTATATCATCGCGCCCTCCTCAGGGTCATACTCAATGACGTTCTTGCTGACGAGCCCCATGTGGGGCCACCTCATCAGCTCGGTATAGGGCTCCTCGTACCGTACAATTTTAACGTGAATATCCTTTATCCTCTTAGTAGCCCTATCCCTCTCGATAGCAGCAAATACGATATACTTATTAGAGCATTCAACGCATTCTATTGGATTCCCAAGGTGAGTCTCCTTGAAGCCGTAATTAATAGACCTATCGTCAAAGAACATATTCTTCTCTATCCTACCACACACGTTAGAAGCCAGCACCATAACACCGTAAATAGAACTGCAATAGGGGCAGGCAACGTGCTTTATAACGAGTATGGATGCTACATCATTATGGCAACCCTTTGACGATAGCGGGGATACTAGCCTTGAAAAAATTGATTTTATAGCATAGCTCCTCCTGCGGGGATAACCAATATACATTGACCTCACCCTCCATTCCTGTGCTAGGGAGGGCTCAGGTGGCTAAGAAACGCCCACGAGCCCAATGTTTGTATATACTAGTGAAGGCTAATCAATTTATAACATCATATCCTCTCGGCTAACACTTAAATATAATCTATAAATATACTAAAACACATATTGTAACAAGAAACAACACTATTAATTATAGGAGGAAAACACAACAATATAAGCATTTACCCCGCGTCCTCCACAAAATATAAATAGTGTAACACAAAACAACATCAAAAACCAACCCAAACCACCACAAAATCCAAGCCCCAGGAAAAGGGCTACCACAGACACAGACATCCATAGCCCCGGAACTTACAGGGGACAGTAATAGCCGTAGAGTGGGCCTTGATAATGGTATGCTTGTTTTAATCCTAGGCGAGGATATATTAAGTAGTGGGGGTCTGGTGGGCACCCTTAACGTCACCTTGAAGGCAGTATCTGGGGGGAGGGTGGTGCTCCGTACCCTAGCGGTGGAGATAGAGCCCAGGTACATAACCCCAGCCATGATAAGGAACGCCCTGACCGCGGCATTGAAGGAGGGGACCCCGGAGGCGGCGGCCAGGAGGTTCACAATGGCCCTCGCCGGGGAGCTGTTCTACCCAGACGGCGGGCAGGAGGGCAGCAGCCTGATCAAGCCCCTGGGTGGGGATCCGGCTGGGCTGCTCGCCACCTGCGCCGGGGGAGACATACCCGTTATGCTAAGCACCAGGGAGACCAGGCTCGACACCCAGGACCTAAACAACCAGATAGCCAGGGCCCTCCTGTACGTCGCGGAGCAGTACGACAGGGGAGAGCCCAAGGAACAGGGCTACGCCCTCTGCCTCCAGGACAAGGACGGGAACCCGATAAGCAGGGACGACCAGCTCTGCTACGGCAGGTACATAGACGAGAAGGTGGTCGGCCAGCTGTTCAGCCTGCGGTCCGCCGCTTCCTTCGCCGCGCCCTGTACGCTGGCAACAGCTGCGTGTGAGGCGAAGTGGCTGGGAATCGGGGCGGTGGCGGGCCTGGTCGAGGGTGCCCTCGGATGTGTCCTGCCCCTCGGCGCCTCCATGTACTTCGGCGCGAAGGATAAGGTCTTGGAGGAGCTTAAGGAGGGCGGGGACGTCTCCCTAACCAGCGTCTGGATGCCCGCCGTCGGCGGGGCCCTCGCTGTGGGGGGCCTCACCCTCGGCGAGCAGATCTTCCTGGACATGCCCGCCAGGAGGGCTGCTGAGTACCTCCTCCAGTGGGAGGAGGAGGGCAGGATACACAAGCCAAGGCTCGTGACCAAGAGGTTCCTTGAGAAGACCGTGGACGCCGCCTTCAGGGACCTCACCGGGACGAGCCTCGACCCCAAACTGGAGGCGAGGATACTCGCGAACCTGAAGCCCAGGGATGCGAGGGTGCTCAAGTACGTCTGCGCCGAGGGGTGCAGCCAGGAGTTCCTCAAGAAAATGGCAAACCAGGAGTGGAAGAATGCCAGGGCCCAGCTCTACAGCGAGTTCATAAAGAAGGCCTGGCAGGAAATGGAGAATACCGTGGCGGAGAAGCTTAAGAAAAATGTCTATAAAGAAGTGGCGGAAAAAGTCGCAAATCTACTCAAAAACGAGGAATTAGATAACAAGTTAGGGAACTATCTAAAAAAGAAGATGTTAGAAGGAGGTATCACAGATTTTACAAAGGCAAAAAAAGTGCGTGAGAATTTAATAGACTTTATACTTAAGCGCAAGAGCCTGCCGAACGATGCACAGATCCACCAGATTCTAGAGCAGAGTGAGATAAAGAGAGGCAACCCAGGTTATGATAATATATATAATACTGTTAAGGGATGGGTTGAGAAGGAGAGGAAAGAAGGTTTGGAGGACCTCCTGGAAGCCATAAAGAATCCTAAGGAAAACCCTGCCAAGGCCCTCCAGACAGCCAAGCAGCTCGGCCTCATAAGCGGCGATGAAGCCAAACAACTGGAGGAAGCCCTCAAGAGGAGACCAACCCAGGCCCTCCAGCAGATAAAGGACAAGCTATTCGAAGAGAGCGGGAGGCCGAAGAAGGAGGTACTAAGGAAGGTGATGACATCCGACGACCCCTTCACGGCGGTGGCAGAGGAGATAGGGAAGGCAAGCGAGCTTGAGGAGGTCCTCCAGGGGATAGCAAACAACATGAGGAGCATAGCGGAGGGGGCCGAGGAAGGGCTGACCAGGCCCAGCCAGACGACACCGAGAAAAAGCCTAAAACGCTCCCTAGGATGCACCGTATTGGGCTACATCGCAGGAACAGCGGTATCAGCAAAGCTCACACCCCTAGGAGAACTCCTAAACCTCCCAGCCCTAACCATAACCCTCCAGGATCAACCCCCAACACTCACCCTGGGCAACAAGGTAATAGGGGGATAACATGTCAGAAGAAGCCCTCACACTCCTCGGAGCAGCCGGAGGATACGCCCTAAAACGCCTCCTAAGAAAAATCCTCAGAAGCAAGAAGACGAAGGAACAGCTCATGCCCGAAAAACTCACCAAGGAAGAAATAGACCAGTACCTGGCAGACACCCTCATAGAAGAGGCATACCAGCACCTCCAGGACGAGTACGACAAGGCCTACCAGAAGCTCCTCCAGAAGGAAGAGCAGGTAGAGGACCCCCACCTCAAAAAGTTCATACAAAAGATAAAGAGGTACCACGAGATGTTCAGAGAAGAGGACATGATGCGCCCATCGTGGATGCTCACAGCCATACTCCTCAACGAGGCCCTCGAAAAGGGGGTAACCGACAGGGAGAAGATCTACCAGTACATAATAAAATCCACCTTCGAGTACGCCAGGGAAATGGACTCCATCATACCCAAAAAACCCTACAAAGGGGGAAGAGGAAAATCAATGAAGGAAGAGCTGAGGGACCCCGGAGTGGCCATCTACAACCTCCTAGACATACTGCCGGACGACCAGGACGACCCCGTAGTGCCAAAGTACAACGAGCTGGTAGCAAGGGCAGGAGGAGTGTCAAAGTGGGGGGCAGACAAGAAGTACCCGTCCCACGAGGCCCACAAGCACACCCCACGGGTAGAGGAAGAAGCAAGGAGGGCAATAGAGGAGCTGGGAATAGAGCCCTTCTGGGACAAAGACCCGGAGGAGATACTCGGCACAAAACCCCTCGCACCCGTCATAGCAGCCAGGGTGCTCGAAGAACGGCTCCCAGGCGCAGCCTACAGGCTCGCAGCCCTCCTACACGCAACAGAGCAGGGCGCACCCCTAACCCCGGAGGAGATAGAGAAGATACTCGAAGAAACAACCGCGCCCCACAGCCCACAGGGAACCCAGCACTACAACCTAGCCTACCACATCATAAACACCCTCGAAGACCAGGTATCGAAGGGGGCAGAACCCTCAAAGCCCTCCAAGATAATACTCGACCTCATAAGGAAAGCGGCAAACCTCAAGCCCTACCAGGACCCGGAGAGGATACTGGAGGAGGCAGCCCAGGGGAGGAGAAACGCGGAGATAACCCTCATAAAAACGAGGCTCGGCCTACCCGGAAGGGACAAGAGGAGGCTAGCCAAAACCCTCCTAAACCTCATAAGGCTCGCAAGGGAAATAGAGGAGGGCAGGAGAGACCCCTACCACGAAGACGCCAAGTCAGAGCTGGCAGTCCTGGCAAGGAACCTCCACGTAGAGGAGAGGAAGCCCACGAGCGAGTACCTCCAGAGGATCAGCCCCGAAACCCTAGAACACATACACCAGAGCCTCCACAAGGAGTACACGGAGAAGGCCATACAGATCGGCAGGGAATCGGCAATCAAAACCCTCTCAAAAGCCCTGGAAGCAGCCAAGGAGGCGATGAAGAAGCACACAGGCAAGCCCTACTACCAGATGGTAGCAGACGTGGTAAGGGAGGTAGAACAATCCCTCAGGGGAGGGGGAACCCCCGAGGAGAGGCAGGAGGCAAGATGGGCCTCCCTCGCAATCCAACACCTCCTCCAAACCCTCCCCATACACGTAGCCGAGACAAGGGAGGAGCTAGGCATGGCGAAGCACCTCCTAACCCAGGGCTACAACCCCAGAGAATACGACGTCCCCCTACTACTCACAACGCTAGGAAGGATTGCGGAACTGGGCAAGCACAATGCCGAGGAGAGGAAGATAATACTAGAGTTGACTAGAATAATTATCCAGACAGCGGAGGTAACGAAAGGAGTAGCATGGAGAACCCTACAGGCCCACAGAGAGGAGGGAAGACTGGAGCCGAGGGAGTACATAAGGAGCCTGGCAGAAAACATAAGGACAGTCTCATGGACTAGAAGATAAAAGCAATGAAAGGGCTAAGTCTTAACCCTTGGTTGTAGACAACCATAGAATCCATCCCCAAACGCTTCATTACACGGATGAGATAAAAGGGATAGCCCCCAGCATATAAACACCCGGAAGCATTATTCTATTCATTGGGAGGGGCGGTGGCAACTAGAAGGATAACCGTAGAGGTAGAAGTGCCTGAGGGAGTTGGGGAGGATTTTGTTAGGGTGCTAAGGGAGAGAGCCTGGGAGCTATACCTCATATACAGGTGGCTGGAGCTCCCGGAAGCCAGGGAGAGGGACATAGAGGAGCTAGCAAGGGAGGCCAAGAGGAGGGCAGGGAGAAGATAAGGATGAGGCTAGTCGTGGATACAAACATTGCATTCTCTATCCTAATAGGCGGAGTAAGGCTACGAAGACTCTTCCTAACAATGAGGGGCGCAGTAACACTCGTAGCACCAAGAAGGATAATAGAAGAGGTGGAGAAGCTGGTACCAAGAGCGGCGGAATACGTAGGGGCAGAACCACAGCTAATGAGGGAGATCTACAACACCATCATAAAACCATACATAGAAGTAGTCAATGAAGAAGATATCCCGGAGAGTATAAGGGAGGAGGCATGGAGACTTGTCCATAATGTAGACCCGGATGATTGGCCCTTTGTTGCTTTGGCTATGCATCTTGGGGTTCCGCTGTGGACCGGGGACAGGGGGCTGCTCAGGCTCTCCGCTGAGACCGGGTTCAGGTACTTCACAGCCATCGACACGGAGGGGGTGGAGATGCTCCTAGAAGGGGCCCCGCTAGGGGAGGTAAGGGAGAGGATGAAGAAGAAATACGAGGCTGGGATATAAACACCCTCCCCCATAATTCTATGCATGGGGGAAGCAGTGGCCGAGAGGAGGGTGGTCGTCGAGATAGAGCTACCTGAGGGCGTGAGGCTTGAGGATGTTTTGAAGGGGTTAAGGTATAGAGTACTGAAACCGAGAGAGGAGCTGGAGGAGATCCTCGCCAGGGCCAGGAGTAAGGGAGCACTGGTTAAAGACATACCACCGAGGGAGGAGGTATACAGTGAAAGGACTAGATACTAACATACTAGTCTACGCCCTGGCAGGAGAGGAGGAGAAAAGGAGGACAGCCGAGGAGATATTAAGGGATGTTATCGAAGATCCTGGAAGTTATAGGATAGCGGCGCAGGTTCTAGCAGAAATGGTATACGTTATCTCAAGGAAGGCCCCAGAGGTCCTGGAAGAGGCTATCAGCATGGCTAACCTACTATCTAGGGTACTAGAGGTACTCAGTTACACCCACACAGAGGTGCTCCAAGCAGCAGGATCACCGGCGAGGTACTTCTGGGATAGGCTCCTGGCCTATACCTACAGGAATAACGGGGTAGATGTGATCCTGAGCGAGGACGAGAAGCCATACAAGGAGATAATAAGGGTAGAGAACCCGTTCAAGAAAGCCCAGATATAAACACCCGGAAGCATTATTCTATTCATTGGGAGGGGCGGTGGCAACCAAGAAAATAACCATAGAGGTTGAGGTACCTGAATGGGTGAGTGAGTGGGAGGCTAGAGAGGCCATCGTATCTGCCGCGAGGAGAGCAGTGCTATACCTAGCCCTTGAGAGGGCCCAGAGGAGAGAGCCCAATCAGGAGGAGGTAGAGGAGCTAGCAGGGGAGGCAAAGAGGTCCATATACAGGAGGGTAATGGAGGACCACAGATGATAGATCTGGTGGCCGACACAAACATAGTATTCTCCGCATTGCTAAAGAGGGGCCGGATAAGGGAGATCATCCTCCTACGGGGGAACCTAAAGCTGCATGCACCAGCCGAGCTCAGGGAGGAACTATACAGGCACATCCACAAGCTCCAGAGATACCTAAACCTATCAAGAGAGGAGATGAAAAGAATAATAGACCGGTTCCTAGAGGAGACCACCATGCTGCACAGAAAAGAGGAGTACGCAAGACACCTGCCAAGGGCCCTGGAGATAGTAAAGAATGTGGATCTCGCCGATGCACCATTCGTCGCCCTGGCTATGCATCTTGGGGTTCCGCTGTGGACCGGGGACAGGGGGCTGCTCAGGCTCTCCGCTGAGACCGGGTTCAGATACTTCACAGCCATCGACACGGAGGGAGCAGAGATGCTCCTAGAAGGAGCACCACTAGAAGAAGTAAGGATGAAAATGAAGAAGAAATACGAGGCCGGGATATAAACACCCAGGAACAATATTCTAGGTATGGGAGGAGCGGTGGCAACTAGGAGGATAACGGTGGAGGTTGAGGTGCCTGAGGGGCTTGAGGGGCTTGGGGAGGAGGAGCTGGCTAGGATTGCCCGGTCCGCCCTTGAGAGGAGGCTGCTCATCCTCAAGGAGCTAGAGGATCTTATACCGGAGCCCCTAGCGAGCGAGGAAGAGATACTAGAATTAGATAGGGAGATAAAGAGGGCCCTAGCCAGGAGGATAGAGGATGAGCTATCCAAGGTTCGTGGTGATTGATACCAACAAGATACTGGCGTCCATCCTAAGGCCCGGGAGAGTCAGAGAGGCGCTATTCAACCAGCCAGCAATAATCATAACACCCAGGGAAGCATGGGCTGAGGCTGAGAGGCACATAGAGGAGATCACAGCAAGGAAGGGCATACCGAGGGAGAGGATCAAGGGGTTGCTGGAGGACCTCAAGGGGGAGCTAATAACACCAACGGGCCTCCAAGACGCCTATATCAAGACTGCTAAGGAGATAGCTGGAGAGTTTGACTCTGATGATTGGCCTTTCATAGCGCTGGCGCTCCAGTACAATGCGCCAGTATGGACCAATGATAGGGAAATGATAAGACACTCCCTAGAGACGAGGAGGTACAAGGCACTGGATACAAGAGCCCTAGAAATGCTACTAGAGGGAAAGAGCTGGAGGCAGATAGAGGAGTACCTCAAGGAGAGATATTGCCCAGATAATAAGACTAGATGCTAGAATAATAATATTGGAAAGATGTTGACGAGGGATGGGGTTGACGGGGAGTTCCTCAGGGAGATTAAGAGGGTTATAATGGAGGAGGCCGGGAAGCTGGGGGTAAGGGTGGAGAAGGTCATACTCTTCGGGAGCAGGGCGCGGGGAGAGGCAAGGGAGGACAGCGACTGGGACATACTAGTGGTCATAGTGGGAGGGCTGGAGTGGAGGGTTAGGAAGCTCCTATGGAGGAGGATATACAGGAGGCTCAGGCCCCTCCTAGGCGGGCCCGTAGACCTACTAATAGAGGGCACGGAATACTATAGCAGGAACGTGGAGGAAGAGGCCTCCTTCGAGGCCGCCATAACGGGTGAAGGAATACATGTCTGACGTAACCTGCATGTGGATGCGTAAGGCCCTCGACGACCTGAGACTGGCGGAGGCCGCCCTAGAGATAGGGGTAGACCCTGGGCTGGCAGCCTTCCACGCACAACAAGCAGTAGAAAAGGCCCTAAAGGCGCTTCTAACAGCATATAAGGTGAAGCCTCCAAGGTCCATGACATATGGAAGCTGGTAGACCTGCTAAGCGAGAAGGTGGATGTAGGGTATATAAGGAGCCTACACGTGAAGGACCTCACATACTACGCAGTAGAAGCCAGGTACCCAGGCCCGCCGGTGGTTGAGGAGGAGGCGAGAGAGGAGTTGAGGATAGCCAGGGAAGCGGTGGAGTGGGCCAGGGAGAGGCTGGGGGAGAAGGGTGTAGAGTGCTAGGGTGATATAAACATCCTCCTGTATAATTCTATGCATGGGAGGGGCGGTGGCAACCAAGAAAATAACCATAGAGGTAGAGGTACCTGAGGGTCTGGCCAGGGATAGGGAGAGAGTTGAGAGGCTGGTTAGGGCGTTCGAAGCCTGGCTCTCTATGGTCATGGTAAGGGAGAGACTGGGCGATGATGAGCTGAGGGAGATATTCTCCAAGGTGGAGGAGGCTGTATGGAGGAGGCACCGATCGTCGTCGACTTGAACGTCCTGTTAGCAGCGGTACTCAATCCCTACGGTTACACGGCGTCGGTTCTACTACAGCTCTACATAGTCGGGGCAAGGCTTTACGTTCCTGATTATATCCACGAGGAGTTCAGGAGGATCTTGACACGGTTAGCCCAAAGGAAGAGCATAGAAGCAGAAGCCCTGATTGAAAGGTTTAACGCCATACTTAAGATCTTAACAGAGGTAAGTGTAGAAGAGTACACCCAATACATGGAGGAGGCGGAGGGGCTGGTGAACGACCCGAAGGACTCTCCCTACGTAGCGCTAGCCCTACACCTAACACAGAGGTATGGTAATGCAGTGATACTAACCTACAATCAGGAGGACTACAAGGTAGAGGAGCTAGAAGAGAGGAGAGTAGCGGTAAGGAGACCTTAAACATCAAGTTCCAAGCCATTAAGGGAGAGAATAAAGAGGAAGTACGGGGGTCGGGATATAAACACCCCCCGGGGCAATATTCTATGCATGGGAGGGGCGGTGGCTACGAAGAGGATTGTGGTAGAAGTTGAAGTACCCGACTGGATGAACGAAGGAGAGGTTGAGGCGTATCTTAGGAAGGCTCTGAGGAAAGCTCAGGGCCCTGGCGGAGATGGAGGCCACGAGGGAGCCAGAACACACCCAGGAAGCGGCGGATCTGTTAGAAGAGATCAGGAGAGGGGTAGCAAGGAGGACAAGGCGTGGACGTGATATTTGACACCAACATACTATTCTCAGCGCTCCTAGGCGGAAGGGTCTCAAGGGCCTTCGCAAGGGCAGTAATAAGCCTGGAACTGCACACGATAGATGCCCTCGTAGAGGAGATCAAGAGTAACATGAACAAGCTGACCAGGTACACTACCCTCACAAGGGGAAACCCTAGAGACAACAATAAACGAGATCCTCACAGAGGACGTAACACTCCACAGCATAGAAGAGGTTCCGGAGAGCACAAGGGAGGAGGCTTGTGCGTGTTGTGATTCTCTTACCCTTCTCTTAGTGATAGTTCAACTATCCTGTCCTTCATAATATGATATACAATGATAGAGATGATTAGGATTACCGCTGATACTATGTACGTTGGGAGTACTATCTCTGTTAGAGTGACATTCAGCTTTGCTAGAGACTCTGGACTTTCTATTTTCCTAGCGAGAAGGGATATAGCGAGGTATACGAGTATGATAAGGGAGAACTTCACGGTTGAAGTGTATTTAGGCCTTAATACAAGTACAATTATAAGCATTATATAGGTAAATGATACTACAGATATGAGGATAGATAGGAATATCGTTATAACTTCATTTATTCTGATATTAATGTGCATGTTAATAACTGTGTATACTAGTAGTATATATGGTATCGTTATAGTTATACCCATGAGTAGGCTTGATAGGAGTTTTATGGCTAGGAATCCGTTGATGTTATAACGGGAGTATACATAGAGATACTCTAGGATATGTTGCGCTCTCTCCTGTTCTATTGCAGATGCCACTATGATGCTTATTAGAAGCGAGAATAGTATATTATATGTTATTATAATTGGTATTATTATTCCTAGTTTTATATAGTTCGGTGTATTGGCGTAATAATCCGCTTCGAATATATTATTAATTGCTAGAGGCATATAGATGATAGCGAAGATAGAAAAGAATACTATTGTATATATATTCATCTTTAACATAAATATAGTCTCATGTATGCTATCTCTAATGTAGCCTATATACTTATTCTTTTCCGTGTTGTCATTCAAGGCTAACACCTTCCAAATAGTACTCCAGATAAATATCTTCCAGCGTTGTCCTCTTCATCTCTAGGAGCTCTATTCTAATCCTGTTTCTAGCGATATATTCTAGAAAATTGTATGCCTCATCTATACTTGCGAAGTTTAGCACCAGGTACTCATTATTCTCATGAATATTAGATATGTTATCCCCAAACTCCTGAGTAATTGTGCGTAGAACGTCCCTGTCTCCCCCTATCTTGACCCTAACACTACCCGCAGAGTGGAATAACTCTTTCAATGAGCCATTATAGACTACTCTCCCCCTCATCAGTATAGTGACTTCGTCAGCGATCTCTTCAACGTCTGATAGTATGTGCGACGAGAATAGTATGGAGGCCCGCCTCTTGGTTGCATACCTCCTTAGGAAACCCTTTATCCTTCTCCTCCATACGGGATCGAGCCTGTTCAGCGGCTCGTCCAGCAGCACAAGCTTTGGGGATCCGATAAATGCCCTGGCCAGGGCTACCCGTTGCCTATTCCCCGCCGAGAGCTCTGCTACCTTCCTATCTAGGATGTCATGAAGATGGAGCTCGCCGGATATCCATTCAATCTCCCCGGTGCATGCATGGGCGTCGCCTATTTTTAGCGTGCAGAATCGCCATAGGTTATCCATGACGCTTAGGCTCCCGTAAAGGCCCCCGTATTCGCCTGCGTAGCCTAGCCATGCCTTTACCCTCGGCTCCCTGTACGGGTCTCCACCAAAGACGCTCACGCTGCCCTTACTGGGCTTTAGCAGGCCAGCGACCAGCCTTATGGCCGTTGTTTTGCCAGCCCCATTATGGCCTAGCAGCGCATGTATGGAACCATGCCTTACGCTGAAGCTCACCTTATCTAGCGCCACTACCCGGCCATACCGCTTGGTAACCCCGTCCACGGACACGACTATACCAGTTTTTATGATCATCCTTGCACACCATTTTTAGGATTATTAGTCCTATAATATAGGTTATTAGAGTATATATGCAAATTTGAACTCACCAATTAAATAAATAGTATGTATTCAAATTTAAATTTTTTAGCGGCCTTATAATGGTGGAGCATAGTTGGTGCCTCTCCGAAGGATACGCTCCATCATAGTTTTTTCCTTAGTTATATATAGAAAATCTTATATAGGGCTGTTCCGTAATTTTATACGTTAGGTAGTAGTTTAAATGGCTAGTTCTACAAGCAGGAGGGCCAGGGTTTCAGGTAAAAAAGCCATAATTATAGTATTGCTTCTCTTAACGCCCATCCTGGCCCACATTATCATGGCTTATAGCCAGGTTGATGAGTGGATAGAGGCCACCCTAGCTAGGTGGATCAGGGGGGAGCCGGTAGTCGTCATCACCTTAGATATATCGACCCCCAGGGTTGACGCGGATAAGTGCTTCGTGGCGGTGCATAGGTTCCCCACCATGTATAATCCCACGAGCAGCGGGACTGAGAGGCTTTATGCGGGCATAGCCAAGCCTGGGGAGAGTATTAGGGTTAGGTTCGATATAGTTGGGATACCGGTTAAGTACTCCATAGACCCTGCCAGTGGCAGGTATGAGGTAGAGTATTATGAGCCCCAGGAGCTCTTCGTATTAACACATTGTGTAAGGGGTGGGGAGACGGTTTTCAGGGTTGGGAGGGTTATAGAGGTCTATCCCAAGAGCGTTATCCATACAGAGGCAATAGAGTTAGGGAGATTAGCCTCAGAGGCGTACCATGCAGCATCTACATGCCCAGGCACAGGGTGTGGTAGTAGCGATAGCCCCGTGTGCCTACTGGACGTAACCGGCGGTGTAGGGTACTGTAATGCATGGGTTAGAGGCCCCTACCTCTATAGCATCGATGGGCTAGAGGCGTCCTATGGCATAGCTAGCAGCCCCGTGTCTAGCAGCTCCTCGGCCATATACCTAGAGCAGTTCTACGACTCAGCATGGTGCACCTCAGGCCATTGCCAGCACGCTACACCCCAGTGGGGGTATGGCGGAAAGAAGCTTGCACCCTCGCTAGTCAGCGCGCAGGTAGACCCGTTGCCCGGTGATAGCAAGGTGAGGGTCTACTTTATGGTTGAGTACAGGTACGAGGAGCACTGGTACAGGGATAGCGCATCGGGGGACGTGGTTAGGTACCGTATCCTATACCCCCACAAGCTGAAGGGGGTCGAGAGGGCCGATTATATAGTGGACTTCAACGCGGGCGGCATGGAGCCCTACACGCCACCACCCCCACCGGGATACGCTACCAGGGCGCAGGGAGACCTTTACATAAACTTTGGAGGACACACGGCGGGAGGGAGCAACATCGTAGTAGCATCTACCAGCGTCAGGTTCATATCACCCATGGGATGGACTGCCGTGTTGGATGTCAACCTTTACGGGGCCAGCAGGGATGACAGCCAGTATACCACGCCCTACGTGTCGATAAGCGACGTCAGCGGCAGGCCCTACACCTGGTATTACTGGTGGTTTAAGGACAACGATCCGTCAACCCTGGAGGTTCTAGTCGGCTCCTAGCGAGAGGGTGGAACCCCTATAAACCCCGCAACGGCAACCTGTAAACTCCCCCGGGCAACCTGTGGGCGGGGTTCTGGTAGTAGGCACCCTGATGATCGACGTGGTGGCGCCCTGGCTAGAGGACATGGAGCCGGGGGCCAACTATACTGCATCCCTCGAGTCCTGCTACGGCGGTGGCGGGGGCAATGTTGCCTACCACATAGCCACCATGGGGGGAGAGGTAGCCCTAGCCTCCGGGCTAGGGGACGACCCCCTGGGTAGGGCCTACGAGGAGAGGCTAGCCGGCCTAGGAGTCAGGCTGTACCTAGCCAGGGGCGAGAGGACCGGTGTGCTGGTCGCACTGACCACGGGATCGGGGGAGAGGACCTTCATAGCCGACCCCGGGGCCAATACCCTTGTCGACGAGGACCTTGTAGGCCACGCCATCGAGGACTACAGGCCTAGGGTAGTGGTGGTGCATGGCTACCTCCTAGCCAGCCCGGGGCCCCGAAGGGCCGCGTTGCACGCAGCCAAGACGGCTAGCAGGACGGGCTCGAGAGTCGTATTCGACCCCGGCTACTATAATATGGGCCCCGAGGAGCTAAGGGCAGCCAGGGAGATACTCGAGTATACCGATGTGCTTGTCCCCAACGAGGAGGAGGCCAGGGCCCTGGCTGGAGCCGGGAGCCCTGTCGAGGCATCCCGGCAGCTCTCGGAGGAGTATGGGGTTACCGTCTACCTTAAGATGGGGGCCCGAGGGGCTGCCCTGGTTGGTGGTGGCGGGCTGCTCCATGTAGGCCCGCCCCCGGTAAGGCTTGTGAACACTGTGGGTAGTGGAGACGCCTTCACCGCTGTAGTGGCCCAGGGGCTTGCTGTGGGCTGGGAGCCGGGGGTGGTGCTTAGGAGGGCTACCGAGAGGGCTACCAGCGTGGCTGGCTGTGCTTGTCCGCAGTGCCTCGCGGGGGCCAGTGTAAACCGGGGAGTTAACAGGGTATATACTGGCATATAGCCTAGGCCCAGCCTATATCCCACTATATGGTGCCAGCCCAGTGGCGGGTAGTGTTAGGAGGATCCAGCTAGTCGGCGGCTCAACCTACATAGTGAGCCTGCCCAAGGAGTGGGTGGAGACCCATAGACTAGGGAAGGGCTCCCAGGTCATCGTATCAACCCTACCCGACGGCAGCCTGCTAATCAAGCCCCTGGCCGGCGGGGAGAGGCCCGAGAGGAGGGCAGTGGTCGAGGCCCGCGGCGGCTACGGGAGGCTCCTCAGGGCAGTCATATCCAGCTACATAGCCGGGGCCAGGGTGATAGAGGTAAGGTACAGTGTGGAGCAGCATGAGACCGTTATGGAGGTGGTGAGCCAGATCTCCAGGATCCTCCTAGGCGTGGAGATGCTAGACAGCGAGCCCGGCCTAGTCAGGCTCTATTCGGTACTAGACGACTACGCGGTCAGCTTCAGCGACGCCTACGCCAAGATGAGGAGGGGGGTGGAGGGCATGCTGGAGAGCCTAACACGGGGGCTAGAGGAGGATAACAAGGTCCTCATCATGGCTACCATCGAGAGGGACGACCTAGTGGACAGGCTATACCTCTACCTAGCGAGGCAGATGACACGGGCACTACTGGAGGGGAGGGCCACCCAGGTCCTAGGCATATCAAGCGCCGCCGAGGCCCCCTACATCTTCCTAGCCCTCAAGTCGATGGAGAGGATCGGGGATCACGCAACCATTATAGCAAGGATCGCGCTGTCCAGCGGCCTAACCCCCCTAAAGCCACACCTAGGCATTGTAAGGGAGGTAGCCTCCATGGTCCACAGGGCCACAGGCCTCCTACCAGGCTCCGGGACGGTGGAGGAGGCGCAGGATACCGCGGACAAGGCCTCGGCCATCCGGAGGAGGGTCAGGGAGCTACGGGACAGGTCCAGGAGGCTGCCGGAGGTAAGGGCGCTAGACAGCATGGAGAGGATAGCAGGCTACACCCAGGACATGGCAGAGGCGGTGATCAACATAGCCTCGATAAGGGCGAGCATAGGCAGGGATTCAAACCCTTAAATACACCATACAACCGCTAGCCGACCACCGGGGTGGCGCAGGGATGCCAGTCGAGATAAAGGACCTGGAGAAGTTCATCGAGATAACCTCCAGGGCGGTCGAGTGCAGGGTTAAGAGGGGAAAGAACGGGGTAGTCAAGGTCAAGGCCAGGACCAAGAGGTACCTATACACCTACAAGACCACCGAGGACAAGCTAGGCGAGGTCCTAGACAAGGTCAAGTGCCCCAAGGTAGTCGACGTGGATAAGGGAGAAGTCGTAAAGGAGGCAAAGTAGATGAGCCGCCCCCAGGCCGACCCCTACACGGAGGCCAGGAGGAGGCTCGTAAGGCTCCTCAAGGAACAGGGATTCGTGAGGAGCAGGAGGGTAGAGGAGGCCCTCCTCAAGGTCCCCCGCCACGAGTTTGTCCCCCCAGAGTACAGGGACTCGGCCTACGACGATAGGCCCCTGCCAATAGGCTACGGCCAGACCATAAGCGCCCCCAGCATAGTGGCGTACATGACAGAGCTCCTAGACCTGGCCCCCGGGATGAAGGTCCTCGAGATAGGCACGGGCTCCGGGTACCAGGCCGCAGTCCTAGCGGAGCTAGTAGGCCCCAGGGGCCACGTGTGGACTATAGAGAGGATCCCCGAGCTGGCGGAGTGGGCGCGGAGGAACCTGGAGAGGACCGGATACTCCCGTAGAGTCACCGTGGTCGTAGGGGACGGCTCCCTAGGCTACCCTGATGAGGCCCCATATGATAGGATCATAGTCACAGCCGCAGCCCCCGCCGTGCCCCCGCCCCTGGAGGAGCAGTTGAGGGAGGGAGGCAGGATCGTTGCCCCCGTAGGCGACTATATAGCGCAGGAGCTCGTCGTCGGGGAGAAGAGGGGAGGCCGCGTAGTCTATAGGAGGGATATCGAGGTGATATTCGTCCCCCTGGTGGGGAGATATGGATGGCAACACAACCTATAGGACCATCGAGGCCCGGTGGGTGAAGGTAACCGCTTGGGGCCACCACAACGTTAAGGCCACACACAAGAGCACCTTCGAGGTCACCATGGACGAGGACCTAACCCCCAGGGGCGACTGTATAGTGGGGGTGAGGGCCTCCACCGGGGCCCTGGGGCTCCCCCCATGGTTCAGGGAGGAGGCAAGGAGGCCCGGCTCTATTATCGTAGCAGTCCTATGCTCCTCCGGTGTGTGCGACTCCGTAGCAGGCCAAGGTGGCCCGGGGCTTGAGATGAGCGACCCCTCAAGGATGATATTCAGGAGGAGCACCTACACCGAGCCTGCTACGGTCATGGTTAGGGCCAGCAAGGCGGCCCGCGACCTGGACAGGAGGCTCGTGGAGAGCCTGAGGAGGGGGGCCAGGCTGGACCTCTACCTGACAGTCCTCCCCCCGGGTGATGATTATATTCCGGACACCGAAGTATAAGCCCCTGGGGCCGGTCGAGTTGCACCCAGCAGACGATATCAGGGGAGAGGTGAACAACTACCTCGAGGGCAAGTGCATAATACTAGGGGTAACAGGGAGCATAGCAGCCTACAGGAGCCTAGACACGGCGAGGTGGCTCATAAGGAGGGGCGCCCGCGTAGTCCCGGTGCTAACCAGGGAGGCGGCGAAGCTAGTAACCCCCACAATGTTCCACTGGGCCACCGGGGAGGAGGCCCTAGTAGACTTCACAGGGGAGACGGAGCACATAACCCTAGCCAGGGCGTGTGACGGGATGCTTGTAGCCCCAGCCACACTCTCCACAATGGCCAAGATAGCCTACGGCATAGTAGACAACCCAGTCGCCCTCACAGCAGTCTCCCTCGCGGGCTACGGGAAGCCCCTAACCATAGCCCCGGCGATGCACAGCAACATGACCAGGACGAGCCAGTATAGGGAGACGGAGGCCAGGCTAGCCAGGCTAGGAGCACTGGTGGTGCCCCCGGTATGGAGCAACTATGCCGCCAAGTACCCCAACCCAGGCCTCCTCGGGAGGATCACAGCAGCACACACAAGCAGGGGCAGGGACGCGGGGGGCCTCAGGATACTAGTTACAGCAGGCCCCACAAGGGAGTGGATAGACAGGGTCAGGTTCATCAGCAACCCCAGCAGCGGTATGATGGGCGTAGAGGTAGCAGTGGAGGCCTGGGCCCGCGGCGCCCAGGTGGACCTAGTCCACGGGCCAATGAGGGTTCAGCCCCCACACTTCACCCAGAATCACCGGGTTGAATCCACCAGGGACATGGCAGCCACGGTTGAGAGGCTGACCAGGGAGGCGGAGTACCATGCCATGATAGCCGCGGCTGCCCCCTCAGACTTCACGCCGTCGAGCAGGTACGAGGGGAAGTACAGGAGCGGTTCAAGCCTGACCCTGACCCTAGAGCCAACGCCAAAGGTGATAGGTAGCCTAGCCAGGAGGCCCAAGGTCCTCGTAGCATTCGCCGCCGAGGTTGTTAACAGTCTCGACGAGCTGGAGGCTAAGGCGGCTGAGAAGCTGGAGGCGACGGGCGCTGACATAATGGTTGCCAACATAGTCGGAAGGAGTGGAACCGGCTTCTCCAGCAGTACAGACGAGGTTGTCATACTAGAGCGTGGAGGGAAGAGGCTCTACAGGGGTACTATACATAAGGAGATTCTGGCTAGGATGATCGTGGACCTGGTCACCGGGAAGATAGCCTCTCCTCCCTGAGCCTCCGTATATCCTTGATTAGCTCCTCTACCTCCTCCTCGCTGAGCTTGTGTATACTCTTGATCCTATCATGTATCGAGGCCTCGAGCCGACCTCCCTGGATTAGGGTTAACGTGTACTCGTAGAAGGCGGCCCCGATCGTGCTTATGAAGACTGAGAGGAGGCTTATCCCGAGGATCATCATGACAACCCCGATCATCCTACCCAGGCCCGTAACCGGGACTATGTCACCATAGCCCACGGTGGTCGCCGTCGCCATGGCCCACCAGAAGGCGTCAGCCATGCTCTTAATCGGGCTGTCAGGGTTGGGCGCCTCGACCAGGTATACGGCGAAGCTCCCGGTGAGGATGGTGAGTACTATAACTAGCCCGAACTCGCCGAAGCGAACGCCACGGAGCACCTCCTTGAACAGGGTTAGGAACCTGCTGCCGCGGGAGAAGAACATGAAGAGGCGTATAACCCTGAACACCCTCACAAGCCTCACCAGCCCGGCCCCGGCCAGCTGGGTCTCCACCATGGCTAGTGCTGCCGCTGGGATTAGGGCGGGGATCTCGTAGAAGTTGGCCCTGGCATACCCGATCGGGTCCCCCGAGGCCCTTGCACGGTGTATAAAGTCCCCTGCTAGGAGGAGGACCGCTACCGCGTCTACGATGTAGAGGTTTCTCTTGGTCACGGGGTCGAGGGGTATGAATAGCTCTGCTAGTATTACGATTACTGAGACGAGGGCTACGTACGCCATTACAATCTCGACTACGGGGTGCTCGTAGAAGTCTAGTAGCGCCCGCCTTGGGCGGTCTCCCACCCGTTATGCACCTCCCCACGGGTAGTAGGGGCCCTGGGGCATAATACGCCCCACACCCTACAATGTTCACAATCATACTAAAATAGTGGATTTGAATAATCAGGTATATGGCAGATTCGTTTTCTATAATTGTATAACTGTATGGTGCGTGTATAACCTAATATACCCGACCAGACACCGAGCCTAGCGTTGAGCGTGAGTCATGATGAAGGCTAGGGTCAAGGTAGCCCTGATAGGGTTTGGCAACGTTGGCAGACACGTCGCGCTAGAGCTCTCCAAGCTGGGGGCAACAATAGTCTCAGCGTCAAGCAGCAGGGGCTCACTCGTGGGGGCGGACCCGGGTTCAATAGTGGAGCTGGCCAGACGAGGTGGGAGGCTCCACGAGCACCCTAGCCTAGAGGAGGACCTAGACCCAGTGGAGGCCGCGGTAAAGGCTGGAGCAGAGGTTGCGATGATCACAATACCCCCAAGCTACGAGACTGGAGAGCCTAACAGGAGCATATACTACAGGCTCATAGACGAGGGGATAAGCATAGTCACAGCCGACAAGACAGTTCTCGCAATGTGGTTCAGGGAGACGATGAGCAGGGCCAGGAGCATGGGCGTCTACATAGGCTACAGGGCAACGGTGGCTGCGGGGATACCAGCGATAGACATGGCCAAGGGCCTCAGGGGCAGGGATGTGGATGAGATAGAGGCAGTACTCAACTCTACCACCAACTACCTCATAACCCTAGTCAAAGGGGGAATGGACTACCAGAGCGCTGTGAGGAAGGCTATAGAAGACCAGCTCGCGGAGCCGGACCCCAGAGTGGACACGCACGGCCTCGACCCGGCAGCCAAGCTGGCGATACTAGCCTCAACCCTAGGCTACGAGGCCAGGCTAGAACAGGTTGAGAGGGAGCCCCTAGACAAGGTCCTCGAGGACCCTGAGCAGGTGGATAGGCTGAGGAGCGGGGAGCCCCTGAGGTACATAGCATACGCCGAGCCCAAGAGGGGAGTCTACAGGGTGGAGCCCAGGTGGCTCCCAGAAACCAGCCCCCTAGCCGGGGTAACCGGGATCTACAACGGGATACTAGCCAGGCTAGAGGGCGAGCAGGTCCTACTAACCGGCCCCGTGGGCCCGGCCTGGAGGACGGCGAAGGTGATGATCACAGACCTGCTAGACTACATGGAGGCTAGGGTGGGCTAGGAATGGTTTACAAGGCACCAGCCTACAGCCTCCGGGGGGTGGTGGCCAGCGAGCACCCGCTAGCAACCCTGGCCGGCATAGAGGTACTGGAGGAGGGCGGCAACGCCGTAGACGCCGCGGTTGCCACATCCCTGGCCCTGGCGGTAGTGCTACCCCACCTAGGCGGCCTCGGGGGAGACTTCTTCGCCCTAGCCAGGGTCAACGGCGACACCATCTATATAGACGGTTCCGGGCCCGCGCCAAGGAGGCTAACGCCCGGGCTAGTCGAGTCACGGGGCTACAGGGAGATGCCCCGCTACGGGCCCCTAACAGTAACGGTACCCGGCATGGTAGACGCCCTCTGGAGGATGTGGGAGCAGGCTGGCAGGCTAGAGTGGGGCAGGCTGGTGGAGCCAGCTATAAGGATAGCCAGGGACGGCTTCGCAGCCTCACCCAGCCTAGTCAAGGCGGTTGATAGGATGTGGAGCCACCTCTCCCAGGACCCCGGAGCCTCTAGAGCCTACTCACAGCTACACGGCAAGCAACCAGGAGCCCCCGTCTACTTCAAGGGTCTCGCAGGGGCGCTGAGGAGGATAGAGGAGGACCCTAGAGACTTCTACGAGGGGGACCTGGCGAGGGAGATCGCTGGGTACATATCCGAGAGGGGCGGGGTCCTAAGCATAGAGGACCTTGCAGAGTACAGGGCCGGGGTAGGGAGCCCCCTCTCTATAACGTACAGGGGCTGCACTATTAGCGAGATGCCTCCACCCACCCAGGGCCTCACCACGCTCCACATACTCATGAAGCTAGCCACAGTGGACCCCCCGGAGGATCCCCGGGGGAGGGATAGGGCCTCCCTCATACTGGAGGCCAGCAGGATAGCGTACAGCATAAGGGACAGGTACATAACAGACCCCAGGTATATGCCCCTGAGCGCCGAGGACCTGCTGGACCCCTCGATACTAGACGAGGCCCAGCCGCTAGGCGGCCCCTGGGGAGGCGGGGACACTACATACTTTGCCGTGGCAGACAGGTGGGGCAACATAGTCTCTGGCATACAGAGCCTCTACCACCACTTCGGCTCCCAGCTAGCCACGAGGCCCAGCTGTATACCACTCAACAACAGGGGGAGCGACTTCACCCTGAGGAGGGACCACGTGAACAGGCTAGAGCCAGGGAAGAGGACCCTCCACACCCTCTCAGCAGTCCTCCTAGACTGTAGGGGCACCTACGCGATAGGCACCTCAGGCGGCCACTACAGGCCCCATCAGCACGCTCAGCTCATAACCAACATCGTCGACTACGGGATGGATCCCCAGGAGGCCGTCGAGCACCCTAGGATGCTGATAGACTTCCAGGGTGCCAGGATAATGGTGGAGGAGGGGATCGAGCCCCCAGAGGCACCCGGGTTCAAGGTGGAGAGGCTACCATACCCCAGCAGGACTGGCGTGGCCGCTATGGTGTATACCGGGGGGTACAGGTCTGGCCACTCGGATATAAGGGGTGACGGCGCCTCGCTGGGCCAGCCGTAATACCGTAACACTTGAGAGCGCGAGTAGACCATCACTATATAGACGGTTTGTGGCTGGTGCGGCATATACTTTATCTCTATAAACTTATAAGCCGGTTTAGCCCTAAGACATGAATCGATATTATCACGTAACGGGAGGGATGTGGAGTGGCAAGGCATAGGAAGGCTTCTAGCGGCGGAAGCAACACCATGATGATTGCCATCGGCGTGATCGTCATCCTCGTGATAGTGGCGGCTGCATTCATGTTCATGGGAGGAGGCGAAGAGGCAACCACAACCCAGACAACACAGGCACAGCAGACCCAGACCCAGCAGCAGACAGCCCAGCAGACCCAGGCACAGCAAGAGGAGAAGTTCAGGATAATAATGTACACCGGCAGCCCCGGAGGAATCTACAACCCACTCGGTAAGAGGATAGCGGAGGTAGTCTCGAAGTACAGCGACAAGCTTGAGGTAGTGGCTCAGGACAGTGGTGCGAGCGTTGCCAACGGTAAGGCCATCAAGATCGGTGACGCTCAGGTAGCCCTCATGCAGAGCGACGTTGCGTACTTCGCCTACAACGGCAAGCTGATAAAGGACTTCGAGGGCAACCCGGTAGAGAACCTAAGGGCGCTGGCAAGCCTCTACCCAGAGCCTATACAGATAGCGGCTAGGGCAGATGCAGGTGTCAAGACAATATGGGACCTTGAGGGCAAGGTAGTCGCAGTAGGAAACCCGGGTAGCGGACTGTACGCAACTGCCTACACCATACTCTCAACCCTAGGCCTATGGGATAAGATAGTCAAGCAGGAGCTAGGCTTCAAGGACGTGAGCCAGCAGATAAAGCAGGGTACCGTGGACGTATTCTTCGTAGTCGCCGGAGTACCAACGCCAAAGATAGAGCAGCTAGCCATACAGGTCAAGCTCAACCTAGTCAGCGTGCCTGACGATGCTATACAGAAGCTCAAGGAGGCCGGGCTAGGCAGCCTATACCTACCATACAAGATACCGGCAGGCAGCTACGAGTTCCAGACCGAGGAGATACAGACCGTGACAGTCATGGCCACCCTAGTTGCATCAGCAGACCTACCCGATGACGTAGTATACGAGTTCCTGAAGACCATGTTCGAGCACCTAGACGAGATAAAGACGGTCCACGAGAGGGCCAAGGACATAGACATAAAGAAGGCCCCGACAACCCCGATACCACTACACCCTGGCGCCGAGAAGTTCTACAAGGACCAGGGCGTACTCTCGTAACACACACTCAAACAGCCCCGGGGGGTGTACACCCCCAACCCTCTCTTTCTAAACCCCACACATGTGGGTAGCATTAATTATACCCGCCAGCATGGGATCCTAGCATGGTGCTAAGAGGCTTGACATACATATGGAAGCCCCCCAGGAGCCTAGTCGAGTCCACCAACGTCTACAGGTTCATGAATGAGCACGGATTCAACACCTACAAGGAGCTAGTCAAGAAGAGCACAGAGGACATACGCTGGTTCTGGGGGAACCTTCCCCACTGGCTTGGAGTCGAGTGGTTCAAGGAGCCCCGGGAGACGGTGGATCTGAGCAACGGGCCGGAGTGGGCCAAGTGGTACAGGGGAGGATCCATAAACCTAACCTACAATGTGGTCGACAGGATCGTCAAGAAGGGCCTAGGCGAGAGGGAGGCCTTCACCTGGATAGGCGAAGACGGGGCTGTGAGGACCTACACATACACCCAGCTCCAGGGCGAGGTGGAGAGGCTGGCATCCTACCTCCGCGGCCAGGGCGTTAGGGAGGGGGACGTGGTCTCGATCTACGCCCCCATGATGCCGGAGTCGATCATAGCGATGCTTGCAGCCATAAGGATAGGGGCGATAGCCAGCCCCATATTCAGCGGCTTCGCCCCCGAGGCGGTGGCAGAGAGGCTCAGGCTAGCAGAGTCACGGGTCCTACTCACCGTTGACGGCTACTATAGGAGGGGGAGGAGGATACTCCTCAAGCCAAACGCAGACGAGGCCGCAAGGAGGGCTGGAACGGTGGAGAGGATGATCGTGGTCGAGAGGCTGGGCGCAGAGGTAGACTGGGAGGAGGGCAGGGACGTGTCATACAGGGACACGGTGAAGTCGGGCAGAGAGCCCCCGGTTGAGGTGGACCCAGAGCACCCTGCACTACTCCTCTTCACCAGCGGAACCACAGGCACCCCGAAGGGAGCGGTGATAAGCCACGCCGGAGCCCTCCTACAACCCTCAAAGGAGCACTACTTCAACCTTGACATAAAGCCAGGCTGGGAGACCCCCGGGGACAGGCTATGGTGGATAACCGACATAGGATGGATGATGGGGCCCTGGCAGGTCATAGGATCCCAGTTCCTAGGGGCAAGCCACCTAATGATAGAGGGAGCTATAGACTATCCCAACAAGGACAGGGTGTGGAGGATCATAGACGAGTACAAGGTAACCCACTTCGGCTTCGCCGCCACGGTTGCCAGGATGCTCAAGAAGCTAGACCCCAACCCAAGGGAGACGCACAGCCTAGACTCAATAAGGGCCTTCGGCAACACAGGAGAGCCCATAGACCCCGACACGTGGCTCTGGGTCGTGAGGAACGTAGGTGACGAGAAGAGCCCCATGATAAACCTCAGCGGCGGGACCGAGCTCTTCGGCTGCTTCGTCCTACCCAGCCCGGTCGTGGAGCTCAAGCCCTCAACACTATGGGGCCCCGGCCTCGGTATGGATGTAGACGTGGTGGATGACCAGGGCAACCCGGTCAGGGGCACACCAGGCTACCTAGTCGCCAGGAAGCCGGCACCGAGCATGACACGGGGCCTATGGAGGGACCCGGAGAGGTACATAAGGACCTACTGGAGCCGCTTCCCAGGCATGTGGTACCACGGAGACCTAGCCCTGATAGACGAGGATGGGCTATGGTACATACTGGGCAGGGCTGATGACCTGATCAAGGTAGCGGGCAAGAGGATCGGCCCAGCCGAGATCGAGTCTATAATAAACTCCCACCCGGCGGTGGCCGAGTCCGCGTGCATAGGCTGGCCCCACGAGGTCAAGGGCGAGGTTATAGGGTGCTTCGCCACCCTCAAGCCCGGGGCCGAGCCTAGCAGGGAGCTGGAGGAGGAGCTGAAGGCTATGGTTGCAGAGAAGCTTGGGAAGCCCTTCAAGCCGGAGGCGATACTATTCGTCGAGGACCTACCCAGGACCAGGAGCGGCAAGATAATGAGGAGGGTGATAAGATCCATACTCAGGGGCATGCCTCTAGGAAACCTGGCAGTACTAGAGAACCCCGAGTCGATAGAAATAATCAAGAAGAGGGTGGAGGAGTTCAAGAGGCTCATGAGCTGAGCCTCTCCACCCTAACCTCCCTCACCAGCCCAAGCACCATACCCAGCACGGGGCACTTCAACGCCGCGCTGCGAACCTCATCCTCACCCACACCCTCAGGAACCATTATCCTCAGGATCAAGTATTCAACCCTAGGCTCCTCACTGGCCAGGAGAGCCTCTACCCCTGCATGGGCCTCCAGGATTGCCTCCACCCTGCTTAGGCCCAGGATCGTGGAGACCTTCTTAGAGACGCACGAAGCTATGAGGGATAACGCGAGGGAGACACCCATTTCCTCCCCCTTAACCTCGACCCCGTTAAACCCGGCGACGCCCCTCCTGGAGTCATAGTACCCTGTTCCCTGGGTGAGCAGGACCACGCCTATGCACCCTACCGGGGGCAGAGAGCCGAGGACCTGCTTTATTATACTAATTTTTTAACGTGTAAAACAGTAGTAGCAAGAACAGTAAGACATATAACCCGGATGGATGCTCTACGTGAAGGTGCGGCGTAACAGGGCGCAACCCTTACGCCGCAGGTGCCCCATACGCCATGCACCAAGCTCCTACCAGTACAAACCAGCCAGCACTAATAATATACCAAAAACAATACTATAACAAGTACAATAAGTCGCCAAGCAATTCCTACGGGGATCAGAGGTGCCTGGCGGAATCCCCATAGTACAAGCACTGCAACAACTTATGGGGATGATGACGATAAAGATAGAGCACCACGCGGGGGAGGTCCGGGTTCACTACGGCGACGGTAAGACAAGAGCCTTCACCAGGATAGAGGAGTTCCACGCCGATATGGAGGCTAGGCTGGAGGCGTGGGCCACGGCTATGGGAATAATCCCCGTGGTCACGTTCCACGGCGGCGAGGCAGTGGAGATAGATGAGGGGATATGCAGCGAGGAGATCACAACCTATACAGTACTAGTAGGCAGGAAGCCCTCGATAATAAGAGAGAAGATCTACACCGTGAAGATACTTATGAAGTCGGAGACGAGGGGATGCAAAACCCAGAAGACACTCACGCCACTCGGGGTAAAGGTAGAGGAGGAGCCCCTGCCAAGTAGGAGCCTGACACCCAAGGCATACAGAATAGCTAGGCTAGCCGGGGAGCCCGGCCTCCCCACGGAAGAGATAGAGGTTATAAAGAGTGCTGCCATGATCATGGCTGTGCACGAGCTCCACGGCGCCACGGAGGCTAACAGGGTTTCGATAGAGATAATGAGGCTCGCCAGGAGAAGCAGGATCTACAGGCTCATAGCAGAGGCCCTCAGAACCACCTAGACCCCCCTTTTTCCCCCTCTCCCAGGCAGCTTGGGGCTAGTAGGTCCTCAGTATGATCATGGTATAGGTCTCAGCCACACCCTCCACGCCCCTAATATAGTCTATAAGCCCGTTGATCTCGCCCACACTACCAGCCCTAGCCATAGCGACGATATCATACTCCCCGGTAACCTCCACAACCCGATCCACAAACCGGTGACCAGCTATACGCTTCGAAACCTCAGGCACAGGTGTGGGCGACCTCACCTTTACAAGTATAATAGCGCCAAGCTCCCCAGGCAGGGTGTACTCTATCGTAAACCTCCTAATCACCCCCGCCTCCACGAGCCTCCTAACCCTCTTCCTAACAGCAGACTCTGTCACGCCCAGGAGCTTGGCCAGCCTACTGAATGGGGTCCTAGAGTCCCTCTTAAGCTCCTCCAGGAGTATCAGGTCCCTCTCATCCAAGACCCCGCTCTGCAATACAAAGCCACCATGGATGCTCCACAGCAGCCCCCAGGGCAGGCATATATACCCGCCGATCCCCGAGACACCCATCTACGCCATGGAATGTAACAGGTGCATCCTGGGGCGGATCCGGTACCAGAATAGCAGTCCTGGTTCGAGCCCGGTAGGAATAGTATACCAGCATGGTGCACTACACGCACACCCCTCCCTGGAGACTGTGGAGGGGGCTACGTGTGAGGATCGAAGTCGACGTGGATGCACCTCCCTGGATCCCTGAGGCGGGGACCAGCGTAGAGTGGAGGCTAATGGTTACAGACACGACGCTCAGGGACGGGATGCAGGGGTGGAGAAGCCTCAAGGCAGAGGAGGGACTGAGACTCTACAACCTAATAGCTAGACTGGGCAGCATAGTCGAGTCAACCGAGCTTTTCCTATATACAGAGGAGCAGAGGAGGCTCTACAGGGAGATCCGGGACCAGGGCTCGGGACCCAGGCCAGTGGGGTGGATTAGGGCCACGATCTCTGATGCAAGGCTAGCGGTAGAGGCTAGAGTAGAGGAGACCGTGGCACTGGCCAGCGTGGGGCCCCTCCACATATCTAGGAAGCTTGGAGTATCCTGGAGCAGGGCTAGGGAGAAGTACCTCGAGGCCATACAGCTCCTGGCCGGGAGCGGTATAGGCATTAGGCTAGCCCTGGAGGACGTCACCAGGGCCCCCTGGACCGTTATCGAGGACCTAGTCACCAGGGCCCTGAGGATAGCCGAGGCCGAGGGCGTATCCTTCAGGGTCAAGCTATCCGACACCCTGGGCCTAGGCCTACCCTTCCCAGGCGCACCCCTACCCCGGGGGGTGCCAGCGCTGGTGGAGTCTCTGAGAGGCATAGGGCTGGAGCCGGGGCAGATAGAGTTCCACGGCCACAATGACCTGGGCCTCGTGGTTGCGAACCACCTGGCCGCCTGGCTATACGGGGCCACCTATAGTAACTGCACCCTGCTGGGTATAGGTGAGAGAGCCGGGAACTGCCCCCTCGAGGTTATGCTCCTCCACTATGCATCCATCACCGGTAGGCTGGAGGATGTAAACCTTAGAGTCCTGCCTAGGATAGTTGAGGAGCTGGAGGCGATGGGCTATAGGGTCCCCGAGCACCAGCCAGTGGTTGGTAGGAATGCCTTCAACACGAGAGCAGGGATACATGTGGATGGGCTGCTCAAGGACCCCAGGATCTACCTACCATACCACCCGGGCATAGTTGGTAGGAGGGCTACAGTTGAGGTTGACAGCCTCTCCGGCAGGAGCGGCGTGTACCTCCTCCTCAGGAGCCTGGGGTACAGGGTTGAAGGGAAGAGGGATCCGAGGGTGGAGAGGGTCTACAGGCTCCTCCAGCAGGGGGTCAGCGTGGAGGAGGCACTCAGGATGGCGGGGTGAGGCGGGGATGGCTGGCACGCTTACAGAGGTTATCCTCGAGAGGAGGCTTGGCAGGGCCCCGGAGCGGGGTGAGATCGCTATAGTAGAGGTGGACCACGTGTACCTTCATGATGGTACTCTGCCCCTAGCCCTAAGGGTGCTGGAGGAGGCGGGAGTTCCCAGCAGGCCCCGGGATCCGGGTAGGGTTACAGTGTTCATAGACCACGCGGCGCCAGCCCCAAGCCTAGCCGCGGCTAGGGTCCACAAGAGGGTGAGGGAGTGGGCTAGGAGGAACGGGGTTAGGCTCTATGATGCAGGCTACGGGATAAGCCACCAGGTTATGGTTGAAGACGCGATAGCCAGGCCCGGCATGGTCATAGTTGGGGCCGACAGCCACACTGTAACCCTAGGCGCAGTAGGCGCACTGGCAACCGGGGTAGGTAGCACGGATGCCGCATTAGCAATGGTTACGGGGAAGACATGGCTAAGGGTGCCAGAAGTCCTAGAGGTCAGGCTAGAGGGCACCCTTCCCAATGGCACAACAAGCAAGGATCTAGCCCTCCACCTAGCCAGCCTGGTTGGTAGGGATGGGGCGATATACATGAGCATGGAGTTCACAGGCCCAGGCCTAGCAGGCCTAGGGGTAGAGGATAGGATGACTGTTTCAAACATGAGCGTAGAGATGGGTGCAAAGGCCGCGATATTCCCAAGCGACGAGGTGACGAGGGCCTACTATAATAGCCTAGGCGTGGAGGTGGAGGAGCTAGCACCCAAGCCCGGGGCTGAGTATGATGATGAGGCGAGCATAAACCTGAGTAGCCTGGAGCCCATGATCTCGGAGCCCCCAGAGCCGTCTAGGGCCAGGCCGGCCCGGGAGCTTGAGGGTGTGGAGGTCGACCAGGTCTTCCTGGGGAGCTGCACCAATGGCAGAGCCAGCGACTATAGGATGGCGGCCAGGATCCTCAAGGGCAGGAGAGTGAAGACCAGGTGCATAGCGGTCCCAGCAAGCAGGAGGGTGTACAACACGCTCCTCAGGGAGGGAGTGATACAGGTGCTCTCAGACGCTGGCTGCACCATAGCCCACGGCACATGCGGCCCCTGCATAGGGGCGCACCTCGGCCTGCTGGCTGATGAGGAGGTAGCGGTTTCGACAAGCAATAGGAACTTCCCGGGCAGGATGGGGAGTCCCACCGCCAGGATCTACCTAGCATCCCCATACACGGCGGCAGCGGCTGCGGCTACTGGGGTGATCACGGATCCTAGGAGCTTATTGTAGCCCGGGGTGAGAGGCTATGGACGGTCCTATAGTGATTGAGGGCAGGGCCTGGAGGCTTGGTGACGGGATAACCACTGACCATATCATAAGTGGGAAGTACAAGTACGCCAAGATGGGCAGGCTAGAGGACATGCTACCATACCTCCTAGAGGAGGTCATACCCGGGTTCTACAAGATGGCTAGGGAGGGAGACGTGATAGTTGCGGGAAGCGGCTTCGGCTACGGTAGTAGTAGGGAGCATGCCGCGAGGCTCCTAAGGATGGCTGGGATAAGGGTGGTTGTGGCGGAGAGTATTCATAGGATCTTCTATAGGAACGCCGTCAATAATGGGATACTGCCAATAATATCCAGGGTGATACCCGCCTCGACAAGAACGGGGGATAGGATAAGGGTAGATGCCAGGCAGGGTGTGATAGTGAACCTAGACACTGGTGCGAGGGATAGGTTCAACCCGCCGCCGGGCCTGCTCATGGAGGTGATAAACGCTGGGGGCATGGTCGAGTACATAAAGAGGAGGGGCCTCCCATGGTAGGGGCTAGGAGGAGGGGAGGAACCTCCTGATGACCTTGGCGAAGAAGGGCAGGTTCCTAGTCTGGACCCAGACCCTCCCGGGCCCTTCGGCCTCGAGTACTAGGCCTTCCCCGCCGAAGACTAGGGTCTTCAGGCCTCCCCACTTCCTTACACTCCACCTGACGCTCTCATCCAGGGCTACGAAGTGCATGTTGTCTATCGTTATCCTCTCCCGGGGGCCTAGGCTGATCTCCTCCATGGCTCCGTAGCTGTTTATGAAGACCACGCCGCTACCCTGGGCCCTGGTCCATACGAGCTCGCCCTCTGCTAGGAGGCCGCGTAGGCCTCGCCAGGCTGTGGAGACCTCTATATCCCCCACGTGGGCTAGGTAGCTCCCGTCCTGGATCACGATGGAGCCATTGTCTAGCTCTACGGCTGCTATGTCCCCTGCAACGCTGGGGGCTATCCACACCTCGGCGTTGCTCCTCGCTACTATAGTGTTTAGGAAGAAGCTCTCGCCCCCGGCTAGGGCCCTGGCTAGGCCCCTGAGTATACCGCCGCTCCTGGTCTTGACCTCGACCTCGCCCCGGTGGAGCATGTACGAGCCGGGCTCTACGCTGATCTCCTCCCCTGGCTCCAGCCTAACCTTGAGCACGGAGAAGGAGGGCCTATGGTCGATCCTATACTCCAATCCAGTGCACCACCCATATAGGTGTGGAGCCCCCTAAATATACACCCCAGCGTGGTGGCTATGATAGGCGGTGTTAGGGAGTACCTTGAGGACCTTAGGAGGGCTAGCCTTGGGATGGGTATACCCGCGATCGACCCGGAGGATGGCATGATCCTAGAGGCAACCGCGTTCCAGGCCGCCTCTGCTGGGGCTAGCCTGGCGGTCGACGCGGGGGCTGGTATAGGATACTCAACAGCGTGGATAGCGCTGGGCCTAGAGGCCGGTTGCAGGGGCGAGTGCAGGCTCATTGCTATAGAGTATGACCCGGGCAAGGCCAGGAGGATCAGGGAGTCGCTGGAGCCACTGGGCCTGGAGAAGGTGCGGGTAGAGGTTGTTGAGGGCGACGCACTAGAATACCTAGCCAGGCTACCCCCCGGGAGCCTGGGATACGCGTTCGTCGATGTGGAGAAGAGCCAGTACCCCGCCGTGCTAGATCTGCTATCCGCCCTGCAACCCGGCGGAGGCATAGCCCTGTTCCACAACGCCTACTTCCCCCCACCGCCTAGGGCCTTCTACGAGAAGGCCAGCGCCCCGCCCTGGAGGTCCCTGGTAATACCGACCCCCGCCGGTATGCTCATAGCAATCCATGAGTAAAACATAAATACCCCATAAGCTCCGGGGATCAACACGCCCGGCCCGGCCAGAGCAGCCGGGCAACACCCGGACTCATTTCGAACCCGGAAGTTAAGCCGGCTGCGTTGGGGCGCCCAGTGGGGTCCGAGAGGCCCCGCAGGGCCCCCAAGCCGGGGCCGGGCACTAACACTCCTCATCCAGGAGGTGCCCACCGGGTGGCTAGGATAGACGAGCTGGCCCCCATAGCCTACACCCTACTACAGCTCATACCAATAGGCAAGGTAACAACGTACGGCAGCCTGGCCAGGGTTCTAGGCACGTCCCCCAGGGTAGTAGGGCGGCTTATGGCCCTGAACCCTAACCCGGTGGTAGTGCCGTGCCACCGTGTTGTGATGAGTGATGGAAGCCTCGGCGGCTATAACAGGGGCGGGCCTAGGGTTAAGAGGATGCTGCTGGAGGCTGAGGGGGTTACCTTCGACAAGAGGGGTAGGGTGAGGAGGAGCCACATCCTGCATATAGACAGGATGCTGCTAAACGTGGCTCTACTCCCTGAGGACCTCGGACAGCCTCAGCCTCCTGAGGTGGAGAACCACGGCAGCGAGGGCTATGGCGAGTGAGACCAGTAGGGATCCCCATAGGAGGCTGCTAGCCAGGGCCCCAACGCTGGGGGTAGGAGGCACATAGCCCAGAGCCAGGGCAGTCCCCCGGGCGGTTGCAAGCGCGGTCACATAGCCCAGAGCCAGGGCTAGGGGCGCCGCTGTTGCTAGTGATGCTAGGGCCTGTATTAGGTAGCCTAGGAGTATGTGTATCCTCCCCGAGCCCATGGCTAGCAGTACCCCGTGCTCCCGTGCCCTGGCTGAGGCGTCTACCATTAGTATGCCGCCGAGGGCTATTCCCGCCGCTAGCGCCGTTAGGAGTGCTATGCCGGAGTAGAAGACTCTAACCATCGAGGTCATCGTCCGGAGCGAGTCTACAAGATCCTCACGTATGAAGACCTGTGTAGCGGTTATATAGGGCGGCAGCCCGGCTTCCTTCAACTCCCTAGCATAACCCTCGGGATCCACTCCATCCTCTAGGTCTATCATCACGATAGCCTCCCTTAAGCCGGGCTCTGCCTGGAAGATCCCGGAATCTGGCGCCACGATTACGTAGAAGCCGTTATTGAGCATCGAAACACTCAGGCCCACAACCTCCAGCTCGACCCGGCCCCCGACCGGTGAGTCCAGCGTTATCCTATCCCCTAGGCTGACGCCCAGGTAGGCGGCCATATACTTGGATATTGCAGCCTCACCCGGCTGCTGGGGGTATCTGCCCTCCTCCAGCGGGAATCCTACCCGGGGGTCGCCCTGGAGCACGGTGATGTATGTCATGAAGACCCTCCCATGTCCTCGGGGTAGGTCTGTCACGGTGGACTCGCTATAGTACAATGTATACCCTTGAACCCTAGGATCCCCGGCTACGATCTCCCCTATAGCACTGTAGACGGGCTCGGGAGGCTGGGGGGCGAGGGATATGAACCCGGCGTAGACGTCGACAGGGTACTCGTCCTCCAGGAAGCCTATTATGGAGTCCAGGCTCCCAGTCTCCATCTCCAAGGCGGCTGAGACGCCCCATAGGAGGCCGAGGGCTAGCACCATGCCTGCTAGCTTCCACCACCTAGCGGCCAAGTCCCTCAGCGAGCTCCTCAACTGGAGTGGGCCGGGTAGCGGTATCCGGGGCGGGATCCAGGCTAGGGGCAGCTCACCGCTCCTAAGGGCCTCAACAACCCTTACCCTTGAGGCTGCCGCTAGTGGTACGAGGCCCCCCGCCAGGACCATGGCCAGTGCTATGATGGATGCCCTCAGGAGCGTGGCGGGGTCTAGCTTGAAGCCGTAAGCCTCTGCCATAGCCCTGGCTATGTCGGAGTCGCCCACGAATACCTTAAAGTAGATGTCGTCGGAGTACAGTGCAAGTAGCACCGCCGCTATAATCGACCCTATAAGCCCCCTAGCCAGCCATGGTAGGGTGTAGTAGAGCGACAACTCCGCTATACTGGCCCCCATGGCCCTCAGCACTGCAAGGCTCCTAAGGTCCCTGAACACGGATACAGTACCAGCAGCCGCCGGCAGGATGAAGGCGAAGGCCAGCATTATGGATGCAGGTATGCTCAGCAGGTTGAAGGCGCTCTTCACCAGCATTATTATAGGGTTCCTCTCGGGGGTGTTGACCAGTAGCCCATACACCGGTATACCCCGCTCCTTGGCTAGCGAAGCCAGCCTCTCCGCCGTGGCCTCGGGATCCCCCGTGTCGAGCCATGCCGATACTACAACAACCCCCTGGCCCACAAGAGCCTCGGGTATGCTGGGTAGCACAATGGCGTAGGGGTAGCCCGCGGCCCAGGAGAACCCCTTGTAGACCCCGGTTATGTTAACGCTCATGCTAAGCGGGCCCCGGGGCGTGTATGCCTGTATCACCGCCTCCATGCCGGGCTCGACCCAGTCAAGGCTCATACCCCGGGCCCCAGATGCTACCACCGTGTATATCCCGGCCTCACCCGGCCCCTGGGGCGGAGACCCGGCCTTGAGGGCGGCTACCGCCGAGAACCTACCCAGCTCGTCTAAGGCTATTAGTGGTGCTAGCATGGTCTTGTTCCCGATACTCAGCTTCACGAGGTAGAAGGTGCTCGCCTCCACCCTAGAGGCGCCTAGATCCTCTAGTAGGCTAGCCGCCTCGCCTGCCTTCGCCTCCGGTACTATCAGGGCTAGGTCCCCCATCTCGTCCCTCAACTGGCCGTAGATGTGGTAGCCCACATTGTACCGGGTCAGCTCTAGGAAGCCGTGCTGGAAAACCACTAGGACTACCAGGATTATCAGGACTATCGTCTCTAGTTTCTTCTTGTAGACGAGCCTGAGCCCTGCCCTGGCGATATTCATTCCTCTACAACCCTCCCATCGAGTACCCTGATTATCCTATCAGCCCCCTGGACTAGCTCGGGGTCGTGGGTGGCGAATACTACAGTCCTCCCCTCGCTTGCCGCTTCCCTTAGGAGCTTTACGACCCTAACCTTATTCTCATAATCCAGGTTGGCGGTGGGCTCATCTGCCAGAACCAGTGGGGGGTTGTGGGCCAGGGCTCTGGCTAGGGCTACCCTCTGCTGCTCGCCGCCACTTAGCTCCGAGGGGTACTTGTCCTCCTTGCCTCCTAGACCGACGAATTCTAGCAGCTCCCTGGCCCTGGCCTTCCTGTCGCCGGGGGTCCCGGCGAGCTCCATGGATAGGATTACGTTCTCTAGCGCTGTTAGTGTGGGGACTAGGTGGAAGAACTGGAATACTATCCCGATGTTTCTTCTCCTCCACTTTCTCCTCCAGGATTCTCCCTTGCCCGAGATCTCCTCCCCGAGGACCCTGACCGTGCCCTTGGTTGGCGTGTCTATTCCCGCCGCTAGGAATATAATTGTGCTCTTCCCGCTACCGGATGGGCCTACGATTGCCGTGAAGGTTCCTCTCTCCACTGTGAAGCTGACGCCGCGGAGGACCTCCTCCTCGATTTTACCGGTCTTGTATGTCTTCCAGACGTTGTCGAATTCTAGGGCCGCGGTCAATGGTATGTACACCTATATACAGCGGCTTATAACTAGCATGTTAAAAGCATTAGCAAGTAACCGGATCTCTAGGATACATATCCTGATATATCAACCATCGTAAAATACAGGCGACCCGTGGGGTTAATGGAATGCAGTTCCAGGGCTCCGCCACGTTCATGAAGGCCCTCCCCCTGATGGCTTCAGCAATGATAGCTCTTGTTATAGGCGGGCTAGTGGGGCTAGGCTTCCTTGCAACGATAGCAGGGTCGTCCCCAGGGCCATTGTCTGCGCTGGCACCCATGTACGGCTCTCACTGGTTCCTCATGATACTGGGCTTCACCAACGCGCTGATCAGCGCGGAGCTACTAACCCTACTCTCCATGGAGTGGAGCAGGAGGGTAGCCCCTAGGAGCCTGGTCGCGGGCTTCCTGGCGCTATACTGGGTCTCCATCATACTTTATATAGCAGGCTATACAACCCCGGCACTAGTCCTCGCAACTATGGGCCTGGCGCTGGTGGCATGGTACACCTACAGGGTCCTACTGGCAAGGAGCTGGATCGGGCTGCCCCCGACCCACTATAACTACCTGCTCACAGCCACGCCCATTATAATGGCGTCCATAATAGTATACTGGCTCGCATCCCAGCGCCTGGGCCTCCCCTCATATAGCCTCCCCCTAGCCAGCCTAGTGCTCCCAGTGGCTGCGATAATCGCTGTGGAGACTAGGGACATACCCCTGCTCCTCGGCATCCCGCCAACCAGGAGCCTAGCAGCCAGGAGCAGGAGCCTCAGGCTAAGGGCCGTCTCGGCCTACATAACATCCACGCTAGGAATACTAGCCCTAGCCTCAGGACACAAAACCGTCGGGGGCCTACTCATAGCGGTAGGCGGAGTGCTGGCACTAACTAGCGTTGCACTACTCGATGCAATGGAGAGGGCTAGCAAGGCGATACCAGCCAGTGTGAAGAGGCATGTAGCAGCCCACACCGTATTATCCTATGCCTGGTTCGTTGGAGCAGGCCTCATATCCCTAGCCAGCGGCGTGGGGCTACTAGGGTCTATAGCCCTGGGCGACGCGGTGACCCATATGCTAACCCTGGGATTCATGTTCAACGTGATAATGGGTATAGATGCGATCCTGCTCTACGGCCATGCAGGTATAAGCCTGGACAAGACCCCACCCCCACAGCCGTGGCCGGGTCTTCTGCTCAACATCGGCCTGATCCTCAGGATACTCTACGACATGGGCATGCTACCGGGTAGCGCAGCTGTTGCCGGGGGCGCGTTGACTGGCATCGCGATAATAATATTCTACGCGAGGAATATGATCAATATAAGGAGGATACTATCCCAGGGGTGACCCCGGGCCTTGGGCTACCCGACAATAAACTACAAGCCAACGCTTAGCGGGGAGACGGACCAGCCCCTACACCTCCAGCTGGTAGACCTGGAGAGGATCGAGTCAGAGGGCTACATGAGAGTGGTCCACCACGCCGGGGAGAGGGGATACCACATAAAGCTGGTTCTCAACGACCGGGAGGCAATCTCCCTATTCGTATGGAACGACAAGGTCTTCAAGGCGAGGAACACGCTTGCCAGGAGCTACGGGGTCATACCCATAGAGGAGATCGAGGTTGACGAGGAGGAGGGTGACAGGCTCATAGCTGAGGGCAGCTATAGGCTGCGCAACGGCGTGCTAGAGCTCAGGATAGAGAAGACCTACGATGAGACAGTCGCTAGGCCGTGCGTGTGCAGGTACAGGCTCAAGCTCAAGGGGGTGAAGGAGTACATATCACCCAAGCACGGCCACTCCGCCAGGCCAGAGTACTATCTTATAGCGCTCAGGAGCCATAAACCCCCATAACCATCAACAGGCCCCCGCATCCCCCGGGGCGATGTGGAGACGGCCGTGAGGGGGACCTCCGCGGGGGTGACCGGCCGTGTTTAAACCGAGCCCCACCCCGTTAGGGAGCCTTAAACCCCCTCGAGCGGAGGCACTCCAGAATCTGGCTGGAGAGCTTGGCCAGGTAGCCCTCCCTGCTGGTTACTATACTGAACAGCCTCTGCGCCCTCTGGCCGTATACAGCCTGGACGCCCTGAGCCTTCTCCTCCGGGCTCTTGCCATACCCGTTGAGGCCCAGCATTGAGTCTAGTGGCTGCCTGGGCCTCGGCGCAGGGTCTTCGCCTGGCTTTCCGATTGCCAAGCCTACTACCGGGACCACCAGCGGGGGTAGCCCTAGTATCTCGGCCACTCTGCACGGGTTCCCGTAGACTGCTATGAAGGCGACGCCATAGCCCAGATCCTCGGCTGCAAGTCCGGCCCATCCAACCATTATACCCGCGTCTACTAGTGCTGCGACGACGTGGCCTAGCCCCGGCTCGGCTGGCTCGACTCCGCTGGCTTTTGACGCCTCTACGACCTTGGCGTAGTCTATGCTGAATACCAGGAATAGGGGTGCCTTCCTCACGTGTTCCTGGCCCCCGACGGCGTCGCCTAGCTTCTCTAGGAGGCTGGGGTCTGTTACTGCTTGTATGCTTACTGGCATGAGGTTCCAGGCTGTGGGTGCCCTCCTTGCAGCCTCTATTATGAGGTTTACGTGCTCCTCCTCGACGGGGCCGCTGTAGGCTCGTATGCTCCTGTGCCTCTTCGTGGCCTCTACCACGCACGGCATGGGGTGGCCCACCTCCCTTGTCTCGGTCTTCTATGTATTGGCCCTACTTATAACTCCTTGCCCCACCAGCTCCTCCCCAACCCTGGGGGCCACGTCGACGATTCTTACCCTGGGATGGCTCCTTACCGGCAGGGTGTTTGCCACGATAACCCCGCTAACCCCCGCGTTGATAAGCTTCTCAACGTTGCCAGGTATATCTAGTAGGTGGGCGGCCATGACTGTTACACTCCTAGCCCCATACTCCAGGAGGCTCCTCGCCGCCCTGGCCGCCGTACCCCCCGTGCTTATGATATCATCGACTATAACCACATCCCTGCCCCTAGCGTTAATCTCCTTGGGCTCTATGCTTATCTCGCCCGTCCTCCTATCCCTCCTCTTAACTAGGTAATCATAATCGCCCCCTAGGCTGGACGCGAGCTCCCGGGCCCTGGGGAGGGCCCCTAGGTCGGGGGCCAGGAATAGGAGCCCCCTGCCTAGTCCAACCTGCTTGGCCATGTAGGTGAAGGGCCTCACGCTATACGCCCTCCCGGGGAAGTGGCGCAGGCTATACTCTTTGTGTATCTCCACTGTAAAGTAGCTGCTAGCCCCCGCGGCGTATATCGACTTGAGGACCGTCGAGATAGTCACAGGCTCCCCAGTGAGGAACCTAGTGTCCTGGCGGGCGTAGGCTGTGTAAGGGGCAACAACCACAACACTTGAAGCCCCAAGGCCCCGGGCGGCATCTACAAGCATAAGCACCTCGAGGAGGCTCCTATCCTGGGGTCTAGCCATTGTGTGGACTATAACCGCTGTACCCTCAAGCCTATCTAGGGGGATCCTGACATAAGCCTCCCCGTCAGGGAAGAGCTTAGACTCGCACCCTACAACATCTAGGCCTAGGCTCCTCCCCAGACCCTCGGCGAACCCCCTGCTGGCCTCGCCCGGGCCATGGACGATTGTGGCCGGCATGCTAGGCACCCTCCACCCCATTCCCCCCATTATCCGGTCAAGATATATAGGGTCAAGGGAACCCTCCAGGCAGGCCCTTTCCGTGTGGGACTGGCTGCTCGGCTTATCCCGGGGTATGCTCCCGCCTTTTCCGCCTGCTCCTTCTAGCTAGCAGAACTAGTAGTAATAGTAGTAATGCGAGGAGGATTACGGATACCAGAAGCCTGTTGTCTGACGATGTTAGCTTTTGTATATAGGGATTGAGGGTTAACTGGTCCAGCAGGGTAGGACTATCAACTTTAATTTCCTCAGTAATGTTGTAGAGGGCGACATTCCCGGATAATGAGCCTGCTGCTAACATTGAGCCGTCAGGGCTCCATGCCACCCGCATTACCTCGCCTTGCAAGTCGTGCCTCCACAGCACTTTCCCATCAGAACTATTATATACTATGACCTGCGGGTAGGTGCCAACTGCTATCATACTCCCGTCGGGGCTCCACTCTATATCCGTAGCCGACATATGGATATTATCTAACACGTGCTCCCACAGCTTAGTCAACTTAGTCCCGTTGATGCTAAACACCATAACCATTGGTAGGCTATAGAGGTTGCCGTAGATTCTAGTACCAGAAGCCACAATCATACCCCCATCGGGGCTCCATGCAGCAACCATGCCTATACTCTTTTTAGGATCAGGATCCTCATAGCTCCAGAGCAGATCCCCATCCCTGCTGAAAAAGAGTACCTTACCAGAGGAAGTGATTATTACCAGCATGCTCCCGTCAGGGCTCCATAAGGGCTTACTTATCGTATACTCGTCTAGCTCGTGCTTCCAGATAATAGTGCCATTAGGGTCGAAGATCATGAGAGTGCTGACGGCCCAGAGTGTAGTGCTAACTGCTAGCATGGAGCCGTCGGGGCTCCATGTGAAATCAAGTATTGCACGGTTAAACTCATAGCTTATATCGCGTTTCCATAGTAGGTTGCCCTCCCTATCCAGTAGAAACAGTTGGAACGTAGATTCGGCGGCAGCCAGCCACTTCCCATTTGGGCTCCACGATACCCTGTCAAGAGGGTATAGGTACTCGCCTACCTTAGTCTCCCATACTAGGTTCCCCTGCGTGTCTAGAGCAACTACGCGATCGAAGTTTTCCCCGACCACGGCGATCATGCTTCCATCTGGGCTCCACGATATATCGTATATAATACCGTATAACTCCCTCTCCCATAATGTGTTACCCCTTGTATCAAGTGCTATAACCTTATTACGAACCCCGCCGGTAACCAGCATGGTACCGTCCGGGCTCCACTCCACTGTAAACACAGGGCCCAGATTCCGCACCCATAGTATAGGGGGTGGCGGCGGCTCCTCGTACAGGAGTGAGGTTGCGATAATAGTTGTTCCTGGCAGAGCGAGGATCGCTAGGCATAATACGGGTATACCAACTATACTCAAGGCCCTACGGCTAGCGGCCCAGGCTAAAATATGGCACCCCCTATCTATCCCTTATAATATGGGGAAATACAGTAATAAGTGTTCACCAGAGCTAGCCTACTAGCGGTCCTTATATAGTTGGTGCAGTTGGCCCTCTAGAAGACGGTCCTTCAGCGGGCCGGCTTATAGTAGGGACTCCCATGGTACTGAGCCACGGGATACCATGCTATTGGGCCTTTCACCCCGGTCTATGCTTAGCCCTGCCAGGGCGTAATCTACCCATTCGCCTCCCAGAGCCTCCCCGATAGCCCCGACCTCTATCCTAATGCAGTCACTGTATTCCCTGGAGACCTCCTCCAATAGGCTAGTAGGGCTGCCAGCCCCCTTGTAGGACCTAGCCAGCGCGTCCAAGAGGCGGGTTGCATATGTGGGGGGAGAGGGTAGCCTGGGCTTGCTCCCCGTATGCATGGCTAGGAGGAAGCTGTTTAGGGAGAGCGTGCAGGCTGGGGGGCGGCCTGTGGCTAGCCTTATCAGGAGCGTGTAGTAATTGTATACGTCGCTATCGAGGCCCACACCCACGCCCCTAGAGGCTACTAGGTATGGATCGGCGTAGCTTGGAGTCACATTCTCGACTATAAACCCCCGAGGCCCCCTAACGTAGCCTGAGAAGTCGGCCAGCTTATACGAGCCCTTACTATGGAGCACGTTCCCCGGCTTCAGGTCGAAGTGGCCATAGCCCAGGGCATGGGCCAGGGCTAGGCCTCGAGCCACACTGGAGGCTACATCCCGTATCCCCGCGGGGCTATGCTCCAGGCTGCCCTCCATGATCTCCATAGCCGCTGCGGGTGGGTGGTCCAGGTAGCTGGCCCCCGGGGGTATGTGAACATCATAAACCTTTACCACAGCATTCCTCCCAGACTCTAGCACGTCCACGCTAACTCCCTGCGCCATTGCCGCTGCCTCCTCCAGGATCCTCTGGGGTACGTTGGCTATGGTGGCCTGGGTTAGTGTTTCCATTGCGAACTTCCATACCTTACCTGGGTCCCGTGTGTGGTTTGGTTTGAGTACCTTCAGCGCTATAGTGCCCCAGGGTGCCCTGGCTTGGAGGACGTAGCTGAAGGCCCCCTCGCCTATGACTGCCTCCACGCTATACCCGTATAGGTGGCCCCCGACCCAGGCTTGGGGTGGCTCTACCCTGCCTGCCGCGTCTAGTAGGAGGTCTCTGTAGGGCAGGCTATCAAGATCGACCTTGAACAGTTCTATCCTGCACTCGCCGTTGCGGGGGAGTTTTTCCAGCGCCGCTTTGCCCCTGCCGTGGGGGCTGAGGGCTGCAACCACGACCCCGGATACTATGAGTAGCTCCGCCCTGCCATGGGCCCCTTCTATCCGGGCTAGCCATGCACCCTCGCTGGGTAGATCCTCAAGCCTACAGGGGCCCTGGTAGGATTTTTCTAGGGTGGAGGCTAGTATGAGGGGGGCCCTCTCCACCGGGTCTTCGAGTATCCTGCTGGCTTCATCGATTGAGGGCGAGTATCGGGGCATCACTTATCCTATCCCTTTTTAGCCTCCTCTTTGCCCCCTTCTTCTACTTTATCCCCGCCTAGTTGCTCTAACTCTATGACTGTTAGGCCAACTACCAGCTCCCCCTTGCTGGGCAGCTCTACCGGGCCCTTGCCTTGTATCTGAGTGTCGTCGAGGAGGGTCCCGTTCCTGCTGCCCAGATCCTCTATCATCCACTTGCCATTCTTGTATAGTATCCTGAGGTGCCTCCGGGATATGTACTTGTCTGGTATGAATAGGTGCACCCTCGGATCCCTACCGAGTATATACTCGCCTGGGGGGTCTAGGACTACCTCCCTCCATGGCGGCTCTTGGGGCGTCTTAACTATCCTAAGCCTGAGCCTTGCCACCCTCTTCACCCCTCCTGGCCTTGAACCGGGCGGAGTATAGCCTCTTAGCCGCCTCCCCTGCCTCGCCGCTCCTTAGTAGCTCTGCTATGTCTACTGTCTCCTCGTAGAGCCTCATGTCTCCTAGGCTTAGCGTTGCCTCGGAGACCTCGTTTATGATCTCGTAGACCCTCCTGTAGTCCTTCTTCTCTACCGCCTTCTCCGCTTCATCCAGCGCCTTGAGCACCTTGAGCCTATGCTCCACGTACTCATCGCTCTCCCCCGCCTCGGCCTTGATCTTTATGGGGCCGAACCTCCTCTTTGCCCCTGTCGAGGGGTCTATGTACTCGACCTCGACCTCTAGGGGCCCGCTGTCTAGCTCCAGTCCGACGTCGATTACCTCTCCAGAGGATAGGGAGCCAAGGTCTAGGACTATGTAGCCGTTGCTTGTAAGAGCCTTCCACCCGTAGATCCTTGGCTTCGCCTTGGATGCCTTGATCCTTAGGATTAGCTTTGATGCCACGAGCCTAGCCGCCTTTGCTACCTCCTCTAGTAGGGACTCTTCGAGGTGGCTGGGGTCGGATATGTGCCTCATCTCCCCGCCAGCCTTCTCGGCCAGCCGGGCTAGGAGCTTCTCATTGTACTCTAGGCCTACACCGACTGCAAGGAGCTTGTATGGCTTATCCCTGAGTATCTCGGCCAGCTTATCGGGGTCCTTCTTCCCCACGTTGGGTTCTCCATCTGTTATCAGTAGGAGGACCCCGGCGCCCCCGCTGGCTGTTAGCCTGCTTAGCGATTCTACCCCGAGCCTTAGGGCGCCCTCTATATTGGTCCCGTAGCAGGTCTTCAGCCTGGCCACCGCCCTGGCGGCTTCCCTCTTCTCCGCTTCCCCCTTAATTGTTGCCTCGTACTCTAGCCACGCCTTCTTGCAGAAGCCTATAACGGAGACGCCGTCCCCGTTCTCGAGAGTGTCTATGGCCCTCACGGCCCCGCTCTTTGCGTAGAAGATCCTATCCCCATCCATGGATGGGCTCACGTCTATGGCAAGGGCGGCGGAGACCCTGTTCCTACCCTCCTTGTCGCCCTTGACCCTCAGTATCATCGCGGCGCCGTTGCGCCTCTTGCTGGACAGGGCTTCCAACACAACCCCGTCCAGCTTCTCGATGGTCTTGGCCATTATCCTGCACCCTTCTGCCTCGTCTTCCCCTTGTGTTACTCCTGTTGCCACCGTGATACGGAGCGGCTTATTAATAATATGCCATAAAGATTAGGCTCTAGTATATACAATATATGTCTTGGCTAGAGCCTGTAGAGGCCGGGCCTCCTGAGCCTCAGCACTGGGAGCCTGGACCTCGCCTCCTCCAACGCTCCAGGATCTAGATCGGCCTCGGCATACCTCTCCCCGTGGCCCAGGTCCAGCACCACGATGCCCATGGGGTCGACCAGCATGCTCCTCCCAGTAAAGTTGGCCCCATAGAGTGACGCCACAGCGATGTACATAGTGTTCTCGTGGGCCCTAGCCTGGGCTAGGAAGCGGAGGGCCTCCTCCTTCCCATCACCCCTATACCATCCAGCCGGGACCGCCACGAGATCCGCCCCTTCTAGGGCTAGCATCCTGAATAGCTCGGGGAAGCGGAGCTCGAAGCACACAACGGCGCCTAGCCTCAGGCCGCAGGCGTTAATAGTCCTAGGCGGCTCGCTGCCCGGGGATAGGATGCTGCTCTCGCTATAGCCTAGTGCATCGAATAGGTGGGTCTTCCTGTACGTGTACACGACTCCCCGGCCTGGCTGGGCTAGCACGATTGTATTGTAGGGCTTCCCCGGGCCCTCCTCGAACATTGATGCTATGATGCAGGAGCCGTACTCATCAGAAAGCCGCTCTAGCCACCTGGTCCACGTGCCCCCCACGGGCTCTGCTATCTTGGAGAGCTCGCTGGGCGGGAGACCTGTTGGATCGGTCATCAGGTATTCTGGCATTACTATTACGTCGGCCTCCACCCTGGACTTGGCTAGTACCTGCTCGACCCTTCTCTTAGCCTCGTCTTTGGTCTTTGAGGCCCTTGCCTGTAGGATTCCTATCCTAGCCACTATTCATCCCCCTGGTTTTCTACGTGTCTTTATGTGAAAATATTTTCTTGGTAGAAACTGTTACACGATTAACGGCGTTAAATAACACTATTGGGGTACACAGTATCACTGGGGCCGAGCCATGCCGGGAGAAGCCCTAGGCAGCATGGTGATAACCCTCAGGGAAGTGCTCGAGGCCAGCCTAATACTAGCAATCATACTAACGACACTATCCAAGACAGGACGCACTGGAATGAGGAAATACGTAGCCCTAGGCCTAGCGGGGAGCCTTGCCCTGGGCCTCGCCACGGGCTACACGGTATGGCTCCTCTACGGCGGCTTCCCCGAAAAGGAGCTCTTCGAAGGCATCGCATCCCTAATAGCGGCGGGAGTCCTCACATGGGTGATATACTGGATGGCCAAGACCGGGCCGCAGCTAGCCTGGAATATAAGCAGGAGGGTATCCCTCATAACCAGCGGCCTGGGCCTCATAGCATTCACCTTCGTCATAACCTATAGGGAGGCCCTAGAGACGGTGCTCTTCCTAGTCCCATACATGCTATCCAAGCCCATGGACACCGCCGCGGGAGCCCTGGCTGGCGGCCTCCTGGCGGTTAGCATAGCCTATATGATATACGTGGCAGGCTACCGTATCAGCCTGAGGCGCTTCTTCATGATGACATCGATCCTACTCACCTTCGTCGCCTCGGGCATACTGGGGTATGGGATACACGAGCTGGCGGAGTTCATGGAGGAGGAGGGGATATATGATGGCGTGCTCCTGGAGGATGCCTACGACCTGGGCATATCCGAGGGGAGCCTGCTGCACCATAAGGGGCTTGTGGGCTCGATCCTCGCGGTGATGTTCGGGTACTCGGTTAGCATGGAGTGGGTGAGGCTGATAGCCCAGCTAGGCTACCTGGCCATACTGATCCCCTTGATCCTAAGGGCATACGGGTACAAGATATGGCCCGGCAGGGGTAGGGATTAGAAGAGGCTGGCCTCGCCTCGCAGGATCTTCTCCGTGTACCCTGTTATTCCGGAGAGCGCCTCGTCTACGATTGCCTCTATCTCCGCCTTCACGCTGGCAGGCAGCTCGCCTCCATCGACCTTGGCCTTGACATCTGCAACCAGGGGATCATCTATGGGCCTGCCTATCTGGCTTAGTATCTTGACATAGACCTCCTTGACCTGGTCCACCTCCTCGTACACCCTCCTGGCGATGTCGTTTGCTAGGACATTGTAGATCTTGCCGACGTGGCTGACAGGGTTCTTCCCTGCCGTAGCCTCGAGGCTCATAGGCCTTAGGGGTGTTATGAGGCCGTTCGCCCTGTTCCCCCTCCCAGTCATGCCGTCATCCCCGTGCTCGGAGCTGGTGCCGGTCACGGTTAGGTAGAATACGCCCCTATCAGGTATGTCTCCCGTGTTTATATAGACGTTGACGTCATAATCTGGTGCTAGCCTAGAGGCTAGGTCTAGTACAACCTCTCTGGCCTCCTCCTTTACCGCCTGGTATTCCCCGGGGTCTAGGACCTTGTGGGATATGATCGCTGCTGCTATGGTTAGGTCGATACTCTTACCCCTCCGGAGGCCCATCACCTTTATATCTTCGCCCAGCGCCGGTATCCTGGCCTTCACCTCCCTGCTGTTGAGGAGCCTCTCCGTCTCGTAGACCAGCTTCTCCAGGGTGGAGAGGGGGGCATAGCCGGACCCGAAGCTCGTGTCATTGGCCCTGGGCACCCGCTCGGCCGCCTCGTAGAGACCCACTAGGTCTACGCTCCCCTTCCCTATCTTGTAGTCGACCACCACGTGGCTGTCTGGGTCTAGGAAGCGGAAGTTCTCCCTGATCCAGGACCTGACCGACTCGATCACGAGGGTGCCCACGGGTACCTGCTCCACTCCCTCGCTGGTCCTGACCTCGGTGGTGGCCCTCCCGGAGACTATGATGTATATCGGGTGGAGCACCTCGCCCCCTCCAAACCTGGGGGCCGCCTGGCCTCCGACGAGGAGGACCTTGTCCAGGTTATGGTGGAGTATTCTACCGTACCTCTCTAGGTAATACCTGCTTAGGGCCCGGCTGGCCACCTCCGCTGCCGCGTCACTTATATAATCTGGGTGGCCTAGCCCCTTCCTCTCTACGAGCTCGACCTCGTACTCCTCAACGCTAGGGTGCCTATAGGCCTCGACTACTATGTTCCTAGCCACCGGCTACCCCCCACTGCCTTCGACGATACTCGATGAACGTGCGGGACATATAAATAATATGACAATATCGTTCAGGGCCGCAGGCTAGGCTAGCATGTCATAGACAACAGCGGCGGCCACCAGGGAGGAAAGGAGGGTGGATAGGAGGGACTCGAATAGGACACCCCACCCCGGTTTAAGCTTGCCCACCAGGATGTAGGCGTAGTATAGGATTAGTGTGGCTGCCATGGAGGCTAGGAGCAGGAGGGAGCCGACGACCCTGGGCTCCACCGGGCTCTCTAGGCTAGCAACAGCGGAGCCTCCTCCGATTAGGAGCCCCACTAGACCAGCTAGGATCACGTGCCTCTGCGGCTTTGGCCTCTCCACTGCCTATCCTCCCCGGGCTCCTAGTAGCAGGGCCGTGCCGGCGTAGATCTCGATGAGCTTCTCCAGCTCACTGAGCTCTATGTACTCGTCGGGGGCGTGGGCAACCTCCCCGCTCGGCCCATATGATATGCTCTTGACGCCCTTGACCACGTAGTACCTCATATCCAGCCCTCCGGGGCATAGGTGTGGCTCCCCTACCTCCACGCCAGCCGCCGCCCCCGCATTCCTCAAGGCCTCGTATAGCTCTCCCGGGTCGTTGACCACGGCCGGCATCGAGTGCTCCAGCTCCACCTCATACTCGCCGTGCTTCAGGCCACGGGCTACAGCGGCCCACCTGACTATACCCTTAAGCTCCTCAAGCACCTCCTCCACAGTCTCCTCTGGTATGGTCCTCCTGTCTATCGTGAACACGAACTCGCCGGGCACCTGGTTAGTCTTCCCACCCCCGGGCACGCCTGCTACGCCACCGATCGCCGCAGTCGGGTACGCTGCATCCTCCGGCTTGATTGGATACTTCGTCTTCCTGCCGGGGAGCCTTGATGCCAGGGCTTGCTGTATATCGAGGGCCAGGGCGGAGGCTAGTAGGAACGCGTTCCTCCCTAGCCAGGGGGTGCTGGCGTGGGCGTTTACACCCCTGACCCTGACCTTGACCCATACTGCCCCCTTGTGGCCGTGCCATGGATGCTCTAGCCCGCTGGGCTCTGGTAGGAGGAGGTAGTCCGGCGGCTCTATGCGCTCTAGAAGGTAGCCGGTACCGCACTCCCCGCCTATCTCCTCGTCGGGCACGAATGCTGCCTCGAGCGTGATGCCTGGCTCCTTGGAGTCTAGCTGGAGGGCCTTGAATGCTCCTAGAGTCGCCGCTATGCCTCCCTTCATGTCTATCGCGCCCCTCCCGTAGAGCCTGCCGTCTTTTACTATCGGCTTGAATGGCTCGGTGACTGTCCAGCCCTGGCCCCCGGGAACTACGTCGTAGTGGCCGTTGAAGTGTAGCCGGGTTCCCTCCCCCTTCCTGCCTAGGACTATGTACCTAGGGATAGTGCTGGCGTTCCTGCACTTCTCCTTCTGGTAATTCATCGGGACTTTGATTACCTCGACGCTGAAGCCTAGGCCCTCTAGCTCCTTGGCTAGGAGCTCGGCCGCCTCCTCGTAGTGGTCCCCCTGGGGAGAGACTGTGGGTATTGATATGAGCCTCTTGAGGACGTCTATAGAATAGTCTAGGGCCTCCTTGACGGCCCCGGGCGATATGAGCCTATCCAATATACTTACACCCGACCTATAGCCTAGGCTGGAGGGGGGCTTTTAACCCTGAAGTAGCCGTGCAAGGTTCTCCTTGAAGGGCTTCTCGACGATCCCCCTCTCTGTTATGAACGCCGTCACCAGCTCGGGCGGCGTTACGTCGAAGCTGGGGTTGTAGACGTCAACGTCGCCTAGTGTTATGGGGTATTTGCCCATGACCTTCCTAACCTCGTCGGGGCTCCTCTCCTCGATGACTATGCTCCCGGGGTCCTCCACCGGCTGGATAGTACTCGTTGGGGCGGCGACGTAGAATGGCTTCCCGTTATGCCAAGCCGCTAGGGCTACCTGGTAGGTGCCGATCTTGTTGGCCGTGTGCCCTGTCAGTATTATCCTGTCGGCCCCGACGATCGCCTTGTCCGCCATGCCCCTCCTGAATACCAGGCCGACCGCCCCGTCGACGATCAGCTTGAATGGGATCCCCTCCTTCTTCAGCTCCCAAACGTTCAGCCTGGCCCCCTGTAGCACCGGCCTGGTCTCCGTCGTGATTACCTTAATACTCTTCCCCTCGTACCATGCATACCTTATGACACCGAGGGCGGTGCCGAAGCCTGCCGTGGCGAGTGCCCCGGTGTTGCAGTGGGTCAGGACCGTGTCCCCATCCTCTATGAGCTTTGAGCCTATCCTACCCATCTCCACATTGCCCCTGACATCCTCAACATAGATCCTGAACGCCTCCTCCAGCACCGCCTCCCTGACAAGCCCGGGGTCACCTGTAGACGCTGTGGACTGGATCCTCTCCATCACCCGGTCTAGGGCCCAGAAGAGGTTGAATGCGGTGGGCCTAGTGGAGGCTAGAAGGCTCCGTGCCTCCTCAAGGTCCCTGACCAGGTCTTCAACGCTCCTAGCCCTAGACTCCCTGGCGGCCAGTGCCATGGCGAATGCAGCTGAGACCCCTATAGCCGGGGCCCCCCGGATCTCCATCTCTCTTATCGCCTCTGCAACCCTCCTATAGTCCCTAGTCCTCCTGTAGACCTCCTCGAATGGGAGGAGCCTTGTGTCCAGCCACACGAACTCCCCGGTGTCCAGGTCGAAGTAGAGAGGCTTGACCTTGAGGTACTCCTCTAGACCCTCTAGTTCCCTGAGTAGGCTCTCTATGCCTGCCAAGGGTGCTCACACGGTACGATTAATACTACATGGAGGGGGTAAAATACGATGGCTGGATCGCCATGGACAGGGCTAGGAGCAGTATATTATCCATGCCAAGGCGCATTACAGTGCTCAACATGCTGGTAAACGCTGTTATAGCCCTCGCGCTCCTAGCAGCGTACATCAAGACCGGGGAGAAGGGCGCACTCCTGGGCCTCCTCATAGTACTGCTACTAATACCAACGGACCTAGTACTAGTCTACTCTATACTAAAGACCTCATCCCAGACGCTTCTAGAGGCCCTGGAAGTAGTGGAGAGGACAGGGCCCACCGTAGTTATGGCCCCGCTGGGCCTCAGGCTAGAGGCAGCCTGGTGGAGGACAGGCACAGTCTACACCCTCCACTACACGCCCCGCAAGGTACACGTGGTGAAGGTAAGATACACGAGGATATTGGGGGAGAGCCGTGCAGGGCCGGCCTGGATAGTGTACAGGCCCTCTCCGCCGGTGAAGCCGGGGAAATGCTCATGGAACCACTGGTCAGGCGTAGCTAGGATAAGGGCGCCCCATCCCAGGGGGCTCGTGGACGTTGAGGGCCACGTGGAGGCGTGGGCCTATGCCTGCGACACTGTGAGCCCTAGCATAGTAAAGGAGGCGCTAGCCAAGGCAGGCCTAGACGGGGCCCTGTGACACCCGCCCCACCACCCTTAAAACCCCGCCCCAGGACGATACACCACCCGATAGAGGGGAGGGCCGCAGGCCTGGGGCTGATCATGTGAGGCTCCGATGCATATCCTGCAAGGCAGAGTACGAGCCAGACCCCTGGCTATTCCGGTGCCCCCGCTGCGGGGGCCTCCTAGACGTGGTGCACGACAAGGTAGACCCGACCCCCTCCCAGGGCCAGGGCGTGTGGAGGTACCACAAAGCCCTACCCAGGGTAAGGAGGAGGATCAGCCTGGGGGAGGGTGGAACCCCCCTCATAAGGCTGTCATCCACCCGGCATGAGAGGGTCTACCTTAAGTTCGAGGGGGCTAACCCTACTGGGAGCTTCAAGGATAGGGGCATGGCGGTAGCGGTGAGCATAGCGCTGGACGCCGGGGCTAGGGCCGTGCTCGCGGCCAGCACCGGGAACACCAGTGCCAGTGCTGCTGCATATGCCGCCAGGGCTGGGCTGAGGAGCATAATAGTGCTGCCCAGGGGCCGCGTCGCCAAGGGTAAGCTCTTCCAGGCTATGCTACACGGCGCCAAGATAGTTGAGGTGGAGGGTAGCTTCGACGAGGCTTTGAAGGCGGTCATGAGCTATATAGAGGAGGAGAAGGGCCTAGTCTACCCTGTCAACAGCTTCAACCAGTGGAGGCTAGAAGGGCAGAAGACCCTGGCCTACGAGGTTGCGGGTGAGCTGGGCGACGCGCCAGACTACGTCATAGTACCCGTGGGCAACGCTGGCAACATATCAGCCATATGGAAGGGCTTCAAAGACCTATACAGAGCCGGGGTAACCAGCAGGCTACCAGTGATGATAGGGGTGCAAGCCCGGGGAGCCAGCCCCCTGGCAACGATGGCCGAGAGGGGCCTCAACGAGCCCGCCTGGTTCGACAAGCCCGAGACCATCGCTACCGCAATAAGGATAGGGAGACCAATAAACTGGCAGAGGGCCCTAGAGGCTGTCAGGGAGAGCGGGGGCACATTCATAGCAGTAAGCGACCAGGATATACTAGAGGCCCAGAAGACGCTGGCTAGGAGGGAGGGGATAGGAGTAGAGCCAGCGTCAGCCGCCCCGTACGCGGGGCTCACGAAGCTCCGCCAGAAGCTGCCAGAGGATGCGACCATAGTCCTAGTGGCTACAGGGCACTCGCTAAAAGACCCCGGTATAGGGGTTGAGACCGAGATCTACCACGCACCGACGACGGAGGATGCAGTAAAGCTAATCAAGGATATAGCATCCAAATCGTGAGGATCCTGCTAGGACCCCCGGTAAGGATCCACAGGTACACCCCTGGGGGTGGCCTGGGTCTTGGGCCCGCTAGCTAGCCACGCCTCGAGGCTATTGGCTGAGGCATGCACAAGCCGTTGCATCGAGGATGAGTGCAACAAGCTATCTACGCTCCTAAGCCTCCTCGACGACTCCGTCGACCCTAGGGTGCTTAGGGAGGATTATATGCAGTCCACTGTAATCGCCCTGATATCCTCCATGGCCAGGAGGGTGGCGGAGGAGGCTTGGGCCCGGGGGTGTAGAAGGGAGGCCATAATGCTTAGGGAGGCTGCCGCCCTCCTGGCGTCTATCTCGTAGACACGCCACGGCGGGCTAGTGGCCCGGCCTGTTCTTGGCTTCTAGCCCTGCGCGCGTTACCGCTAAGTACAGTGCGGCCGCCGCTAGTAGTATCGTGGTTGATGTTACTGTGATTAGCTGTAGGAGCTCGCTCCTAGTGTTTATGTTGGGAGAGAGGAGGTTGAGGATCCTGGCTAGCCTCTCGTCCCCCACCCCAGCCTCGCTGGGTGGTATGAAGTAGGGGTACTGGCTGTAGGCGTTCAGGTACTCCCCAGCTGGTATTGCCACTAGTGCTGAGAGGGCTGCGATAGCCAGGAGTCTCCTGGCCCTAGCTACACCCTTGTGCAGCGCCACTGTGACTCCTGCAAGCTGGATGCCCCAGAGAAGTATCTTGAGGAGTAGTAGCCAGGATAAGTCTAGGCTTGGCTCGCCCCCGAGTCCTAGGCCTCCGAATATGTTGTTGAACTTGTACTCCACCCTCCTGAGCTCTAGGCCATACCACGCCCCGGCTAGGAGCACCACTACTAGGCCTGCCAGGGCTGGCTTGAGGTAGAGCCTCGCGAGGCCCTCCTCGCCCCTGAGGGCGTGCCACCCTGCCACCGCTACTAGTGTTGCCGTTATGGCGGCTGCTATACTCTTGAGGTAGAGAGGCGGTAGGAGCGGGTTGCCTAGTAGCGCCTCCAGCGGGTTCGTGACTGTCGCCGTAGCCAGATCTACGCCGACTGGGCTTGAGAGCTGGGCGAAGACGCTCCTGAATCCTAGCACAATGAGTAGGGCTGATGCTGCTAGGGCTATGCCTGAGGCTGTGTGGATCCTAGGCGGTAGCCTGCTCCAGCCGTAGTAGAATAGGGTGAGGCTTAGGAAGTGTGCTACCAGCGCCATTATGGCTAGGGCGTAGTTGTATAGGGCTATCCTGCCTAGGAGGCTTGTGAAGCTGGGGTAGTAGCTGAACAGGTATACTGTGAATGCGGTGCCGAATACACCCCCGAGGGCATATGTGGCTGCATAGAACCTTGTAAGGGTGTACGCCTCCCTGTCTAGCCTCTCGTCTCCCCTCCTCAGCGCCATGATCCTTAGCAGGGGCGCCACTATGCTGATCCCAACCCCCAGGTTCACCAGTACAATGTGGAGGCCGAATGATACTGTTAGCCAGAAGACCCCGGGCTCCATCAACCCTCACCCCCTGCCTTCCAGAGGAACCTGTATGAGGCCCACGCTAGGATGAGTAGCATAGCCACCAGGTAGGCCCCCACGAGGGCCAGTTGCAGCATGTTGGGCCCGGCCGGGTTTCCAGCCTCAGCCGGGGTGAAGACCCCGTAGACTGTGAAGGGCTTCCGGCCTGCCTCCCTGACAAGCCAGCCTAGGAAGCTGACTGTATGTGCCACTAGGGGGCTCAGAGCTGCGGCGGCGAGCATGCCCTTGCCTGGGATTCGGCCTCTTGCCAGTAGTGCTGCTAGGGCTAGGGTGTATGCCCCGAGTGCCATTGCCAGGCTTATTTTGGTGTAGTAGGCGTAGTGGATTAGTAGTGGTGGTCTACAGTCTGCTATTGGCGCGCCTGGGAAGCTGCACCAGTCTCTTGGTATCGAGTCGTAGTTTGGTAGCGGCTTGTCCGGGCTACCGTAGGCTAGGAATGCTGCCAGCTTCTCGCCTAGGCCTCCTGTTAGGTCCCTTGTTATGCTTATTATCTGCCTGCTGGTTCCCTCCATGGCGGCGAACTTCTCCGGGTTGTAGTGGGCTACCTCCACGCCGATCTCGTGGCCTGATATGAAGCCTTGTACCAGCATTACTGCCAGTGTGTAGAGGGCTGCGAAGCGTAGGGCTTTGAGGGCCTTCTCCCTGTTGCCTGTGCCTGTTAGTAGCCTTAGGGCGTATGCTCCTAGCACTGTGTAGCCGCTGACTGCTAGTGCGGCCCCTGTGACGTGGACTACGCTGGCGGGCCAGGATGGGCTCTTGAGGGGGTATAGTAGGGGGTCGTATACGCTGGTTGTCTGGTATAGGATCCAGTCCACCACATCCCCTACTGGGACCTGGGCTAGGCTCTCCCTGTACTCCTCCTTTACGCCTTGCCATAGTATGCTCTGGCTTAGCGTGTAGTTGTGGCTGGCCTCCCAGAAGAGCCTGTATACTATCTTTGCTGGTACCTTGGCTACCGTGTATCCGTCGCCAGCCCCGACTATATCTACGTGGTTCTCCGCAAGCCACCCGGCGTCTAGGGCTGCTGTTATGTTGGCTGGTATGGCTAGCTCGAGCTTGGGGTAGCCTTGGTTGTAGAGCATGGCCCCGGTATCTGGGTCGTATGCTGGTTCCAGCCCTGTGGGGGTTACCATGTAGCTGTTGACTGCCATTATCATGGCTCCGCTGTACCATGCTCCTATGAATACTAGGGCTGTGAGTAGTAGCCTTGCCTTGTCTCCTACCCTGCTCCACCCGTAGTAGAGGAAGTATACGAATATGACTTCCATCATGAATGCGTATATCTCGGCGTAGAAGGGGAAGAATATGAATTTGCCTCCCACTTCGAGGAACTTTGGCCATAGTAGTATGAGGCCGAACTCGGCTGTTGTCCCCGTAGCTGCTCCTACTGCGAATACTATTACGAATCCCTTTACCAGTGTCTTGGCTAGGTCGAGCCAGAACCTGTCCCTAGTCTTGAGGTATATGATCTGTGCTATGAATGCCATGAATGGGAGTCCCATGACGTATTGGAGTATGGTCCAGTGGACGTCTATGCCTATGGCTGATATTAGCCTCTCCGCGGGCCTGGGGTAGCTCTTCCACTGGTCTATGAGCATGCTTATCATTTCTCCCAGCTCCATGGCCCTACACCACCCTCTAATTTAACAATGTTAATATATAAAAATGCACATGTTAACGTAAACTGGGTTCGTATTCAAACAGGATTGAGGCAGGGATCCGGCGTTTAACGTAAATTGAGTAGCTAACAGGTAATCTTTAACAGCGAAAAATAAATTAATAGAATAACCAGGGGACCTGTAGAGTATATATTACAATAGAAGATTCCCGGGGGGCCAAGAGGACTGTATATAGGGTAAGATGGGGAATGGCGAGGAGCGACGCCAGCGAGAACCAGGACATATGCAACATTATGTGCAACAAGGTCAGGCTTAGGATAGCCCAGGTCCTATACGAGAGGGTGGAGGTCCCCTACAGCGAGCTCGCATCACTAGTAGGAGTAAGCGAGAGCCTCCTGAACCACCACCTCAAGAGAATGTCGGGGCTGGTGGAGAAGGGGAGGAGCGGGTACAGGCTAACCTGGAGAGGCAGGGAGGTGTACAGGATAGTACAGTCCCTAGCCGGGGGCGAGGAGGAGTCCCAGGCCGGGCAGGCGCCCCTACATAGGAGGATCCTAGCCTTCATAATAGACGTGCTCGTCTTCTTCATATCCACCGGGGCGATACTAGACCCCCACATGATCGAGAGCCTGGGAGGCCTAGCCGCGGGCATAGCCAGCCTAGACCCCTCAAGACTCACAGGAAGCCTAGCTAGCCTCATAGACAGGAGCATAATAGGCTACTCCAACGTGTTTTTCGCCGCATTCATATTCCTAACACTACTAGAGGCATACAACGGCCAGACCCTAGGCAAGCACCTACTCCACCTCAGGGTGGTGAGGAGAGACGGCTCCAAGCTAACACTAGTCGAGGCAGGGATAAGGAACGCTGGGAAGATCTTCCTCCTACCAGTAGACCTGGCCCTAGGCCTAGCACTCTACAGGAGGCAGGGATACATCAGGCTAACCGACTACCTAGTGCAGGCAATAGTAGTCGACGAGAGGCCCAGAAGAGCCCCAGGGGCGAGAGGCGGAGACGGCAGGAGGGCCCGGCTAAACCCTAACATTATAGCCCGCCCCGGGGGCTAGAGCCCTATAGGCGCTGGGCTGTGAAGGTAGAGGAGCTGAGGCGGAGAATACCCAGGCTGGAGGCCTACAGGATCCTCAAGAGGCTAACCATGCATAACAGGATCCAGGCAACCCGGGGCATAGTGGAGGCAGCCGAGGACCTAGAAGCCACCCTCCTAGAGACGCTCCCAGACAACGCCGAGGTCGAGCTAATAAGCTACTCCGCCAAGGGAGTGCCAGGATGGATGCCCACACCCCGGGGATGGCACCTAGAGGAGGCCAGGGTCAGGATAGGAGGGAGAGAGCTAACATCAAGGAGCCACCCAACATTGGCCGCGCCCCACACGCCACCAACAGACGGGTGGAGCCGGGGCGAGGCCCGCCTAGTAAGGGACCCGCTAGACCCCGAGGAGTATAGGGACGCCGAGGGCAAGGTACTCGTGGTAAAGTCGCACTACCGAGTAGCCTATAGGCTAGCCGAGGAGGCCGGGGCCTCCGGGGTCCTATTCTACCGGGAGGACCTGCCCCCGGCGGCGGTGCCCTACATAGGCCTCTTCCTTCCCGAGGGGGAGGATCACTGGCTCCCCGCAGTCTCCATACCCCGGAGCATGGCTGAGGGGATAGAGGGCTCCACTGTGGAGGTGTATATCGATGCAGACACCGGGGTGGAGCCCAGGTTCCCAGTTATAGTAGCGTGGATAGGGGATAGGAGGGGCGAGGGTCCCCTACTCTCGGCCCACTACTGCCACCCCGAGCCCGGTGCTAATGACAACGCCAGCGGGGTAGCCGCTGCTATAGCCGCTTTCAGGGCGCTGGCCGAGCTGGACCCCGGGTTCACGCTTAGGCTGGCCCTGTTCCCGGAGTATACCGGTAGCGCCGCTGTGTTTGGGAACTGGCTTGCGGGCGTGACCAGTTCCATGGTTAACCTTGACATGGTTGGGGGGCGCCAGGAGCCGGGGCTGGGCCCGGTTAGGGTCTATCTCCCCCCTACTGGTATGGGGGAGGGGCTTGCTAGGGCGTCGCTTGAGGCCTCGTACCTGGCTGGGGTGGAGGTTGCCCTCTATAGTGGGGGTAGCGACCATGACGTCATGCTTGGCCACGGTGTCCCGGCGGTTATGGTTAACCAGTGGCCTGACCCGTATTATCATAGCGACTGGGATGACGCGTATAGGATTGACCCGGATAGGCTTAGGGAGTCTGCCGTTCTCGGAGCCGCCATTGCTCTAGCCACCGGAGTGGGGGCGAGGCCCAGTGCCCCGGATCCCCGGCCTTGGATGATTGTCTCCAGGCACCTTTCCAGGGGTGATGAGGCCTCTGCTGGCCTTGCCAGGGAGCTCTTCCTCGGCGGCGGTGGCTCGTCGTGGAGGCCTGTTGATGACTCCCGTGTGGTTAGGGGCCTGGTCCCGTTCCTGGCCGACTACGTTCTACCCGGGATGGGGGGCGAGGATGCTGCTAGGCTTGCCAGGCTTATTGATGGAGAGTGGAATGCCTATGCTAGGGAGCTGTTCTTCCATGCCCGTGGTGGTATCACTGTTGGCGCGCTGCACTCGAAGCTGGCCGCCGTTTATGGGGTAGAGCGTATTCGTGGTGATGTGCTGGTTAGGGTTTTAGAGGAGTACGAGCGGTTGGGGCTGGTGGAGGTTTCCTAGCCCGGCCGTGTTTCTCCATATATGGATCCCTGGTTGCGTCCCGGGTTTTGGTGGGGAACCCTTTTATACCTGGGTGGGATTCGGGTGGGCTTGAGGTGATGGGTTTGTCAAACCTCGGCGTGTAAGGGTCTTCGATACTACCCTGCGCGATGGGGACCAGATGGCCGGGGTCGAGCTGTCCCTGGAGGACAAGGTCTCCATCGCACGCGTCCTAGATGATCTCGGTGTCGACGTTATAGAGGCAGGGTTCCCTGCATCATCAAGCCTAGACTCCAGGGCGACCAGGATTATATCCAGGGAGGTGTACAAGGCTAGGGTTGCCGGGCTGGCTAGGGCTAATCCCGGCGATGTAGACGCCGCGGCCGAGAGTGACGTGGATATTATACACGTCTTCATAGCTACTAGCGACGTGCACCTGAGGCATAAGCTGGCTATGACCAGGGAGGAGGCGCTGGAGGCTGCGGTTAATGCCGTAGAGAGGGCTAGGGGTTATGGCGTCGAGGTTCTATTCTCAGCCGAGGATGCTACGAGGAGCGACCCAGACTACCTGGAGGAGGTTTATAGGAGCGTCGTGGAGGCCGGGGCCGGGTACATCAACATACCAGACACAGTGGGGGTCATGACGCCATGGAGGATGGAGGCCCTGGTGAGGAGGATAAGGAGGGCCCTGCCAAGCTGGGTCAAGGTGGACGTGCACTGCCATAACGACTTTGGCATGGCCACGGTGAATAGCATAGCCGGGGTGATCGCCGGGGCCGACGGCGTGCAGGTGACAGTAAACGGCTTCGGGGAGAGGGGCGGAAACGCGGCGCTGGAGGAGGTGGTGGCCTCTATCCACTTCCAGCTGGGCTACCAGACCGGGATAAGGCTGGAGCGTCTAACCAGTGCTTCTAGGATCGTCGCGGAGCGCTTTGGGATAAAGCTTCCTCCAAACAAGCCGGTCGTGGGGCTGAACGCTTTCGCTCACGAAGCTGGGATACACGTTCACGGGGTCCTAAGCAACCCATCCACCTACGAGCCCATACCACCCGAGGCCGTCGGCAACAGGAGGAGGATCGTGCTGGGAAGGCATAGCGGGAGGGCCGCTGTGGAGTACGCTCTACGCCAGCTAGGTGTAGAGCCCAGCAGGGGCCTGGTCAGGCATATACTGTATAGGTTGAAGGATGTTGCTCCCAGGATGAAGAAGGTGGATGAGGACATGATCATCGCCTGGGTAAGGGAGTATAGCGTGGAGGCGAGGCCCGGTGCGGGGGAAGGGTAGGATCCTCCTGATACCCGGCGACGGTGTCGGCCCCGAGGTCTCTGAGGCGGCCCTCAGGGTCCTAGAGGCCGTCGAGGGGAGATACAGGCTGGGCCTTGAGGTCAGGAGGGCTGAGGCTGGCGACTCCGCTGCCAGGAGGCACGGCTCACCCCTGCCGGGGTGGGTGGAGGACCTGGCGCTCCATTGGGCTGATGCCGTGCTCAAGGGGCCTGTGGGTGAGACTGCTGGGGAGGTCGTGGTTCCCCTCCGCAGGATGCTCGGGGCTTACGCCAATGTGAGGCCGGCCAGGAGCCTGGTGCCCTCCCGGTGCTGGGGTAGGGTTGACTTGGTCATAGTAAGGGAGAACCTCGAGGACGTGTACTATGGCGTGGAGTATGTGGTCGGCGACACGGCCTTCGCCCTGAAAGTATCCTCGAGAGCCGGGGCGGCTAGGGTTGCTAGGGTAGCAGGCCTCTACGCTTCTAGGAGGAGGGGTAGGGTGACGATTGTTCATAAGGCCAACGTGCTCAAGCTGGCTGACGGCATGTTCCGTAGGGAGGCAGGCAAGGTCCTAGCGGGTATGGGCGTGGAGTATGATGAGATGTACGTGGACGCCGCCGCCATGATGCTGGCCAGGAACCCCTCCAGGTTCGACGTGGTACTGACGATGAACCAGTACGGCGACATACTGAGCGACCTGGCAGCCGAGGTCGCTGGCGGGATCGGCTTGGCCCCCTCAGCCAATGTTGGAGATGGGAAGGCCCTCTTCGAGCCAGTCCACGGCGCCGCGTGGGATATAGCGGGGAAGGGGGTTGCTAACCCTACCGCTATGATCCTAGCCGTTGCTATGATGCTCGAATGGATGGGCCACGCCGAGGCGGGTGCCACTGTGGCCAGGGCGGTGGAGGAGGCCTACAGGAGGGGCTACACTACCCCCGACGTGGGTGGGAGCATGGGGACCATGGAGATGGCTAGTAAGATAGCCGGGATGGTGGAGAGCGGTGTATGAGAGCCTCGCCCTGGAGATACTGTCAAGCCACATAGTTGAGGGCCCCAGCGACCCTGGGCCCGGCGATATAGTTGTGGCCAAGCCAGACCTCCTGCTCATGAACGACATAACCGCGCTCCTAGCCCTAAGGGTGATTGAAGAGACCGGTGCACCGGTAGACTGCTCCAGGATAAGGACCCTCATAGTGCTGGACCACTATAGCCCGCCGCCCACGGCTAGGATAGCAACCAGCTACAGGTTGCTGAGGAGGTTTGCCAGGAGGCACGGCTGCGCCCTCAAGGATGTGGGCGAGGGGATTATGCACCAGATCGCGGTTGAGGAGGAGGTGGAGCCTGGCATGCTGGCTCTGGGCGCCGATAGCCACACGATAACCTACGGGGCCCTAGCCGTGTTCTCCACGGGCATTGGGAGCACCGAGGCAGCATACATAATGGCCCGGGGCGAGCTGTGGCTCAAGGTGCCCCACACCATCCTAGCCAGGCTTGAGGGCAGGCTAGAGTGGCCCCTGACAGGCAAGGACCTAGCCCTCCAGATACTATCCAGGACCGGGGGAGACGGCGCCGTGTACGCTAGTATAGAATTCACGGGCCCGGGCCTAGCCAGCCTGGGGGTCAGCGATAGGCTTACAGTGGCAAACATGATGGTCGAGGGAGGGGCCAAGACCGCGTTGTTTCCCGTCGACAAGGTCCTCGTGGAGTGGATGCGGAGGGAGAGGGGCGCTGTGAAGCCGGGCTGGAAGAGGCTAGCACCTAGGAACGGGGAGCCCAGCATTGAGGTAGACCTAGGCGAGCTGGAGCCCATGGTCTCTGAGCCACCAGCACCATACAATGCCAGGCCGGCCCGGGAGCTTGAGGGTGTGGAGGTCGACCAGGTCTTCCTGGGGAGCTGCACCAATGCTAGGTATGAGGACCTTGAGGCGGCCGCCAGGATCCTCAAGGGGAGGAGGGTCAGGGAGGGCGTGAGGCTCATAGTAACGCCGGCCAGCAGGAGGGTGTACCAGAAGGCGCTCGAGACCGGGGTCTTGGGGATCCTCCATAGCGCCGGGGCCGTGATCACGCCCCCAGGGTGTGGAGCATGCTTCGGCTCCACCATGGGGGTTGCCGGCGACGAGGAGGTTGTGCTATCCACCAGTAACAGGAACTTCCCCGGCAGGATGGGGAGTCCCACCGCTAGGATATACCTAGCATCCCCCCAGACGGCCGCGGCGTCCGCTGTTACGGGCGTGATCACAGATCCCAGGAGCCTCGCTTAATGGAGGTGCGATGGTGTTGAGGGTGTCTGGATATGCCTTCAAGCTTGGGGATAGTATAAGTACTGATGATATAATAGCCGGGCGGTACCTCTACATAACCGATCCAGGGGAGCTTGCTAGCCACATATTCGAGAATAGGCCTAAGATCAGGAGCAGGATACAGAGAGCCAGGAGGCCGATCGTGATAGTCGCGGGCAGGGGCTTTGGGTATGGTAGCAGCAGGGAGCATGCGCCCCTGGCCCTAAAGGCCTTCGGGGTGAAGGCCATAGTTGCGGAGAGCTTCCATAGGATCTTCTATAGGAACTCTATAAACAATGGATTGCTGGCCGTTGAGGCCCCCGGCATTCTTGGTATCGTGGAGGAGGGCGAGCCGATCACTATAGACTTGGATAGGGGTGTCGTCGAGGCTAGCAGAGGGGCTATACGGGTTAGCGGCATGCCGGGCTATGTTAAGTCTATCCTGGAGGCTGGCGGGCTCAGGGAGATGCTCCGCCGCTTGGCCGGGGGCCGGAGTCCCTGATAATAGTGTTTTTTATTTATAAATTATTTATAGTTTTTAGTATTAATTAATTTTAAATAACCCTGGTTCCTCTAGTGGGCCGGGGTCTGATCCATGGCAGCTGCCCCGCCAGAGCTCGGAGAGCCTATACCCGGTCTAACCATCGCCCTAGCAGTCATACTCGTGCTAGTCCTGGTCCTGCCCTTCGCCTCGAGGAGAGTCGAGGAGAACCTGGAGCCCTTCTTCCTCGCGATGGGCCTTGTTGGGGTTGCAGTCACATACCACTACGGCATCCTCGACGGTGAGGGGCTTAGGGAGCTTGCAGTCAAGGCGATCAAGACGCCGCTCTCAGTCTCCGGGCTCCCGGTGGGCATCACCCAGGCCGTGTTCATATTCGGCCTCATCTTCCTCTACTACCACCCGGTCATATACAGGATGCTTGACAGGATGATCAGGAGGGTGGGGCTGACGCTGTTCACCTTCATATTCATAACGGTGCTAGGCATGATATCCAGTGTTATATCGGTGATAGTAACGGCTGTCATACTCTCCGAGGTTGTGGCGGCTCTCAAGATGCCCAGGGGAGCCAAGATCAGGTTCACGATATACGCCGCCTTCGCCCTGGGCCTGGGAGCGGCGCTCACCCCTATAGGCGAGCCGCTCTCAACCATAGCAGTCTCCAAGCTGAATGCTCCATTCGACTACCTTCTCCGCCTCCTAGGCGCCTATGTCATACCAGGGGTGATCGGGGTCGCGGCTGTCGCCAGCCTGTCCATGAGGCGTTACGCTTCCCAGGTGGAGGGGGTATCCGCTACGTATGGGGAGACCCTGAGGGATGTCGTGGAGAGGACTGTTAGGGTGTTCGTCTTCGTGGCAGCCCTAGAGCTGCTCGGGTACAGCTTCACTCCTATGGTCGTGTGGTACTTCTCCAAGCTGGACCCGGCTGTCTTATACTGGGTTAATACCATATCGGCGGTTGTCGACAATGCTACCCTGGCCGCGGCTGAGATTGGGCCTTATCTTAGCGAGGAGCAGATCAGGAGCGCCTTGATGAGCCTCCTAGTATCGGGTGGCATGCTGATCCCCGGGAATATCCCGAATATAGTGGCGGCTGGGAGGCTCAAGATAACCATGAAGGAGTGGGCAAGGCTAGGCGTGCCATTCGGAGCAGCCCTCCTAATAATATACTTCATAGTTATAGAGGTGCTGGGGATACACATAACACTCTAGACCGGCTACCGCCGGCTGGCCCCTCCCATACCCACCACGCCACCTATCACTGCTAGTATGGAGAGCCCACAGGGTGCCAGGAGCCCTAGCACGCCTCCTACCAGCCCCAGCTTCGGGTTGCCGTCTCGTAGCGAGTATAGTGATGTGAGGCCTCCTACTAGGCCTATCACACCCATGACTCTCACCGTTGTCCCCTCCACTAGAGTGACTCCGAAGAGGGTTTGCGCCAGTGGCGCCCCCGTCGCCATGCTTGCGAGGCCAGCTAGTAGCGCTAGTAGGCCCCCTATTGCTACCAGGATCTCCCATACCTCCATCTCATCCACCTCCTAATGTTTAATAGAGAAACTGGGTATAGGGCTTATATCCTGTTGTACTTGCCCGTGCAGAGGCCAGGTGTCCCTATGGATTAGCTTTCCCCTGCTAGCTTCTTGACCTCGTCTAGGGCCATATCGGCGTGCTTCTCCGCCGGTCTTATGTTCTTCAATATCCTCCTGATTACCCCATTCTTATCTATTATGAAGGTTGTCCTCTTTGCTGCTATCGCCCCGCTCTTCCTGGTCTCTAGTACTCCATACTTCTCCGCTATTTCCCCCTTCTCATCGCTCAGTAGGGGAAACTTGAAGCCGTATTTCTCCGCGAACTTCCTGTTCTTCTCTACCGGGTCGGTTGACACGCCCAGGACCACGGCGCCGTACTTCTGGAACTCCTCGTATAGCTCGTTAAACCTCACGCCCTCCCGGGTGCACCCGGGGGTCATCGCTCTGGGGTAGAAGTAGAGGACCACGATCCTGCCCTTGTAGTCGGATAGCCTGACCGTCTCGCCCGTGTGGGCCTTGGCCTCGAAGTCTGGGGCTGGTTCTCCCTCTGCAACCATGCTGGGTCACCGTCTTCGTATATGCTTGCATGGACCCGGGTTTTATAGTGGAATCCATAGTAGCCCCCTCTCTCTTGGTGGTTCTGGGCGTGGGTAAGGTTACTGTTAGGAAGATCCTCAAGATGAAGGGATCAAGGAGGATCGTGATGATCACGGCCTACGACTACCCCACTGCCAGGATCGTGGACGAGGCCGGGGTCGACATGATCCTGGTCGGCGATAGCCTAGCTATGGTTGTACTCGGCCACGAGTCCACATTACAGGCTAGGCTGGAGGATATGGTGAGGCACACCGAGGCCGTAGCGAGGGCGAGGCCCCGGGCCATGGTTGTCGGTGACATGCCATTCGGCAGCTATGAGCCTAGTAGTACCCGGGCGGTGGAGTCCGCTATAGCCCTTGCTAGGGCTGGGGCGGAGGCTGTGAAGCTCGAGGGGGGTAGCGAGTACGTTGATAGGGTTAGGGCGATCGTCAACGCTGGCATACCGGTGGTGGGCCACATTGGCCTGACGCCCCAGCGCTACCTGGCCCTGGGCGGGTACAGGATGCAGGGTAGGAGTGAGGCGGAGGCTAGGGAGCTGGTTAGGAGTGCCGTGGAGCTTGAGGCCGCTGGCGCATTCGCCTTGGTGATAGAGTACACGAGCCCTGATGTGGCTAGGAGTATAACCGATAAGCTCTCGATCCCTACAATATGCATAGGCTCCGGGCCCCACTGCGACGGCCAGGTCCTAGTACTCCATGACGTGATAGGCCTGGCAAGGGAGAGCCCGCCGTTTGCCAAGAGGTACAGGGATGCGTGGAGCCTCATACTAGAGGCTGTCAAGGAGTACGCTAGTGATGTGAGGAGTGGCAGGTTCCCCGGTCAATCTTAGGCTTGGACTGGGGTGGCACCGCCCCTCCTAGCTGATAGTATCCTGATCCTACCCGGCAGCCTCTGTGCCACCTCCTCCTCGGGTAGGCCTAGCGCTATGTGCCTCGCATCCCTGGGTAGCGTCTTCGCTAGCTCCTGCTTGATCCTCCTAGCAGCCTCCTCGACCTTAAGGTCGCCGGGCTCCAGCTCTAGGTAGGCCAGTACCCTTGGCTCTACCGCCTCCCTCGAGCCGGCTAGTATGTATGGGGCCCCGTCCTGGTCCTGCGCCAGGCCCAGGTATAGCCTCGTCCTCACCGGGGGGAGGTAGTTCTTCTTGCCCCTGATTATGAAGCCTCCCCGGGCCAGGTATTCCCCCGTGGGTGGGCTCTTCGAGACCTGGTTGGCGTGGACCCAGTACACCTGGACGTGGCCTAGCCCCGCCTTCCACGCCCTGCTATAGGCCGCTGCTATCACCGCTGCGTCCATTAGGTCTCCGGTGGTTGGCTCGCGGCCCTCGGTCTTGAGTACCACCGCGGGGGCGCCGTGGATGTCGGCGTGCATGAAAATGTCGCTTTCACCCAGGTAGCGTTTTACTACCGCCTCGTTCTGGCCTGCGTCCCTGCCTCCCACCGCTATGAGGCCGCTCCTAGTTATGGTCCAGTGGTACTTCTCGTACCACTGCCTCCTCCTGGCCCTGGCTAGGGCCGCTACCCTCCTGGCCTTGACCTTGAGCTCTAGGTCCTCAAGCCTCTCCATTATGCTCTTCTCCGCCTCCCTGGCCCTCCTCGCCTTCGCCTCCAGCTCACCCGCCTCCCTGAATAGCCTGAGGACCAGCTGGTCCACGGTCTCCCCTATCCTGGCCTTGACAATTGTATCGCCAACCGGGATCTCTACTATACCCCTCTTCCTGTCTACGCCGGGGCATTGGCCCCCGGTTGCGGCGCAGTCTAGTATGGACTGGATCTCGTCGTACATGCTTGGTATTAGGCTCGCTGCCCTCCTCAGCTTCTCCGCCTCCTCAGCGTACCTCCTCGCCGTCTCCCTGGCTTCCTCGAGGCTCTTGAGGAGCCTCTCCCTCTCCCCCGTATCCACTGGCTGGGCTGGGGTGGAGTATAGCTCATCGAGCGCATCGTCGAATGTTGGGTGCTCCACTACCTCCCCTGGGGGGAGGCGGGTTGGCTTGAAGGGCGTTGCCTCCCCTCGGCTCGGGGCTAGGTAGCCCTTGCCTTGTAGAGATTCCCTCCATATACCTTGTATCGCCTCTATCAGGGCCTCGAGGTCCCCGGGTGCTAGGTCCTTGGGCTTGGCCCCGGGCTGGAGGTTGGCTCTGTGTATCGCCTCCTCCGCGTATTCTCCTGGTAGCTTCGCCGCCCTCACTAGGCCCCTGACTAGGTCCTTCTGCCCCTCTAGCAGGTCTGCCAGCTGGCTTGGGGTTAGGTTCAGG
>JALWEI010000025.1 GCA_027014125.1 Acidilobaceae archaeon | reverse complement strand
GGGTGGGGCTGCTCGCCCATTAAAGGGGAACGTGAGCTGGGTTCAGACCGTCGTGAGACAGGTCGGTCTCTACCCGCGGGGGGTGTCGGCCGCCTGAGGGGAAGGTGCCCCTAGTACGAGAGGAACGGGGCGCCGCGGCCTCTAGTGTACCGGTTGTCCGGCAGGGCAGAGCCGGGCAGCCACGCCGCAGTGGGGTAACCGCTGAAAGCATCTAAGCGGGAACCCCTCCCCGAAAAGAGGCGGCCATCCGCTTCTCCCGGCCTCGTGCCGGGAGGGCGGCGAGGGCTCCCGTAGAAGACGGGGTTGATGGGGCGGGGGTGTAAGCCCTCGAGGGGGCTCTGCCCCCGAGGGGTTCAGCCCGCCGCTCCCAATCGCCCGAGGCCGTAGGCGCTCACCTGGGGGCGGGCTGCACGGCGTATAATGGTGTAGCCCGCAGTGGGGCCGCCAGGGGCCCAGAGGCCCCCATGGCCAGGCGCTGGGAAATGCCCCCGGAGGGATGTATCCCCGTGGCCCGCCGTGCTGGTGGGGGCGGCGCGTGGAACCTCCTATAACCCCCTCACCGCCCCAAGGCCGCGTCCTGGGTGCAGTGGTTGCGTGGAAGGCGTAGGATATGGCCGCTCGCCCTGCTACTAGTCCTAGTAGCTGCTGTTGCGGCCCTGGAGCTGAGGGGTGGGGACGCCGTCGATACCGGCGTCACGGTTAGCCTCGTCCCTAGGGCTCTCTACTACGACCCGCTGTGGAGGGCCTACCCCAACGAGACGCTGGTCGACTTGGTTGTAGAGGAGCTCGGCAAGGCCGGGTACGTGGTCGACGTGAGGCTGGGCAGCGACGCTGGGATCCTGGAGATGGATATGCTAGACGCCTATGACATAGTGATTATCAGGAGCCACGGGGCCTACAGCAACGGGAGCCAGGGCCCGCGGGGCCCATACATATACACGGGCCTCCTCGTTGAGGAGGCAGAGGAGGAGGTGGGGGGCAGGGTCATCACAATGCTAGACCAGGGCCTGGCGGCGATGGCAGTCATACCCCCCGGCGGCCCCCTGGCCCCAGTCAGCGAGGAGGAGCTCCAGGGGCTGCCACGATACCTGGCCCTAGGCCCCCGCTACTTCGAGGAGACCCCCTACTACTTCAACGGCACGGTGATACTGGTAGGTGCATGCTATGGAATGGGCGACGAGGAGCTAGACCCAGTCCTCGGCGAGATACTCCTCAGCAAAGGAGCCTCGGGGTACGCAGGCTTCCAAGGCCTAGTACAGTGGCAGACAGTCGATGAGGCGATAGCGAGGTTCGCCAAAGCAGTAGGGTCAGGAGAGGACCCCCTAGAGGCACTCGAGGGGCTACAAGAGCTCCCCCCAGACCCAGTCACCGGAAACAGGATACACGTAATAACGGGGGGAGGATAGGTACATGCCGGTATATACATGCAAGGAGCCCCCAAGAGCCCCCACCCCCCTGGAGGGTGCACAACGGGGTGGAGCGCTGGAGGATACAACTAGCCATAGTAGGCCTGGCAGGAGTGATGGACACGGCATTCCTACTAGGCCTCATAGCCGGGTACGCAAAAAGCCTGGGGGCAGGGGACGAGCAGGCAGGCCTCATAGCCGGGCTCTACAGCATGGTAGCCCTCCCCGCAAGCATAGCAGCGGGGATCATAGTAGACAAGATCGGCAGGAAACGGAGCCTAGCCATAGGACTAGCATGGGACACCCTATCCATGACAGGCTACGCCCTAGCATCAAGCCCCACCCAGCTCGCCGCCGTCAGGGGGCTACACGCACTAGGCGGGAGCCTAGTCTACCCAGCCTACATGGCCATAGTAGGGGACACAGCCCCAAAGGGCAGGCTAGGATCATCAACAGGCAGATACCTCTCGGTAGTAGCAGCATCAGTAGCCCTAGGAAGCCTCTCCTCAGCGGCAGCAGTCTCTAGGCTAGGATTCAAACCCTCCTTCCTACTCATAGCCCTAATCCTGCTGGCAGGCCTCCTATCCACCAGGGGCCTCCCCGAGACCGGGAGCAGGGGCGGAAGCCTAGCCAGGGGCCTCTCAGAGGCTCGAGGGCTAGTAGCAGGAGCCGGGATCCTGATATTCCTCCTCTACACAGGCTTCGGGGCCATAGTAGGAGGCATGCCCCAGGCACTACTAAACGACGGCCTAGCCAGGGCAGAGGAGGAGGCATCAGCCCTGACAGGGGCAGCCATAGGAGTCGCCACGCTAGCAAGCATACCACTCTTCCCCCTAGCCGGCTCCAGGCTAGACAAGGGCCAGCTCCGCCTAGTCACGGCGGCATCAGCAGCCATAGGCCTAGCAGGCCTATGGATAGCACTAACCAGGGGCACACCCGGGATACTAGCAGGATTCACCCTATACGGGGCAACCATCGCAGGCCTCATGACGGCGAGCACCTACCTAGCAGCCCAGGCTCCAAGGGAGGCACGGGGGACCAGCATGGCTATACAGCAGGTGGCAAACATAGCAGGAGTAGCAGTAGGGGCACCCATAGGGGGAGTAGCATCAACCCACGGACTAGCAGGGGTAGCATGGGTGGTAGCGGCCAGCCTACTAGTGGCGGCCGCCTACACTCTAACCCTCCCCAGCGACACCACCCCGCGGGGATAATCGATAACCGCATACCTACCCTCAAGCGCAGGCCCAGGATTAACGTGGAGCCGGCCCCACTCCACCCTAAACCCGGGGCTCTCGTGGATATGCCCGAAGAGGTGCAGCCGGGCCCCCAGCCTAGAGGCCACCTCCACGAGCTCGTCGAGCCCAGCATGGACGCCTAGGAGGGTGAGGTCCAGCACCCCCCGAGGGGGATGGTGGCTCAGGAGGACCTCAGCGCTACCCCCCAGCCTAGCCATGGTCCCCGCAGGATCCAGGCCCCCAACCCCAGCCACGCTCAGCCCCGAGACTGTGGCTACCCTACCCTCCACCAGCACGCCAGCCTCCTGGAGGCGCCTACGGATCGCGGGGGTATCCATGTTACCAGTAACAGCAACAACCCGGCCCCCTGCACCCAGCAGGGCCTCGGCAGTGTCGAGGCACTCATAATCCCCGGTAGCGGCGACCAGGTCGTAGCTAGCCTCCCCCAGGATCCTCCTCAGCACCCCCGTCGCGCAGTGGGGGTCGGAGACGTGGAGTATGATCACCCTCCCAGCCTCCTCTCAAGCCTACCCCACAGGAAGTCTAGCAGGACCTCCCGGCTCCCCTCACCTATATCGAGCACACGGGAGTCCCTCCACAGCCTCTCCCCGAGGCCCCCAAGGGCCAGGCCACGCCCGCCCTGGAGCTGGACCCCGGTCCACACGGCCTCCCTAGCCAGGGAGCCCGCCTCAACCTTGGCGGCAGCAGCAAGCACCGGGTCCACGGTCCACCCCCTCGCCCCCGCTATAGCACTGGCGACTAGCCCCCGTAGGAGGAGGCTCCTCCTATACACCTCAGCCAGCATCCACCGGGGCCCCTGGAGCTCCAGCAGGCCCCTACCGAAGACCCTCTTCCCCGAGGCCGCCCTATACGCCTCCTCCACCATAGACTCGGCCATGCCGAGGGCTATAGCGGCGTATCCCAGCCTCCCCACGTTGATGCCCTGTAGGGCCTCCCTCAGGCCGCGTCCAGGCTCCCCGACCCTCTCGCCCCTAGCCTCCCTGTACACTACACGGCCGACACCGCTCCCCCTGAACCCGGAAAGCTCCAAAGGCTCCACCTCGACGCCCCCGCCCCTAGGGACGAGGTACATCGTCGGCCCCCCGGGCCCCTTGGCTAGGACCAGGAACTCACCCGCGTACAGGGCGTTACTGGTGAAGACCTTAACCCCGTCAATGACAGCCGAGGAGCCCTCCTCCCTAGCACTGGTCTTCAGATTAGCGATCACATCACTACCCCCGCCAGGCTCAGTGACGCTAAAGGCCACGATGCCCCTAGACCCGGCCACGCCTCCAGAGGCGATAACACTAGTACCGTGGACAAGGATCACGTGGGCCAGCCCAGGACTACTCCTAGCAGCGAGCCTCACCGCCTCAAGCAGGCCCCCAAGCCCGAGGGAGGTAGCGTCGAAGGCGCCCTCAGAGGCCAGGGCCTCCAAGAGGCTGTCAGGCACCCTGTTAAGCCTGTCAATCTCCCCAGCCCTAGCAGGGACCTCCTCCAACAGGAGCCTCCTAAGCCCGTCAGGAACCATGCCAAGAGGATCCAGCAGCACCACGCGCCACCAGGAATACGTATCCGGGGCGAGACACTAAAATATGGAGTTCCCATAGACCTAAGAATAAGTAGGGGAGGCGCGGGGGTGCCCGAGCCCGGCCAAAGGGGGCGGGCTTAAGACCCGTTGGCGTAGGCCTGCGTGGGTTCGAATCCCACCCCCCGCACCATGGCGCCCAGCCTCCTGCGCACCCCATATAGCAGTGGATGGGGCCCCCGGGTTTAGATCGCATTTGCGGCGAAAGCTAGCTGGGGGTACTTGCCTAGTAGGTACTTCCTCCTCTCCTCCCTAGCCTGTATCATGTGGCTCTTGTAGCCCGGTATCGCCCTGCGCGGGTCCAGTTTTTCCAGATCTGCTCCAGGTGCCCTGGTGACCATGTACATATTCAAGGCCTCGTCATACTCCTCCTCCGCCTCGCCCCTCATTATAGCGAGTATCGTCGACAGGGTGTCCCGTGGGGTTACCTTCCTATCCGCCACGTACCCGGTGTTGAGTATGTAGACCCTGGTCTCGGGGTTGAGGTGCAGGGCCTCGTAGAAGCGGAGGCCGTTTATCCACCTTGGCCCTATTATGAAGGGGTCGAAGCCTGGAACCCTGACAGGCTTCCCCACCTCCCTCGGGTCCATGGTGCCTGCGCTGGTCTTAATCGACTCGCCGAGCATGAAGTATGCAGTAGCCTGCTCCGGCCCCGTTAGCCTGGCCGCAACCGGCATGTCGCTCCTCCTGGTTAGGAAGAATATGAAGTCGATCCTAGGGGTGTCATACGTATTATCGGCCCCCTCTATTGCGTGCCTAACCGCAACCGCCCTGGCGTTGGAGTGGCACCCGCTGGTCACGGTGAAGTCTATCCTCCCATCCTCAACGTAGACATTCTCAAGCACCGTATCAGGGTGCCTCAGCGCCCGGTAGAGGTTGGGTATACCCGGGGCGGAGTCGGTCTTGGGGTAGAAGTTCCTCTCGGTGGCGTAGGCGTAGAGGCCCCGGGTCAGGATGTTTATATCGTCCTGCCTTATCGAAACCCACTCCCCCTGCCTCAGCTGGCCCTCGTGGAGGTGGAATGTGATCGTAGACTTCCCTGTACCGCTCAGGCCGAAGACTAGTACCCCGAGCCCACGGCTGGGAGCCCCCTCCAGGTGGTACACCTTAGACCCGGCGTGGACCCCGAGCATCCCCATATGATCCCTGGCATAGTTCATGGCCATCCTAAGGGCGCTCATCTTGAGCTCGCCATAGTAGTCGCTCCCGAGTATTATGGTGGCCCTCTCAACCGGGTCAACAGCGACGAGCCTCCTAGGCCACTCGGGTATATCCACGCTATAGATCACCGGCTCCCCGTCATCGGGGCCGGGGAAGTAGTTGGTGGAGAACATGAGCGCCAGGTGGGGGCTCGTGGAGGAGATAAAAGACCTCACCTTCAGCCTGAAGCCGAGGGAGGAGCCTATACTAGAGTCGACAACGATGAACTCCCGGGAGGATACGTACTCCTCGACGCGCCTCAACTCCTCCTCAAGCCTAGCAGCCTCTCCACCCTCCAGCTTGTTAACATCCTCTATCGTGGCGTCGGGCATCCTGGCGCATACCCTAGACCTGAATAGGGGCACACCCCACTCGTTAGGGACAGCATAGCGGGAGGCCTCCCTCCTAAGCCACGACGCACCAGGGTTCCTCACAAGCCTAGCCCTCTCCTCGAGGGCCCTCAGGATCCTGGCTACAGCCTCCAACCACGGGCACCAGGTGGGTGAGGACCGGTGGATGGGTGTAATAACCGTCTACTAGTCCCTAATCCCCGTATGTATTGCAACGAGCACCAGCAGGGTTACCGCGAGCAGCCTCTGGGTGTGCAGTAGCCTGGCGTAGGCCTTAACCCTCCTATTCTTAGACCAGCGTAGCAGGATCCCCGTGATCATCATAAACACGATCACGGCCCCTATAGCATACTCGAGCACAGTAGCCTCCTCGAGCAGAAGGTACCCGTGGGCCAGCGCAACAAGGCCCAGTCCGATGCTACTGTAGATGTGCAGGTCGAGTACATGCTTATACCTAACGGGTAGCCTGAGGCCCATCCTAGCCTGGTAGGGCAAGCTATACTTGTATACAGCAAACGCGGCCACCAGCACAGGGCCCAGACTCCAAGCCAGCTCGCCTAGACCATCGGCAACCCCATTTTCGCCCTCGCCATAATCATCTCCATCCGCATATGAGACGGTGCCAGAGGCGAGAGAAGCTAGTAGGAGGGCTAAAACGAGCAGTAGCGGTGGGTAGGATAGCCTGTAGCCCACAGTATCCACCCTTGCACCAGGGATCACTAAGAGCCTATATTATTAAGCCTTGACAGCAACGGGATCCAGGCCCCAGGAGAGGGGTTCTCCCCCAGGTGTGCCGAGATGGCGATAGTAGAGGTTCCAAGAGACCTGTGGCCCAGGAGGGGCGACTGGAAGGGTAAGATAGTCTCCATAGCAAAAAAGCCGGGGGATAAGGTTGAGGAGGGCGAGCCAGTGGCCGAGGTTGAGATAGAGAAGGCCATACTAGTCATAGAATCCCCAGTAGCAGGCGTGGTAGAGGAGGTCCTAGCCAGCCCCGGCGACCCCGTGGGCCCCGGGGCCCCGTTACTGAGGGTGAGCCCTGTTGGAGAAGATCAGGCTCAGAGTCAGGCCAGGCAGGCGGCATAGGGACGTGGCCAAGCTGGTAGCAGGGCTTGGGATAGCAACTGTCTGCGAGGAGGCCCTATGCCCCAACATTGGTGAGTGCTGGGGGAGTGGGACGGCCACGTTCATGATAATGGGCGACATATGCACCCGGGGATGCAGGTTCTGCTACGTGAAGAGCGGCAGGCCCCAGCCACTTGACCCGGGAGAGCCTATGAAGGTGGCACTAGCGGTCAAGAGGATGGGCCTAGACTACGTCACAATAACAAGCGTGGATAGGGACGACCTGCCCGATGGGGGCGCCGGGCACTACGCCGAGACGATCAGGGCAGTGAAGAGGCTAAACCCGGGGGTGATTGTTGAGGCCCTGATACCCGACTTCCAGGGGAGCAGGGAGTCGCTAAGGACAGTGGTGGAGGCCGGGCCCGAGGTTATAGCCCATAACATAGAGACGGTCAGGAGGCTCACACCGAAGGTAAGGGACAGGAGGGCGGGGTACGAGCAGAGCCTAAAGGTACTGGAGACTGTGAAGGAGATGAACCCAAGGATAATCACGAAGTCCTCGATACTACTCGGCATGGGCGAGGAGCAATGGGAGGTTGTAGAGGCAATGAGGGACCTAAGAGGTGTTGGCGTGGATATACTAGTCCTATCCCAATACCTAAGGCCAAGCCCGCGCCACCACCCCCTAGTAAAGATGTACACCCTGCAAGAGTTCAAGACGCTAGAGGAGAAGGCCCGTAGCCTAGGCTTCAAGGCAGTAATAGCCCACCCCCTGGCAAGGACGAGCTACAAGGCAAAGGAGGCATACATGGAGGCAACACGAGGTTGAAGCTGAGGATAATACTTGACGGGGCCAGGGATCCACGAGTCAATATGGCCATAGACGAGGCCATCCTAAGGATGAGGCCTCGCACAGGGGTAGACACTCTCAGGGTATACACATGGCTCCCCACAGGCGTAACCATAGGCAGGAGCCAAGACCCCCGTAAAGCGGTGAACATTAGAGAGGCAGAGAGGAGGGGCTACCCCCTGGTGAGGAGGCCAACCGGGGGCAGGGCGCTCCTCCACTCCTCAACCGGCGAGGTCACATACAGTATAGTCCTCTCCAGCAACACCCCCCTATACAAGCTAGACGTAGCAACCTCAGCAGCGAAGATAGCGGAGGGGGTAGCAGAGGCGGCCAGGCTACTAGGACTAGACGCCAGGGTAGGCGGCTACAGGGGACTCGGCGGGGAGGAGCTCTGCTACCTAACCGAGGGGGCCAGCGACGTCACCGTTGAGGACAAGAAGATCTCGGGGAGCGCCCAGGTGAGGACGGGGGAGGCGCTCCTCCAACACGGCACCCTTCTACTAGACTTCGACCCAAGAGAGTGGGTTGCAGTAATCAATACAAGCACGCCTTCAGAAGAGCTGGCCTCGAGGATAGCCGGGCTTAGGCAGCTAGGCCTAAACCCGGGCCTCAGAGAGGTATATGAGGCACTGGTAGAGGGCTTCAAGAGGGTTCTAGGGGCAGACGCGTATACCGGGGGGTTGACACTAGCTGAGGTGGAGGAGGTGCACAAGCTCTACACTAGCAAGTACAACACGAGGGAATGGCTGCTCCACGGCCATATATCTTGGAAACCCGTATAACCCCGCCCGCCCCAACTGGGAGCCACTGGTGCCCAGATAATGAAGACGGGCATAGCCCTAGCTATCATCATACTAACACTCCTAACGGCAACACCAATTCCATCACACAGCGACACCGTGGGAGAGTGCACGCTCAGGATAGCAGCAGTATCAACAGGGGGAGGCGGGGTCCTTGGCAACATAAGTGTAAGGGTAACACCAGGAGAGGGGAGAGTGTACATAAGCACAAGCCCGGCAACGGAGATCGACACTCAGGGGGCAGCCAGGATAGCAGCATTCACCGCCACACTCATCCTGGGACTAGACATAGAGAAATACGACTTCTACTATAGGCTAGAGGCCCCAAGCATAATAGTGGGGGGCCCCAGCGCGGGGGCAGCGATGACGCTAGCAACAATAGCCGCCCTCTCAGGGATACAATGCAGAACCCCAAACGTGATCACAGGGATGATATACCCGGACTCCACAATAGGCCCGGTAGGAGGCCTGAAGGATAAGTTAAAGGCGGTAGCAGAGGGCGGGGGCACCCTCTTCATAGTCCCCAAGGGGCAGCTAGTATACACCTCCTACGAGAGGGTGGTTCAGAGGATCGGTCCCCTGGCAATAGTCAGAACCGTGCCAGTACAAGTAAACCTAAGCGAGGAGGGCGAGAAGCTAGGAGTAAAGGTCAGGGAGGCTGGAAGCATATGGGAAGCCTCAAACCTACTCCTAGGCATAAACCTCGAGCCAAGCCCCTCCAAGCCCGGGGCTCCACAAGGGCTGGATGAAGTATACAATAGGCTCAAGGGCACATACGAGGCGATGAAGAAGACGGGAACAGGGCTAGAAGAGGTAGCCAGCCGTGCGGAGGAGCACTACAAGGCTGCCCAGGACCTGGCGGGGCACGGACTCTACTTCCCAGCCACGCGGGAGATGGTAGACGCTATAGCCCTCCTACAGGCATCCACGTGGATCGAGGAGGCTAAGAGCAATAACTACAATGTAACGCCACTTCTAGAGGAGGCGATAAAGACGGTAAACCAGACCACCTCCATGCTGGAGGGTATAGACACTGAGGCCGGGGGATTGGCATCCATATACACCTGGATGGCAGCATCGAACCTCAGGCAGGCGCAGGAGGCACTAGACAACGGGAGCCTGCCCAGAGTAATAACAATAACAGGACCTGCAATAGACTACAGCCCCCTGGTAATGATAGCCTATGCAAAGACCATGGCAGAGTATGCCAGCCTCCTAGCAAGCCTAGACTGGCCCAAGCCCCAGGGGGTTAACAGCAAGACTATGATAGTAGCCAGCCTAGGCAAAGCAGTTACGGCATATGCCTCGACACTCTTCGCAGAAACTGGGGCGCAGGATCCAAACCTAGACACCGCGGCAGAGCTAGTAGTATCGGCAAGCGCGGAGCCAGGCAGGATAGCAAAGGCATACCTATCCCTGGCAGGAGTGGCCATGGCCACAGCGGCGATCCACAACACATTCGACGGGGAGACCCTAATGCCGTACGCAGAAAAACTGGCCTACAGCCTAGCAGGAAGAACAGGATCACAAGCGGCGGCAGCACTACTACAAGCATACGAGTACTACAAGGAGCAGGGAGACACCGAGAGGGCATGGACATACCTAGACCTCTCCATACTAGCGTCATGGATGCAAATCAGCTACAACGAGGAGACAAGCCAGATAGCAGGACCCACCCAGCAGCCCCAGGCGACGGCCACAGTCACAAGAACAGTAACCATCACCGAGGAGACCGGGGACGAAGAGCCCGCCGCACCAAGCCTCCCCGGAGCAGTTGCCACAGGCCTACTCCTCGGGCTAGCGCTTGGTGTTATAGTCGGGGTATCACTCTCATACTCCCGGCGGGGCTAGCGGGCGGAGACCGTGACGTTCAACCCCTCAACGATTATTTCGACAGGCTCCCAGCTATAGGGGATCACAAGGCCCTTCTCCGGGTCAAAACCGGCGACAATTGTAAAGGAGCCACTATCCAGTATAGCGCCCCTCCTAAGGTCAGGGGCATATATGGCGGCCTCAAGCTCCATAGTAGCCCTCTCACCCGGCCCTAAGGCCTGGCCTCCCCCGGATCCGGGCGTATAGGACTGGCTAACGTTAACCCTCCAAGACGGGGGAGCAGGCGGGTTGAAGGAGCATGACGAGGAGGCCACCCCAAGTATCGTCACAGCAGAGGGCCCCTTATTGTATACCTCGTAGCGTAGACCCACTTGTATAAGACCCTCGCTGATTGAAACGTGAACACCAGCTAGCCTAGCCTCCAGGGTGGCATTGCCACTAGCATTAATATCGGGGAGCGCCAGGCATGCTATTGAGTATGTATAGGAGCCTTCATCACTATCCGATAAGAGCCTCTGTACCGAGGATGACAGGGCAAAGAGGAGAGCCGCGACCAGGACTAGCACTAGTAGAACCCTATAGCCTCCGCCACCAGCCCCATCCTGGACAGGCATAGCACACCACCGGGGGAATGCATAACTCTACACAAGACCCCATAGGATTAATAGCATTACAAGGAGCAACATGAGGGGAGTGTCAGATTGCCAGTAAGGCTAAGAGTAGCACAACTATTCGACCCATGGAAGAGCCCACTATGCACATGCCCAGTCAAGTACAGCCTCAACCCCTACACAGGTTGCAGCATAGGATGCAAGTACTGCTACGCCACAGCCTACATAGGAGAGAAGGACAGCAGCCCCAAGAAGATGCTACTTGAGAGGCTAAGGAGAGACCTAGAGAAGATGGACCCCAGGCTCCCCATAAACATAGGCACAAGCAGCGACCCCTACCCTCCGGAGGAGGAGAGCCTAGGCCTAACCAGGAGCGTGCTAGAGCTACTAGTCTCCAGGGGTAGGAGGATCCTCATAACGACTAAGGGGACACTATACGCATCCAGGGACCTAGACCTACTGGCTAGCGGTAACGTGGCCGTGACGCCATCGATAACCATGCTAGACGAGCTCTGGTCGAGGAGAGTAGAGCCCAGGGCCCCGGGGCCGGCGGAGAGGATCCATGCAGTAGAAAAGGCTACAAGGGCTGGGGTGCCAGTAGGGGTCAGGGTGGACCCGGTCATACCATACATAAACGACGACCCCAGCATGCTAAGGGAGCTGGTAGCCAGGCTAGCTGAGGCCGGGGCCAAGCTAGTGATAACCTCGACATACAAGGCCAGGCCCGATAACCTGGCAAGGATGAGGCGCCTACCAGAGGTGGGAGAGAAGATATACAGGCTCTATAGGGACAAGGGCGTCAGGGCCGGGGGCTACACCTACCTGCCTCGGAGCCTCAGGGAGGAGCTTCTAAAGCCAGTCATAGAGGAGGCCAGGAGGCTAGGCTTGGAGTATGCCACATGCCGCGAGGGGCTCACAGGCCCCCAGTGGTTCAGGGCCGGGAGCTGCGACGGGGTGCACCTAATCCCCTCCCGGGTAAGCCCTAGAACCTTGGAGTCGTGGAGCTAGCACCCCATCGAGGGCTGGCTAGGCCCAGTGCTAGCAACCTGGACAAGCTTAACGCCCCTCCTCCTAAGCTCCTCGTAGACCCTAGCCGCCTCCCCGGGGCTCCCGCCCAGGCTCCTCATGGTGTACACTACTAGCAGGTCTCCCTTACCCGCCTCCGGGGCCTCTCCGGGCCTAGTGGTTGTCCACTCGCTTATCCTCACCCCCTCGGCGGCTGCCCACTCCTCTATAGCTCTCTTCTGCTCCTCCACGCTAACCTGCACACCCTCGACGAGAACCCCTACAACCCGGGTCTTCCTCCTGGAGAATATACCAAACACCACGATGGCTCCCCTCGGGATAGTGGGATGATTGTGGGAGGGTATATCGGTTTATACATAGCTAGCCTCTGGCGGGAGGCCTTGAGGCCACCGATCCATACCCAACCAGGAACACCCTATCCGGGGCAAGGGCTTTGAGAACCTCGGGCCTATTAGTGGAGACCACAAGTGTAATCCCGGCCCTCCTGGCCAGGGAGCCAACCTTCCTAGCCACCCTCCTAGCAGTCACAGTGTCCAGGTGGGCGGTGAACTCGTCTATAACAAGGAGGCTGGGCCTTGAGGCGAGGAGGCTAGCCAGCTTAGCCCTCTCCTTCTGCCCGGTAGACAGCTCCCCATACCTGGCCCTATAGAATATCGCGTCCCCCAGGCCAACCATGTTGAGGACCTCGACGGCGGTTGCGGGATCCCCTAGCTTGGATGAGAGATGCTCTAGGAGGGTCTCATCGCCGAAGGACGGCTCATGCTCCCCAGGGAGAAGGTACTCGACCCTAACACCCTCCGGCGCCTCAACCCGGCCCTCGCTGGGCGTATAAGCCTCGCCGCTAACACCCGCTACTCCGCCTATAATCATCCTGAGCAGGGTAGTCTTCCCCGCCCCGCTAGCCCCTATTACCGCTACAACCTCGCCCGGCCCGATCTCGAGGGTAACATCCCTCAGGATGACCCTCTCCACCACTCTCCTCTCGGCCCCGAAGGCCCTCAACACGTCCTGAAGCTCCTCGGGGAGCCTTGAGAGGTCGAGCACACTCCTATACAGCTTAGACACCCCCACCAGCCTTATAGGCCCAGGCATGGGGTCTACCCTGCCATGCCTAGACCTGTATAACCTCCCCCCATGCATCCTAGCATACTCATCCTCACTCAGGAACCTCTCTATGATCTCCCTAGCCTCCTCCGTCAGGGGGTACATGAGCACTGGCCTCCCACTGGCAGTCTCCCACATGTACTTGAAGCCTACCCTCTCGAAGAAGGGGTTATACCTGGCCATCTGGGCTATAGTCTCCACAACATGCTTCCTCCTCCTCATCTCAGGGATCCTCCTCTCCCTGATCCACTGGAGCGCCATCCTGACCGCGAGGACCCCTAGACCATCCCCCCTATAGTCGGGGTGGACGACGACCCTAGCTATCCTCGCGGCGGCTGTGTTAGCCCTCCTAAGCGCCTCCCGCGCTATCTCCTCCCCGACGGCGGCTCGGGCTATCCTCTTGCTCCCATAAAGCCTAGCAAGCTCCTTGAAGCGGGATAGTATGAGCCTCCTCTGCTCCCCCCGTAGGGGCCAGAAGGTGGGGTGGAACCAGTCGGGCGGGAAGACCTTCTCCCTTATCATCCTCTCTACCACATACCCCCCATCCTTGGGTACCCTGCGGTGCATCAATGGTATGGGGGTATCAACCCTGACATAAGCAACCACCTGGGGCTCATACTCCATCCTGGACTCCAGCTCCAGGATGAGGAACCTACTGGAGGGTAGGCTACCCCTAATCTCCTGGAGCTTCATAGGGGTTCCATCCCTGGGGCACCGGGGCTGGATGTTAGACTCCATGTAGTAACCGCATTGGGGGCACCTCCATATCGCCACAATCTCCTCCTTACTCGCGTAATGATACTGCTCCAGCTCGACTATACTCCTGTAATCCTGCTCGCTGGAGGCCTCCCTAGCCAGCACCCTATACTCGTAAACCTTATCCCCAGCCACGGACTCCCTAGCCAGGGTCTCCCTCCCACTCCACGGAGGCCAGGCCAGGACCTCGTCCCCCTCCCACAGCCTCCACAGCCTGAAGGAGTCCCTAGGGGCCACGCTGATCCTGCCGAGCTGCTCAGGCTCCTCTAGGAGTTCGACCTGAACCTCCTCCCCGGGCTGGAACCACCTGGCTATAGCCCCAGGCATTAAGAGGTAGAGCCTGGATCCCCAGGCCTCAACCATGAGGCCCCCAAGCCACCTGGCCCCAACCCTAGGAACCCTAGCACCCAGGACCTTTGCCCTGAAAGGCTTAAGAACCGGTAATCCCGTACCGGGTAAGGTACACCACCGGGAGGGGTAACGTCTCGATGAGGGGATTTAAGCCTGAGGAAGCCGCCATCCCAGTGGCCTTGTTCTCCCTAGCAGCCCTGGCGGCATGTATAACAGGCCACGTCACCCTATGCAAGGCAGCTACATACACGGGCGGGGCCGGGTCCGTCCTCCTAGTCCTAGCGGTACTAATCTGCAAGGCCCCGGAGAGGTGGATAGCCCCCGGGGCAGCGCTACTCGGCTCGGCAACCCTGGTGGCGATAATCAAGGTACTAGTAGGAGCCCCCAGGCCTCCGCCTGAAGGCTGGCTAGTGGGGGCAGAGGGGCCTAGCTTCCCCAGCGGCCACGCCGCCGCGACCGCCGCCTTCTGGACCCTGGTATACCTGGAGTACAGGAGCCCGGCCCTGGGCATCGCAGGGGCAATACACACCCTAGCAGTGTCTGCATCCAGGGTTGCCCTAGGGGTCCACTACCCAGTAGATGTCGCTGGCGGCGTGGTGATCGGGTCGATCTCAGCCGCCCTTCTCCACGGAGCCTCCAAGAGGAGGCTACGGCTCATCCTAGCAACCTCCCTAGCCTCATCCACCCTCCTAGCCATAGCCAGCCCAGGCTACAAGACCCCATGGCTACTGGCAGCCGTGGCCCTAGCCCTATGCCTACTGGCAACATACAGGGTAGGATGCCGCGGCGCCACAACACCCCGGGGGTTAAAATAGGGGAAGAGCATCCACCACAACCGGGGTAGACAGCTATGCCCACAGGCCCATCACTCAGAATAGAGGATAAGATAGCGTGGATAAGCCTAGGCAGCCCAGGGGTCCTAAGCATAGACACGATACGGGAGCTGGCAGGGCTAGTAGAGGAGGCCGAATCCAGCGGGGATGCGAGGATAGTAGCGATAACAGGAGAGGGCAAGTACTTCTCGGTGGGGGCAGACCTCAAGCATGTAGCCACGTCGAACAGCCCAGACCAGGCCTCTATGCTCTTCGAGGAGCTGGCAGGCCTGTTCAGGAGCCTACTCTCCCTAGAGAAGCCTGTGGTACTCGGGATCAACGGGGACGCCTACGGGGGAGGGGCCGAGCTGGTGTGGACGGGTGATATAGTGGTTGCTGTACGGGGGGCTAAGCTATACTGGGTCGAGGCCAGGTGGGGCCTGGTCCCCCCTATGCTCACTGTGCTCGGGCCCCATATACTAGGGCACGCAAGGGCACTGTACCACGCCATGACTGGAGAGCCTATGAGCGTGGAGGAGGCGCACCAGGCCGGGATAGTCTCTAGGCTAGTAGACTCTAGGGAAGAGCTAGCAGGAGAGATCAAGGCAGTAGCAACCAGGATCATGGGGAACTCGCCCCAGGCGGTGTATAGTGTGAGGAGGATAGCCAGGGCCAGCCTATCAACGGGGCTGGTAGAGCTTGGGATATCAGAGCTCGTGAGGCTATCCATGACGGGCGAGGCCAGGAGGGCCGCCCAGAGCTTCGTGGAGAAGAGGAGCCCCTCCTACGAGTGGTAGCCCTAAGCCTCCTTCTCGGGGGGCAGGAGCCCGCCCATCTCCTCTATCTCCTTCGCCGCCTCCTCCAGGTCCTTATGAGTGTCTATGCTCCTCCAGTAGAAGGGTGGCGTGTCGTACCTAACCACCCCAAGCCTGCCCTCAGACGCTAGTAGGGGGAAGGTCGTCTTCTCTATATCCCCTGACTCGGGCAGGTGGGGCACGATCTCGGGCTTCATGGCGTAGACGCCCGCGTTTATCCAGTAGTCCCTTATAACAGGCTTCTCCCTGAACCCCCTGATCCTCCCATCCTCTATATCCAACACGCCATAAGGGCTCCTGAGCGGGACCGCTGCTAGGGACGCGACTAGGCCTCCGGACCTGGTGTGCTCTATTAGCTTCCACGGGTCCAGGTTGGTTATTATGTCGCCGTTAGTCACTATGGTTAACTCGCTCCTACCAAGTATGTGGGAGGCGTTCCTCAGCGCCCCACCAGTCCCCAGGGGCTCGTCCTCGATAACGTATGTCAGCGAGACGCCGTACTTGGCCCCGCTCCCCAGCGCCTCTATAAGCTTCTCCTTCAAATACCCGGCTAACACGACCACCTCGGTGATCCCGTAGAAGCGGAGCCACTCTAGCTGGTACTCTATAACAGCCCTCCGGCCGACCTGGAGTAGGGGCTTGGGCACCTGGAGGGTGAGGGGCCTAAGCCTCTTCCCATAGCCTCCTGCCAGGATCAGTGCGATGACCATCCTATTCACCCGTGGGTGGCCCTGCGCGGGAGAGGAGTGGTGCCGCCGCGGGGATTTGAACCCCGGACCACCCGGTCTTCAGCCGGGCGCTCTCCCGCTGAGCTACGGCGGCACCAGTGTAATAGGCTCCTCCATGGAGGAATTTAATCCTTTCCGTGGCACTTGTGGAGAGGTTAATTACGGGTGCACCTCGGCTATGTAGCCTGGAGGGGTGTGCTAGGGGCGGTGCCTAGACCAACGGTGCTAGTGGCCCCAGCCGGAATGGGGGACCTAGAGCTCCTATCAGGAGCGGTCGAGGCCGCGTCGAGAGCCTTCAGCCCAGCCGGGGGGCTAAGAATGCTTGTCACCCTAGAAGGGATCAGCCTGCCCATGAGCCTCATGGACCTGGACAGGATGCAGTACAGGGCTGACGATGTGAACAGGCACCTGGCCTCCATGTTCGAGGGTTACCTGGAGCCCCATAGGAGGATGCTGGTAGCGGTGGTGGAGGGAGACGGCTACATACCAGGGCTAAACTTCGTCTTCGGCCTAGCCACCCCCGGAATCGGGGTAGCAACGGTATATACAAAGAGGCTCTGGGCCACGAGCCCCTCTCTCTACATGGAAAGGATCGCTAAGGAGATTACGCACGAGGTCGGCCACCTCCTAGGCCTGGAGCACTGTAGCAACCCTACCTGCGTAATGTCGTTCAGCAACAGCGTCGGGGATGTTGACAGAAAGGGGCCAGGCTTCTGCGACTCCTGCACTCTGAAACTCTCCAGGCTCATAGGCTAGATGTCCACGACGAAAGTTATCCTCCAGCACCCGTCGACCTCGCCTATACTCATCTGGGCATACGTCATAGCCTTCACTATAGTACGGTGCTCATGCCTCTCCGGATCAAACCTCTCTCCCCACGCCGAGGACACGATCCTATAACCCTCATCCCCCTTCTCGATCCTGCACACCCTGAACATCCCGAATACCATGCCATCCGCATCGGTGTAGAGTAGCATCTCCTCCACCCAACGGTACAACAGGTTCTCGAGGTCGAAGCCCTCCACCCCCAGGTCGATCCTAGTCTTTGGCTTGACCTTGCTGGTGTCGGTGATCACCTCATAAACAGCCAGGGCCGACTGCTCGAACGCCTCCTCTAGGGTCCTACCCCACGCCTCTATAAGGACGTCGGCAGTATGCTCCTCATGCTTAAACCCCGGGCACCCCATCCACCGCCACCCCAGGCTATAATGCATACCCTGTGGGGTGTTATACGTCACCCAGCCCCAGCTCGGCCAGGAGGAGGCTGAAGAACCTGGCAGCGGTCATCCTGGCCTCTACATCAGCCAGCCCGGTATACCTGTTAGGCTCCGGGTTCACATTAACCATGGAGCCGCCATGGCTGAGGACTATGAGGGGTATACTGGCGGCTGGCTCTACTACTCCACTGGTCCCCACAACTATAACCAGGTCAGCCTTCCCGGCCTCCCTCCAAGCCCTCTCCAACTCGCCGCGGGGCAGGGGCTCCCCGAACCAGACTACATCGGGCCTAAGGAGGCCCCCGCACCGGGGGCACCTGGGCGGGATCTCGCTTGGCACCCTCGCCAGGTTGGAGCGGTAGCTGCACCTGGTACACCTGACCCGTAGTATGCTGCCGTGGAGCTCCACCACATTACTAGACCCGGCCCAGCGGTGGAGGCCGTCCACGTTCTGCGTGATCACCGCCTTGACAAGTCCAGCCTCCTCCAGCCTAGCTATAGCCCTATGGGCAGGGTTAGGCTCGGCCTCAAGCACCATCTTGATCCTCCAGGCATACCACTCCCACACTAGCCTGGGGTCCCTCTGGAAGGCCTCAGGCGTGGCTAGGTCCTCCGGCCTAAACCTCCTCCACAGGCCACCACTACCCCTAAACGTTGGTATCCCACTCTCAGCCGAGACGCCAGCGCCAGTGAAGACTATGGCATACCTAGAAGACCTAAGCAGCCTCGCAGCCTCCACAACGGGATCCAGGAGCCCCACCCTAGACCCAGGTGGGCCAGGCGGAACACTTAAATACCATGCAAGCAGCCGGCCCGCGTAGAGGTGCGAGGTCGATGGAGCGCCAATGGCGTTAGCTGGGCTCAGGTTCGACCTGAGCCCGGAGGAGGTGCCCACCTCCTGGTACAACATCCTCCCGGACCTCCCCGAACAGGTCCCCCCGCCGCTGGACCCAGAGACGGGGGAGCCGGTCTCGCCTGAGAAGCTCGCCAGGATATTCTCGGTGGAGCTGCTAAAGCAGGAGGTGTCAACGGAGAGGTACATAGAGATACCCGCCAGCGTCAGGGAGGCCCTGGTGAAGTACGCCAGGAGGCCGACACCCCTCTTCAGGGCCAGGAAGCTTGAGGAGTACCTAGGCACGCCCGCCGAGATCTACTTCAAGTATGAGGGCATAACGCCTACTGGGAGCCACAAGATCAACACTGCGCTAGCACAGGTATACTACAATAAGCTGGAGGGCGTTGAGAGGCTCGTCACAGAGACCGGTGCAGGACAGTGGGGCTCAGCCCTAGCGGCGGCAGGGGCGTACTATGGGGTGAAGGTAAGGGTATACATGACTAGGAGCAGCTACCTCCAGAAGCCCTATCGGAGGACCCTCATGGAGCTATTCGGAGCCGAGGTCTACCCGAGCCCCAGCGATAAGACCAGTGTGGGGAGGAGGTTCCTGGAGGAGGACCCCGAGCACCCGGGTAGCCTCGGGATAGCGATAAGCGAGGCTATAGAGGACGTGCTCTCCGACGAGAAGGCCAAGTACTCGCTGGGAAGCGTCCTCAACCATGTACTTCTCCACCAGACAGTGATAGGCTTGGAGGCGGAGAAGCAGTTCAACGAGGCAGGCGTGTATCCCGACGTCTTCATAGGATCCGTGGGGGGTGGAAGCAACTTCGCCGGCTTCACCTACCCCTTCATAGGCAGGATGCTAAGGGGAGGCGAGAAGGCTAGGTTCATAGCAGTGGAGCCAAGGGCGAGCCCATCGATGACGCGTGGCAGTTATACCTACGACTACGCCGACTCCGGCAGGCTAACCCCGATGCTCAAGATGCATACCGTGGGCCACCAGTACAGGGTACCCCCGATACACGCTGGGGGCCTCAGGTACCACGGGGTCGCCCCAACCCTGAGCATACTACTAAACCACGGCATAGTAGAGCCGGTGGCATACCACCAGACCGAGGTCTTCCAGGCAGCACACATATTCGCCAAGACAGAGGGGATCGTTGTAGCACCCGAGACGGCACACGCGGTGAAAGCGGCTATAGACGAGGCGCTGAGGGCGAAGGAGGAGGGCAGGAGGATAGTGATAGCGTTCAACCTAAGCGGCCATGGCCTGCTAGACCTGCAAGGGTACAGGGACTACCTAGACGGTAAGCTGGAGGACTACGAGCCAAGCAGCCTACCAGTGCAAGGGGGCTAGGGGAAGTAATATAACCCCCCTTCGCACTATAATATTTTCTAGGTGGTAGACGTGCCGGTCTTCCTAGTCCTATCTAAGCTAACCGAGAAGGGTGCGGAGACCCTCTTCACGAGGCCCGAGAGGATCAAGGAAGTAAACATGGAGCTCGAGGGCATGGGAGTCAAGGTCCTGCACCAGTACGTCATGCTAGGAGACTACGACTTCCTAAACATAGTCGAGGCTCCAGACGAGATCACCCTATACAAGGCGCTAGTAGCACTCAACAGGAGGGGAACAATAAGGACCTCAACCTTCAGGCTAGTACCCGTAGAGGAGTTCATAGAGAACCTCAGAAAGCCTTAGCCCAGCCACTTTATTACCCTCCAAAGCCCCCCATCACACACGGTGCAGATCCACATGGATCCTCCTATGGAATTCTATAGGATCAAGATAGTCGAGCCCATAAAGCTGCCATCCCCGGAGGAGAGGAGGCGTAGGCTGGAGGAGGCATGGTGGAACGTATTCCGCCTCCGCTCGAACGACGTGTATATAGACCTCCTAACGGACAGCGGCACTGGCGCCATGAGCATATACCAGCTAGCATCACTCATGCTCGGAGACGAGTCCTACGCAGGGTCGAGGAGCTGGTACAGGCTAGAGGAAACAGTAAAGAGCCTCCTCGGGGGTGACGCCCTCGTACTGCCAGTCCACCAGGGCAGGGCTGCGGAGAGGATCCTCTACACTACACTCATGAGGACTAGAAGAGCCAGGATAGTGCCAGCGAACACGCACTTCGACACAGGCAGGGCTGTTATAATAAACGCGGGTGGAGAGCCGGTAGACCTACCAACCCCTAGGGCCAGAAGCTCGGAGCCCCTAGCCTTCAAGGGGGACATAGACCTAGGGGCGCTGGAGGAGCTAATAGCCAGGGAGGGGCCAGAGTCTATAGCGTTCATACTACTAGTCCTAACCAACAACACGCTGGGAGGGCAGCCAGTATCGATGGACAACATAGCCGGGGCGCGGAGGATCGCCGACAGGTACGGTATACCGCTGGTAATAGACATGTCAAGGTTCGCGGAGAACGCCTACATGATAAAAGAGATGGACCCGAGATACACAGGCAGGAAGCTGGGAGACATCGCAAGGGAGATGCTATCCTACGGGGACCACTTCATCATGAGCGCCAAGAAGGACGGGCTAGCAAACATAGGAGGCTTCATAGCAACCAGGAGCGAAGACCTATACCAGGAGCTAGCAGCCAGGGTAGTGCTCGAGGAGGGTTACATAACATACGGTGGGCTAGCAGGCAGGGACCTAGAAGCCATAGCCCAGGGCCTCGTAGAGGTCCTAGACGAGGATTACATGAGGCATAGGATAGGACAGGTGCGATACCTAGGCAGGCTGCTGGCCGAGGCCGGGGTGCCTATACTCAAGCCTGTAGGGGGCCACGCTGTCTACGTGGACGCGCTGGAGGCGGCTCCACACATACCCCGGGAGAACTTCCCCGCCGACTCCCTAGCAGCAGCCCTCTACCTGCACTCGGGGGTTAGGGCTGTAGGGCTGGGTGCACTAGCGTTCTCCAGGAGGATCAACGGCAGGATCGTTTACCCCGAGAGGGAGCTACTCAGGCTAGCCATACCACGCAGGGTCTACACTACAACACACCTGGAGTACGTGGCTAGGAGCCTGGCAAGCCTGCTCGAAGAGCCCAGCAGGATCAGGGGCCTCAAGCTAGTCTGGGAGCCCAGCGTCCCGGGGGTGAGACACTTCCTAGCCAAGCTTAAACCGGTCTAGATGCTCCTCAACGCGTTGTCAAGGTCCCTCTTTAAATCATCAACATCCTCCAGGCCAACGCTGAGCCTGACAAGGCGCGGCGTTATGCCAAGGCTGGCCTTCTCATCCTCAGGCAGGCTCCTGTGGCTGGAGTAGTAGGGGAGCGATGCCAGGCTCTCCGCCCCTCCTAGGCTGGGAGCCGGGGCTATCACCCTAAGCTTCTCCAGGAACCTGAGAGGGTCTCCACTCTTGATCTCGAAGGAGACCACACCACCGTAGCCGCCGTGGAGTAGCCTCCTGGCCTCACCGTGGTCAGGGTGGCTGGGCAGGCCTGGGTAGTAGACCTTAGACACGTTGGGATGCTCCTCCAGCCACGAGGCTAGCTCCATGGCGTTCTTAGACGATGCCTCAACCCTTAGCCTGAGCGTCTTGAGCCCCCTCATTACCAGGTATGCATCGAGGGGTTGGAGGGTGCCGCCTATAGCCCTCCTCCAGTCCCACAGCTTCCGGTATACATCATCTCCCCTGCCAGCGACTAGGCCAGCGGTGACATCGTTATGGCCGGCCATGTACTTGGTCATGCTCTCGACGGCGAGCCAGGCCCCATGCTCCAGGGGCTTGAATAGTATGGGTGAGGCAAACGTGTTATCCACCACCAGCCTGCACCCGCTCTTCCTGCACGTCTTGGCTAGCTCCAGTAGCGGGGGTATCCTTAGCGTGGGGTTAGCCATTGTCTCCACTATGACAAGGTCAGAGGCCTCTGCCTCCTCCAGCAGGTCCTCCCATGGGGGCCCCGCTATCCTGAGGTCGAACCCGATCCTCCTCCACAGCCCAGCTGCTAGGCTCCTAGTGGTTCCATAGACTAGACGCGCCACGGTGATCCTCGACTCCCTGCCCGTGTAGGCCAGCAGTATCGATGCTATCGAGGACATCCCGCTATTATAGGCTAGAGCCCACTCCCCAGACTCTATGCACGCGAGCGACTCTTCTAGAAGCATCACGGTGGGGTTATTCTCCCTGCTATACTTGAGGTCCCCCGCCCTCGGCTCCAGCGTCTTCTCCCCGATAGGGTAGCTGTATATCGCCGAGACGAAGACGGGGGGCACTATAGACCCGGCGGACCTGTCCTCTCCAGGCCTCCACCCTCCCCACACGAGGCGGGTGGAGACGCCCTCCCCCAGGCATCCCGACCCGTTCGAGGCCAAAGCAAGCGCCCACCCCCTACTGCTAGGATGCCCACACGCGTGGGGCGCCTTTAAACTCTATCCCTGTACCCCTTATTTCCCCCGGGAGGGGCGAATACCTCCCCGCGGGGAGCGTCTTGTTCAGGTTCAGGTTTGCAGATGCGAGGATATGGAGGTACATGATAGCCAGCATTGAGAAGATCCTGGACGAGTCCGTCTTCCTAGCCACCAGCGAGGGGCTTAGCCTAAGGGCCCTGGACACTAGTCACGTGGTCATGGTTGACCTATTCTACCCTAGGGACTCCTTCACGGAGTACGAGGTGGAGGGTGACGAGGCCAGCTTCGGCGTGTCCTTCAGCCTGCTCTCAAAAGTCCTCAGGAGAGCCAGGAAGGACGACGCCCTGGAGCTTAGGGTGGATGAGTCATCCATAGAGGTCTCATTCATAAGCCGGGGCGTGAGGAGATTCAGGATACCACAGATAAACCTAGCCCTAGAGAGGCTACCAGAGCCCCGGATAACATACACAGTAGAGGCTAGGCTGATGAGCACCACGTTCAGGGAGGCAGTCAAAGACCTAGAACCGATAGCAGACACCATTACACTCCAGGCCGTGGACGAGGATATACTAGTGATGAGGGGAGAGGGAGACATAGCCAGCGGCGAGGCTGAGTTCAGCCTATCAAGGGGCAGCATGGTAGACTACAGGGTGGAATCACCCGACACATCCTCATACGCGTTGGAGTACTTCTCCTACATGAACCAGGCAGCGCAGGCAGCGGAGATAGTGACGGTTAGGTACAGCGCCGACGCCCCGGTGAGGGTGGACGTGGAGTACCAGGACGGGGGCAGGCTCACCTTCTACGTGTCGCCAAGAATAGACTAGCCATGGCCAGGGTGAGCGGGGCCAGGGGAGCCTCGACCTCCCAACCCCAGCCATCATCCGCTGGCCCTATGGGGCCCTCCCAGGGCAGGCTAGCCCAGCTCCTATAGATCCAGGCCGCATCCTCGACACCACCTAGAGGGTTTGACACGGCACTGGAGAGTAGATCCTCGACCTCCACCCGGTCCAAGGAGAGCATCTTCGATATTGATATTATATAGGAGAATGCCAGCCTCAGGCTCTCATACCTATTAAAGTAGTAGGGGCCTCCGCCCAGGAAGCCAGCTAACACATTGTTATCGTAGCTCATGACCGAGGACTCCCAATCCATCAACCACTTCATGAAGCGGCCCCCGCGATACTCCTGGTATTCGAACGGGTGCCCTAGCCCTAGGCTATGGCCGAGCTCGTGGGCCAGGATCCTGGGCAGCCCAGTCTCCAGCACCCTGTATCCGTGGCCGGGCCAGGAAGTGGCGCCCCACAGGCCCATGGAGAATCCGGTGAATCGCAGCTCCCCCGCCACCATCCTCGATGGAGTGCTGGTCGCTAGGACGAAGAACGTGTAGGTCAACTTTGGGAATGCATCCTGCTCCCTAACCTGCCTCCTAAGTATATCCATGATCTTATAGTAATCCATCTCTATGAACCCATCGCTGGCCGGATGGAGATGCGAGACGTACTCCCAGAGCCCAGGTATGCTAGACGCATTCACAACCCTAACACTAACCCTTACAACCAGCCACGGAGCCATTGTCTTGGTAAGCCACTCCACCTCCCTGGGAGACGCCTGGGCTAGGGCCCCCCGAACTACTGTGTCGTTGCCAAAGCTGACTATAGATATATTATAATGGACTACTAATGGAGTAAAGCCGTCATTAGGTACATTCACTATATGATACCTAACGTGGCTAACGGCCAGATCCTCTATGTACTCCGCGATGAAGCTTTTACTCGCAGCCCATATGGGAGGATCGTTCTTATAGTTAACCGGCTCCCCGTAGGGGTAGAAAGGCATCTCGGGCTCTGGCCTGGGCCTGGGGATTACTGTGAGGTCGTAGAAGGCCATAGGCAGCGGGCCTGCCCATCCCCTAACACCCTCTAGTAGGAGGCCGCCAGTGTAGTTGTAGGGACGGTACGAGTAGTATTGCCTCGAGACGCCGTCTAGGTCGCCTATAACGACTAGCGCGTCGACCACCGTTAGATTCGTCGAGAGTAGGAGGCTGTACGTGTAGTTATACAGGGTCCTATAAAATCCTATCAGCTCGACCCAGTAGACGGGCCTCCCGCCTAGTATCTCGGGGTTATCTATCCACTCTGGGATACCGAGGTCCTCGTATACGCCAGCAAGGTACCTGGTTAGGGGGTTGGCCAGCGGGGAGCCGTCAACTATGATGGGTTCCACGTGTATATTGACTATGCAACCCTGGATCTGGGCCTTCTCTGTCCACGGCCTCAAGGAGTGTTCAACCATGGAGACTATATCGTCCGGTATGGATACGGGGACGACTGCCATGGGGTAGCTAATATTGTATAGGCATGCATCCTGGCTAGCCGCGGCTGGGTAGGAGGAGAGGACCACGATGGCTACCAGTATTATAGCCGAGATCCTCATGGCTAGCATCCCATCATAGGCATCCATATACCCTTGCTACACCCGACCTCGCGGGCCCTCTCGTACCCTGCATCCGCGTGCCTCACAACGCCCAGGCCCGGGTCGTTGGTTAGCACCAGCTCCGCCCTCCTCATGCTCTCATCGCTACCATCCAGGACCAGGCCTATGCCAGCGTGTATAGAGTAGCCTATACCCACGCCCCCACCATGGTGGAAGCACACCCAGGTGGCCCCGCTCGCCGCGTTGAGGAGGGCGTTCAGCACGGGCCAGTCGCCTATGGCGTCGCTCCCATCCTTCATCCCCTCCGTCTCCCTGTAAGGGCTAGCCACGCTCCCGGTGTCTAGATGGTCCCTCCCGATCCACATCGGCCCTATCTCGCCTAGCCTAACGAGGGTGTTCATTATCCTCCCGAACCTTGCCCTCTCCCCGTAGCCCAGCCACACGACCCGGGCTGGCAGACCCTGGAATTTGACGTGTCTCCTAGCCTTCTCGACCCACCTAACCAGCCTCTTGTTGTCCTTGAATGTCGCTATCAGCTCGTCGTCTAGCCTATCTATATCACTTGGATCGCCGGTTAGGCTGGTGTACCTGAAGGGGCCCCTACCCTCCTCGAACATGGGCCTTATGTACGCCTGCACGAATCCTGGGAAGGAGAATGCATCCTTGTACCCGGCCTCATAGGCCATCTTCCTCAGGTTATTGCCGTACTCGAACACCACCGCCCCCTTCCTCTGGAACTCCACCATAGCCTTGACGTGCATCTTCATGCTCTCAAGGGCCCTCCTCTCGTACTCCCGAGGGTTCTCATCCCTCAGCCTCTCGGCCTCGTCGAGGCTCATCCCGGCAGGTACATAGCTGAGCGGGTCGTGGGCCGGGGTTTGATCAGTGACCATGTCCGGCACTATCCCCCTATGCAGGATCTCCTGGTAAACCTCGGCCGCGTTGCCTAGGAGGCCTATGCTCAGGGGCTTCCTGGCCTCCTTGGCCTTAATGGCCATGTCTAGGGCCTTGTCTATGCTATCAGTCCAGGTGTCAAGGTAGCCGTGCCTGATCCTCCTCTCTATCATCCTCTTGTCAACTTCGACGACTATAGCCACCCCTCCATTCATCTTGACTGCTAGGGGCTGGGCTCCACCCATCTCGCCAAGGCCAGCGGTGAGGACAAGCCTACCCTCCAGGGTGCCGTCCGGGAAGTGCTTCTCGGCCGCGAACGCTAGGGTCTCGTATGTGCCCTGGAGGATCCCCTGTGTACCTATGTAGGCCCAGCACCCGGCGGTCATCTGGCCGTACATAGTGAGCCCCCTCTTCTCCAGCTCCCGGAAGTAGTCCCAGTTGGCCCACTTGGGGACCAGCATGGCGTTGCTTATGATCACCCTAGGAGCCATCCTGTGGGTCTTGAATACCGCTACTGGCTTCCCGCTCTGAACAACCAGAGTATCCTCCTGCCCCATCTCCATCAGGGTATCAACTATAGCCTCGAACGCATCCCAGCTCCTCGCCGCCCTCCCTGTGCCCCCATAAACTATCAGGTGCTCAGGGTCGCGGGCAACCTCAGGGTCTAGGACGTGGAAGAGCATCCTAAGAGGGCCCTCGACCTGCCAGCTCTGGCTCCTGACATGGAGCCCGCCTCCCCTTATGTGCCTCACACGGAGCCTCTCCCAGGGCCTATAGTAGCCCTCCTCGATGAGCCTAAGTATAGGCCTACCCCGGTACTTCTCATAAACACTGCTAGGAGCCTGCATAGCCTAGAAGACACCCACATTAGTGGGGTAGGAGGGCTGGGGTTAAGAGTATTCATGGTACGGCCCCGGCTCGAACCACAGCGGGGTCAAGCGGCTCCTCCACGATGTGAAGGCGTAGATCGCCCCAGCTATTATAGCCAGGGAGATGCCCCCGACCAGGGCCAGCTTAGCCGGGCTCGTTATGCTCTCCCCACATATAGGGCCAGGGGCCACGGACAGCTGTATACTAACCCTGAACACGAGCCCCTGGGACTCGACGCTATACTCGGCTGCCAGCGGCACTAGGCTGCCTGGGTCCAGGATGACCCGGCCTCCAGGGATCCTCGCCTCCAGGCCGGACTTGCATAGGTACAAGCTCCTAGTTGATGACGCCATATACACTACGTCCACAATAGTCTCCCCAGCAGGCTCAGCCCCAGTGAAGGGTATGGAGAGGACCCTCTTGAGCGCAGCCGCCACTGCGGGGTGGCTTATGCCGTGGCTTATATCAACGAGCCTCTCCATGGGGAAGTATGTTACCGTCACCGGAGTCTCAGCTGCCAGGGCAAGGCCTTGTGGGGTCTCGGAGAGGATATAGACTATACCCGTGTATATGTAAGCCTCCTCCTGGGCCTGCGCCAGGGGTGCTGCCAGGGCTAGCAGGATCAGGAGGAGGGGTAGGAGCCTCATGCCTTGAACCTCTCGACTGCCTCCTTTATCCTCTTCCTGGCCTCCTCGGCCCCCCGCCACCCGGTTACCTTGACCCACTTGCCCGGCTCCAGCTCCTTGTACCTCTCGAAGAAGTGGCGTATCCTCTCCTTGAGGTGGTCGGGTATATCGTCTACATCGTTCCAGTCCTTGTAGAAGGGGTCGAGCTTGGCCTTGGGGACCGCTACTATCTTGCTATCCGGGCCCTCCTCGTCCTCCATGTCGAGGACCGCTATGGGCTTGGCCTCTATAACCGAGCCTGGGACTAGTGGCTCCCTGCTGATCACGAGTACATCAACGGGGTCCCCGTCCTCCTCCAGGGTGCCTGGTATGAAGCCGTAGTTGAAGGGGTAGACCATGCTGGTGTAGAGGAACCTATCCACCTTGACCACGCAGGCGTCCTTATCGAACTCGTACTTGACCCCGCTGTTCATGGGTATCTCGACCAGGACGTTGACTAGCTCCGGAGCCTTACTGCCCGGGCCCAGCTTGTCCAGGCAGGACATGTCCACCACCGTCACACGCATTTACGCCAGGGCATATTTAAATACCTCCTGGCTCCATGCACTCCCTGGACGACCCAGGAGGCATGGGGAGGAGGATGAGCGGTGTCTAAGCCATTCTATGTGAAGTTCGAGGTCCCGGACGACCTCGTGGACAAGGTCTACGAGGCCGTGTCGAAGGCTAGGGAGACGGGTAAGATAAAGAAGGGTACAAACGAGACGACTAAGGCCTGCGAGAGGGGCATAGCAAAGCTTGTAGTCATAGCGGAGGACGTCGACCCGCCGGAGATCGTGGCCCACCTACCGGTGCTATGCGACGAGAAGAAGATACCCTACGTCTATGTTAGGAGCAAGAAGAAGCTGGGAGAGGCTGCGGGCATAGAGGTCCAGGCGGCCAGCGCAGCTATACTAGAGGCGGGTGAGGCCGAGCCCCTGGTAAGGGAGATCATAGAGAAGGTCAAGGAGCTCAGGTCCAAGGCCTAACCCGCTCATAGCTATTTATTTCCCCTAGCAAATCCGGGGGGCAGTGTGGAGTATAGATGGTGGTAGGAGTGTCCAGCGAGGCACAGTTCCGGTACATAGTGAGGATCGCCGGGACCGATATAGACGGGAAGCTGAAGCTCCCATACGGGCTAGCAGCCATAAAGGGGATAGGCTACACGACGGCCCTAGCCATAATAAGGATGCTGGGCCTCGACCCCGACAAGAGGGTCGGCTTCCTGACGGATGAGGAGATCAAGAGGATAGAGCAGGCTGTAACCGAGATGCACAAGATAGGCCTACCCTCGTGGCTATACAACAGGAGGAAGGACTACGAGACCGGGGAGGACAAGCACCTGATAGGAGCAGACCTACTCTTCCACGCAAGGAGGGACATAGAGAGGGAGATCAGGATAGGTAGCTGGAGGGGAGTAAGGCACAAGGCAGGCCTGAAGGTGAGGGGCCAGAGGACCCACACCACCGGCAGGCTAGGAATGACCGTTGGAGTCAAAAAGAAGAAGAAGTAGCGTAGTGTGGACGGGGTGGCTATGGAGTGGGTGACCCTAAGAAGCCCAGGAAGAAGTGGGAGGGCCCCAAGCACCCATGGATAAAGGAGAGGCTACAGCGCGAGATAGAGCTTGTAGGTAAGTACGGGCTCAAGAACAAGAGGGAGGTATGGCGGGCCGAGACGCTGGCCAGGAAGCTGAGGCACCAGGCCAGAGCACTCCTAGCACTACCCGAGGACGAGAGGGCCAAGGCGGGCCGGGCCCTACTAGACAGGCTATACAAGATGGGGCTAGTCGAGAAGAACGCAACGGTAGACGATATCCTAGGCCTAACAGCCAGCCACATACTAGAGAGGAGGCTACAGACGATCGTATACAAGAAGGGCCTAGCCAAGACCATATACCAGGCCAGGCAGATGATAGTCCACGGCCACATAGCAATAGCGGGGAGAAGAGTGACATCGCCGGGCTACCTGGTATCGAGGGACGAGGAGCCGCTGATAGACTACGCACCGGGGAGCCCATTTAAGGAGGCCAAGGCCGAGGAGGCATAAAGGGGTGGGGTGAGGTAGAATGGCCTTCCCAGGAAGAGAGCTCAAATGGGGCGTGGTACACATCTACAGCAGCTTCAACAATACGATCATACACATAACCGACCTCACGGGAGCGGAGACCGTAGCCCGGGTAAGCGGAGGAATGGTAGTCAAGGCGGACAGGGAGAAGCCGTCCCCGTACGCAGCGATGATCGCAGCAAGCAGGGCAGCCCAGCAGGCGATGGCACGGGGAATAGCGGCGGTACATATAAAGGTCAGGGCACCCGGAGGCCACGGGCCTAAGACACCAGGACCCGGGGCCCAGGCCGCCATAAGGGCCCTAGCCAGGAGCGGCTTCATCATTGGAAGGATAGAGGATGTGACCCCGATACCACACGACACGACCAGGAGGCCGGGAGGACGCAGGGGTAGGAGGGTATAGCCTCCAACCCTCCAGTATACATGGGGAGGTGTCCCACGTAAATTGGCTAAGAAGGTAGAGGTAGTGGAGCTGGATGAGCAGAGGATAACCCTCCTGCTGGAGGGCTACAGCATAGCGTTCGCCAACGCGCTCAGGAGGCTGGCGCTATCCGATGTACCAACCATGGCAGTCGACTTCGCATACTTCTACGACAACAGTACTAGCGTGTACGACGAGATAATAGCCCACAGGCTAGGCCTGACAGTCCTCAAGTCGGACGACGCTATATACAAGTACAAGCAGCCCGAGGAGTGCAAGGGCGAGGAGCCGCCAAACCCGGACTGCTACGTTGAGATCTTCCTAGACAAGGAGGTTAGCCACGACGCCCCCACGGGGTACTATGTGAAGGCCAAGGACCTACTCATATCAGACGAGCTAGTAAACCCAGTCCACCCGGAGACCCCAATAATATACCTAGCACCCGGGCAGAGGATACACCTGGTAGCATACGCAAGGCTAGGCAGGGGCAAGGAGCATACAAAGTGGAGCCCAGCCTCCATAGCGATCCTCCAGTACACCCCAATAATAGAGGTAACCGGCAAGCCCGGGGAGGAGTGCCTAGAGTGCCTACAAGCCTACCCGGAGGTAGCAGAGGCCGCCAAGAGGGGCGAGGGCAGGGTAGTATACACGAGGAACATAAACACCAGCGGCCTAAGGTACTGTAGCGAGGGGCCATGCAGCGGCTCCATAAGGCTATCCTACAGCCAAGAAAGGCTCATACTAACCATAGAGAGCACAGGAGCCCTAGAGCCGGGGAGAATAGTTTTAGAGGCCGCCAAATCCCTCTACGCTAGGGCTAATAACCTGAAGAAGGAGCTGGAGGGTCTAAGGGGGACAGGAAGGTGAAGAGGACAGGCCCAACCAACATAGTGGCCCGGCGCCTCATAGAGGCGCTGAGGAAGGCATCCAGGCTCCACAACGCCGCAGTATGGGCAAGGGTTGCAGAGGACCTGGCAAAGCCCAGGAGGTCCATGGCAGCAGTAAACCTGAGCAGGATCGAGAGGCACGCAAGGGAAGGAGAGATGGTAGTGGTCCCAGGCAAGGTCCTCGGCTCGGGCACCCTAACCAAGAAGGTCACGATAGCAGCTCTAGCCTTCAGCGAGCAGGCCCTGGTTAAGATAAAAGCCGCCGGCGCCAGGGCGATAACCCTGGAGGAGGCGGTGAGGGAAAACCCCTCAGGCAGGAACACCAGGATAATAGTCTAGGAGGTGTAGTGGCATGCCCGGAGAGGTCGTAGTAGACGGGTCCGGCCAGATCCTAGGCAGGCTGGCCAGCATAGTGGCGAAGAAGCTACTCCAGGGAGAGAGGGTCGTGGTTGTAAACGCGGAGAAGATAGTAGTCAGCGGGGACCCAGTCAAGCTCAAGAAGTTCTACAAGGACACGATCCTAGGCGTCAAGAGCCACTACAGCCACAGGCTCAGGCCCAAGAGGCCCAGGAGCCCGGTCAGGCTATTCAAGGCAGCCGTGAAGGGGATGCTGCCCAAGAACAATAAGAGGGGGAGGGAGGCCCTCTCAAGGCTAAGGGTCTATATAGGCGTGCCCGAGGAGTACCAGGGCAAGGAGATGATCCGGTTCAAGGAGGCGGACGCCTCCAGGCTCTCAAGGGGTTATATAGAGCTTGGAGTAATAGCCAAGGAGCTTGGATGGAGGGGTGAGGCTTGACCAGGCAGAGGCAGGCCACGAGGCTAGTCATAGCCACGGGCAAGAGGAAGAGGGCCATAGCCACCGCGGTCCTCAAGCCAGGCACAGGCAAGGTCAAGATAAACGGGGTACCCATAGAGGTCTACCCCATAGAGATGGCCAGGATAAAGATGATGGAGCCACTACTCCTGGCAGGCCAGGGGATCAGGGACCTCATAGACATAGAAGTCAGGGTAAAGGGAGGCGGAGTCATGGGCCAGGCAGACGCTGTAAGGATGGCAATAGCCCGGGGCCTAATAGAGTACTTCCGCTGCCAAGGCGGCGGAGAGGAGTGCGAGAGGATGAACAGGATAGCAGAGGACCTCAAGAGAATATTCGAGGAGTACGACAGGACCATGCTATCAGGAGACCCGAGGAGGACAGAGCCAGAGAAGTACATGAGGTACAGCGCCAGGAGGCGCTGGCAGAAGAGCTACAGGTGACCAGCCATGCTACCCCCAGTAAGATGCTTCACCTGCGGAGCCCCCCTAGGCCACCTCTGGGAAGAGTACAAGAGGAGGGTCGAGGCAGGCGAGGACTCAGGCAAGGTCCTAGACAGCCTCGGAGTCAAGAGGTACTGTTGCAGGAGGACCCTTTTAACCTCCATAACCTACATCGAGGAGGTGGCGAGGTACTACACCCTCAGGGCGAAGAGGTATAGGAGCGGGGGTGTGCTAGGATGAGCGTCCAGACAGGGGAGACACTGGTCCCAGTAGAGGTCTACAAGAAGGCTGGAGTAGTCTTCGGAACCCAGATATGCACCAAGTACATGAAGCAGTTCACATACAGGATACTACCCGACGGCTTCTACCTCCTAGACGTTGCCAAGATCGACGAGAGGCTAAGGATAGCGGCCAGGTTCCTAGCATCATTCGAGCCAGAGAAGATAGCGGTGGCGGCAACCAGGATCTACGCCCAGAAGCCAGCAACAGAGATGTGCAAGAGGGTAGGATGCAAGGCTATAACAGGCAGGATCATACCCGGCATATTCACAAACCCCTACCCAGAGCACTACATGGAGCCGGACGTGGTCCTAGTCTCAGACCCCAGGACCGACAAGCAGGCCATAAAGGAGGCCACAAAGGTGGGCATACCAGTAGTGGCATTCGCAGACACAGACAACAAGGTAGACAATATAGACCTAGTCATACCTGCTAACAACAAGGGCAGGAAGAGCCTAGCCCTACTCTTCTGGATACTAACCAGGGAGATACTGAGAAACAGGGGAGTACTAGCCCCCGACCAGGATCTAGACG
>JALWEI010000024.1 GCA_027014125.1 Acidilobaceae archaeon | reverse complement strand
ACCCTCCAGAGGGTCTTCATAGCCCGTGCTATAGCCCCGGGGCCAAGGCTACTAGTGATGGATGAGCCCCTGGCTAACATAGACCCTGCCGGGAGGCTGGGTCTCGCTAGGCTGATAGCAGGGTTGGCAAGGGACAGGCTTGTAGTGGTTGCTAGTCACGAGCCCAACCTGCTCCTACCCTACACCAAGTACATGGTTCTAGTCGACAGGGGTGTGGTGGCTCAGGGGCCTCCGGGCGAGGTGTTTAGGGAGCGGGTGCTTGAGAGGGTCTACGGGGCCAGCGTCACTAGGGGCCTCGTGCTGGCTGGGGAGGAGGGTGCCCACGGATGAGGGTGCTCGCTGTACTCGCGCTAGCAGCGGTGGCCCTGGCCGGGGCGGTGGTTAGCCTCTACCCCTTGGAGTGGGTCCTGGCCCTGGCTGGGGCTGGCTTGGCGTATGGAGCCCTGAGCCCGCTGCTCCATGCTAGGAGGCTCCTCTTCATGGCCGGGGCTGCGCCTCATGCTGCCCTCGCTGCCGCTAGCCTCGGGGCTACGCTTGGTGCCTGGGGCTTTGACCCGGTGGTTTCCGGCCTCGTCATGGGGTTGGCATTCATCTATACCGCCGGTTACGCCGTTTACCGGGGGGTTGATCCCGATACTGCGGCCAGCCTCCTGGCCGGGTTCACTGCCAGCCTTGGGGTTGCTGGCCTGTACCTTGCCTCTAGCCTGGGCGTCCAGGTCTCTGGTATAATTATCGGGGACCCACTCCTCGCCTCCACCCGGGAGTCCATGCTGGTCCTCGCCCTCGGGCTCACGGTGCTCACGATAATGCTATGGGCCGGTGATGTTATGGCGTATATAGGGGTGGACCGGGACGATGCCGCCCTGAGCGGGGCCAGGGTGTGGGTGTACGATGGCGTGCTCTATACTCTCATAGCCGTTCTCACCGTGGGCCTGATCGGGGTGGTGGGCTTCATACTCGAGCATGTCCTCCTCCTCATACCCGGGGCCCTCGTGCTGCCGCTGAGCAGGGGTGTTAGGCCTTCAACCCTGGCCGGGGGCCTCGTAGGGCTCATAGCAGGCCTGGGGGGCCTGCTCCTGGGCGGCGCTACTGGCCTCCCCCCGGCCGCTGTGTCTGGGCTCATACTGATGGCTGGCTATAGCCTAGTGCTCCTAGGGGGTGGTCGTGGTGGCTAGGAGGAGGTTTGGCGTTAGCCTGCCCGAGGACCTTGCCTCCAAGCTGGACTCGCTCAGTGAGAGGCTTGGGCTGGATAGGAGTAGGCTTGTGGAGCAGGCTGTGAGGGCCTTCCTCGATGATTACAGCCACCTGCTGGTGCCGCATAGGTGTAGCGGGGTGATGATCCTCTCCTGCCGCTCCGGCTCCGAGGAGGCCCTGGCTAGGGTTATGGAGGAGTACCGCGACATAGTATCAACCAGGTTCCACAGCCATACTGGGGACAGGTGCGTGGAGGCCGTGGTTGTTGAGGGTGATACCAGCAGGATTACTAGGCTGCACCAGGATCTGGAGAAGGCTGGTTGCAGGGCCAGGTATATACCCCTCCCCGGGGATGGTGGCTAGTCTACTATAGGCACCCTGGCCTCGTACTTGAGCCACTTGCCCAGCCTCCTGTCTGTGCCTGCTATGTGGCCCTGCAACCAGGCGGCTAGGAAGCCTAGTAGGTCTAGGGTTATCTCCGCCTCCCCCGCCTTGTACTTCTCAGTGAATCCTGTCACCTTCTCCACGAAGTCGCTGTGCTCCCTCCTGTGCCTGGAGAATAGCTCCTCGGGGTAGCTGAACTTGTCCATGATCCTCTCCTCGCTCCTGAAGTGGAACCTAGTGTATTCTCCAAGGTTTCCTAGCACCTCCTCCATGGCGCCCCTGTCCTCGCCCGCCACCAGGCCTAGGTATAGCATGTTGAGGTTGGCGACCAGGAACATGTGCTGCCTGTCTATTCCCCTGACATATACGCTCAGCCTCCCGGGATCCCACTCTACTAGCCTCTTCTTAAGCCTGATCGCCACGACCCTGGCCTCTCCGCGGCTGTCCTCGATCAGGCTTAGAGCCCTCCTACCATAGACTGGGCCTGTGGGGGTTACTGCCTGGGCGGCGGTTACAATCCCGTTGTATACCAGGAGCCTCGAGATCCAGCCCTCCTCGCCCTCGACTACGAGTAGCCAGGGCCCCTCCAGCTTCCTTGGCGAGGCGGCCAGGAGTAGTATTAGGCCTCCCTTGGCCCCTAGTAGCCTGGCCGTGTATTCCACCCTCTCCTCCATCCCCTGGATGAAGTATCTGAGGGCCTCCTCGCTATCTAGGAATAGGCTGGCCCTGTCCAAGCTGCTACTAGCGGCTCCCAGTAGGCTTGCCTTTGGGGTTACCGGGTCCTCCACCTCCGGTATACTGTCTACCCCTACCTGGACTATGTACTTGAGATCTGGATCCCTTAGGAGGAGCCACCTCCTGAGCCTCCTAAGCATAGCCCAGGCTCTCCAGGGCCCGCCCAATGGCCCCGTGTATTTAATACGTATAGTATTATTCATATATTTTAATCTATACACGTTATGCCCTGGTGCCTACCCTCCTCCTGTACTCTACAAGCTTCGTGGCTAGCCCCGGCAGGTCCCCCATCGGCTCCCCCGGCGGCCTTCCCTGGAGGTCCATCAGCGCCCTGGCGACGTTGAGGACCAGCCTCTCCTCCTCCCTCCAGCCCTGGAGTGGGCCGGGGGTTGCCTTGAGCGCTATCTCCAGGGGGTCCTCTAGGCCCTCCTCGGCGAGCATACGGGTTGCGCCGAGGATGTGGCGGAAGTACTTGGATAGTAGATCTACCACCTCGACGCCCGCTGGGGGGCCGTGGCCCCCTATTATTGTCCAGCCCTCCAGCCTCTCTCTGAGGCTCCTGAGCCTCTCCTCCCAAGCTGCCACGCTCCCGTCTATTGCCAGGGGCGTTACGCCGTTGAATACGAGGTCCCCTACCACAGCGATGCGGGCCCAGTCTAGCCAGACTACCAGGTCCCCCACCGTGTGGGCGGGCCCCTCGTAGGTTACCCTAGCCGTGCCCCTCTCCCCCTGGATGAGTATTCCGTTGTCCACCACTACTTCGGGCCTTGTGTACTTGGAGTCGGTGAAGTCTAGGTGGGGGAATAGTTGCTGGTATAACCCTGGGGCTATTGGGGCTAGCGCCTCCAGCCTCTCGGCCGCCTTCCTGTGCATTATCTTAGGGGCCTTGATTAGGTGGTTGCCGAAGGTATGGTCGCCGTGGTGGTGGGTGTTCACCACAAGCGAGGGCTGGGGGAGGCCTAGGGAGTCTATAGCCTCTAGGAGGCTCCTCGTCCTGGGCCCGTTGTACTGTGTGTCTATTAGCAGGGTGTAGCCCCCCATATCCACTACTACAGAGTTGCTCCTGAACCAGCCGCCGTCGACGTCTATGAAGGCGTAGACCCCGTTACCTAGATCCTCTATCCTGTACCACTCCATGATGGGGTCACCCCTCTAGGGTGCGTAGTATGAAGTCGGCCTCAAGCCTTCTCACCTCATCGAGTAGTGGCTCCTTGTAGACGTCGAAGTGGCCGGCGTCTAGCTCAACTAGCTCCACGGGCCCGGGCATCCTGGAGGCCGCCTCACTGGCCTGCATGGGTGGGGTGGTCTTGTCCTTGGATGCGATGATCATGAGTAGTGGTTTCCGTACCAGTGGAGCGTAGTCCCCAGGGTTGTAGGCTAGGATCCTATCTATGCTATCCAGCGTTACCCTGTTCTTGAACGTCTCCAGCTGGGCGGCCTTCTCTAGATAGTAGCTCCTGGCCTCCTCGCTCATGAGCACCGCTGGCTCGCCCGCCTCCGAGACTATACTGATATACCCTGGCTCGCCCCTACAACAAGCTCCCCGGCCCTGGTCGGCTAGCATCATTACCGGCTCCAAGCTGCCGAAGTAGCTCAGCGCCGTCTTGTAGCTGTAGAGGTTAGGCACCTGGGCCACCCCGCACTTGACCCCTGATGGGGGGAAGGCTAGTAGGGTCACCACGTGGCCGCCGCTGAAGCTTGTGCCCCACACGCACAACCTGCCTGGGTCCACCAGCCCGGACTCCCGGAGCCAGTGGATGGCACACCTGTAGTCTGAGACCTGGTCCATGGGGTAGAGCGCCTGCCTGGGCTCGCCCTCGCTCCTCCCGAAGCGCCTGTAGTCGAAGGCTAGCACCGTGATGCCACGGTCGGCGAAGTACCCTGCATAGTCGTCGGCGTGCGCCTCCTTGACCATGCCGAAGCCCATCGCCATGACAACGCCGGGGCCACCGCCGCCGTTCTGGGGAGTGTAGAGGAGGCCGTGGCACCGGGCGCCGCTACAGGGTATCCAGACTTCTCTAACCCTAGCCAAGGCCCTATACCCACGATAGTGGGCCCGGGGTGGGGGTTATATGAGGGGCTACTCCACCTCCACCGTATCCCCGGGGCCCGGGGTCTCCACGGGCAGGCCCAGCTCCTCCTCTATCCTAGCCCTCAGGGCCTCCTGCGCCTCGGGGTCACCGTGCACAAGTACTACCTTGGACACGCCTATGATTCCCCTGAGGACCTCCAGTATCCCGCGCTGGTCTATGTGGCTGGAGAAGTCGAACCACTCCACCCTGGCCTTCACAGGTATCTCCTCCTCGCCGTAGACGCCCTTCTCTATGATCATCCTCCCGTTGGTGCCCGGGGCCTGGTAGCTTACCAGGAAAACGCCGTTCCTCTCGCTGGTAGCCATCTTCTTGAGGTAGTATAGGCTGGGGCCACCCTTGATCATTCCGCTACTAGCTATGATCACGCCCGGCTTCTTGTAGGCCCTCCTCCTATCCTGCCAGCCCCTGACCATCCTGTACTCCATCGCAGCCTCCTCCAGGAGGCTTGGCCTGGCCAGGTAGCCGGAGTGGGCTAGGTAAAGCTCTGTCACCTGCCTGATCATCCCATCAACCCATACGGGGTACTCGAAGCCCCTCTCCGCCAGGATGGCCATGAGCTCCTGTCCACGGGAGACGCTGAATGAGGGGACCAGCACCGTGCCCCCGGCCTCCACGACCTCCCTCACTGACCTGTAGAACCTGTCCTCCGTCTCCTCGCGGGGCGGGTGGTTGGAGTCACCGTAGGTCGACTCTATTATCACCACATCGGCCTTGACCCCGTCTAGCTTTGCTGGCCCCACCAGCTTCGTGTGTATATTGTTGAGGTCGCTGGTGTATAGGATCCTGGAGTCTCCGGCCTCGACGAGGACAGAGGCGCTCCCCGGTATATGGCCGCTGTCTAGTAGCTTGAAGCGGAAGGGGCCGGCCTCTACCTCCTCCCCGTAGCCGAGGCTCGTCGCGCCTCCCAGCATCTCGTCCACGCTGTACTCGTCGTAGGGTAGCATTGGGCCGTTCAGCTTGATCATATCGTAGAGGAGGAGCCTGGAGACGTCCAGGGTTAGGGGGGTGCCGTATAGGGGTGGGGCCATGCTCACGTAGAGGCCTGGGGCGGCTCCTATGTGGTCCAAGTGGCTGTGGGTTAGTACAACCGCCTCGAGGTCCCTAGGCCTAACGTGGCCTGGGAAGACCGGGTTGTCCATCTCGTCGAAGTTGACCCCGTAGTCTAGTAGGAGGCCGCGCCCGTCGCTCTCCACCAGTATGGCTGCCCTGCCGACCTCCCTGCCGCTGCCTAGCACCCGTATCCTTGCCAACACCATACTCCCCGCATCTCGCCTAGCACACCACTATGATCCCGTCCAACAGCCAGGTAGCGTGGCGCCACTTAAATCCACTACCCAGGAGCCCGGCCATCATCAGTATCTGGGCGCGTTTTTAGGGTTTGCCCGCGATGCTCTACTATATCCGGTGGGTATACGTGTCTGTGCATGACGAGATCTACAGGCTTAGCCTGGAGGCACGCAACGTAATCAGGGGCAGGGCTAGGAGGACCCCGCTGGACCACAGCTCCACCTTCAGCAGGATGGCGGGCTTCGACGTGTACCTTAAGTACGAGAATCTACAGAAGACCGGAAGCTTCAAGGTTAGGGGCGCCCTCTTCAAGATCTCCCGCCTCCGCGACGCCAAGGGTGTCGTGGCAGCCTCAGCCGGGAACCATGCCCAGGGGGTGGCATACGCCGCCAGCGTCTATGGCTTGCAGGCCGTGATTGTGATGCCGGAGACAGCTTCGATCTCGAAGGTAGAGGCAACCCGGGGCTACGGGGCTAGGGTTGTCCTCCATGGTAGGGTGTATGATGATGCCTGGGAGGAGGCTGTTAGGCTCTCCGAGGAGCTAGGCTTCGAGCTCGTACACCCATTCAATGACCCACTGATAGTGGCTGGCCAGGGTACTATAGCCTTCGAGGTACTCGAGGACCTGCCCGGGGTTAAGTCGATCGTCGTCCCTATCGGGGGAGGCGGGCTTATATCCGGGATCGCGGTTGTCGCCAAGAGGCTGAACCCTGATGTGAGGATTGTGGGCGTGGAGCCGGCTAACGCGCCCAAGGTTACGGTGTCCCTAAGGGAGGGGCGGCCGGCTAGGGTTGAGGTTAAGCCCACGATAGCCGATGGGCTGGCGGTGAAGGCCCCGGGGGACCTGACCTTCAGCATTATACGCGACCTCGTGGACGACGTGGTCACTGTCACCGAGGAGGAGATAGCCGAGGCCCTCTACCTCCTCCTGGAGAGGGGCAAGGTCCTAGCCGAGGGCGCCGGCGCGGCGCCACTTGCCGCGGTGCTATCCAGGAAGGTGGACTCCGACGGCCCCACTGTCGTGGTCGTCTCCGGTGGTAACATCGACTTGAACATGATGTACCGGATCCTGCTGAGGGGCCTCAGTAGCAGGGGTAGGATCGCGTCGCTGGAGGGCTATGTGCCCGACACCCCTGGGACTCTGCACGAGATCACCGGCGTTATAGCTTCGAGGAGGGGGAACATTATAGACGTGATCCACGAGCGCACAGACTATAAGGCCCCCGCATGGCACACGAAGGTAAAGATTATAGTGGAGGTCCCCTCGAGGGAGGCGCTGGAGGAGGTTCTCGAGGAGCTGCGGAGCCGCGGCTACGATATGAGGCTGAGCAGCTAGTGGAGGAGGATTATAACCAGTGTCGTGGCCGCTGCTATGATGAGGTTGTCATCGATCGGCGGGGCCTCCAGCCTCTCGACCAGGCTAGCCACGATCCCCGCGATCGCACCTAGGGGGCCACCGTAGGCGTAGCCTAGGCCGATGGAGACCGGTAGCATTGCCAGGTTCCCGCTCCAGTGTTTGGTCCTCCTCTTGAAGAGGAGGTTCCTGACCACCCCGGTGATGCCGTCTCCGAATGAGATGAGGAGTGCTGGGACCACGGCTAGCCTGGGGTCCCCTGTTAGTGTCCAGATTGCGTAGAGGCTGAGGCCCCATGCTATTGTGAAGTTTACCTCGTAGGCGTTCTCCCCGGTCTGGAACCAGTATAGGAGGCGGAGCCTCCTGGCTGCTAGTAGGAGGAGTGTGAAGCCTAGGCTTAGTACGGTTGGTACTATTGGGCTTGTGAATAGGTGGGGGACTAGTAGGGCTACCACTCCTCCCCCGGCCATGTGTATGTACTTCCTGACGAAGTATATCGCCACGTTGTGTGGGTACCTCCTCCTGAGTAGCATGTAGATCGGGTAGCCTAGTGCTAGGACTATGAGGACGTAAACCCCCAGGGCGACTCCATAAAGTAACTCCCTTTCCAGGTTCAGCCCGGTACACCCCTTACCTAGTATGTATCTCGACTAGGTCCTTATCCTCCAGCACGTGGTCGGGCCCGACCTTCTGGCCAGGGTACTTGGCGCTCTTCCCCCACACCCTGGCGTACTTGAAGTTCCTGGCGAGGTCCTTGTGGATCCTCCTCGCCGCCTCTATCACTGTGGAGCCCTTCTCTATTATTAGGGGCTGTGGGTCGGGCTCCTTGTTGGGCTGCTTGGTGTAGACCCTGATTACGCCGAGCATCTTGAATAGAGTCTCCCCTAGGCCCTCCAGGCCCTTCCCGGTCTTGGCTGACGCGACTAGTAGGGGCACGTCGCTGGGCAGGAGCTTCCTTACCCCTATGACCGCCTCCCTGTTGTGGGGCAGGTCGGCCTTGTTTAGTATCATTATTGAGGGCTTGTAGATCCTCTGCTGGAATATTGCCGCCTCCACGTCGTCTAGGGTAACCTCGCCCTCGATCTCCACCACCGCGTTGTATATCCTATAGCTGGATAGGAGCCTCTTTAGGTCGTCCTCCGTGAACCCGATCATCCTCCCGGTCCCCTGGACCTTGATCCCGGTGACTTGCCTACTCTTCACCACCCTAACCAGGCCACGGGCCCTGGTGACTAGTATTCCCCTATCCTCGAGTAGGCTGAGGAGCCTCCTAGCGGTGCTCACGGGGTCTGGGTCGTCTAGGCCCACGACTAGTATGAGTATGTTAGCGTTCCTAGCGACGCCGAGCACCCTGTTGTTAACCGGGGAGTCCGGCTGGTCTAGCAGTAGTGGTGGTGTGTCGACTAGCTGTATCTGCACGTCCTCGTAGCTTAGCATGCCTGGCATGGGGAGCTGGGTGGTGAAGGGGTAGGGCGCTATCTCTGGCTTAGCATTGGTTAGCCTTGCCAGGATACTGCTCTTCCCCGAGTTGGGTGGGCCTAGGAGCACGGCCTGGCCTGCTCCTGCCCTCTCCACGAATATCCTGGGCCCTCCGCCCCCCGCCTTCTTCCTCCTCCTGGCCTCCTGCTCCTCCCTTAGCTCAGCCAGCCTCCTCCTGGCCCATAGTAGCAGGTTCTCCGCTCCCTTGTGCTTTGGCGCTACTGATAGGAACTCCTCTAGTGCCTTGATCTTCTCCTCTATAGTCTTGGCCTCGCTGTACTTAGCCAGTTTGGCCTTCGCCTCCGCTGTCAGGTTGGCTGGCATCCCAGCGCTACCCCCAGGACCTACTCTGCTATTCCCTCCCGGGTTTTGTTAGACTGGCTATGGGGCAATATTAGGTCTACCCGGGGTCCCGCATGCTTGGGCGTGTAGAATATATCCCTGCTATACATAAACCCCCTAGGGGCATAGGATCATAGCCTGGGGGGTTCCTGTAGGGTTGGACCTCTGTATAGTTGTCGCGGCCAGCGAGAAGCATGATCCTAGGCATGTAGCAAGGGTGATGATGGCCGCCGAGAAGGCGGCGGGTGGACTTGATGCCAGGTTGTCCATAGCGACTAGCCCCGGGGAGGTGCCCAGTGGGTGTAGGGGCCTAGCGGTTGTGCTCGCCACCGGGGGTACGGAGCACATCCTTCTCGAGGCCTCCAAGAGTCATAGGGGGCCGATGGTTGCGGCTGGGATACCTATGGCCAATAGTATAAGTAGCCTAGCCGAGGCGGCTCCCCTCCTTAGGGGTAGGGCCCACATTGTAGCCCTCCCCGGCCTTGATGATGGGGCTATCGAGACGCTGGGCGAGGCTCTCCACGGGCTGGCCGCCGCGTCTAGGGTTTACGGCTCCAAGCTCCTCCTCATAGGGGAGCCGAGCCCGTGGCTGATCCACGACCCCACCCCGCTCTTGGAGAAGCTCTCTGTCACCGTGGAGGTGCTCGACCCCGCCGAGTTCGCGTCCACAGTTAAGGAGGCCGGGTGGAGGGAGGCGGAGGAGATCATCTCCAAGGCTGAGGACGCTACTCTAGCCCCTGGCGAGCCGGGTAGGAGCCTAGCGGTGGCTAGGAGCGTTTTCGAGGCTGCCCGCAGCCGTGGTGCAAGGGCTGTATCGCCAGCATGCATAAGGTTCCTCCACCTTACCGGTGCCAACGCTTGTCTTGCCCACGCGCTACAGCATGCTGGTGGTGTTACCGTTGGGTGTGAGGGAGATGTCGCTGCAACCCTGGGCCTCCTCCTGGCCAGCGAGGCTCAGGGGGCCCCGGCTTGGCAGGCTAATATAGCTGGGGCGTGGAGGGACAGGCTCCTCCTGGCCCATTGTAGTGCCCCGCTTAGTATGGCTAGGAGGTTCCGGCTTAGGAGGCACTTTATAACGGGTGGGAGCGTCACGGTGGAGGCTGTTCTTGGCCTGGACGAGGTCACGCTCCTGCGTCTAGACCCTGCTGGCGGGGGTGCCATAGTGCTTGAGGCCCCGGTCCTCGACCCGGAGCCTGGGCTGGAGATGCAGTGTGAGACCCAGCTCATGGTCAAGGCCCCCGGCTTGGCTCTGGTGGAGAGGGGTACTGGGAACCATTATGCAGTGGCCCGCGGGGGGCTGGGGTATAGGCTTAGGGCGGCGGTGGAGTCGCTTGGCTTGGGGCTTTACAGGCTAGAGTAGTATATGAGCTATGCCGGCCCTATCGGTTAGGACCTCCGCACCAGCGAGGAGGCCCCTGCCCTGGGGTAGGTGGAGTAGGGCCACCGCCTCGTCGGGTGCCAGCAGCACTAGGCTGGGGCCTAGCGGGAGGCTCGGGTCCATTATCCTAGACTTGACCTGGGTCCCAGTGTATTGGTCCCTTATTATGTAGGCTGTATCGCCCTGTAGGAGCACCGTGGCGCCCCAGGCAACCCCATAGTCGAGGAGCTGGTCTAGGACCTGCCCAGCCGGGTCCCCGGCAGGGGTGCATGAGCCTATCGAGTCGAGTAGCTTTACCACCACTTCTATGGAGTCCAGCGCCTCGCCCTTACCGGGGCTGACCTCCTCCTCCCCGTGCAGTAGCCTTAGGAGGGGGCTCTGGGCCAGCCTCCTCCTATAGTCCAGGACCTGCAACTCGCGGGCTAGGTCCTCGCTGCAACCCTGCCTGAGGGCTTGCATGGATAGGCTGGGCTCCTGGGTGTGGGGTGCTAGGACCGTGGCGGCTGCCCTGTAGGCCTTCTCGAGGGCCCAGTCGTATGCCCCGGCGTAGAAGTCTATCCAGGCTTTTAGGAGTGTCGTGCGGGCCAGCCCCTCGAGGGCCTTGGCTAGCCTTGCCTCCTCCAAGTAGGGGCACCTTGACTGGTTTTCGCGGCGAGGGGGTTTATCTCCTAGCCCTTGCCTGTGCAGGCTCCTAGCCTCTTCATTAGTGTTAGCGCAATGTAGAGGCCACGCCTAACCTCAGGGTCTGAGAGCATTCTGAGGAGCTGGGTTAGGGTGGGGGGCTCCTGTGGGGCTTCTAGGGGGGTTGAGGTTATGCACCCAGCCTTGTCTTGGAGGTTTTCTAGGACCTCTAGTAGGTTGGGGTCCCCGCTTGAGGCGGTCTTTAGTAGGACTACTGCTAGCGTGTCTAGTATGCCCTGTTCCTCCTCTATCCACTCCTCTATCTTGGATACCTTCTCCTCTATCCTTGCTAGCCTGTTCTCCATCTCCAATATAGTCCCCCGGTGTGGCTTGTTGCTATTGGTGGGTTAATGTGTGTTCCAGGCTCCTATGTTAGGGTGCCTGCTTTGGCTGGTATGACTCGTTTACGTCAACGGTTATTGTCTTCGCCTCGCCTCCTATGACTACCACGATCTTCAGCTTGCTGGGCATCGTGTCGGCTGGGGCCCTGACTGTTATCGTGGTGTCCTTTATAACCTGTATGCACACCGCGTTGGGGTTCCTATCTGTGACCACTGTTATGGTGGCGCTGGGGCCCTCAACCTCCATGCTGGCCCTGGTATTCCAGCATGGGTCTGGCAGGGCTAGGCTTATGTTGGCGGTTAGCATTCCCTCCCTCTCGTCGAGCTCTAACGCAACTGTCTTTACGGTCACCCATCCCTTCCCGGCCTTCACGGTCTTGTCTACCTTCACCTTAACTGCCCCCATCTTGGGTGCCCCAGGCTCTCCGGGGACTATTGTAGGCTGTCCAGGGCCCCCACCGGGCGCCTCCGTGGTTGTGGTTGTTGTGGTTGTAGTGGTCTCTACCTCCTCGCTTGGGGCCTGCGCCTCTCCCTCCTGGCTCTGGCTGGTCGTAGGGCCGGTCCTAGTCAGTGTTGTCGTCGTGGTGGTCCCTGACTCTGTTATTACTGTGGTGGTTGTCCAGGGCAGCCCGGTCTCCTTGCTCCCGCTTGTCGCTGGGCTTGTCGTTGTGCCTGTTATGGGGGTTTGTGTGGCTTGGGTTTCTGTGGCCTGCTCCTCCCCGCCGAGCTGGATCGCGAGTCCTATAAGGGCTATGATTACAAGGGCAGCCGCCAGTGAGGCTATCCTGGCATCCATTCCGCGTCGCCTCCATACTAACTATACTATATTGTTGTTGAGCCAGTGTTAAGTCTAGGCCCCCGCCCGGGGGTGTTCGATCCTCTAGACTGGCTTAGGCTATAACCCTCTAGGCCCCTATACATAGTGCGGGGTGCCTGTGGCCTTGAAGCTACGGGTTATAGATGTGACTCCTGTTGGCGAGCGGTTGATCGCCTCCTACCTCCTAGTAGAGGGCAGCGAAGCCCTTCTCATAGACACGGGGCCGCGGAGCACTGTGGATAGGGTCCTGGAGGCCCTCCGGGAGGAGGATGTGAGGCCTAGCTACATCATCCTGACCCATATACACCTGGATCACGCCGGGGCCGCCGCGGACCTGGCTAGGGAGACCGGGGCGACGATAATAGTGCACCCTCGGGGCGCTAAGCATATAGTTAACCCGGATAAGCTCTGGGAGGCCTCCCGAGCGGTCCTGGGCCCCGTGGCGGACCTCTACGGGAAGCCTAGCCCCGCCCCAGGCCACCTGGTCAGGGAGGCAGGCGACGGGGAGGTCCTCGAGGTCGGTGGGCTTAGGCTCAGGTTCATACACACACCCGGCCATGCCAGCCACCATATGAGTATACTCGTGGAGGGCAGGGACCTCATGTTCCTAGGCGACTCTGCTGGGATCGTGATCGAGTACATGGGGGAGAGGGTTGCCCTGCCCAGCACGCCCCCGCCCTTCAAGCCCCAGGCCTATATAGAGAGTGTAGAGAAGATGATCAAGATGGCGCCCTCCGAGGCGGCTCCAGGCCACTACGGGACCCTTACCGATGCTACCAGCTACCTTAGGGGCCACCTCGACCAGGTGAGGAGGTGGATGAGCCTAGTCGAGGAGGCGCTGGGTGAGGGGATCAGCGACGTGGCCAGGGTTGCGGAGTACGTGGCTGACAGGGACGCCACCGCTAGTAGGCTGTACTCGAGTAGTAACCCCGTCATCTCGCAAATGTTCTATATGGGGACCATATGGGGGCTCGTGGAGGCCCTGAAGGGGCGCGGCTAGCCCCCTACCATGTAACGTATGTTATCCTCAGCCCCCGGCTAGCCTCGTCTAGGAGGCGCCAGTCCTCGTAGCTAAGCCTCCATCCCACCGCGCCAGCGTTGTCCTCCACCTGCTCGGGCCTCTTGGCCCCGGGTATTGGTATCACCGTGTCGCTGTACATGATTAGCCAGTTTAGCGCTACCTGGGCCGGGGTCTTACCGTACTTCTCGGCCACCTCCTTTATCTTGGCGGCTAGCTGTAGTACCTGGGGGTAGTTGTCCGGGTGGTAGAGGGGGTCTCCGCTCCTCACGTCCTGGAGCTTCTGGGCCTCCTCTAGGGTGTACTTGCCCAGTATGGCTCCCTTGGCTAGGGGGCTCCAGGCTAGTAGGCTCATGCCGTTCTCCTCAGCGTAGGGTATTAGCTCCTTCTCCGCCTGCCTCTCGGCAAGGTTGTAGCGGACTTGTAGGACCTCCACGTCTACCCGGGAGAGGCAGCTCCTCGCCGCGTCTACTAGCTCTACGGGGAAGTCGCTTAGTCCTATGTAGTTGATCCTGCCGAGGTTGACTAGCCTCTCGAGGGCCTTCATGTACTCGCATGTGGGGTGGTTGTGCCAGCATGGGGGCCAGTGGACCTGCATCAGGTCTATGTAGTCCACCTGTAGCCTCTTCAGGCTCCTATCCACCGCCTTGAAGACGTCGTCGTACGCTAGGAAGTCGCCGGGTATCTTTGTGGCTATAACCACCTCGTCCCTCTTGACGCCTAGCTCCTTTAGGGCCCTGCCGACGAACTCCTCGCTCATACCCCTGCCGTACACCATGGCGGTGTCTATCAGGTTGATGCCCGACTCTAGGGCCTTGGCTATGATCGACTTGGCCGCCTCGTAGTCCGTGAGGCCCCAGGTCTGGCTGAACTGCCATGCCCCCAGTCCTATCCTAGAGACCTTAACGCCGGTGGTGCCTAGGGTCGTGTACTCCATGCATTTCACCTAGCCCCATGCCTGGGCTGGCAGGGGGTATATTAGGGTTTCTCGATATATAGGGGCCCCATACTAGCCCTCGAGCACCCTGGATATGAGCAGCCACGAGGGTATCGAGAGCGCCGCTAGCGCCAGGAAGAGGGAGACAGGGTCCCTATCAACCCCATAAACCCTGGCTGGGACGTCCACCCTCTCCCCGCCACCCCAGGCTTTACCCGCAACAGCCAGGGGATCGCCAAGCCCAGGGCTTGCCTCCGCCTCCACGGGCTCGATCTCTAGCCCACCGTGGACCACGAGGGCCCCCTTGTACTTGTCCATGTTAACCACGATCCTATAGCCCTCGCCCACCAGGCCTGGGGTTGCTGAGGTGGACTCCACTAGGATCGCCTTCATCCCACCCAGGAGACGGCCCCCCTGCCACACGCCTCCCATAGTGGACCCGGTCGCGGTGAGCGTGTAGGCATCACTCATAACTGTGGAGACCGCCCTGTACACCCTGGAGGGGCTCCACTCCACGAGGAGGGCCCAGGCGCCGGCGGGCCTGACAAGGGATAGCATCCTATCCCCCCACCCTGTGTGGGCCGCCATTATCGCTGCCCTACCCACGACCTCCAGGGCTTGGACCTCCATTGACGGGTACTTGGCTACGAGGGCTAGCCTTGAGGGATCCCTCCTAAGTGAGCCCAGCAGGAGATCGCCCTGGACAAGGTCTAGATCAACCCGCCACTCTGGCGTTGTGAGGTTCAGGAGCCTAACGTAACCCTCCTGGGGCCTGGCCTCGAGGAGGAGGCTATCCTTCACGGCTATGATAGTGGAGTTGTAGACTCCCAGGTCCTCGAAGCCCTGGGGGGCCCCGGGTAGGGGGTATGCATGGACCACGTCATCCCCTATGATGTATAGCACGGTACCCCTCACGCTGTCCCCGCCTATGGCAGCCACCGGGGGGCCGCAGGCTATAGCCCGGGGCCTCGGCATGTTGGCGGGCAGGCTATACGCTGTGGCCCCGTCACTGTGATACACGATTATGTAGGGGTCCCTGCTCGACAGCACATACAGAACACCGTCTAGAGTGCATGCATCAACTGCTCTATACCCCTCCCTCACCCATCCATCAGGGCCCTTTATCCACGTGCCCGACATGTTAGAGACAACGATCCAATCCCCGCTATAGAGGATTGGGTCCCCGTTGACTTCTAGAACCATGGCCTTGTGTGGTGTGTATGTGTATAGCGAGTAGGGAACCAGGATTGTTATTAGCAGGAGGTAGGCGGCAGCTACTATGCTGGCTCCCTTTACTGGCTGCAACTCGTTGGGCACCGCTGGCTTGGGTGGGCGGGGCTGGTATTAATCCTGGATCCTGCTAACCCTCAGCAGGCCCTTAACCCTGTAGACCCTGCCACCCCTGACCAGGAAGACGCCCCTATACGTATCCTCCCCCGCCGGCTCCGCCTCTATGGCCCATGCACAGTGCATCCCCGGTATCCCCTCCGCCTCCTCCACCTCGCCCTCCGCGGTGTAGATGCTCTTTGTCACGTTGGAGTAGCATAGGATCCTCCCGCCCTCCCTGCATGATGCAGCCTGTATCCAGGGGTGTATCCTGGGCCTGCACCTACTGCAAATCATGTTTAGGCCCCGGGCCATCCATAGGGTTGAGGTTAGTGTGTAGTACGCCCCGGCTAGGGCTATGACTGTTAGCGCAGCTGCTAGTAGCCTCGATGCGGGGCTTGTGCCTTGGCTTAGTAGGGCTAGTAGTCCTAGTGATAGTAGGGAGGCTGTTATGATTGTGCCTGCTGTCTTGATGCCTGTGCTACAGGTCATTCGGGGCACTCCACCTCGTCCACCATGTACTCTATCTCGTCCACGTACTTGTCTAGGCCCAGGCGATCGGCTATCTCCACGTGTCCCGCGTCGCTGGCCGCGACGAGCTTGCCGCATGGGCTCTTCCCCGCGATCTCCGTCGCCTCGTTGAGGGTCAGTAGCGGGTCCAGCCCGCCGTAGAATACTAGTAGAGGCTTATCCACCCTATCCACATAGGCTGGGCCGAAGCTGGTGTCGACCCCGGCCAGGAGCTCGCCGTAGAGGCCTATGAGGTAGCCGTAGGCCGCTGGCAGGGGGGTCTGGGATCCTATCCACCTCGGTATAACCTGGTCTAGGCTATAGTATGGGCTGTCCGCGACGATGGCCGAGACCCGGTCGTCGCTGGACCCGGCTACTATGGCAACCGCCGCGCCCATGCTGTAGCCTACTAGCACGATCTCCTCGTAGCCAAGTGATGAGGCGTAGTCTAGCACCGCCTCCAGGTCTAGGACCTCCCTCGGGCCTATGGTTGTCGTGCCACCGCTCTCGCCGTGGCCCCTGAAGTCGAACATGACTACCGGGTAGCCCCTGCTGTTCAGTTCCCTGGCGAGGCGCAGTAGCCTCTCGTCCGCCTTGCATGACGTGTAGCCGTGCATCACTATGAAGAGGGTATCCTCGTCACCGGGTATATGCCACCCGCTGATCTCAACCCCATCCCTAGTCTTCACGGTGAAGGTGCTATACTCTAGACCCACGCTCTCGGGCGTCGCACTCGACTGGCACCTCTCGGGGTGTAGGGAGGAGTAGGCGACGCCCAGCGGTATGATAACTAGGAATACCAGGATGAGAACCGCTACTAGGAGCTTTCTCCTGGCCATAATACGTGCCTCCCAGGATCCAGTGGGTGTGTCTCCCGGGGGGGTAAAGCCTTTATTGGTGGGGTCGGAGCTCGGCTGTGCCACCATCCCCCTGGGGGTCGTGCTAATCCCGTCTCCCCATCCCCCACCCTCCTGGTTTCTAATGGTCTTACAGTCGCTTAAGTCTCCATGCGAGTGCTAGTATGGCTACTATGGCTACTAGGCTAATAGCCACGCCCAGGGTTGTGTCTAGCGTTTTCCTGTACTCTATCTTGACTGTGTCTAGGTTCCTGAAGGTCGTGTAGTCCGGCTGTATCTCGGTTATGCCATCGTCTCCCGGGATTAGCCTGATATTCATGTCGAGAAACCTTTCTGCCACGTTGCCTCCTAGGCTCGAGCGTAGGGCTCCCTCTATTATGTCCCTAAGCGTGGCCAGCGTCTCCAGCGGGTCGGCTGCCCCCTTTATCTTAATGTTCTCAAGTTTCAAGACTATCGTGTAATCGGTCCTGCCTATGACTTTTATTGCGGCCCCTGTGCCTTGTTCTATTCTCGAGGCGAGCTCCTCTAGCCCGGTGGCTACTGCTTCATCTACCTTCGCTAGTATTCTGGCTTGGGGTATGCCCGAGCTGGCTACCCGCTCTAGCGCTCCTGGTGGCGGTCTGTTCATCTCTGCTATGTATCTTAGTGTTTCGGCTAGGTTTGCCTCTAGTAGTATCTCTAGCAGGTATTGTGTGGGTTCGCCTGGCTTGACTGTTAGTGTGAGCTGGTAGTCGTGTGGGGGGCTGTATATTGTTATGAGTAGTAGGGTGGATAAGTCGAGGGGGATGATGTTTAGTATCCCCGTGGACAGGGCTATATTCTTGCCTGCCTCCACTTTGACCTTGGCCTCGAGGGAGGCGCTGTAGGACTTGGCCTCGAGTACCTCGATCTTGACCCCGCTTATCCTGCCCTCTATCCTGGATAACGCCTTCCTGAGCTCTCCTGCGCTACTACTGGTGTCCTCGAGTACTATACTTGCTATTGACTCTACCATATCCCCGGTGTCCTCTCCGGTGAAGTTTATGTATATCCTTGATGCTCCTAGGAAGCTTGCTCCCCCACCCTTCACCTCTGCATATAGTGTGCCGCTTAGCTTGTCGCCTTGCTTGTAGGTGTACGCCTCTAGGCTCAGCCTACCCGAGTGTATTATCGGGGGGTTGCTGATGTTCTGCTTGATCAGGGTGCCGTCCCTGGCCTCCGCTATTATCCTCGTACTATCTGGGATTGATAGTGGCTTGATGAGGGCCTTGATAGTGAGGGTTACCGTGCCGTTGCTGTATAGTACAGCCACTGCTCCGCTGGATTCCGCGGAGGCTGGGTTCGGTGCCAGTATTGCTAGGAGTACAAGTAGTGTTATAGCCACTGGGCCAGTTTCTGCTCGCTTCAATCCCCTCTAGGCCCCTCCCTAGGTATTTGTGTTCACTCGTATAGCCATAGGGTTGATACTACCTATATTATTTCTTATCGTATATTGCGCCGGCCGCCTTTTGTCTCTGTCAAAGTACGTGATAACCCAGATTATATTTACATATAAAGATATATGCTTATGGGTGTAGCGTGTAATGAAGATATCCAGGCGAGACTTCCTCAAGGCAGCGATAGCATCGGGGCTGGTAGCCACAGTACCAGGAGGAGCCCTACACACCCTCATAGAGAAGCCAGCACACAAGCCAGGGCAGGCCACATACAGGCTACAGCAGGGCGAGAGGGCCGGGGCTAGGCTCTACAGGAGCGCCTGCTTCATATGCGGCCAGAAGTGCCCCATCAAGGTCAAGGTGGATGGCGGCAGGATCCTTACGGTTATCTATAATACTGATGGGGCCAATGATAGCCAGTACGCCTGCTGCGGGAGGCCCCACACGATATTCGAGGCCCGCACGCTCAAGGAGAGGATCAGGGCGCCCCTAGCAAGGGAGGGGGAGAGGGGCTCCGGCTCCTTCAGGGAGATCAGCTGGAGCGAGGCCCTAGACACGCTTGCCTCCTGGTTGAGGGAGGTCGAGCCGGGCGAGGTTATAGTCTTCTCTCACCAGGGCTGCGAGTCTGGCATTGTAAAGGAGTTCTTCAAGAATATAGTGGGGGTGCCCAACGTTACCAAGCACTGCGACACCTGCCACACTGCGATAGACTACGCCTCCTGGTGGGTGTTCGGCAAGCTGATCGGGCCCAGTGGCTTCAGGCCAGACTACGAGAACGCCAGGCTGGTAGTATTCATGGGCAGGAACCCGGTCGAGGGGATCGTAGCGGCACCCTGGACCAAGATGTTCGCCGAGGGGCGAAAGAGAGGAATGAGGATCATAGCCTTCGACGTTAGGCGCTCAAGGCTAACAGCGCTGGCGGACAAGTACTACCTGATCCCGCCGGGCACCGACCTGGCCGCCGCCCTGGCTATACTACACGTGATCCTAAGGGACGGCCTCTACGATGAGGACTACCTTAGGAGGTACACCAACGCCCCCATGCTGGTCTACACCGACACGCTGGAGCCCGTGGGGCTAGCCGACAACCCCAAGGTGGAGGGAAAGAAGACCTACAAGGTCCTGGATGAAGCGGATGGCGCGGTCAAGTGGAAGACCGAGGCCACGAGGCCAGCACTCCTAGGCGAAGTTAACATAGGCGGGAGGACAGCTAAGACTGCTCTCCAGCTACTCAAGGAGGCTGTGAGTAGCTACACGCCCGGCTGGGCTGAGGAGGTCACAGGAGTCCCCGCTGAGGAGCTGGAATGGGTTGCGAGGAGCCTTGCATACGAGGCTCCCCGGGCCTTCATAGACCCAGGTTATAAGGGTACACGGTATAAGAGCGAGGGTATGCTATTCAGGGTCATCCACCTGGTAAACGTTATGCTAGGAGCGGTGGGGGCCCGTGGAGGGGTTGCATGGAACAAGAAGCCCAAGATAAAGTCACCATTTAAGATCCTCGGGATAGAGGGCCTGGGGCCCCAGGGGGAGCCCCTCTACAAGTACTGGGAGGAGCATGGGGTTGCCTTCGTTAACCACAAGTGCTATAGCATGCTGGCCATAAGGTCGATCCTTGAGGAGAAGCCGCGCCGCTACAGGATGGCGATCATATTCAACCAGAACCTAGTAGCCCACGTGCAGGGCTCCAGCGACGTGATCAGGGCGCTGAAGAAGCTGGACTATGTCGTCGTGATGGATACAGTCTTCAACGAGACAGCCGTATACGCCGACCTCATCCTACCCCTACCCATGTTCTTCGAGACATCATCACCCACACTCTTCACCCCGAGCAAGACAGGCACGGGCCAGCTGGTCGTGGTTGAGAAGGCCATAGACCCGCCCCCGGGCTATGATGTGAGGCCCGCATGGTGGATAATCAAGGAGCTAGGCAAGAGGCTCGACCCAGGCAACTCTGCTCTCTACGAGATGCTGGGAGAGCACGAGTACATATGGAGGAAGCAGGCCGAGGACCTGGGCATAGACCCAGAAGGGCTACTGGAGAGGGGCGTGGCGACCCTATACAAGTCCCCAATATACCACCCCCTCAAGGGCAAGTCCCTCTACACTGTTACCGGGGAGATCGAGGTCCTCAACGTGGAGGGCCTATCCAGGTATAGGGGTGAGGCGGGGAAGCCTAGCAGCTTCAACCCCTTCCCAGCCTGGATACCCCCTGCCTGGATGAGCCAAGGCCCCCTGGGCGACGATGAGGCTGTGGCGGTCGACATATGCCACAGGATGACTGCTACCAACATGTGGATCAGGTACACCAGGCTAACCCACAGCACCCTAAAGTGGGATAGGATGGATGGGGTCCTGATACATAGGGGCAAGGCGGAGAAGCTTGGGATAAGGGATGGAGACACGATAGTGCTTGAGGGCCCTGGAGGGTCGCTCGAAGCCAAGGCTAGGGTCACCGAGGATATACACCCAACCGTCGTCCTGGCCCCCCACGCCACCAACCCCGGCCCTGCGGGGGGCTGGATCAAAGTGAGGTACAGGAGCGGGGAGGAGAGGTTGCGCCTCTTCCACAGGACCTCTGGTGCTGGCTTGAACACCAACATGCTCCACCGCCTAGGCGACATGGTCATGGAGGAGGGTGGCAGGGCTATCCAGAACGATGTTAGGGTTAGGATAAGGAGGAGGTGAGCCGTGATGGGTAGGAGAAGGGTCATGATGCTGATTGATATGAATAGCTGTGTGGGATGTATGGCCTGCGTAGTGGCGTGCATAAGGGAGAATATCGCCAGGCAGCAAGGGGGCGGGGTGGAGATCCCCGAGGACGCAGTCTACCATGCCAGGACGAAGCCCGAGTACGCTGGCATGGAGCTCGGCCTCACGGGCGATACGCCCATATTCATACAGTGCCAGCACTGCGATAACCCGCCCTGCGAGATGGTGTGCCCAACCGGGGCCACCTACGTCGACGAGGATGGAGTGGTGGCCCTGGATCATGATAAGTGCGTTGGGTGCAGGGCCTGCATAGCGGCGTGCCCCTACGGGGCAAGGACTATCTACAGGAGGCCACTAACAGGGGAGCCCCTGAGCGGCGAGGAGGGCTTCCAGCCCGGGTACCCGGATAAGTGTACATTCTGCCGCCACAGGAAGAGGGGAGATGGCCTCTGGACCCCCGCCTGCGTTGAGGCATGCGCCTTCGGCGCCAGGCTATTCGGCTACGAGGAGGAGGTTCTAGAGGCCTCTGAGGGGAGGGCTGTTAGGCTCCTCGAGGCGCTAGGCACGGAGCCGAAGATCCTCTATGTACTCCCGGTTAAGGGTAGGAGGTGATCGTGTATGGGTCTGGGCAGGCTCGCGACAACGATTACCGGGATTATACTAGCCTTCCTCTTCATCGTGGGGATAACACTGTACAGGGCAGGAGAGGGCGGCGAGCAGGCCCTCATACCCTGGGGCATGATGGTGGTGGGCTACGTATTCTTCGCCCTAGCCAGCGGCGGCGTCTTCGACTCCATGGCCATCAGGCTACTCCGGGGCGATGAGGAGACCGAGGCACACACCGGGCTACTGGCGTGGAGCAGCCTAGCCCTGCTAGTACCAGGCATAATACTGGTGCTGAGCGACGTGCTCCACCCCACCGCGGCCCCCTACTTCTACCTCAGCCTCAACCCCGAGTCTAGGATAGCCTGGAACGCCATACTCTACCTCCTCTACGGCGGGGGCCTACTAGCCTTCACCCTGCTAGTCCACCTCAGGGGGGCCAGCGGGCCCCTGGCGAGGAGGATCGCCGCTCTCACACTGGCCTTCAGCCTCCTCCTAGAGGCTAACCTTGGAATGGCTTATGCTGTCAACGTTGCCGTGCCAGCGTGGTACGCCTCTATGGCCCCCATCCTCTTCGTAGCCCTCGGGTTCGCAATAGGATCCGGCTTTACTATACTAACCCTCAGGCTCGCCGGAGTTACAACACCTCTACTTAGGGACTATGCCGAGGAGCTTAGGTACACCCTGCTGGCCGTTGCATTCATAGCGGGATGGAGCCTAGTGGGCATGGCCGCCTGGGGCGACGCCAAGGCTACCGCGGTGGAGGTGGTCGCCGGGAGAGTTGCCCCCGTGTTCTGGCTGGGCTTCGCCGTTACAGGGGTCCTGGTCCCCCTGGTTATAGCGTCTAGCAGGCCCATCGCCGCCGGGCTCCTCGCGATAATAGGGCTTGCCCTGTACCTGGCAGTGCCCTTCAACTATGCGCCCCAGGCTACTAGGCTCGAGGTTAACCCCTTCTACATGCTCCTAGCCCATGCTGGCCCTGCCGAGGCTGGGCTATGGGGCTACGTTGTGAGCCCTGAGACCCTGGCCTTCATTGGTGGCCTGGGGGTGTGGCTCCTCCTAGTCGTCCATAGGAGTAGGGTTCTGGACGTGTTAGGCCTGCGGGGGTAGCCTAGCCCATCTCCATAATATTTTTCCCGTTATTGCTAGCGTGATCAGGGATACTGCTAGGATCATCCCGTAGCCGGGTTCAACGATTATGGGTTCCCCCTCCGGCGTGTCCTGGGTGGGTGTTGCCCCTTCTTGGAGTTTATCCGTTGTGTTTAGGTAGTCTAGGAGGGCTGGTGGTAGCACGTCCTCTCCCAGGTATGTGAGTAGGGTTGCCTCGACCACTATACCGCCTATATCGATGTTTATGCACGCCTGCCTAGACCGGTCGAGCACCTGTATCACGGGGTCAACTATCCAGCTGTCCCTGGCGACCGCCTCAAGCCAGCTCCTCGCCACCGTCTCTAGGAGTAGTCTGACCCTGATCCTGGTGTCAGCCTCCACTACCAAGCTGTAGTTGCCAGTCCTCTCTAGGAGGCCCGTGACGGCTAGTGTTTCTGGGCCCAGTAGTTCCCCTAGGCTAATGTCTAGGGTGACCGTTGCCCTGTAGCCCCTTTGGGCCTCCTCCACCCGGGCATCCCTAACCAGGGGTAGGGACTCCAGCGCCTCCTCCAGGTTCCTGGCAACCCCGGGGGTTGCGCTGGTTTGGGGAACTAGAATTGCCTCCACCACGACTTCCTCGCCGCTTATCGTGGCTAGGGCGTACCGGGCCTCGGCCCGGGTTATGCCCGTGTCTATCGTGATTATGCCCCGAGCTTCTCCTCCCTGGATCGTCATGTTCACCTCTACCGTTGCGCCATAGAGCTTGGGGGCCCAGCCCTCCATTGTTAGGGTGGAGCCGTTTAGGCAGGCTCTCATCCTGCCCGAGATGAGCTTGGAGGGCATCTCTATCGTGACCCTGGTCTCTACCCTGCCCTCCACTAGCCTCTGGTCCATGTTCACGGTGATGGGTGCCTGTGAGAGTAGGAGTATCAGGAGTAGCCAGTACAAGGTTCCCCGGCACCTGTGTATGCCACTCGCGTCTATAATATAAATATCTAAGTGATCCGCCTTCCGGGCTCCTCTACCCGGGGTGTATGCATTGTGCCCGTGGAGACGCCCTGGGACCCTGTAGAGTGCCTCGAGTGTATACTCCACGCCCGCCCCGGGCTCGGCCGTGATGAGGCCCGGGTGATGATAGCTAGGGATAGGACTAGGGCTTTCGTGGAGACCTATGCCAGGCTGGCTGGCGGTGGGGACCCCCTGAGGGGGCTGAAAGATAGGCTTAACCGGGGGGTTAAAGAGCTGGCTGCTGGCCTCGAGCCCCAGGATTATGAGCACGCCCTCCGCCTCATGGCCACGGCTAACGGCGTGGACTGGGGCATGAGGGGGCACAAATACACCCTCGAGGACCTGGTCACCGGTAGGGGAGTGGTCTGGATCCCGGGTGTGGATCCTGTGGTAGAGGCTGTGGAGGGGTCGCGCAGGATCGCCTTGCTCCTAGATAATGCTGGGGAGGCGGTGATCGACGTCGCGGTAGCCGGGTGGCTGGCCCGGAGAGGGCATGAGGTTACCCTAGTAGCCCGTGAGGAGCCATATGAGGTCGACGTGACTTACAGGGAGGCAGGGGAGCTCGTTGAAAGCCTAGGAGTGGAGGGGGTGAGGCTCGTATCCACCGGGTCCAGGTACCCGGCACCCCACCCTATGGCCAGCACCATGGCCAGGAGGATCCTCATGGAGTCCGACCTGGTCCTCTCTAAGGGTATAGCCAATTATGAGGCGGCCACCGAGAACCCCGGGAGGTGGAGGATCGTCTTCCTACTCCGGGCGAAGTGTGGGCCCATAGCTAGGCAGTATAGCGTAGCCCGGGGCACCCCACTGGTGGTGGCCGGGTTCACCCTCTAGGGAGGTCCACTGTCCACCCCGCCTCGGGCTGGACTAGCCTGATCCTGTCCTCCTCTATGTAGACGTCTACTGCCCTGTAGACGGGGAGCCCCATGGATTCAAGCCTCTCCACGCCCCCGTACTGGGGCTTTGCTATAGAGGCCATCACCGCCTCCACCCTGACCCCATTCCTGCGGAGAGCCTCTATTATGGAGGCCGCCGCGCCCCCGGTCGACACGGCATCATCGACTAGGACTACCTTCTCCCCGCTACTGACCCCGTAGACGTAGTGTGTACCCTTCTTGTACCCCGACTGGAAGGGCTCAACCCACCCCTCCGCGGGGAAGGGGCGCTCCCTGACTATGGCTAGGGGGAGCCCCAGCTTCTGGGCCACTAGTGAGGCTATGGGCAGGCCTAGGACCTCTGGGGAGACCACCTTATCGAGGCCCTCGCCTGCCTTCGATGCCAGGTACTCGGCAATGAGTGATTGGAGCAGGGGGCTAGGTGGGGGTATGTTGTCGGTTAACGGGTTTACTATGTAGAGGTACTTGTCCAGCCCGGCCTCGCCGGGCCTCTCCACGACCCTAGCCTGCCTGAAGGCGTCCACGATCAGGTTCCACATCTCCTCTAGGGTGGAGTCGTGCAGCGTGTTGTGGAAGCAGCTGTACTTGCCTGTGTGGCATACAGGGCCCTCTGGGACGGCTAGGTATAGTACCGTGTCGGAGTCGCAGTCGTAGTCTACCCTCAGGACCTTAACCCTGTTGCCGCTGGTTTCCCCCTTCATCCATAGCCTGCGCCTGCTCCTAGAGTAGAAGTGTGCATACCCTGTCTCCAGGGTTAGCCTCAGCGCCTCCCTGTTCGCGTACCCTAGCATCAGTATCTTCCCGGTGGACGCGTCTTGGACCACCACCGGTACTAGGCCTCCCTGCTTCTCGAAGTCTATAAGATCCAGGGGGCTCTTGGGCGCCTGGAGCCTAGCCACTTCTTCCACCCGCGATCTCGACCAGGTTCCTGAGTACCCTGAGCCCGTTGGCCCCGCTCCTCTCGGGGTGGAATTGCGTCCCGTACACAGGCGGCTTCTCGACCACCGCCGTGAACTCGATGTCCCCGAGCCTTGTAATCGCCTTTACCCAGGGCTTCCCAGTCTCCATGGAGGCGTAGCTGTGGACGTAGTAGGCGTAGAACCTGTCGGGCAGGCCCTCTAGTAGGGCCGAGCCTCTAACCCTCTCCACCTGGCTCCAGCCTATGTGTGGGAGGGGCTTCACCGGCATCTTGTCTACGATCCCCTCTAGGAGGCCGAGGCCCTTGGTTACCCCGAACTCGGTGCTTGCCTCATACATCAGCTGGAGGCCGAGGCATATACCCATCACCGGCCTGCCAGAGTCTATGTGCCTCATTATCCTGTCTAGATCCTTCTCTAGCCTAGCCATGGCCGCTGGCATGCTCCCCACGCCGGGGAGTATGAGGAGGTCCATGCTAGGTATGTCGCGGAGGCTCTCCACTATCCTGGCCCTAGCCCCGGCCTTCTCCAGCCCTGACTTGACGCTGTAGACGTTGCCTACTCCATACTTGTAGATGACAGCCTCCACCGTCACTTCATCCTCCCCCTGAGCACCTCCTCCACCATATCAGGGGTTACGCCTGTGACTGCAAGTAGTAGGAGCAGGTGGTAGAGGAGGTCCGCCGCCTCCTCCGCAATCCTATCTCTATCACCCTTCACCGCCTCAACTACCAGCTCCACCGCCTCCTCGCCAACCTTCCTAGCAACATGGTCAACGCCCCGGGAGGCGGTTTCCCACGTGTAGCTCCCCTGGGGCTTGGACTCCAGCCTGTCCAGGATTATACTATACACCTCGTCCAGCACGCTGAACCCCATCACTCACCACCCAGGCTCCTAAGGTGCATCTTGAACCCTTCATACATAGCCAGTACACGGGCCGCATCAACAAGGTCCCCATCTACACCATCCACCACGGGGACGGGCTTGAGGAAGTCGTAGACGCTAAGACCGCCCCTCCACCTGGCCGCCCCGCTGGTGGGGAGCACATGGCTAGGCCCCGCGGCGTAGTCTAGGTAAGCCGTGGGCGCCCCCAGCGATATAGCGCCCGCGCTACCCACCATCTCAGCGATCCTACCCGGCTCTGGGGCCAGAACCTGGAGGTGCTCCGGGGCGTAGAGGCTAGCTAGCTCAGCCGCCTCCTCCAGGCTCCTGGTCTCGACCAGGAAGACTGGGGCCAAGCCCTCGCCATCCCCCATCTCGGCCAAGACCGACTCCACTCCATCAAGCAGGCCCGGCTCGGGTGACGCTATGACTACTGTCGAGGAGGGCCCGTGCTCAGCCTGGGCTAGGGCCTCCAATACGACCCTGCCCGGCTCCACCCCGCTGGCTATTATGAAGAGCTCGGTGGGACCAGCTATCATGTCTATACCCACCACGCCGTAGACCAGGGCCTTGGCCGCCTGGACGTAGGGCCCGCCGGGCCCGGCTATCAGGTCCACCCTGGGCAGCGGGGTGGCTCCATAGGCCACGCCCGCCACCGCCTGGGGGCCGCCGACGGCGTATACGCCCGAGGCTCCGGATCTGAATGCCGCTACAACTACTGCGGGGTCCGCCTTGAGCTTGCCCTTTCTGGGTGGGGTGAGTACATGTATGCCCCTAACACCAGCCACACTGGCTGGGGCTACTGTCATGATGGCGGTTGAGGGGTAGGGGTTCCTGCCGCCGGGCACGTATATCGCCACTCTCTCCACCGGCTTCCAGGCGAGTCTGGCGCCCTTGATCCCGGTTTCTGTCGGCATCGTGGCCTTGTGGTACTCCCTTACCCTTCCTACCACCTTGTCTATAGCCTCTAGTAGCTTGTAGTCTAGGGGCTCCTCATACATGTGTGCCTCGTCCCTTGTGATGAGTGGGTCCTGGTGCGCTACCCCGTCCAGCTTGAGGGAGTAGTCCATCACGGCCTGGTAGCCCCGAGCCTCCACCTCAGCCACTATTGGCTTGACCCTCTCTATGTAATCCCCCAGGCTCCACCTCCTCCCTATCTCACCGAGAACCTTGCCGAGGCCCGCCCGGGTTGAGAGTCTCACCAGCTTCACTCCAGCCTCACCTCCACGCCCTTCTCTGCTAGGAACCTCTTAACCTGGAGCGGGGTGAGGACCCCGTCGTGGAATAGGCCCGCCGCCAGGAGGGCGTGGGCCCCGGCCTTGTAGGCATCGTAGAAGTGCTCCAGCCTCCCGGCGCCGCCGCTCGCTATTACCGGCACGGTGACCCTACTGGTTATCGCCCTTAGCAGCTGGAGGTCGTAGCCCTCCCTAGTGCCGTCCATGTCTATGCTCGTGACCAGTAGCTCCCCGGCTCCAAGCTCCTGGGCTTTGACTGCCCACTCTATTGCATCTACCCCTGTGGGCTTTCTCCCACCAGCCACGTAGACTTCCCAGGAGTCTCCTACCCTCTTCGCGTCTATCGCAACTACTATAGCCTGGCTACCGTACTCCCATGCCGCCTTCTCTACCACCTCCGGCCTGCGTATGGCTGTTGTGTTTATCGACACCTTGTCAGCGCCGGAGTCGAGCAGGCGCCCTACATCCTCTACACTCCTAACCCCGCCCCCGACGGTGAAGGGTATTGTTATGGTCGAGGCCACGTCCTTGACCAGCTTGTAGAGGGGGCTCCTGTCCTCCACCGTCGCGGTTATATCGAGGAAGACTAGCTCGTCGGCCCCCAGCTCCTCGTAGCGGCTAGCCATCTCAACCGGGTCACCCTTCTTCTGGAGGTTTAGGAACCTGATCCCCTTGACAACCACACCCTTATCGACGTCGAGGCATGGTATGATCCTGACCGCAGCCACCCGCTATCACCCCTCCAGTACTCCCTTCAGGCTCACGGTGCCCTCCCGGGGCCTCGTCGCCATACCCAACGCCATGCCGAGGGCCTTGAACATCGCCTCGATCGTATGGTGCCTGTTCCCCCTGCGTAGTGCCATTAGGTGTATGGAGGCCTTTAGCCTCCACGCCAGTGCCTCGACCATGTGTGCTAGATCCTCTAGGGGTACTCCACCTACTTCCCCCTCCAGCCTCTCGACGACGGGGACAGGGCGGCCTGAGATGTCTACAGCAGCAAGGGCTAGGGCCTCATCCATAGGTACTATCGCGTAGCCGAACCTGGAGTAGGCCCCCTGGCCTAGTGCCTCCCTTATCGCATCACCCAACACCAGGCCCACGTCCTCGGCCACGTGGTGGCCGCCCACGCTACGGGTCTCCTCGGCCTCGATCCTGGCATCGAACCCGGCGTAGTATAGCATGGTCTCTAGCATGTGGTCTAGGAATCCTATCCCGGTGGACACGCTTACCCTCCTGGAGCCGTCTAGGTTGACCCACACCTTAACCCTCGTCTCGAGGGTCTCCCTAGCTAGGCTAGCCTCACGCATACCCTGCGGCCACCTCCCACGGTATAGAGCCCGTGTACAGGGCCATCCCGACCACCACCTCGTCCACCCCTAGGTCCTCGAGGACCTCGAGGTCCCTGGGGGTTGAGACTCCCCCTGCATAGGCTAGGAGCAGCCTCGTCGAGGACCTCACTCCCCGTATCCTATCCACGGGGACCCCGGATAGGGTGCCCTCCGCGGGGATGTAGGTGTAGAGCACCCCCCGGAAGCCTAGGTCCTCTACCATACCCAGGGCCCTCGCCACGCTTATCCCGGAGGCCTGGGTCCACCCCCTGATCATGGCCTCGCCATGGGGCCCCTCCTCTACCGCCGCCCAGGCTGGGATAGCTGCTGCTATCCTACCAGCCTCCTCTGGGTTCAGGGCCCAGAGGGTTCCTAGCACCACCTCGCTGGCCCCGGCCCTCGCCGCCTCCCTGGCATGCCCAAGGCTCCTGATACCGCCGCCCAGCCTGGCCTCTAGGCCTAGTCTCCTAGCCTCTCTGGCCAGGTCTAGGCTCCACTTAGTCGGCCTGCCCTCTACTGAGCCTCTGAGGTCAACTATGTGTACCTTCCTGAAGCCCAGGTTGGCGATCCTCTCTAGGATGGGGCGCGGGTCGCCCAGGTCTAGGCCCGTGCCCGGCTTGCCCCTTACCCTCTTCACTGCCCTGGGCCCGTCAAGGTCTATCGAGGGTACTAGCTTCATGGTATCACCCTCTCCAGGCTGAGCACCACTATGTCCCGGGCCCCCCTCTTCTTGGCCTCGTATATCACCTTGGAGAGTATCCTTGTTGGTACTGCTGTTATGACCTCCCACATGTCCTCCCTGCTCTCCAGCCTTGTTATGGCCGGGCCGCTCATGCTCGGGAGGACCTCTAGGACCTCCTTGAGCCTGCTGCCGGGGACGTTCATCATAACCATCCTCATCCCCCGGGCGTTGACTACGCCCCTGATCGCCTCCACTATCCTCTCTACAGCCTCGTCCCCCCTACAGGACCTTGCCACTAGGACGGCCTCGGTCTCCATAACCGTGTCTACCGGCCTGAGCCTGTGGAGCCTCATCGTGGTCCCGGTTGAGAGAACGTCTATGATTGCATCCGCGGCCCCCAGCCTGGGTATAGCCTCGGCGGAGCCGCTTATCCTGAATATTATAGGATCCACCCCGTGCCTCTCGAAGTACCTCCTCGCTATGGAGACGAACTTCGTGGCCACCCTGGCCCCGTCGAGGTCGCTGGGGCCCTCCACGGGCGACTCCTCGGGTACAGCGAGGACTAGCCGTGCCCTGCCGTAGCCTAGCCTTAGGCAGGGCTCCACTGAAACCCCTGACTCCTCTACGTAGTCCAGCCCCGTGATCCCGAGGGTGGCGGCGCCGGAGTATACTATCGCCGGTACATCCTCTGGCCTAATGTATACTAGGCCCACGTCCTCCTGGCTCGTGGGAACTATCAGGCTCCTGTCGGGGCCGTAGGTGGGCTCCATGCCGGCGGAGGCGAGGAGCCTGAGGGTGGGGTCCCTCAGCCTCCCCTTGCTGGGTACCGCTATCTTGATCTCCATCGCCATAACAACCCTCCCCCGGGGTCCATCGTAACTGGCTTATAGCGGGGAGCGTGCAGGGGGGAGGGTGCCAGGCCGCTATGATGCCTGTGGTGCGCCATCTCATCCACCTCACGGCGTGGCACCGGGGGATCAGGTTTTATAACATTTATGTTACCGCCGGTCCCGGCAGTGGGGCCAGGGATGATAGTGGATCCGCTCGAGGAATATCCGATCAGGGACTATCCCCAGGGCGCCGTCAGGCTGGATCTAAACGAGTCCCCCATACCGCCTCCGAGGCGTGTTCTCGAGGAGATGGCGAGGGAGCTGGAGAGGGTGAACAGGTACCCGGAGGCCCGCCTCATCCTGGAGGCGCGCAGGGCCCTGGCGGAGTATAGTGGTGTGGACCCGGGCATGGTGGCCCTGACGGGGGGTGGCGACTATGGGATCCTCACTCTCCTGGCCCTGTTCAAGGGCAGGTGGGACAGGATCATCGTGCCCGCCTACACCTACTCTATGACACCCCACCTAGCCAGGGCCCTTGGTATAAGGGTAGAATCCATACCGATGGTTGAGGGTGAGTGGTGGGGTATAGACGAGGATAGGCTATTCGAGGAGGCCCGGAGGGGCGGGGCTATATTCATAGACGTGCCCAACAACCCTACGGGCTCCAGGCTACTCTCGACGAGGAGGCTCGTGGAGCTAGCCGAGGAGGCCCGCGGCCCGGTCGTCGTTGATGAGGCGTACTACGACTTCGACGGGGAGAGCGTAGCCAGCTATACCGGGTCGCACCCCAACCTGGTCTCCCTGAGGACCATGAGCAAGGCCTTCAGCCTAGCCGGGATGAGGATAGGCTATATAATAGCGGAGGAGAGCGTTGCCAGGACCCTCAGGGCGGTGGCCCCCTTCCCCGTATCCCGCCCAGGCCTGGCGGCGATCAAGGTACTTGCAGGAGACCCAGTGCATGTGAGGAGCCTTGTCGGCATGGTGGCTGGCGAGAGGAGGAGGCTCAAGGACGCTATGCAGGAAATGGGGCTGAGGGTGTACAATAGTAGGACTAACTTCCTGCTAGTGGATACACCCATCGAGAGGCCGTACAGGGTCCTAGAGGAGCTGGGGATCTATGTGAAGAGGACACCCATTAGGGAGACGATGATGAGGGTCACCGTGGGTGCGCCACAGGATAACGATGCCCTACTCCGGGCCCTAGCCAAGGTCCTCGGCTAGGTTTTTACCCCTAGAGGGCCCCCGCGGGTGCCTTGGCCTGGGGGTGCGCTGGTTGCGTCTACGCATATTCATAGCAGTCGACGTCGAGGACCCGCTCCTAGTCCAGGCGCTTGACCGGGTTAAGGACCTTGTAGTCTCGACTGGGGTTCCAATGAAGCCGGTGGAGAGCCACAATTACCATATAACCCTCCGCTTCATAGGCGAGGTCGACCGGGGTCTTGTGGACGAGATCGTTGAGACAGTCCTGAAGCCCCTGGAGGCCAGGAGGTTCAGGATACACTTTAAGGGACTCGGGGCCTTCCCCGGGCCCTACCGGCCTAGGGTTGTCTGGGTCGGCGTCGATGAGGGTGCAGAGGAGCTCAAGGCCATTAGATACAAGCTGGAGGAGGGTCTCCGCGGCCTGGGGGTGAAGCCTGATCCCAAGGGCTTCGAGCCCCACCTCACCATAGCACGGGTTAAGGGGTCTAGGAACATCCACGCGCTAGCCAGGCTGATAGAGCAGTATAGGGACTATGACTTCGGCTGGATGACCGTGGAGTCTGTGAGGCTTAAGAAGAGCACGCTAACAAGGTCGGGCCCGATATATGAGACCCTCTACGAGGCTAAGACTGTGTAGGGGCTCCCATGATGCGGGAGAGCGTGGAGGATAGGGTCCTCGAGTCTCTGAGGCCCACCCAGTTCCAGCTTGCAATGCTAACACGCCTCTACGGACTAATCCAGACAAGGCTGTCCACGTGCCCGGCAGTAGCAGGGGTAGGGGGCAGGGTTGAGGCGGTGGGGAGCTTCGCTAAGGGGACCCTGCTGTCGGACAAGTGGGAGATAGACGTATTCCTCCTCCTCGAGGGGGTCGATGATGCCTGGATAGAGGAGAGGGCAAGGAGCCTGCTATACACGTGCCTCCACGGGCTCCCAGTCATATCAAAGTACAGCCAGCACCCCTACGTGACCCTGGCCATGATGGGGATGGAGGCCGATATCGTGCCCGCCAAGCTTGTAAGCGACCCCTCCCAGGCCCGGGGTGTTGAGAGGACCCCCTTCCACACTAGGTGGGTCAAGGAGAGGATCAACCCCAGGCTCGCCGACGAGGTTAGGCTACTCAAGTCGTTCCTCAAGGGTATAGGGGTCTACGGGGCCGAGACTGCTCGAGGAGGATTCTCCGGCTACCTAGCCGAGGTCCTAACCATAGGGTACAACGGGTTCCGAGGCGTGCTCGAGGAGGCCTCCAGGTGGAGGCCTCCGGTCATAATAGACCCCCACGGGGCCGGTGACCCGGAGGCATTGGCCAGGAGGTACAGGGACTCCCCGCTAGTCATCCCAGACCCCGTGGATCCCGGGAGGAACGTGGGGGCCGCTGTAACTATGAGGAGCCTAGCAACATTCATACTAGCAGCCAGGACCTACCTTGAAGCGCCGGGCGAGTGGTACTTCCACACCCACCAGCCCACCCTGCCACCAGTGTCGAGGGCCCCAGCCGTGGGAGTATGCCTTGAGGGGCCGATGTACACTAAGCCTCCGCAGGATGTTGAGGGCAGGCTTGCAAGGCTCTCCAGCTTCCTTGCAACCAAGCTGGGGGAGGCGGGCTTCAGGGTGCTCCACCACGGCTTCTCCTGGGACGGGGGCTCTAGGGCGGTTGCATACGTGCTAGTCGAGTCCCTAACCCTCCCCGAGATAGAGGCCCTACGGGGCCCTGAGGCATGGGCCTCCGTGGAGAGGGTTTCCAGGTTTATCGAGAAGAGGCTAAGGGAGGGGGGCTCGGTGTGGCCCCAGCACGGGCTCCTGCATGGCTTTAGGCCGAGGAGGATCAGGAGCGCCCTAGAGGCCCTAGGCAGGGCCCTGGGCATGGCCCCCCTCCCGTGGGGTGCGAGGGTCTCTAGGGCATTCACCTGCCCGGGGCCGGGGTGTGAGGGTTGGTGTGGGCGGGAGGTAGAGCGTGGATCAGACCCGACCCCTGCATGGATAAGGCTAGCATATACTCGAGGGAGGCCTCCCTCCTAGCCTGCTACCCCCGGCCCAGCGGCTGCTATCCCCGTCTGGCGGAGCTGGCTGGAGCCGGGGTGGGCGAGGTGTGCACCCGGGGGCCGGTGCCCCTCCCTGGGGGGGTTGGGGCCC
>JALWEI010000023.1 GCA_027014125.1 Acidilobaceae archaeon | reverse complement strand
CTCCCGCCATGCACCACCACAATCCAACCCCAAGCCACCCCCGGCTAGGATGACTCAGAGGAGTCGGGGCCCAGGAGCTCCAGCGCCACGGCATACCCGCTTACGACCGCCTCCATCTCCTCCCTCAGGATACGGGCCGCCTCACGGCGCACGTAGCCCGAGGCGCTAGTGGCTATAACAGACAGTATCTTAACCATAGTCTCGTCGCTGGGGTGCGCCCTGCCCGAGAGGAACTTGCTTATGCTCTGCCTCCTCACCCCAACCCTCTCAGCCAATACGGCAGCGCTACCGCCGCTAGCCTGAACAGCCAGACGGACCAGCTCACGGCGGGCAGGCTTAGATAGCCTATGAACAAACGCGTACACACTACCATCAGAAGAATTATAAGCCCCAGACACCTCCATCCTACTTGAAACCGCCACACCACAACACCCCAAATCAAAGATTTGGGGTAGAGTTCCTTATAAACCCCACCTACCAGTCATAACCCTGGCTAACCTGTCAACCACACGGTTGACAGGATCGACTGGACTAAAGCAGGAAACCAGGTTTATGCTATATTTCATGTTATATGCTCAGGACTTCCTACGGGGGCCATGCCAAGCCTAGCCGGGACTGGGAGCTCGCCAGAGAGCCTAGAATCCGCGCTAGCCTAGATACACAACTATAGTCCTATCATCAACGATCTCCGCCAGAACAGGACCAGGCCCCACGTCTCCAAGCTGCTTAATTAACCGAGTAGGGATAGTGATCTGAGCACTACTGTGCCTCCTAGTCACGCTCCTATAGCCTGGCCTCTTCTCATCACTAAAGAATATGATTAGCTTTCCGTCCCCGACCTCAACCTTGTAATACCGGGGCCAGCCTCCCGGTATCTTAGGCAACGTAAGTACATACATCCAATAATCACGAGCCCATGTTTTAGTTATTGTTAGTATCATTAGGTCTTCTCTGGATGCTATCTCCCTGAGAAGTCTGGCCGCTTCTGCCAGTGTCACAGTACTGCCCCCTAGTTGTATTACACCAGCCTGGGACTTATTTAGGGCCATGTCTTACCTACCCCAGAACTCTATCCATGAGCTCGGCGTTAGGCTCCTCGTGAGCAGGGCTGGCGGTATAGGGCTAGCTAGCAGTATTAGCATGGCCAAGTATGGGTGGTGCTTGAACATTAGCGCTGCAGCTATGGCAATCACGATAGTGCCCATAAGGCTGAAATATCCTGACATTGCAACTAGGACCATGCTAAGAGCAATGGGGTAAAACGCAAGGTCTAGCATAAACGCTCCCAGGCTCATGAATCCTATATCAATAGCGAGTAACCCGATGACGCCCAATGCAACACTTATAACGGCTAGAGGTATTGACAACGTGGCATAGATCCTTCTGGCATCCTCGCTAGCGATTGTCTCCCATATAATCTCTGCCAGCTCGAGTAGTATCCGCATCATTACACCCCTCTGGGAGGGGTTTGATGGTTTGACCCCCGTGTGGGGGCCCGCGCAGTGGTGCCGCGGCCGGGATTTGAACCCGGGTCACGGGCTCGAGAGGCCCGCATACTGGGCCGGGCTATACTACCGCGGCGCCTGGTCCCCGGGTTCCAGTGTATCCTCGGGTGGGGTTTTTGTGTCTTCCGGTTCCTTCTCTGCGCATATAGGCGGGTTCTTGAGGATCTGGCGTGCCTCGTAGAGTATTGCTATCTGGATTATGTCTATGTTTATCGAGTAGCCGTGCGTGGGGCTCCTCTCTAGTACGACTAGTGGGAGTATGAGGGGGTGTGAGTAGTAGGCTAGCACCGCTGCTATGTGTGCCGCCGCTGCCGCTGCTAGTGGGATCAGCCTAACGGGGGTTGATGCTCCCTGGAGTAGTATGTATAGGAGGAGTAGCCCCATTATTGTTATGCTTGTCCTGTACGGCCCCAGGGTTGCTCCTAGCGTTGAGAAGATGAGTATTGATAGCAGTAGTATGGCGACTTCTAGGGGGTGCTCCTGGATCTTGGCTGCTATGCAGGCCAGCGCCATTCCGGTCATCCGGCTGTATGGCTTGCCTGCATTCGGGTTTTTTACTTGTCTAGGGCTGCCTCGAATCTCTTCCTGTTCGCCTCGAATGCCGCTCTTCTAAGCGCGGTCTCTAGCCTTTTTATGGTGACCTCGTCCCTTACCTTCGCGACTGCTATGTTACCGTGCCCCCCTACATCCTCCACGGCCCCCATCTCTTCTAGCGTCTTCATGACGTCTTGGGCGAAGCCTTCCCCGGCTCTTATTATTAGTATACGCGTCCCCTCATCCTTCTCGTAGAGTGCCGCTACCGGAGTGTTGAGTACTCTGTAGATCGCTGAGGTGAGGGCCGAGCTCCCCCTCCTCTTCCACTTGTCCCTGGCATCCACGAACCTTATGAAGCCCAGGTTCTTGGCTGACATCGCGAGCTCCATTGCTATATCCTTGAGTTCTTCATCATTCTTCTTCGAGACCTCCATTCCATACTTTACTAGGTTTACCTTGGAGTTGCCCAGGCTTAGCGAGGCGTCCTCGAATGGTAGGGGGTTTGCAAGCCATCTCACATACTTTACCCATGCACTCCTGTTCCTCAGCTGGTTTAGGCTCTTTGATATCGACGCCGCCACGCTTATCATGCCCGTCGACGCCTTTCCCTGGCCCTTGTAGCCGCCCTCGAGTACGCTAACCGCCTTTACGAATTCCGCCAGCCTGGGGGTGGGCTTGACCCCCAGGCCCTCTAGGAACCTCTGCACTATGACGGAGGTGGGCGACCTGCCTACTACTATGAAGGCGTCGTGCCTCTCTTCTAGTAGTGGCATATTCTCTATTGTGGTGTTGTGGTGGTCGAAGTAGTAGATCTTGGACCCGCATTCCCTCCTAAGCCTGGATAGCACGGCTTCTACCTCCTGGGTGTAGGGTATGTCTAGAATCACCACGTGGTCCCAGCAACCCTCCGCTAGGACCTCGGATATGCTCCTGGGGCCGGCGGGCATGAGATCAGGCTTTATCCTGCTCTCTAGGGGGAAGCGGCCAGCCCTCTCCTGGGCATAGAGCATAAGGGCAGCTGCTACGACACCGTCGGCATCCCAGTCTGCTACTATTAGTACCCTTTCCCCTTCGCTGTCATCCATGCCCTTTTACACCACTCATAAACCTTTTAGAATCGATACCATGCCGGGGGGCTATATGCTTAACCGCATCGTGTGGCCCAGTTTTAACCCCGGGCGGGCTCCCTGTGGTGCCCCTGGGATCGGGGTGCGTCTAGGGTATGCCCTTGGTCGAGGTCGGGGATTCGATGCTGTTGAAGGGTAGCCCTTCTACCCTGTTCTATAGGGCTGGTGATGTAGTGTATGTAGTCGATCCTGGGCATGGCAAGAAGAGGGTTAAGCAGATACGTAAAGAAGCGGGTGGCCTCAGGGCCTCTAGGCTAGTAGCGGTGGTTACCCACTATCATAGTGATCACCACTCAGCTATATCCCAGGGGCTGAGGGAGCATTTGGAGAAGGTTGTGGCCCCTAGGCTGGATGAGCCTGCTATAAGGGACCCCCTGATCCGGGTCTCCTTGACGTTTGGGATACCCCTGACCAGCGGCGATCCGCTGCTCCCATTCCATGCACCCAGCGTGGACGTGGATGAGGTCCTGGACCCCGGGGCTAGGCTGGATGGGCTGGAGATCGTTGACCTTTCAGGCCACACTCCCGGTCAGGTTGGGGTCCTAACCCCCGGCGGTGTCTTGTATGCCGCCGACTCGATATTTGGCCCTAGGGTCTTGGATACGTACGGCGTTCCCTACCACTTCAACCCGTGCCGGGCCTTGAGGACTCTTGAGTGGATTAGGGATAACCTGGGGGGCCGGATCGAGGTTCTAGTCCCTAGCCACGGCCTACCTGCTAGGGGAGGCGAGGCTGAGGCTCTGGTCGACGCTAACCTGGATAGGGTTAGGGATGCTGGTGATGCACTCTTGGATATACTGTCTGAGCCTAGGAGTGTGGGCGAGGCAGCTTACATGCTAGCCTCCAGGTACAACGTTAGCCCTGGCCCCGGGATGCTTATGCTCGTCGAGACGGCGGTTAAAGGGTACATCTCTTGTATGAGGGAGCGGTTTGAAGCCTCTGTAGGTCCTAGGGGCGTCCTGTGGAGGGCCTCTAGATCGTAGCTGTTACTGTTTCCAGTACTTCCTATTGGCTAGGTACTCCTCCTCCGCCTTTATAAGCTCCCTGTAGAAGCTCTTCTCGCCCCCCTTGATCCCGGCGTCTAGCACCTTCTTTGCGCGGTGAGGCCCTATCCCAGGGGTTGAAAGGGCTTCTATGACGTACCTAGCCATGCCCTGGACCGCATAGTTCAGGTATAGCTGAGCCCTCTCCTGGACCTCCTTGACCCTCTTGGCCTTCTCCCCCCTAGCCCTTGCCCCTTGCTTGTACCTCCTGTAGACCTCAGCGGTCTCTCTCCCCCACTCTGTATCTGGCAGGGGCGCGAGAAGGGATACACCACACTTCCTGCACCTAGCCAATCCTGAGGATGCCTCGACCGCCGTGGTTATCCAGTAGTGGCCGCACCGGGCGCACTGTAGTACTATAGTCTTCCTTGATACCCTCTTTTGTATTGCCTTCACGATCTGGTCCAGTGCCAGGGCCTTTATGTTAGCCCCTACATCCCTCTTTATATACGGGTTCTCGAGGACCTCCTTGGTGAGTCTGGAGGGCCCGGGCAGTACCTTGACGCCACGCACCTCGTCGAGGAACTGGTTTAGCACCCTGTAGTCTAGCTTGTCGTATGCAACCTCCCTCTGGACCTCCTCGTCTACTATCGTGCCCTTTATCGAGTCTCTGAGCCTTCTCAGCGTCTCTAGGGGGACGCTCTTGTCCGGGTCTAGCATGCCCATCCTCTTTGCCACATGTATCATCCTGATCAGGTAGCTCCTGGACCTCCTGACGGCGTCCTGTATCAGTGTGACCCTCTCGACGTGGTCCATAGCGGACGCCTCCTCTAGGGCTCTAGCTACTAGGCTTGCACTGAGGCCTCCGGGGGTGCTCAGCACCACGGCATATGGCATGAACTGGATCTCCGCGTTGACTAGCCTCTCCAGTACCTTTGAGAGGAGTAGGGCTAGGGCGAAGTTGCCCCTGCTACCTAGGCATGCATGGACCACAACGCTATCCCCGGCCTGCTCTACACCAACATATCCTGGCGGCGGCGCCTCTCCCCACTTACCCATTGTCTCCTCTAGAACCGCTACTATCCTGGCTATGCTCTCCTCGTCCAGCCCCCTATACTGTAGTATCTCTCTGAGGGCCTCAGGGTCCTCCAGGCCTAGGTGTATCAGGCTGCATACCTCCCTGGCAACCTTATAGTCCACCGGTATCAGCTCCCCCTCCCAGGATGGTATGGCCCCCTCTATCTCCCCCAGGGGCTTGGCGTTGAGCTTTCTCGCCTCGTAGTCTACCTCAAGCGCTTCCCAGACGCGGCCTGCTAGTATGAACCTGAACCTATCCCCCTGGGCTAGGCTTGACACTTCTATGAACCTCTCCCCGACGCTCCCCACCACCTCGCCGCTTAGCATGTCCACTACCTTGAACTGTGCCTCATCGGGTATCATAGAGACGCTGTAGAGGTACCTCCTCGCCCTCCTACCTTCCCTGAGCTCTCCCTCCCTGAGCCTGAGTATCCTGAGCTTGTCTAGGTGTAGCGCTATCCTCTCCACGGTATCCAGGCTTAGGTCCCTGTAGGGGCCCGACCTGGAGGCTAGCTCGTGAACCTCTCCGAGCGTGGTGGCACTACCCTCCCTAACCATGGCTACCATCTGGTGCGCTAACGCGTCGTAGCTACCCTTAGGCGTCTCTAGGTCCTCTAGCTTGCCCCTGACCGCCCTGTGGGCTATGACTAGGGATTCTAGGACCTCGTATAGGTTGCCCATGGTAACTATGAAACCCTTGCTTGTGCCCCCTATCCTGTGGCCGGACCTGCCTACCCTCTGGACGAGTGCCCTGACCTGCCTTGGGGAGAGGAATTGGATCACCGCCTCTATGGATCCTATGTCTATACCTAGCTCCATGCTGGAGGTTGCTACCAGTATCCTGGTTTTCCCCTCTCTGAACCTCCTCTCAGCGCCTTCCCGGTAGGATCTTGACAGGCTGCCGTGGTGTACCTCGATCCTCTCGTTCCTCATTATCCCTGAGAGGGTTGTTGCAAGCTTCTCGGCTGTAGACCTGGTGTTTGTGAATACGAGTATGCTTCCTTGTATCGTAGATGCTATACGCGCTATCTCCCTTGCAGCGCTTTCCCAGAAGTCCTCGTCCCAGGTGACTCTGACCTGTATCTGGTAGCTCTTTGCGGAGTTGTCTTCTACTACCTCTACCCTCCTACAGCAGGCTAGCAGGTTCTTGGCCTCCTCTATACTCCTTCTGGATAGTGTTGCTGATAGGCCTATCCTCTGGATCCTATGCCTACTCGCGGCCTCTATCCTCTCTAGTACAACGCTGAACTCTGTACCCCTCTTACTGTCTAGGAGCTCGTGGACCTCGTCAACTATGACCCACCTCACACTGGCCAGGACCTTCCTGGCAGACTCCACGGTTAGGAGTAGGTTGAGGGATTCTGGCGTGGTTACAACTATATCAGGCGGGTTCTTTATGAACCTCCTCCTCTCGGATGTGGTGGAGTCTCCGTGGCGTAGGCCCAGCTTGAGGCCTGACTCTGATACTAGCTTCTCCATCCTCCACGTTATATCCCTGTTAAGCGACCTCATGGGTGTCACGTAAACCGCCTTTACCCCCTCGCCTCTACTCCTTGAGAGTATCATGGAGAGTACGGGTAGGAGGGCTGCCTCCGTCTTCCCGCTGCCGGTGGGTGCTATGATGAGTGTGTTGGCCCCCCTGAGTATGACTGGTATGGCCTTCTCCTGTACTGGCAAGAGGCTTCTGTACCCCAGCCTCTCCATCGCCCTCGCTACTCTGGGGTGTAGTAGCTCTTCCACGCTCTTGCCTGGCTCCACTCTGGTCAGCCTCTCTAGTTGCAGCTGCTTGGGGTGACTGGCTTGCGGGTGTGTAGAGGCTTGTCTAGGGTTATAATGGCATCTCTATCCCTCGGCCTCCTGCTTGTACTACTCTACTATACCCTTCCGGGCGGGGATGGGGGGTTGGCTCAATGGCTCATGGCCTATGCCTCTGCTGTAGTCGCGGCCTCCTTGGTCTACATCGCGTCTAGCCTGCATCACAGCCTAGTTATGGGGTTCTTCTCCCTGCTGGGTGTCGTACAGCTTACCGGCATGGCGGGGGTTGGGCAGGTGGCTATCGCTACTGTAGCTGGTGGAGGCGCTGCGTTTGTAGCGTCTGTGGCTAGGTTTAGGGGCGTCGACTCGGTTGTTGAGATGTCTAGGGGCGTGTTCAGGCCTACCCCGCTAGCGGCAGGGTTGGCCGTCTCGTACCTTCTACTAGCCGGCGGGTGGCTGGGGTACGAGGGGGTGTATGGTCCTACTGCCCATATAGCTGGGGCTCTTGTGGGGGGCCTGTTGTACTCTAGGGTTTCTAGGAGCCTGCTTGAGTCTATGGTTGCCGGGGTGTTTCTGGGTCTAGGCCCTGTGGGGGCTCTCCTCGTATTCTCTCCCCAGGCCTTTACACCCTTGCCCCCATACAGGTGTAGAGGGCTCCCTGTTGGGGTGCTGGCAGGCTACGTATCCAGGACCTCTCCTACTAGGATGCTTGTTTCGATAGGGCAGGATAGGGGTGTAGCGTGTAGTAGTGGTGAGGCGGTCCTTAGACTTGGTGAGCCGCTGGTTATCTGGCTTTATACTAATAGGCAGTTGGACGACTCGCTCCGTATAGCACGTGGGTCTAGGCTAGTTGTAGACCTAGCATCTCTGGGTCCTGGGGTGGATAGTGTGGAGGATGAGATTAGCGTAGCTACTTCCATAGCCGCTAAAGGCGGGACGGGGATCATCAGGCTGGGCGGGATCGAGTCGAGCGAGGCTAGGATTGCTCTGGCCTCGGCGGCTATATCGTCCAATGTCGGTGTTGACTGGCTAGTTATTATAGCGCCTGCGCCTATGGCTAGGGAGGCCTATGAGCTCGCATCCTCCTCGCGTGGATATCCTAGGATCCTGATCGCCCTGGACGGGCTTCCCCAGGGTAGGGGCATTGCGCCTCCGATACATGGTAGGAGGTCCGGCGTTGTTGTTGGCCGTATCAGCGATCCTGGGGATCAGGAGTATGTCGCCAGGAGCCTCTTGGGGAGCCGGGTTCAGGTTTTTAGGGATCTGGTGGAGCGGGGCCTGTATATTGGTTATCCCTATTGTGAGGATCACGTTATGGTGTTCAAGCTAAGCGGGGCCGGGTAACCTATAATACCTGGTGGCGGGGCCAGGAAACCCCGCGCGCTGGGGGTGGTCGAAATATCGGAGGAGCCCGTTGAGGGCGAGATCGAGCTTGCCGAGCGGAAGTCTGGGGGCGAGGACGAGTCTGAGGAGGTTGTAGTGACGCAGTATAAGATCTCTGATCCCCTGCTTGTCGAGGCGCTACTCGAGGTTACTGATATACTGGAGGCCGTAGCCCGCGGTGGGTTGACTATCTCTGAGGCTAGGGCCATCGCGGAGGAGAGGGTTTACTCCAAGATTAGGAGCCTTATAGAGGCTAAGCCTGAGGTTAAGAAGAAGAAGTCGTCTAGGAGGAGGAAGTCCTCCTAGGAGGGCCTCTTGACTTCTACCTCGAAGCCCATATCCTCTAGTGCGCCTACTACAACATCCTCTGGCACCCTCCTGTCTAGTATTATCACGATCCTCTTCTCATCCCCTCTTGTGTATAGCTTCACCCTGTCCACGATCACGGTCCCCCTTATCATGTCGTTCATGCTCTTGGCGGGTGCTATGTGGTCCTTGAACTTCTTCCGCATCGTCTCGTAAAACGCGTCGAAGTTCCTTATTATCCTGTATGTCTCGTTAACGTCGTTTGACTCGTACCCAAGCCTCTCAACTACCTTGGATAGGAATTCCTCTGCCTCCTTGAGGCTCAGGTCGACGCTCCTATACTTGCCTAGATCAACCTCCACTACTATCCTGCCCTTGGCCACCTCCAACACCACTAAGGCATAGCGTGGCCGGGGGTATATTATAGTAGCAGTATACACGGCCTGGGGCTTTGACCCTTAAAGGGATCTAGGAGCCTGCTTAACACACTGGGATTAAGAGGGTAGGGGTGCTGTGGGAGTGTTTAGGGTTGTATACCCAGCGGCGTCCAAGTTTAAGTACATAACACAGACTCTTGCCAAGATCAACGATGAGGGTATAATAGGTTTTACCCTTGACTCTATGATCGCATGGATCATGAGCCCGGATAAGACTAGCCTAGCAATACTAAGGGCCCCTTCTATGGCATTTGACGAGTACAGCGTCGAGGAGGAGACTAGGTTTACTCTGAGGACCGACGAGTTTAACAAGATAGTGAAGAGGGCTACTAGGAATGATGACCTTATTATGGAGTATAGCGCTGAGGAGGAGGCGATCATAGTCACGTTGAGGGACCGTAAGACCGGCATGTCGAGGAGCTTCACCCTGCCCATAATAGAGGCCTCTCCAACGGAGCTTAGGGAGCCTAAGTTTGAGAGTACTGCAAGGTTCATAATGATAGCTGACGACTTCAAGCAGGCAATACAGGACGCTAAGGTTGTGGGGGACTATCTCACATTCGAGGCTGACGAGGACCAGCTGGTTGTTAGGAGCGAGGCGGAGGAGAGAAGCTATGAGTGGGTCATGAAGATCGGAGACCCTCTTATAGAGCTAGAGGTAGATGAGCATACAAGGTCCTCCTATACTAGGGCTGCACTGGAGACTGCCACTAAGCCTACCGGCGCCGCTGAGAATGTTAGGGTAGAGTACGCCACCGACTACCCTATGAAGATCGAGTTCACGTTCCCCAACACCGAGAAGATGTACCTCCACATAGCACCCTCGCTGGACTAGCTTCCTAGCTTAGATAGGAGGTCCTCGTCCAAGTCTAGCCTCCTCCTCGTCCTGGCCTTAGCCCTGTGGCTACAAGGCCCTCCGGGCATTGACAGGGCTGTTACACAGTATGGGCATAGCTCCATTGTTGTCTTCCCTAGCCTACACTTTATCGTAGCCATCCTCCTGCCGCATAGGTTGCATTTGATCCATGATAGCGTGTTCCTCAACCCCTGGTTCACCCCTCCTTCTGGGTGGCCTCCATCCCTCCCCGCGGGCTACCCCAACGGGCTCTATCGTGGTGTGGCCCGCCGCGGATGCCGCGGGTCACCGGTTCGGCTCAGTATTAGTTTGTCCTGACAGTAGTGTTTTTAGTCTTACCGCGTCCTCGTAGGCGTATATGTTGTTGAACATTATATAGGCTCCACGGTCCTTGCGGTCCCTTGCCCATCGGGCTAGGGCCTCCAGTTCCTCTTGCTTGTACTTGTACCTGTAGTTGACCTCCCCTCCCATGCCGTGTAGCCTTACGTATGCTGGTGCTCCTATTGGGGCTCGCTCTTTTAGCGGGTCTCCCACTACTAGTATGTTGTGTTTGTCGGCTATTTCCTGTAGCTTGTCTGGCTTTTGCCACCATTCCCCGCGTGGCTCCCAAGCTATTATCCTTCCCATCCTCTCTGCCTTGGATAGGAACCTATCCAGAGCCTCAAGGTTTACCTGGGTTGGCCTGAAGCTTTGGGGGCTTTGTAGTACTATCACCTCAGCTCCTAGTGCGTCAGCCGCTTCCAGCGTCTTCTCCCATGCCCACCATACCTCCCTGGTGTCCTGGAAGAAGCCGTATCTCGATCTATCTCCCGGAGGCTCCTCTTTGAGCCTCTTCCATAGCTTCTTGTTGTACTTGTGTGTTACTAGCATCCATGCTTTCATTGTGAAGGTGAAGCCTTGCGGGGCCTCGCTCCTCCATTTTCTGAGTCTATCGGTTACCCTGGGATCGTAGAAGGTCTGCTGCACCTCTACCCCGTCTAGGCTGGTGTAGTGGAGTTTTCTGGCTCTTTGGAAGCCGCAGGTTCCTATGACTAGTCTATCCATATTGGCCCTTCCTCCTCTGCCCTCCTCAGCACGTCTCTGGCCGCTTCCCCGGTGTAGCATCTTACGCTGGTGCATAGTACTTGGGGCCTGGTTTCCTTTAGCCTTTGGAGGCTGTGCCACCACTGGTCCTCGCTTGATTTCCACTCCTTGGATAGGCTTCCTAGAGCGTCTCCGACGGCGGCTAGACGCTGGTCTAGGTCTATTATTATGCTCATGCTTCCCGGGGTGTGGCCTGGCGTGTGTAGTAGTTGAACTGTAGCACCGCTCACCTCTAATTCCTGGTCGCCCTCTACGTGCAGGGTTACTGGGGTGGGCTTTAGTGTAAGGCCTATTCTCTCCGCTCCGCTGGCTTTGGGGTCTCCCTCCTCTATTATCCTGGAGTCTGGAGTGTGCGCCGCTACCTTGACGTGGAGCATGTCCTTTACCCACCTGTCCCCTCCGGCGTTGTGTATGTGGGCGTGCGTGTTGATTAGCCACTCAACGCTCCTCGGGTTCAGCCCGGCCTCTATTAGGCCGTTTATTAGTTGCATGTTTGACGCTGGGAGCCCGGAGCCGGAGTCTATCATGACGATAGAGTCGCCCAGTCTTATTGCTAGTGATACGGCGTCGTAGCCGCTGACTAGGCCTGGGTAGAGAATCATGTATGCGCCTCTTGCAACCTTTATCCTCATGGCTCTTCATATGCTAGCGGTGTGGGTCTCGAACCTCTTAACCCTGACTTGCGTTACCGCGTCTAGGTTTACTAGGAGGCTCTTTAGGTCCTCTTCGTTTAGGCTTGACTTCGACATGTCAACTATTATAGTGCAGCTCCCCTCCTGGCCCCTCATAATTGTGGTGCACCTCTGCGCGATTATATCTACATTATTCTTGGCCAGCGCCTCTGCAACCTCCGCTATTGCCCCTGGCCTGTCAATGAGTGATACCTCGAGCTCGTATATTATGGTGCCCTTGCCGTAGATCGGGGATACTATTATCTCCTTCTTGTCGGTGTCAGCTATAACGGCCATGAGCATCCCGGGCTCTATGCCTATCGTCTCCCTCATAGTCTGGGGTATAGTGATCCTCCCCTTCGAGTCTACCTTCACTATAGCGGTTAACCTCATTCCCACCATACCTCCACTGTTCCGGCTTCATTATTGTGCATATCCGGATTTATATAATACTATGTGTTTGAACCGGGCCAGTGCGAGGCCTCCCTCCCGTTAAAGTAGATTTACCCCTGTCCACCCCCTGGCTACCATCGGGCAAGGCCGCGGGGTGGTGGCGCTGAAGAGACTCTACAGGGTCTACTATACCACTTATAGTGATGATGTCCATAAGAGGATTATCGAGGAGATAGAGAGGAGGTACGGGTTCAAGGTTGTAGAGCACCCATCCAGGGTGCATCCGGAGTTCAGGTTTATAGAGGTGTACACGGAGCGGGAGGGGATGGAAGAGGAGCTCGCAGGCCTAGTTAAGAATATAGCAGGCACCATGTACGTCAGGGTCGACTGGATCTCCACGTAGGAGGGGTGCACCGGAATTGCCGTCGGTTCCAGGCGAATTAAGCAAGGAGAAATATAACCAGTTTTCGCTTGAAGAGTGGGTGAAGTCCTTTTGGAGAGACAACGATGTCTACAGGCTGGTCAAGGAGAAGTCGAGCAAGTCCCCTAGGAAGTTCTACTTCCTGGATGGCCCGCCATACGCTTCGGCCACCTCGATACACATAGGAACAGCGTGGAATAAGATCATAAAAGACGTCGTCCTCCGTTATAAGAGGATGAGTGGCTATAGGGTGTGGGACCAGCCGGGCTTCGACACCCACGGCCTCCCGATCGAGGTTAAGATAGAGAAGAAGCTGGGCGTGACCTCTAAGAAGGAGATAGTTGAGAAGATAGGCGTGGAGAGATTTATAGGAGAGTGTCGGCGTTTCGTGGATGAGAGTATAGAGGCCATGACCAGGCAGTTCAAGGAGATAGGGGTCTTCATGGACTGGGATAACCCCTATGTAACCTATAAGGACGACTATATAGAGTCTGGATGGTGGCTCATAAAGAAGGCGTGGGAAAAGGGGCTCCTATATAGGGGACTTCAAGTCCATCACTGGTGCCCGAGGTGTGAGACTACACTAGCCGACTATGAGGTGTCGGAGTATAAGGTCCTAGAGGACCCCTCCATATACGTCAAGTTCCCCCTGAAGGGTCGTAATGGCGAGAGCCTCCTGATCTGGACCACCACCCCATGGACTCTTCCAGCTAATGCCTTCGTGATGGCTAGCCCATCGATAAAGTATGCCCGGGTAAGGGTTGGCAACGAGGTCCTAATACTTGCCTCGAGCAGGGTAAAGGCTGTTATGGAGGAGGCCGGTGTCAGCGAGTACGAGGTCCTTGAGGAGATCCCGGGATCTGAGCTGGAGGGCCTAGAGTATGTACACCCTCTGGAGGAGCTGGTTGATGCGCAGAAGGAGCTGGCCCCCTACCACCGTGTGGTTATGGCTCCCGAGGCTGTATCGGCCCACGAGGGGACTGGCCTTGTGCACTCGGCTCCAGGTCATGGCGATATTGACTTCAAGATAAACGAGGATAGGGTAGGAGCCCCTATCGTATCACTCGTAGATGACACGGGGAAGATGACCCAAGGCGCTGGCAAGTATGCTGGCCTATACTTTAGGACCGAGGCCAACAAGGCTATAGTCGAGGATCTAGAGAGGATGGGAGCACTATTCCATAAGGGCACTGTCAGGCACAGGTACCCCGTATGCTGGAGGTGTAAGACGCCCCTAGTGCTAAGGGCGACTAGACAATGGTTCATCAAGGTTTCAGCCCTCAAGACTCCCCTGTTGAGGGAGGCGGAGGGGATACGCTGGCAGCCAGGATGGGCCAAGACTAGGTTCGTTAACCTGCTCAAGGAGGTTAGGGACTGGGTTATAAGCAGGCAGAGGTTCTGGGGGATACCTCTACCCGTCTGGGTATGCCAATCCTGCGGGTATACACACGTGGTTGGCAGCGTTGATGAGATAGAGGAGATGGGCGGGGAGAGGCCGGAGAACCTCCACCGGCCCTGGGTTGACAGGGTCGAGCTAAAGTGCCCCAAGTGTGGAGGCGTGATGAAGAGGGTCCCCGACGTCTTGGACGTGTGGTTCGACAGCGGGATCTCGTTCTACGCCAGCCTAGGCTTCCCGCGGAGCCGCCTCTGGGACGAGATGAAGCCCGTGGACTTTATCGTGGAGGGACACGACCAGATTAGGGGGTGGTTCTTCAGCCTACTTAGGAGCGGCGTTATAGGCTTCAACTCGTCCCCCTACAGGAGTGTTATGGTGCACGGGTTCGCCCTAGACGAGCATGGCAGGGAGATGCACAAGAGCCTGGGCAACTACGTCGACTTCGAGGAGCTTATATCAAAGGTTCCAAGAGACGTAGTAAGGCTGTGGGTGATGCAAACCACTGTATGGGAGGACCTAAAATTCAGCTGGAAGGGCCTAGAGGAGATGGGTAGGACCTTTAATATAATATGGAATACATTCTCATTCGCGTCAACCTACATGAGCTTAGACAAATACGATCCAACTGCAACTAGGCTAGACGACGTTGAGGGGGACCTTCAACCTGAGGACAGGTGGCTACTCTCCAGGCTAAATAGGCTAGTGAAAGAGTATAGGAGCGCCATGGAGGACCTTAGGCCCCACGACGCTGCCAGGATGATAAAGAACTTCATAGTTGAGGATGTCAGCCACTGGTACATAAGGCTGATCCGGAGAAGGGTATGGGAGGAAGAGGATACACCCGGCAAGAGGGCTGCATACGCAGCGCTATACACAGCCCTCAGAACGTGGCTAGTACTAGCTGCCCCCTTCATACCATTCACCACCGAGTACCTCTACCAGAAGCTCGTGCGCCCCTCAGAGGATGACGCACCGTTAAGCATACACCTACTTGACATGCCAGAACCCGACACGTCTAGAATAGATGATAAGCTAGAGTCAGACATGGATATCGTTAAGAGGATAGTGGAGGCTGCGGCAGCGGCCAGGAGCAACGCTGGGATTAAGCTGAGAAGACCGGTAAGAAGGATCATCATAGCCCCCATCAAGCCTGGCGTCGATGAGGCGGTTAGGAGGCTGGAGCACATTGTGAGGGAGATGGCCAACACAAAGAGGGTTGAGGTAGTGGGATCAGAGTTCTTCGAGCAAGCTAAGGTATACGATGTTGAACCCAACTACAGGGAGCTCGGCCCTACATTCAAGGAGCTAACACCAAAGGTTGTCTCCCTGATACGGGAACACAGTAGAGAGGTGGCTGAAGCAATAGCCAGGCAGGGCAAATATACGGCATCGATAGACGGTAGAGAGGTTGTGATAGAAAGATCTCACGTGAAGCTAAACGCAGCTTACCCGCAGTGGCTCAGCGTGAAGGAGACAGAGATCGCCCTCGTGGGGGTGGATACCAGGATAGAGAGGGAGGAACTCGTAGAGGGCGTGGCCAGGGAGATCGTCAGGAGGATCCAAGCCATGAGGAAGGAGCTGGATCTCCCCGTCAACGCCTACATAGAGACATGGATAACCGGCGACGAGACCATCGTAGAATCCGCCAAGGCAATGGAGGGCTACATAGCCAACGAGACCAGGAGCAAGGCTATCCACTACACCGAGCCGCCTGGAGACGCCTATACCAGGGTGTGGGAGGTGGATGAGGGACGGGTGAAGATAGGGATAAAGGCGGGTTCAAGGTGACGGTGTATCCTAGCGAGATCCACCAGTACACCTACTGCCCCCGCCTATACTTCTTCACATTAAACCTTGGCAGGGAGAGGAGCCTGAGGGAGAGGCTACGCCTCCTCCTTGGCACACTGTTCCACATAGTCAAGTCGATCCCCGATAGGCTATCCGGGATGAGGGTTGAAGAGGTCAATGAGGCCACGCTGGGAGGCGTAAGGCTTAGGGGAAGGCCTGACAGTTATTCCATAGAGGAGGGCAAGCTTAGAGTTGTCGAGAGGAAGAGCGGTAAAAGCCCTAGGAGGGGGGCCTGGATTAGTGACGTACTCCAGGCCACTGCATATACCTTAATACTCTCTAGGGGCTCCGTGAGGGATGCCGTGCTGGAGATACACTACCGTGACGGGGTTAGGATTGTCAGGGTTAACGAGGACCTGGTAGGCTCCCTTGTGGACGTGATAGATGAGATAGTGCTAGTCAAGAAGTATGGGATAGTCCCCGCCGCGCTGAGGAGCGAGCGTAAATGCTCCAGGTGCGCTTTCCGCGATATATGTTATAGCATAGACGATTACGAGATCGATGGGGAGCTGTACGAGCCTGGGGCCTGGCTTGGCTCCAAGAGGATAGTCTAAGACTTATAGCCACCAGGGTGCGACGGCTCATACACACGGCTACAGGGCACGGGGAACCACATGGAGGGCAGAGACCCGATAGTAGAGAAAGTATACCAGACCTACCTGGACCTTGTTGGGGATGGGAAGCCTGTCAGGGCTCCAAAGGAGGCAACACGCATCCTTGAGGAGAGATTCAAGCTGATAGTAGATGAGAAGGTCGTAGCCCTCACCTTCGCAGCCTTCATGAACGGTAGGCCTGTCCTATTCGAGGGCCCCCCAGGTACCGGAAAGACTGAGATTGGAGAGGCGATCTTGGAGTTATGGTCCGGCAGGAAGCCCCTGGTGTTACCCTGTAGCGACAACTATGACGAGTACAAGGTTATAGGGGACTTCCACCCGCTTATGGCAATGAAGAAGGGCTTTAATGAGGAGAGCTTCACGCCTCGAACCATACTTGCTGCCATGATACTAGACACCGGCCTCCTCGTCGATGAGATTAGGAGGAGCAACGAGGAATTCCAGAATCTACTATTAGATATAGCCGATAAGAGGAGAGTTATAGTTCCTGAGCTCAGGAGGGTCTTCAGAGCTCGGGGGCCGGGGTTCCAGATCATATTCACTAGCAACCCGGAGGATATAGCACAGAATGATCTGAGCGATGCCTTCCTAAGGAGGGTTGTCAGGATTAAGTTCAACTATCCCCCGAGGGAGGTGGAGGCTAGGATCATAAGGCTACGCTCCGGCGACGGCCCCAGCCTGGGTAGGAGCGTGGAGTCGCTGATCCTCGATGTCGTAAACGAGCTCAGGAGGACCAGTATAACCCATAAGCCCGGGACAGCGGAGGCAGTCCTATGGGCTAGGATGGCCAGGAGCATAGCTAGGCTGAAGGGTAGGAGCGTCGTATCCCTGGAGGACCTGGTGGAGGCAGCTTTATCGGTCCTAGCCAAAAGGGTCGAGGACGAGGATACAGTACTGAAGGTCCTCAAGGGGGCCGCTGGCCTTGAGATTGCTTGACGTAAGTGAGCTAGTAGAGTCTATACCAGACCTAGTCGATAGGCTCAGAGGGATGGGCTATAGTATAGGCACCAGCCAGGCGGTGGACGCTGTAAGGATAATAGAATCATACTCCAGCCTCCGCGGCGCCGGCAAGATAAGTGAGGATGAGGCCGTGTTTGTCCTGGAGAGCGTGCTGGCTGTTAGGGGGGTTAGTAGGTCCGACATAAGTGAGGCTCTCCGCCACTCCCTAGCAGGGAGGAGGGTCCGCGAGAGGGCGGAGAGGATCCTAGAGGACATAGAGGAGAGGTTAAGCCTGCTCGGAGCAAAGCCGGGGCTCAGGGTCTCGAAGAAGAGTCTAGGGGGGAGGAAGAGGGAGAAGAAGGAGAAGCTGAGGGCATACCTAGAGTTGAGGAAGATAGGGGCCATCCGTGGTAGGAGCGGTGCCGAGAGGGTTGTAGATGCCCATACACTAAGGGGGGTAGCATGGAGACTGGCTAAGGAGGGCTACGAGAGCCTAGAAGAGGCCGCACGGGGTGTGAGAGCGGGGAGTAGAGACTATATGCTAATGGAGGCTGAAGCCCGGTTTGAGGTAGACCCTGAGAGCCTCTCCCGGCTAGATGGGAAGCGCCTACTAAAGCTGGGTGAGGCGGCATCTAGAAAGGGCAACTATAAGCTGCTCCGCATGGTGGGGGAGGAGGTATCCCGCCGGGTCTTGGCAGGGCGTCGGCTTGACCCGAACCAGGCCAGGTTTATACTAGAGAAGGCTGGGCTGCTGACTCCGGATCATGATAAGATGCTCTATATGACTGGCCAGGGCAGGGGCATAGATAGGGGTAGCAGGGTTGACGTGGATAGTATCCTCGGGGCTGTTGATGGGATGGGCGAGGAGGAGGCTGCGAACCTCCTCTCGAAGGCCTTGAAGGCTCTGGGCGAGGACGATGCCAGGAGGCTCCTATCCCAGGTCGACCCCTCACTGTTGTGGAGGGTGAGGAGGACTAGCCTTAGGGGGCGTGAGGCTGAGCTTGTGAAGGCTACCAGTTATGCTGCCAACGCTGTGCGTGAGGCTATGCTATACTTGGAGAGTGGAGACCCGGCTAGGGCTGACATGGCTAGGGACTACATCGATAGGTCTCGGGGCATCCTGGCTGGGCTGGGTGATGTGGGTATTGGGAGGCTTAATAGTGGGGTGGCTGAGGACCTTCTGGAGGTAGCCTCCTCTATACTTGGCATAGCGTCCATGGATTCTCCCAGCCCGGGTGAGGTGTCTAGGATCCTGGGCATGCTCGGTTTTGAGAGGGCGGTAAGGGTTCTCAGGGGCCTGTATAGGACTGGTGGGGAGTGGAGGAGCATAGCCGAGTGGGCATTGGAGAGGCTCATCTATATGGCCTCCTCGCGGGAGGGGCTCAGGCCCTTGCCTAAGTGGAGGCTCTACGATACGGGCCCTGGCAGGGTTGATGTCAGGAGGAGTGTTTATGGAGTGCTTAGGCGCTCTCCTAGGCCCCTGGTATATAGGAGGAGGCTCAGGTCTAACCTGGTATCGCTGGCTCTCGACGTTAGTGGATCGATGGAGTCATACTCGATATGGGCTCTGGGGATGGCGTCTATGTTTGCCCGTAGCCTGGATAGGGTTGTGCTATTCGCGTCCAGGCCAACGGTCTATCAGGGCCCCTTTGGCAGGAGGGATATAGCGAGGATCCTACTCTCGACCTCATTCAGGGGATACACTGATATCTACTCAGGGATACTTGAGGCCTCCAAGACGAGGGCTAGAAGGGTTATCATAATAAGCGACCTGGCTCAGACTATCGATGCGGGAGACCCCCTGGAGGCTGCCCTGTCAGCGTCTAGGATGGGCAAGAAGCTAGTGTTTATAGTGCCTTTGAGGCACGACGAGGAGCTTAGGGCTAGGCTCGAAGACTCGGGGTTCAACATTGCTATAGTATCCAACGCCAGGCAGGCCGCTAGGCAAGTCCTAAGGGCCTTCTCGAGGTAAAGGGGTTCACGCCTGGCCTGGCGTGGACTGGTTCATCCATGTGGTAAACCGTCTCTCCTCCCACAATCACCTCTACAGGCTTCCCGGAGGTCTCGCCCATGAGCGATGGGTAGTGTCTGGCCTTGCTGTGCCTAGGCCCTCCGAACCTTGACCTCACGCTGGGATCGTAGATGACCAGGTTTGCCCTGGCCCCCGGCTCCAGTGAGCCATAGTCGCTTAATCCTAGGATCTGTGCCGGCCCCCGGCTTGCTAGCCTATGGAACTCTCCCAGGCTGAGTGCCCCTGCCGCCACTAGGCGGTGTAGGATCCAGGGCCACACCTCCAGCCACGGTATGCCTGGGCTACAGTATAGCGGGTCTGATTTCTCCCAGGACGCGTGTGGTGCGTGGTCACTAGCTACAGCATCGATTACACCCTCGAGAAGCATCTGCTGGAGCACAGCCCTCTCCACGAGGCCCCGTATAGGCGGGTTTACCTTGTACATGCACCCGTCTCCCTCATGGTAGTCGTACATCAGATGGTGTGGGGTCACGTCCACGGTGTATCCCAGGCTCTTGGCTAGCTTGACTGTTGACGGGCACGAGGCATGGGTTACGTGTAGCCTTGATACGGGGCTGGCTGCGGCTACTAGGTCGAGGGATGCGGCCTCCATCCAGCACCCTCTAAGTAGGCCCCGGGATCGTATCTTCTCCTCTACCACGCCCTCGGCCTCTGGTAGCTCGGGGTGGACTACGACTAGGCCTCTCCACCTTCTTAGGAGCTCCACCGTCTTCTGCTCCGGCAGGTCGCTTGGGTATATCTTATACCCGGCTATAGGCATACTGGACATGCGTTCTAGGTCTCGTGGATCTGGTACCCCAGCGAATATGCTATGGTCTACTGGCGCTTTGGAGAGGGCGTCTAGCTTCCTCTCCACAACCTCTGGGGTTGATGCCCTGGGTATGGTGTTTGGCATATCGATTACCAGCGTTATGCCTGCCCTTGCGGCTGCCCAGCCCCCGGTTTCCTCTGTCTCCTTGTAGGACTGCTGGAGGCCGCGTAGGTGTACGTGGATGTCTATGAAGCCTGGGGCGACTAGAACACCCTTGCCGCTATAATCTCTAAGTCTCTCCCCTGTTCTGGCTGCCTTCGATATCCTGGCTATACGGCCGTCCTCTATATAGACGCACCCATCCCCTAGTAGCCCGCGGTAGTCTGCTAGTTTACCGCATAGCCAGTATGGCTCCAACCAAGGGCACCCATCACCCTCTTGGTGCCGCCAGTAGTTATAGGCCCCACCTGTTGTTCCTACACCTGGAGGACGCCGTATGGACGTGGCCACGCTTGCATGGAGAATGCTGAGAAGCCTACCCCCACTGTATGCGTGGCGCCTACTCCACTCAGCCAGGGCCGAGGTCCTAGATGAGGCTGCTAGGGTTCTTGGCAGGCCTCCCGCCCCTGGAGGGCTTTCTAGAACCTTCCTAGGATATACGCTGGAGCACCCAGTAGGGATAGCTGCTGGACTGGATAAGGATGCCTCCATGGTTTGGTTGGCATGGTCCATGGGGGCCGGGTTTCATGTTGTTGGAAGCGTGCTCCCCCACCCCTACGAGGGGGTAGAGCCCAAGATCCTGGTTAGGCTCCCTAGTGGGGGAACCGTGAATAGGCTGGGCCTGCCTAGCAAGGGGCCGAGGGTTGCCTATGAGAGGCTCCGGGTCCATAAGCCTCCTGGCATGCCTATAGCTGTTAATATAGCATCGTTCACCGCCAAGGGATATGGGGAGCTCTACAGGCTCTTCTCAGGAGTTGCTAGTTGGGTTGAGATCAACATTAGCTGTCCGAACGTAGAGGATCATAGGACCTTCGAGGATCCTGATATGGTTCGTGAGATTTGTAGGTATATGAAGCCGCTCAGGGCCCCTGCTCTTCTGAAGATCCCTCCTACCAGGGATGAGTCGGTGCTGGCCAGGTACCTCGAGGCTTCGCTTGACTGCGGCTTCTCTGGTATAGTTGCTGGGAATACCATGAGGATTATGTATAATGGCGTGCCAGCCGGGCTTGGGGGTCCTAGCCTCTTCGAGACGACCCTCTTCATGGTTAGGCGGTTAAGGTCGCTGGCTCCCCGTGGCTTTGCTCTGGTTGGTGTGGGTGGCGTTGACTCGGGCTATAGGGCTAAGACCCTGCTCGATGCTGGCGCTGATCTGGTGGAGGTTATGAGTGCAGTTATTCATAGGGGCCCGTTTGCGCCCTGGCTTGTTGCCCGGGAGCTAAGCCAGTTGCTCTAGTATTTCCTTCTCCTCTAGTAGGGAGCCGCAGTATATGCACTGGTAGACTAGCGGGTTCCTTGATACTAGTCTGAATGTTGGGGTAGCCACTTCTCTCGGCTGTCTTGTTATGCACGTTGGGTTTATGCATTTTAGTATCCCTTCCACCTTCTCTGGCGGCTTTACCTTCTCCTTTCTGACTACCTCGTAGTCCCTCACGATGTTTATCGTTGCTGTGGGCGCTACTAGCGAGATCTTGTGGAAGTCCTCTACCTTTGGTTCTAATCCAGAGATCTTTACTATGTCCTTTCTACCGATTTTCCTGCTTTCGACGTTCATTAGAACTGCTATTGTATAGCCTTGCTCTGGTTCCACGCCTAGTATGCGTAGAACCTTGAGGGCCCTGCCAGCGGGTATATGATCTATGACTGTCCCGCTCCTTATCTTCCTTACTGTGAGTCCATTATCCCCTCTGTCCATGATCTCACCCCGCTAGGACTAACTTGAGGATTGCCATCCTGACTGGAATCCCGTAAGCGGCTTGTTTGAAGTACCTCGCGTGCCTGGTAGAGTCTACCCGGTGGTCTATCTCATCTACTCTTGGCAGTGGGTGCATTATGATCATGCTCTCCTTTGCGCCCTCTAGTATAGAGGGTGTTATCCTGTATGCGCCCTTGACCCTCTCGTACTCCTCGGGGTCGGGGAATCTCTCCTTCTGTACCCTGGTTACGTACAGCACATCAAGCTCGCCCACCACCTCCTCCAGGCTAGCCTCCTCGACGGGCAGGCCCTGCTCCTCTACAATCATCCTGACCTCCCTCCTCAGGCCCAGGTTGGGAGGCGATATTAGATAGACCTTCCTTGGATTGAACCTTGTTAGGCCGAGTATGAAGCTCGCTGCCGCCCTGCCGTATCTAAGGTCTCCTAGCACCCCGTAGACGAGCCCGTCGATCCGGCCTAGTTCTCTTGCCACGGTGTAGAGGTCTAGCATCGCCTGGGTCGGGTGGTGTTGTCTCCCGTCTCCGCCGTTTATCACTGGAACGCTGGATACCTTGGAGGCGTATAGTGCGGCTCCCTCGTAGCGGTGCCTGAGCACTATGAGGTCGGCGTATGAGCTTAGCATCCTTATGGTGTCTGCGAGGTTCTCCCCCTTGGCTACGCTGATCGCCTCCTCGCCTGTGAAGCCGATCACGCTAGCCCCTAGCCTCTTGGCTGCGGTTTCAAAGCTCAGCCTTGTCCTGGTGGAGGGCTCGAAGAACGCCATTGCCACTATCCTATCGCTGAGTATCTTCTCAACTTTCCCCTTGGATAGCTGCTCCTCCATAATGCGTGCCTCCCGGAATAGCTCCTCTAGCTCGCTGCGCTTGAAGTCTAGTATGCTTACTATGCTTCTACCCTTCCATGTCATTGCCTGTAACCTCCCTCCTGGCTTCCCGGATCAGCTGGGGGCTATATTTCCCGGTCTCCTCTAGCCTGTCTATGATCCTCTCTAGGGTTGTTATGCTGTAGAGCCTTACTCCAGCCCTGGCTAGCCTCCTCCTTGCTTCGCTACCCCTCTCCACGACCACTACAGCATGCTCTACGGTAGCCCCGCTTAGTCTGAGGGCCTCTATTGCTCCTAGCAGGCTGGAGCCTGTAGTGGCTACATCGTCGATTACCGCAACTCTTAGGCCTTCAACGTCTGCTTCAACCCTCCTTGAGGTCCCGTGTCCCTTCTCCCTGGGTCTGACGTACGTTGATGGCATGGATAGTATGATGCCTATTCCTGTGGACCATGGTATTCCCCCTGTGGCTACCCCTGCGATGGCGTCTACTCCTAGCCCCTCTACTATGCTGGCGGCCATGCCTAGTAGGGCTTTGAAGTGGCTGGGCTTGAAGGTCGCTACTCTTAGGTCCACGTATATGCTGCTCTCTCTGCCGCTGGATAGCTTGAACCTGCCTAGCTTGACCGATCCTATTTCCAGTAGTATATCTTCAGGGTTTGCAGTTGGATAGCTTTTCATATTGCTCCACCCTCACCCTCCTTGCCTCTCCGACTGGGTCGGGGCTACCTGTGATCCTCCTGCCCACTATCTCATATGATGCCCCTGCGCATAGGGCTTCTCCCGGCTTGGCTCCTTGAGCCCCTATGCCCGGCGATAGTATAGCCTTTCTGGGGTATCTTCTCCTTAGCATTTCTATGATCTGTGGCCTTGTGGCTGGCGCTACTAGGCCCCATGGATCTACCTTATCGATTACGCTCAGTATATGCCTAGCCGATTCATCGTAGACCTCAGTGGCTCCGGGATGGCTCATTGATGCCACGAGCACTAGCCTACCGCCAACCCTCTCTACTTCGTTCTTCAGGTCTTCTAGCGCGCCCTTGCTACCTACGAAGGAGTGGGCGATGAACGTATCGTATACTCCAAGGAATGGCTCCACAGTCCTAACCATGACTGGCCCTATATCAGCTAGCTTTAGGTCTAGGACCCTTATTCCCTTACACGCCTTAGCTGCGTCTAGCATCCACCTAGTTCCTGCCTCTACCAGTGTTGGGAGGCCTGTCTTGATCCCGTCTGCCTCCCTGCATATGCCCTGGATCGTGGTAATGCTTAGCGGCTTGTCCACCGCTACTATTAGCGCCACTCGCCGCCCTGATCTGGGCTAGGAGCCGGGGGGCTTATAAGGGTGGCTACATCCTTAGCTCCTCTACCAGCTTGGCTACTTTGCTGTATCTATCGTAGATCATCAGGGCCCCGATCACGTCTATGAGTACACCTAGTGCTCCTAGTAGGAGTAGTATTATTGCTATGATTATGCCAGCGGGCTTTACAAGCACCTTTAGACCGACTGCGGGCGAGGGCATTGTTATGGGATATACCTCTATGTAGGATAGCGGGGCCCTGACTATGATCCTGTCCCCGGTGTCTTCATAGGGGATCCCCCTTTCTTCTAGGGGTACCTTTAGGCTATCCACAACGCTGCGCGGGTCCCCTTGGACTCTCCGCTCTCCAGTATATACCGCTATTGGCTCCATCCCACTGGTTGCCTTGATTACCAGTATTATTAGGATCACTATGACTATCATGTATATGATCATTGCGAGTATAGTGGTTGCGAATGGCATTATCACTTCGACCATCCCTGCTGCATCACCCATGGGGTCGTGGTTACATAATATCCCTCTCGGGTAAATAACCCTGAACCATGGGGCAAGCTATGAATCATATACTAGCCGCTGTGGAGGAGGTTAGGAGGGAACGGGTTAGGGGCGCTTCCTGGAGCATGTCAAGGCTGGCTAGGGCTGTTATAGAGGACCACGATTCCGGGTCTATATCCTGTGGGGATATAGATAGGGTTGCATCGTCTATAGTGTCTGCAAATAGGACTATGGCGCCCCTCTATAACCTGGCCAATCTACTACGTGAGGGTTGCAAGTCTGGCAGGGGCATGGGGGATATTGCTAGGAGGGTGCTATGGTACATAGACGAAGCTAGGAGGATGCTCTATACGGTAGGTGAGCATGCAGTCCCTGAGGGGGCTAGTGTGGCGACCCTGAGCTATAGTAGCGCGGTGGAGACTGTTCTTATGGCCTCAAAGCCCTCTATGGTATATGTGGCGGAGAGCCTGCCTGGAGGCGAGGGTATAGAGTTCGCCAGGAGCCTCAGGAGGTCCGGTAAGCCCGTGTCCCTGGTGCCGGACTCCATGATACCCCGTATAGTGGAGTCAAGCGATATTGTGATGGTCGGAGCCGATGCCGTCACCTTGGACCCGTGCATCTTTAACAAGGTTGGCAGCCTAGCCGCGGCGCTGGCCGCGTCAAGGTTCTCAAAACCATTTATCCCTGTGTTCGAGTCTTTCAAGATCCACCCCAGCCTTGGGTGTTCTAGCGTGGAAGTAGAGGTCCGCTACTACCGTGTAGAGGGGTGGGGCGATGTACCGTATAACCTCTTTGACCGTGTAGAGGGGGATCTGGTTTCTGGCGCGGTAACGGAGCACGGTGTTACGGGGTTCACCCCCGAAGACCTCAAGAGGCCTCTTTATAAGTTTTACGAGCTAATACTGGGGGAATGAATGTATATATAGTAATATAGATACTAATAGGTGGATGCAGTAAACGGGGGGAGTCGGGGTAACAAGGGGGGACCCCAGGCTTAAGGGCAAGGCGCTTGAGGACCTCGTAGAGAAGTGGGGCCAGCTGAGGGGCTTTGTTACGTATAGGAATCTGAGGGTCAGGGGTAGGAGTGGGGCCCTCCACGAGATAGACGTGTTGCTAGATACAAATGAGGGACCGATAATCGTCGAGGTGAAGAACCTATCTAAGAAGGTTGATAAGGAGACCGTGATCAAGACTGCTACAGTGGCTCAGGATATAGGAGCCAGGGGCGCTATAGTCGTCTCCGCCTCAGGCTTTACACGGGACGCCGAGAGGGTTGCCAAGGCCCTAAAGGTCGAGCTCCTCCACTTAGACTCTATCCTGGAGCAGGTGGAGATAGCGAGCATCCCGGGGGATGCCCTCTTCCTAGAGAAGGTTATAGGCGAGAGGGAGGCTGTTAAGGCCGCGTCAAGGCTGGCCGCGAGGAAGCTTCTCTTCCTCAAGAGGGAGAAGCCTGTTCTAGAGGAGTGCATCTACCACCCACTCTACTACATCTCTGCACGATTCATGGTGGGTAGGGAGCCTAGATATAGGGATGTGAATCTTGTAGCCTCCGCAGTCAGTGGCCTCCCTCTGGTTCTTAGAAGGGGTAGGATAGAGGAGGCCCTTGGCGAGCTCTCTGGCTTCTCTCCAGATATGCTCCGCCTCTACTCTGAGCTGGCTGGCAAGGTTGTCTCTAAGGCTGAGGTAGTTGCCAGGATCGGGGAGTCGAGGTGGAGGAGGTTCTATTCCCTGGCTAAGGCCTCTGGGCTAGTTGAGCCTAGGAGCAGGAGGCCCTTGATAGTTGAGGTTAAGGATATACTGCCTGGCATAGGGGAGTTGGAGGCACTGGCTGATATTGTGCTTTCCAGGAGTAGTAGAACCCCCTCTAGGGGTTGCAGGATGGAGGAGCCTAGGGTCTCCCCGGGCAGCGTGGGCTCCTTCATCGAGGCCTCTCTGGGCGGGTCCGTGTACAAGTACGTCTTCCTGTATGCCCCCTTCTATAGGCTACGTCTGGTCTCAGGGGATTCATCCTATAGGATTGTCTGGATTACCGGGTGGCTGGACAAGCCCATACCAGCCATGCTCCCCTTCTAGCTATGCTATGACTTTAGGAGCTTGTATGATAGGAGTGTGCATGATAGTATTGATGCATGCATCAAGGTGCAGAATAGGCATATGGAGCGGGCCTTGAATACTTCTAGGTAGACTAGATAGGGGACAACAGCTAAGCCTGCCATCGCTGCTATTGTCAGCCCTGCTAGGCTCCTCCTGGATCCTGTGAACCCGTATATGGCTGCTAGTCCCGAGAGGAGCATAAAGTATACGGGGGCTGCCTCCGATAGGTGTATCCCGGCGATCCTAGCCTCCGGTAGGTAGTAAACCTTGCTACAGCTAAGCCACGATGACAAGTCGCACACCCCGCCCCCCGCTCGGTACTCCCAGAAGCCTGCCATAGAGGAGGCTAGGCCGACTGCTACGGTGAGGAGCAGTGCAACTACACTCCACATACCCCACCGGGCCCCCAATACCCAGGGGCGTGCTATGTACAGTACTTAAACCCTGAGGGAGGACACGATGCCAAGGGTGGCCACCATGCCAAAGCCAGGACCTGGATCACCACATGGAATATACAAGTACAAGGATGGGGACTGGATCCTAGTTAGGAGGGAAGGAAGGCCGCTATCTATAGGTGAAGATGGGGACGGAACTTACATCATATACTTCTATAATATAAAGTGCCCCGCGTGCAGGATATTCACTCCACAATGGGAAGCATTCACCAAGCTGGCAAACAAGAAGCTGAACGCTCCACTCCACATCTACATAGTGCTATGCGAATGGTTCTCATCACAATGCACGTCACCCGCTGCTGCTAGTACCTTCATAGAAATGGACATAACATCCACCCCCACAGTGGTGATAGCAAAAGTATCTAACGGCAAGGTAGTAGACTCCACCATCCTACCGGGATACCGAGGCGCAGACGATCTCCTGAAGATAGCCAAAAGGTACTCATAGCCACAGAGAAGGATTTAAAGCCCAGCCACGAGGCATATGTAACCATTGGAGCGGGGGTGCCCGAGCCTGGCCAAAGGGGTCGGGCTGAGGACCCGATGGCGTAGGCCTGCGTGGGTTCAAATCCCACCCCCCGCACCACGGGAAATCCTTCCCGCCCCCTGACTCATTCTTGTACAACTCTAGGATCTTCCTGAGGCTCAGGTGTAGGAGCACCCTCTTACGTTTTGATTCGGGATTGTATTCTTCTATTACCAGATAGTAGTATGTTTTATCTCCCTGCTTAACCTTTTTAACGAAGATGTACATGTTGAAGCCCTGTCTTGAAGCCTTATAGCCCAGGCACTCTAATACATCGCTAGGCATGGTATCACCACCATGAACCCATTATGGGCTTCAAAAAATCCATGAACACGGCTTCAAAACCCGTGTTGAAGCTTGGGCCTGGGCCTCTTGTGATTGTGCTTCCTAGGCTGGAATATGTAGGGCCTGCCATCCTGCCTGGGCCTAGGCTCCTGTGCTGGTGGTTTTAGCCTCCTAGGGGGCTCCTGCCCCCTAGGCCAGGCTCCTATAGAGGCTGATAGCAGCCGTGCTAGCAGCACCCCGAGCTTCTCCCTCCGCCTCCAGCGCACACCTGTCACCCCTGCTGCTGTAGGAGCTCGTAGAGCCTACTCCTCTCGAGGTTCCTCATGGCATACCTGAGGAAGAACCTAGCATACCCCCTACGGGTCTCAAGGTACAACCTGTAGAACGGGTCGCCCTCCCTAAAGTGGTAGAACTTGTAGACGTACTCCTGGCCAGTATCCCAGTAGCTCTGGCTCCAGTCCTGCTTCTCCCTCCTGAACTGGGTAACAGCCACCGCCCTGGTGGCCTGCCTGCCTGGCTCGCTGGCCCTCCACACCCTGGTCCTGCTGCGGTAGATGAAGGAGTTGTATCGCAGCCCGCGGGGCAGGTCCCTATCGCTCACCATAGTCATCAACACGAGGGGGACGTGGAGCCTCCCCACGTCGTATATACTGGTCAGCGTTATGCTCAGCGGGTCCCAGTGTATCTTCCCTAGCGCCTGAACCACACCCCAGCATCGTCCCACACAAGCACATCCCTCCCCTCGCCGTACTTCTCCAGGAAGTGGTCGGGCCTCCACACGATCCTGTCGAAGATCTCCTCCAAGTCGCAGTCGTACCGCCTCATAAGGTATAGCAGGGCCAGGGTGGACTTGCCACTACCAGTCTGCCCCAGTATAACGTGCACCCTACTCTCCACGCCAGACGCTATCCCATCGAAGTACCTGAACAGCGTAGGGGCCTCCCGCTGCCTCTCCAGCCTAGCCTTGCAGGCGGCCTCGGCCTCCTCCCTAGACTGGGGACCCCCCATAATATCTACCCCCAGGGCTCCTCCTCCTCGACCCTACGCCTCCTAACGCTCTGGAGCACGTTGGTCGTGATCCGCTGCCTCTCCAGGCCCCTGCCTGCGGCTTCCAGCGCCTCGAGGACTAGGGGCCTCGGGGCCCTGGTGTAGCGGGTAAGCTCGATCTGTAGCTCCACTATCTCCCGTAGGAGGCTTACTCCGTAGCGCCTCTCTACCTCCCTGGCCAGGGCCAGGCTTACAGCCGCCTCTGCTGGGTCGCTTATGTACTTGGCCTCCCTGGCCAGCTTGAAGGCCTCCCTTATGTACTCCTTCAGGGCCTCTATGGCCTCGCTCAACCTCCCACCCCTACAACTTCTGTAACATTAGTAACACTATTGTTACTATTTGTAGCGTTATTGTATTGGTAGAGCCTTGCCTGTGCCTCCTGAAGCTGCTGCTGGCACTTCAGGAGCTGGGCCTTAGCCTCCTTATACTTCCCCTCCCACTCCGCCGCAGCCTTGCCATGCTCCTCCACCGAGAAGCCGTAGGCGAAGCTGGAGCCAGCCAGCAGGCCTACAACGAAGAATGCCAGGCCAGCTAGCATGCTCTGCCTGCCTGGCCTGGATACGCCCCGCACTATCCTCTGTATCACCTGATCCCTTAGGAGCTCGGAGTCTAGGCTTAGCCTGGTATCCTCCACCCTGTACGCTACCATATCCCTGTTTACCAGCACATACTTGCGACCCTTATCGTCGAGGTAGTAGACGCCATTTATCGGCTTAGCCAGCTTGGTTATCCTCACACTCCTACTGCTGGGGTCTATCACAATGCCCCTGAACCTCTCCAGGATCTTCATGGCCGGAATCCCTGTGACCACGATAGCCTATGGCATGTAGGGTTAGTGGCATTCGTATAGGAGATATGAGAGAGTTTAGGTCTGCCTCCCTAGAATCAGCGTTGTAATACGATTGTGGGGTATATAGTATGGCGCCGCGGGCGGGATTTGAACCCGCGCGGGGTCTCCCCCACCGGCTTAGCAGGCCGGCGCCCTAACCAGGCTAGGCGACCGCGGCATCCGTTGGTTTACCTGTCCTACCTTGGGGGGTTTAAAGGTTTCCCTGGGGTCTGCATTTATGTAGTAGGGCTTCTGTTATCCTTCTTGCTATATCTGTTATGGTTACTATACCGGTTACCTCCCCCTTGTTTAGTACTGGTATGTGCCTTACTCCCGTTTCCATCATTCTCTTGGCGACGTCCCCTATAGTATCGTCTGGACTGGCTGTTACTATGCTTGTAGACATGACGTCTCCTAGCCTCGGGTTTTTCTCTAGTATGCCGCTTGCTATCAGGTATACTAGATCCTTTCTCGTTAGTATACCCCGCACCTCCCCTTCGTTTACTATAATAAGTGATCCCACGTTTGACTTGTACATCTCCTTCACAGCGTCCATTAGCCTATCCTGCTCCCCCGCTACTATGACTGGAGTCGACATGATTTCCCTCACAGGCCTATTGAGGATACCGCAGGGGTCGCTGTTGTACCTCATGTAGGCCCACCTGGCTGGTAGGAGGTGCGCGGCTCCCGCTATACCCGTGGGCTGCACGCGGCGGCAGTATAGCCCCCAGGCTTCTCGCCCCGTACCCCCGTGAACGTCGGCGTCCGGGGCTAGGTTGCTCCCTTCCGGGCCTGGCCGGGTTTCCCCGGCTATGCTGGTAGGACGCCACCCTCCGGTGGCGCCTCCAGCACCGCCGACCCCACGGGGCGGGGTTCCTCGTTGCCTGGGGCTGCCGCCGCGTCGCCCATCGGGTATAGCTGGGTTGCTGGCCCCCGCGTTACGCCTTCGGGACGCCCCTTAGGGTGGGGCGTAGGGGGTGGCGAGCCCCCTGGCCCTTCCCGCGCACCGTTTTCTTGATTATTCCTGGTGGAGGCGATTTATCTATGTTGGTGGTCTGGGTTGAGTGTGGAGGATATGCTTGTGGTTGCCGGGTTTGTCCTCATATTTCTCGGGGTGTTTTTAGTGTTTATTGGCGTGCTTGGTAAGGCTAGCCAGTCGTCTAGTATTGAGGCTGGTGGTGTGGTGATTATTGGTCCTATCCCTATAGTCTTTGGTAGTAGTGGAAGGATCGCGCTAATCGTTTTAATCCTAGCCATAATTTTAATGATTCTGACTATAGTATTGTATAGGAAAATATTATTTTACCATTGACTTGAACTTGTCTACTACCTCTTCATAGCTATGCCTCACATCCTTCTTGACATTGTCATAGAGTTCTTTTAGTCTACTCTTCTTGTCTGCTAGGCTCTTCTCGGCTTCCGTCTTCACCATGTTCTCCATTGCGGATTTCAGGTCTTCCATATAGGCCACCCGGGGGATCCTCTACGGGCTGTGTGTGGTATAAATACTGTGGCTTGGGCTTAGAAGTATTCCTCCTCTTCTAGTATTCTCCTGGTTAGCCTCTCCCTCATTATGTAGATTGCTGCCATTAGTGCTAGGAGGCCGGTTGCCCCTATTATTAGTGGGGCCATTCTCTTTATCTTTGTTACTAGCTCTGGCTGTAGGGATATTGTTTTGGTGGTTTCTACTGGCACCTGTAGGCCTACTGACGCTTTCACGTAACCTACCTTCTCTGCTGTGATGGTATATGCTCCGTAGCGTAGCTGGGCGCTGTATTGCCCAGCAGCGTCTGTATAGCCCGCCGCTACTGTTACTCCGTCTGCGGTCTGGATCTTTACTAGTGTGCTCTCTAGCGATCTTCCACGGTCGTCTAGGACTAGTATTGTTACTGGATACCTCTTGGGCTGCATGTCTATTTTCACGGTAGTTACTTGTGGTATCTTAAATATCACTTGAGGCGGCGGCGTGTACACGTCTAGGTCTACCGGTGTTATCGTTAGGGTGTACTCTCCTGGTGGTAGGAGTATGTTCGCTTCTCCTGTTACCTCGTATTCTTTGGGGAAGCCTAGTTGCTGTGATGCCTCTCCTTTTCTATCTACAGTTATTTTATATGGTATCTTTATTGGACTGTTCAACTCCTTGTCGATCATCACTATACTTACATTAAACAGCTTATAGTTGACTATTATGTTGGGCGTGTTTACCCCGTCTAGAGTTACCTGCACTGTTGTTATTGTAGTGTTATAGATGCTATTCTCCAGTTTTGGTTTCACTATTAGTTCATATTCACCGAGTCTGACTTCCCCGAAATACACCGTTGACTTCTCTATTTGGCCCCTATACTCTGCCGGTAGACTCATTGATTTCATTATCACATCCATCGCTTCTTTTACTTCCCCTCCGTCCGGGTTTGAGAATGATATTACTATTGGTATCGTTATCGGGTTTAGATATACTACTATTTCGCCTGTATCGGAGACTATCATTGCCCTGACTGTACGGTCGTTGTATCCATATGCGCTGGCTTTTGCTTCTATTATCCCTGGAGGGAGTAGTACTGTGTCTGCCACCCCTGGCCTGTACCTATCTATCTCCTCGCTTCCTCTTCCGAATGGCCCTAGATACGATACTACTACGCTGGCCTCCTCTATGTCTGTGTTATACTCGCTGTCGAGTAGCTTTATCTTAATTGGGATTGGCTTAACCTCTATCATCCTTGATTCGCTGTAGTTGGATGTAATGTTGTATACTCCGAGCTCCCACCTTGTTATGCCTCCAGTTATTGTATACGCTAACTGGTATGTTCCTGGCCTAACCTCTAGTTTAGCTTTACCGTTACTTACGTTGAATGTTATTATTGGTGTCTTGAGTGGCACGTCTAATGCTATTGCTTCTATGAATCCGAATTCTACAGGTCTCTTTTCTCCCGCCACGTCGGCTATGATGTCAAGCTCTAGTACTGCCCTGTATGCTTGCAGCATTAGTGTCTCGTTGCCACTAGCTTCTACCGTTATAAGTTTTGGTATTCCATTGTATCCTTTTGCAGTAGCTGTTATATTGTATATTCCTGTTGGCACTATGATCGGTTCTCCGCTATTGTACTTTATGTTTATATTTGTGGATATATTGTTATATGTTGTTATCTTTAGTATGCCTGAATCTATATATGCATACTCCTCTACGACTTCTATATCCTTTAGCGTGAATGACCAGGACCATTGTCTTGGGATTAGTGGCGCCTCTATTTGGCTAGTGCCCTGTAGTATTGGCACGGTGACTGGTTTGCTTATGTAACCGTCCTTGATGGCCACTATCATGTATGTACCTGCCCTTACTCCCTGCATAGTTATGGTTGAGTTTGCGGTAGATGCTACTTCTATGGGCTTAACTCCTAGCGATACTAGCAGGGGGTCTAGCGGGATTAACCTTATTGTAGCGTTATATACTATACCTGGCGGTAACGGATATTTTACACCCTTATACTCTATGTATGCATTATCAGTCACAGCAAGTACTTGGATGGCAACCTTTACAGGTTCAGCCCGTATGGTTACAGACATGTCACCCATCAACCTTACATCTTGACTTACAGGCGCGTATCTTGATGGTATCTCAGCTGTTACAATATAGTCTCCCAACGGCAGGAGTAGTTGTTCAACACCTGTTATACTGGTGATTGTTACCGATGCCTCCTCGCCTGGTCCTGTCCTGTATATTGTTAAGGTGACGCCCGATAGCCTTACAGGCAGCTCAGCATCAATAACCGTAACATTTAGCATCGCGTATTTTGGCTCTACATATATAGTATATGCCCCACCATCTCTGCTAACAGATATTTCATACGTTATAGCCTCTATGTATGGTCCCTCTACATCTACCTTATACATACCTTCTCTTATTAATCCTACAGCAATTCCATCTTCGTTACCGTATAGAGTATACGTTACTTTGACTCCCGGATCTATCAATGTCAATTTCAGCGTTGTCGATGGTACCCCGCCTTTTGCTATACCCGTCATCCTGTCATTATACAATATGTTGAATTGTATGTTTAACATCAATGGCTTCATCTTAAGGTTGAGATTTATGTTAGGCTCTGAAATATTTCTAGATACTGCTATAGTCTGGTATCCCATCCTCTCAATAGATATCATATAGTACCCATAGGGTAGTATAATACTAGTATCATTAGTTTGTAGTATAACGCTTTTAATATAATTGCTATACTGGTATACTATTCTCAGTGTTATATTGTTTATCAATGT
>JALWEI010000022.1 GCA_027014125.1 Acidilobaceae archaeon | reverse complement strand
CCTCACAACCTTACCCACAACCCCACCACAAGGCTCCCCAACCAACCTAACAGACCCAGGCAACACAACAAAATCAGCCCACTCCAACAACCCACCCAAACCACACAAATCACCCCAAGACAAGGAAAACAAAGAACCCAACCTAACAACCCTCACATCAAAACCCAACCCCCTAAGACCCTCAACAACAACACCAGGAACACCAAAAGGAGAAACCAAAACAAGCCTACTCAATCCAATCCCCAGTCTCCATCTTCTCCGGAATATAACTAAACGCCAAAAACCTAAGCCCCTTACTAGCAAGAGCCTCAATCTCCAACTTACTCTTCTTCTCCAAAAAAATCCTCAACTCCCTCCTCCACTTAGGACTACTAAACCAACTATACTTCATCAACTCCCTAGCCCTCCTCAAATCCACATCCTTAGCCCTAATAATAAAATTCCTCCTCTCCCGCTCACTCAAATACGGCTTCTTACCCCGCCAACCAAAAATATCAGTCATACTAACACCCAAAAACCTAGCCCTAGGAGTAGCCAACCTCTCACTCTCATAACTCAACTGAATACTACCAACCTTAAACACACTATAAATATACCAACCATAAGGATCAGAATTATGTAGTACAATTCCATGTCCACCTATAAATGATTGTTTTTCTACTACAGATAAGTCATATACGTATCCTCTGTATTTGACTTTCTTTATAGATAATATTTTAACCGGAACTACATCTGACGAAGCAAGAATCTTATAGTTCCCTATAATGTCTGAGTAGTCTTGGCTACCATTTATCCTACCAACTACAATATTTAACTTTGCCTTAGATATAGTTTTCATAGTAGGTTTATAGGAGGCTAATCCCTTATTTGCTAGCTTAACAAGGACTTTCTTTAAGCCTGGCGATATAGGTATACCGTATGTAGGCTCATTGGGTAGCCCCTTTCTCTTTGGTATATATTGAGTTTGGGTCAAATACTCGTATATCGGCGTAGGCGTTCTGATCTCATTCTTTGCTATTCTAATAATGTTATCGTCGCCGTTTATAACTACTGTTGGATTAACGTTATTTAACAGGAGTAGTATTGTCAATTGCTTTGCTAATTTTTTACTCCTAGTTGCATATACTATACTTCCATATTTATCTATGCTTCCATCCCCATCTATTAGACCCTTAATATATGCTAATTGTACATTCTTAGGTGAGTTAAATATTACCCTTGGTATTTCCCTCTCCCTACTTCTTTTCTTTAAACCTAAATACTCCATGAGTAGGTTGAATAGTTTCGAACCTATCCAGATTTTAATCTCATTTCTTGAATCACTATTATATATGTATGGTTCTAAGTTAAAATATCTCCCTAGTACGTATTTGACTTTTTCTAATATATATTCTTCATTCTTATTAATATTTATTATAGTATATCTATCATCTACATATGTACCCTCTGCTGTTATTATGCCAAGAAGCCATGCAACATCCTCATTAATCTCGATATTCTGTGTGTCAAATATATTTCTCGGTGCTATGGCTTTATCATTAATATACTTGCTAGCATCTATTCTATTAATTTCATTTATAGTTGTATTAGGAATATTCTCTGCAACTATTATATAGTCTCCAGGGTTTAGTTCTTCGCCTGCAACCGCATCTATGCTGCCGTCCTCAGTTAGTTTGAAGAGGCTATGGGCGGGAGTTACTCTTATTACGCCCCTACCATTAGTATGTATTTCAAGTAGTTCTCCCTCGTACCAGTGCCTGTAGGCGTAGAGTACGGGGCTCCAGCTGATTTTTCCTGTAGTAGGATCCATGGCTGGGATTTCGAGGGGAACCTGTACCCATTCTCTTTTGGCGCCGTCTGTGAAATAAGGAGCTAGTAGCTTCTCTATAGAGTCTACGTGGATTTCTTTTGTTCTGGCGTCTCTTACTATTACTACTTCGTCTGCTGGTATGCTGTCTGTTAGTATGTATACTGGTAGCCCGAGCTCGTCGTGAAGGCGGCGTACGAATCTCCTGGTTGCCCTGTCTGGCTGGCCGGCCCCGGTGACTAGGAGGCTCTTGTACTTCTTCCAGAATCCTATCCTGTGTAGCTGCTGGAATACCGCATCCTTCTCTACGACCAGTACGAACTCGGCGTCTACGTCTAGGAACTCTATTAGGTCGGGGGTTGACTCTATGGCGTAGGCTCCGTGCCCGAGCCTGGAGAGGTCTATGACGTCGCCCCCGCTCCTTATCCTCATGTTCCCTACTACTTTCCCCTTCTCCTTGCTTAGTATGAGCATCTCCTCCCTTAGCATGCCGGTGTAGACCTCTACATCCCTGATCGCGGCGTCGCTCTCAGCCTGCTCGTCCCAGGTGTTCTCCTCCCTCTTCCTCCCCTTGAGGTCCCTGTAGACTATGGTGTGCTTGCCCCTGTAGTAGAGGTCCCTTATCGTGGGGTACTCGTTCTCCACGAGGGCCTGGTATATTATGCTTGCCATGAGCACGGTCTGCATGAACTTCCTAGCCTCACCCATGTCGAGGAAGTTCCTCTCCAGGTAGTCCTCGCCAAGTACGAGGATCCCCCTCTCCGGGTCGAAAACCGTGTTGCTCAGCGTCCTCTTCGGTATAACAAGCTTCGGGGGGCGCCCCGCGAGTATGTCGTCCAGGACCTTCTTAAACTTCTCATGTATAACCCTGGCCGCCCTGAGCCGGGCCTCCACATCCACGTTATCCACCGGGGCCGACACCAGCCATCACCCCCACTACTCCACCCTAGTCTCCTCAATCACACTCCTAACAATCTCCTCCGGGCTCCTGCTCCCGTCCCCGGGCAGCTCGGGCACCTCAATGTTCCTAGCCACCAGCCTTATGAGCGACTCCGTGATCATCCTCTCCTCCTCCGGCTTGGGCGGGCTCCACTTGTCTGGGGGCTTCGAGAGTATTACAAGGCTCCTGGCAACCTCTGGTATGTACTTGGCTATGGTTATAATCTTCTTCCTAGCCTCCTCCTCCCTCTTCTTCCTGGAGAGGTACGTCTTGAGCCTCCTAGCCACCTCCTGGACCGCGTGCCTCATCTCCGCCTCTATCTCCGGCACATCACTTATACTCTCCTTCCCCACGCCCTTGTAGGGCACCTTGGTGCTGGCTATGTGGATCAGCACGACCAGGGGGGCTGGGAAGTCCACGTTATATATCCTCCAGTTTATGCTGCTCACAACCTTGTACGCGACATCCTCCCGCTCCTCGTAGAGGAGCGGTATCTTGTTGGCGTACCTGAGGAGCAGGGGCTCCTCCCTAGGCTGTATCTCGCCCCCATACGCTATCCCCGCCTCCACTATGAACGGGTGCCCCTGGTAGGCCCGGGGGCTCCTCGTTACCGCATCGACCCACTCGGGCCTGAACATCCTCCTGAGGCCTATCCGGATCAGCTCCTCCCCTATTGGGCTCAGGTAGTCGCTCCTTGGTGCCCTGAACTTGGTGTAGCTCTTCATTGAGTCGACTAGCCTGGTTAGGGTAGACTGGTTCTCCTTCTTCAGCAGCTCCCTGGGGTGGGTCCGGGGGTCTATCCCTGCGTGCTCTAGGAACGAGCGCGCGGTTATCCTCCCCACGCTCTGGAACTCGTTGACCAGCATATCCTCCAGCGTCTTTGATGATGTGGTCTGGAGTATCATCTTCATCTGCTCAAGGTCCACACCGTGAGGGTGCGGCTTGGCCTCCTTAGGGGGCGGGGGCATCTTAGTCGTCTCCCTAGGGAAGTAGTACACCACGCCGTCGGGGGCCTCGAATATTATCTCGGCGTAGGGGGCTATCACAGCAGTCCTCTTTATATACTCGAGTATCTTCGACCTAGCCCTGCTCCACTCCCCCTCAAGTACTATCGTCACCCTGGTCCCGTGCCACTGGCCCCTCTTCCTCCACTGCCCCTCCTCCACGATCCTAGGCTCATTCCTCCTCGTATCTATATACAACTTCTTCATATAGACATACTCGCTCGCCACCGTAGAGGAGACGACCTCCACCGGCTTCCCCGCAGTCATCTGGCCGTAGAGCACCGCAGCCTTTACGCCGAGGCCGTACATACCCCTAGTCTGCCTGATCACGTATTTACTACTGAAGAGGACCCTACCGAAGGCGTCGGCCATCACCGTCGGGGGCACCCCGATCCCGTTATCCTCAACCGTGACCTGGTACCTCCTCCTAGTCTTCCCATCGTCCCCCGTGTAGGACTCGACCTCCCTTATGCTTATGTAGATGCGGGGCAGGATCTCGTGGGTGTCGGTAGCGTCTAGAGCGTTCTCCACCAGCTCCCTAATCGTCTGGTAGAGGGCCCTGACCGGGTTCGCGAACCCGGCCAGCTCCTTGTTCTTGGCGAAGAACTCTGCTACACTCATCTCCCTGTAGCGTTCTCCCTGTCTCTGCCCCCTTCTCTCCTTGGCCAAGACGCGTTACCCTCACCTCGGTATAGTGTGTCCCCCGGATGCCTTTAAAGGGAAGCCCTGCCGGGTCAGGCCTCACACGGTTCCCCATCCCCCCGTGGGGGGTCGGCCCCGAAGTCGTTCTTCACCCCCGGGAGAGGAGTGCCTCTAGGGTCTTGGACGATGAGCCGGTGAACTCCTCCCACCTGACGCCTGAGGCTAGTAGCATCTGCTCGAATGCCGTCCTCAGGTACTCCATGTACTTGCTCGTATCTACCTCGCTTAGCTTAGCGAGCCTCACCGGCTTCACCCCCAGCTTGTCCCTGGTCTTGACGAAGGATACTATGTAGCCCCTCGTAACCTGGACCCCGTAGCGCTGTAGCATCTTCGCCGCCTTCACGTGCTGGGGGGTGTTCTTCGTATACTCCTTTAGGTCCTTGCTTAGCATCACATTTATAGCCAGCTCGTCCAGCGTGTAGTGCCTCTTCTTCAGCTTGTTGTATATACCCGTTATATGGTTCCTCAGCGCCTCTAGGATCTCCTCCACCTTGTCGGGGTCCCTGAGCCTGGATAGTATCTCCAGGGCCTCGTTGAACTCCTTCTTTAGGAACTCTGGAGCGTTGCTCTTCTTCCCGACCATCCCCTTTATTATGACCTTCCCGTCGCTGGTGACCCCTATGTAGTTCTTCTTGAGCCCGCTGAATAGCGCTATGGCGAAGACCTTGTCAACCTCCAGGTCTAGGCCGTGCTCCCTCTTCACGTATGATATGAGCTCCTCCAGCTTGTCCCTGGGCGGGTCCCATAGGAAGAGGGAGTCGGTGTCCCCGTAGAGTATCACAAGGTCCATGCTCCTGGCCTTCCTTAGCGTGCTCCTAAGGACCTGCCTTCCTATAGCGGTTACACTCTCAGCCAGCGCGGGGCTGTAGAGGTTAAACGCCTCGTTACCGAATACCCCGTAGCTGGCGTTTATGAATACCTTCAGCGCGGCCTGGACCGTGTCATACCATATCCTCTCGACCTCAGGGAGGTCCTTCTGCTTGGCCTTCTTCTTGTAGAGCTTGACCCTGAAGTCCCTGATCATCCCTATTATCTGGCTCGTTATCCCTGGTACATCCGTGCACACGGTGTGCCTGAAAACCGGGTTGCCCTTCTCGTCCTCCACTATTATATCCCTGCTACCGCCCTCGCACTTGTTATCAACCGTCTCATAGCTAAGGTTCCAGTTCTTGAGTATCGATGGATACAGGCTGGCGAAGTCGACTACTAGCACGTTGAAGAATATCCCCTGTGGGGGCTCCAGGACTAGGGCCCCCATGTACTTCTTGTCCTCTATTATCGCCTTGCTCCCGACCTTACCCCCGACCTTCTTGATCTCCTCCCTACTCGGGATGAGCCACCTCCTCCTCCTGTGCTCCCAGTTCATGAGGCCCTTGATCCAGCCGGATACCTGGGTCCTTGTCACATCCTCGATCCCCATCTTGCTGATTCTCATGAGTAGTATTACGAGGTTCCAGACGAGGTTGTTTGCGAATGTTGTTAGCTTCACTGTTAGCTCGGCATCCCTGGCGTTGTACTTAATCAGCGTATCCAGGCTTACCTCCGACACTGTGCCCTCGAGCTCCTCCTTGGCCATGCCTAGTAGGGCCGATGCCACTGCGTCGAGGTTCTTCTCCCTATACTTGCCGCCGAAGGCGTATACCTGGAGCGCCCTTATGTCGAATAGCTTGTAGAGGTCCACGTGCAGCATGTGCCTGAACGTCATGTAGTCCTGGTGGACCTCTATCGGTATCTCCCTCTTCGAGAGGCCTAGGGCCTGGAGCCTGTTGTAGAGGTATGGTAGGTCGAAGTTGTCCCCGTTGAAGGTTAGTATGACCGGGTATTGCTCCATTATCCTGAACGCCTCAAGTAGCATATCCACCTCGTTGTCGAATATCTCCACCTCAACGTCATCCGGTATTCCGGCCTCTCCCGTGAACCTCTGCCCGTAGCTGGCTAGGACTAGGACCTTCTTCATACCCCTGTTATCGGCCATACCCACGCTTATTATGGGCAGGTCAGCCGTGCTGGGGTCTGGTATCCTACCCTCCTGGGGGGTGTAGACCTCTATGTCTATGGCCAGCCTGGGTATGTCTGGGGGCGGGTGCTCTAGTATGGGCACCCATTCCCTCGCCATCTCCTTGATCTCATCCGGCTCCCCGGCGAAGATCCGGTCCACAACGCTGTAGTCCGCCTTCCACTCCTGCTTCCTCCACCCCTTTGAGGCTGTGTATGTCATGCCTGGTATTAGCAGGTGGTCGTAGATGTAGTTGTGGTGGTACTTTATATCAGCCTCCCAGAACCGTATCCCCTTGGACTCTAGCTTCTTCCTGAGGCTCCTAACCGCCAGGGGGTCTGAGACTACTACCTTGGTTACCCTGACCCAGCTCCTCTCTATGGGGTGGAACTTCGAGACTACATCATACATAACAAAGGACTCGTGCCTCTCTATATCGACCCCACTCTTCCTTAGCTCCTCCGGGCTTAGCTCGACGAGGAAGTAGGGCTTATGGTCCGTCGTGTCAACCCACCTATATAGCCTCCCATCCTCGGGGTTGTAGATGAGCGCAACAGCCTTCCCAATCCTCCCGTCATACCGGACCTCCATTAGGTAACCGCCCACGCTCCGGGCGAAGTTGTCCACCTCGCCCAGCCACCAGGACTTATCCCCGTCCACCATGCTTTTGGCCCTGATACCGTCCCCGCCGCCCGTACTAGCCCTACCCACGGGCTTCACGACCGGCTTTGGCGGCTCCTGCCTGCTTATACCACGCTTCTCAGCCCTAGCCTTCTTGAAGTCGGATTTCACGTCGTTGAGGAAGTCTATTATAGACCTCCCCTGGGGGGCCGCCTTGCTGCCCGCCCTGGGGGCCTGCTTTACGCTATCCCCTCCGGCTCTTCGCGCCCTGGAGCCCCTGCTACTGGCTTCTCCCCCACCTCCTGTTAGGAACTCGTCTAGCCTCCTGCTGGCTTTTTTGGTGCTCCTCAACCCGCTGGCGCCCCCAGGCTTATGGCTTGGGGCAGGATGCCCGCCCATGTATATTGGCGGTGGGTGCTCCTAATTAACTGAACGCCCCCGGGGATCCCGGGTTTATATTATTCGGACCTAGATGGTTAATGCGGTTGTCTATGCTAATTATCATATGACTCACCTACCCGTAATTGTTGTGTGGGGGTTGCTAGGTATTGGAGGTTGAAGGCCTAGCCCTAGAGCACTTCGCCTTCGTCAAGGACCTCAAACCCACGGTGTATATTGTAGCGGCGGTCACCTGGGCCTTCCTATTCTACACGCTCTACCTCGGCTTCAAGAGGTGGAGCTACGGGGGCGAAAAGATCAGGATAACAGACCCGGCCGCCGCCCTGAAGGCTTTCGCAAAGTATGGCCTGCTCCAGTATAAGGTCCTGCGCCATAGGTTCCCCGGTGTCATGCACCTCCTGATCTTCGGCGGCATGATGTGGCTCCTAATTGCCACCATCCTCAGGGCGGCCGACTCGTACCTAGGCCCCTTCCTGGTCGACGGGTACCTCAAGGTATTCAAGCTCCTCAGTAACATAGCCGGAGCCGCTGTCCTCGTGGGCTCGATTATAGCGGTCGTAAGGAGGGCCCGCGGCCTAACCCCTAACCTGCCCCAGGACCCCACATACTACCTAGTCCACACGCTCTTCATAATCATAGTGGTGACTGGCTTCCTCCTGGACGGCATGGCTGCGGCTGGCTACAGGGCAGAGTACGAGTCCCCAACATTCGACCCCATAGGCTACATATTCTTCAAGTGGGCCTCAAGCCTGGACAAGGGCACCCTGGAGGCCTACTACCGAGGCCTCTGGCTCTTCCACATGATCCTGGCACACTTCACAATGGCGCTGATACCATTCACCAACCTATGGCACATACCAGTCGCAGGGCTCAACATAGCCCTCTCAAGGAAGGAGCCAGCCCCAGCTGCCCTAAGGACCTACCCAGACATAGATGAGAGGATTGAGGAGGACAAGCCCATAGGAATAGTCAGGCTACGCGACACCACCTGGAAGCAGAGGCTTGACTACGAGGCGTGCACCAGCTGTATGAGGTGCACCAACGCCTGCCCGGCGTTCGCCAGCGGCAAGGTCCTCAGCCCCAGGGATGTAATAGTCACCATGAGAGACATGATGTACAAGGGGATGTGGGACGAGGTAGTATGGACCGAGGGAGGCAACGGGAAGAGGCTCGGGATAAACCCAGAGGCTATATGGAGCTGCGTAACCTGCGGAGCCTGCGTAAACGAGTGCCCCGTCCTGATCCACCACGTGGACACGATCATAGACATCAGGAGGGGCATGGTGTCGAGCGGCAGCGAGGAGGTACCAGAGGATGTATTGAACACTCTCTACAATATACAGCAGACGGGGAACCCCTACGGCTACAACCCAATGGACAGGGAGGAGTGGATCCAGCAGCTGGCCGAGAAGTTCGGCGAGGATATAATAGCCCAGCCCGGCGTCGAGTATGACTACCTCTACTGGATAGGATGCGTTGCCAGCTACGACCAGAGGATCAGGAGCGTTCCAGAGAACGTGATCAAGCTACTCAAGAAGGCCGGGCTCAGGGTGGCTGTGATGCCGGAGGAGGGCTGTAGCGGGGAGCCTGCTAAGAGGATGGGCGAGGAGGCCCTCTTCGTGGAGATGATGAAGATGAATCTAGAGAACATGAGCCAGTACAACTTCAAGAAGCTGCTAGTCCACTGCCCGCACTGCTACAACATATTCAAGCACGAGTACAAGAAGTATAGGGACTACCTTGCCTCCAACGAGGAGACTAGGCCCCTGGCCGAGTTTCTGGATAGGCTAGAGGTGGAGCACCACTCCGTGGTGCTCTCCAGGCTGGTCAAGGAGGGCAAGATAAGGCCCACGAGGGAGATACAGGCTGCCGTCACCTACCACGACCCCTGCTACCTTGGCAGGTGGAACGGCGTCTACGAGGAGCCCAGGCTCGTCCTCAAGAGCGTCAGAGGGCTTAGGATAAGGGAGATGCCAAGGAACAGGGATAGGAGCTTCTGCTGCGGAGGAGGCGGGGGCCACATGTTCTTCGAGGTGAAGCGGGGTAAGAGGATCTCCAGGATGAGGGCTGAGGAGGCCGCGGAGACCCTCGGATCCGCTGGCAACGGTGCCCGTATAGTCGCGGTTGCATGCCCCTTCTGCAACACCATGTTCAGGGGCGAGAGCGAGGATCTGGGCTTCCAGGTCAAGGACATATCCGAGCTACTCGGCGAGGCTGTCGATGGGGAGGGTGACACCTAGGTAGTATGGGGGAGGCCACCGTAAACTCTCCCGGCAAGTCTAGGTATAAGGGTGGAGGGTGGCCAGGTTGGAGGCTAGGCCTACTGCTAGGATTATAACTGCTGGGCCAGGGATTATGGGGGTCTATCCCGAGATCGGCTTCGGCATCGACGAGGCGCTCGCCAAGTCCCTCCAGCTGGCGTACTCTGCCGGGGAGTTCGCCGCGAGGCCCCTCAGGAAGGCCCCCAGGAGGATTGTTGTTGAGCTAAGCGACGGGTCTATTATAGTGGCGTGGAGAAAGGGGGACCACGTGGTCGGGGTCTACGTTGAGCCTAGCAAACCTTTGCTCCGGGCTCAACAGGCTCCTCTACCGTGAGGAGCACTGGCTTCTCCCCGTCCCCGCAGGGCGCGGCCAGGACCATGCCCTGGCTCACCAGCCCCGCCATCCTCTTTGGCTTCAGGTTAGCCACGACGATCACATACTTCCCCACGAAGTCCTCGGGCTTATACCACTTAGCCAGCCCTGCCAGGATCTGCCTCTTCTCCCCTCCAATGTCTACTATGAGCTTCACCAGCTTCCTGCTGTTCGGAACCGGCTCGGCCTCAAGGACCTTGCCCACCCTCAGATCCAGCTTGGCGAAGTCACCGTACTCGATCATATCAGCCATCCTCTTTGCACCCCCAGGGTTACCTGGCCTGTGCGGGTGTACACTAAATAAATTAGAGCTGGAGCGGGATCCCAGGTGCCGGTGCCTGAGTGGGTTGGGCATAGTAGACCTGCTTCACGGCCTTGACCTTATAGCTGGTAGGGCTAGCGCAGCTGGCGCCGATTTCATACTAGCGGGCCCCCTGAACCTGTGGTTTAGGGGCGTTAGCCCTCCCCCTTTAAGGCCCCTCTACATACTCGTGACGAGCCCCGAGTATTCTGGCCCCTTGAGGTCTGCCATATCGATAGGGGCTCGCGAGGCTCCCTGGGATTCCAGGTGGGAGAGGGTATCTGGCAGGCTCTATAGGGCCACCCTTAGGGGGATGGATATCGTTATCCTAGCCGACCCATCTATAGATACTGGTGAGGGGGTGGCTAGGTTTAGGGCTAGGGATATGGCTAGGCATGCCAGCCATGCGGTTGTCGGTAGGCACGTGGTGAGGCTTGCGCCCCTCCACTTCGAGTATACCCTTAGGGGAGCGCTGGGTGGGTATGGTGGGGAGGAGCTGGAGGAGTAGCGAGGCTATAGCGGCTAAGATACTCGAGGACCTGGGGTATAGTGTTGTAGATAAGCATGTGCAGGTCGAGGTTGACGGGGTCCAGGTCTCTGATGTGGACCTTGTAGCCGAGAAGGATGGGGTTAGGTATGCCGTGGAGGTTAAGGCTGGCATGGCTGACGTGAACGCCGTCAGGCAGGCCTATGTCAATGCTAGGCTTACAGGCATGAAGCCACTCATAATAGCCCGGGGGGCCGATGATAGGGCGTTGAAGGTCTCCCAGAGGCTTGGCGTGGAGATCATAACGCTCCCCGACCTAGTGATAGCCGGGGCCGATGATGTTAGGGAGATAGTCGAGGAGGCGGTGTGGAGCGCTATAGTGAGGATAGCATCAATACCCAGGTACTGCGGCGAGCTGGATAGCGCGGACCTTAAGGTGCTGGAGGCTATAGCCTCCACAGATACCATAACGGATGCCGCCGATAGGCTCGGGGCGAGCGTGGGCGACGTGGCTAAGGTTCTAGATAAGCTAAGGCGACTAGGTTTCATGCCCAAGCCCCAGAAGTATAGCATGGTCAAGGCGCTGGCGTCGCTAACCCTAATCCTGTGCCGCTAGCCTTATACCCCGTGGGATCCACCACCTAGTGGGGGCGGCTATGAAGAAGCCTGCGACGAGCTGAGCGCTGCAATGATCAGGAAGAGCCGAACGAGCCGCCTCCTGGCGAGGGGATCCTCCAAGGGGGGTGCCCAAAGGGTTGCCGTCGAGGCTCAGATACGAGGAGGCCCCCGAGGTATGCGCCATGGTAGACATACTATCCGCCATGGAGGAGTTTAGCCATATAGACACCCGTAGAGTCTACTGTGTGAGGAGCTGGGGTAGTAGGAGCAGGGCGGTGGCCAGGATCTACGGGCTCCCGGGCCCCTGGGTAACCGTGTTGGGGCCCGGCTATGTTATAGAGGTGATTGGAGAACGCTTCTACAGGTTACCCCTAGAGGATAGGGTTAAGACAGTTATACACGAGCTCCTACACATACCTTCAACCTTTAGCGGCGGCCTAAGGCCCCACGGCAGGCTTGTTAATGGCAGGGCCGTGAGTAGGCTCTATAGGAGGGCCGTCCGCCTCGGCCTCCTGGATCGCATAGTTGAGGTGCTAGGTGATAGGGGTGGCTAGGGCTACGGTCCTCCTGGCCGCCTCTCTGGCCTTCTCCAGGGTGTCTGGTGGTGTGCGGTTCATCATTATCCCGATCCTTATGCATGGCCCCCTGCACTTTAGGTTTATGATTGTGTCTATGCTCTCCCGCTGTACCTCGTATACTCCTAGGCTTTTTGCCATATCGTCCTCTATTATCCTGTTGACTACTATCCCGGTTACTCCTGCTCCTAGGTCCTGGAGTGCCTGGACTGTCTTCTCCACCTCGTATACTGGGAGGGGCTCGGGTGTTGCTACTAGGATGTAGCTCGTCCTTGTGTCGTCTGTCAGGTGGTTCATTAGGGTCTTGTACCTGTCTTGGAGCTCGTAGAGCTTGTCTAGAACTGGGTCGCGGGCCTCCGCCTTTTCGCCTATCACCCTGGATATGGAGTACTTAAGTGATGCTATCTTGGTCCTCAGCTCTATTAGGTTGCCTAGCCAGAACATGTAGGTCCTGGGCAGGTTTAGTATCCTGAGTGTGACCCCTGTTGGTGGCGTATCCACTACTATATAGTCGAAGTCCTTGTTAGCGTATAGGGTCTCTAGGTACCTTAGGTAGACCTCCTCCTCGAAGCCGGGGGAGTTCCTTATCGTGTCTGCCGCCTTCTCCACGTTGAGGACCTTTAGCCCTGGCATTATCTGCTTGAGGAGCCTGCTGTACTCGGCGGTGAACTTCTTGGACTCCTTCTCGAGGTCGAACTGCATTGCGTATAGGTTCCCGTCGATCCTCGTGATCTTGTGGGTCTCCTTTAGGGAGAGGTATTTGACTAGGTGCTTGGCCTGGTCCAGGCTTACTATGAGTGTTCTGCCGCTCCTCGATAGGAGGTCTCCTAGCATTATGCTCACTGTCGTCTTTCCTACACCACCCTTGCCTATGACTATTACTATGTGGGGCCTCCCACCTTTGCCCCTAACCACATCTGCCAGGGCCTCTAGTGTCACCAGTCACCACCCATGCTGCTGAAGTAGTCGCTGAGGAGGTCCCCGCCTAGGGCGTGCCTCTTCTCCATGATTGCTATCTCCTCCTTGAGTAGTGGGGCTAGCTCCATGGAGAGGGTTAGGGGGGCGAAGGGCATCCCGACTAGGCCCCCCATTACTATGGTTAGGAACGCGTTCTCCATCTCAAGGTACTGGAGCTGGAGGGCCTCGACGCTGTGCTCCCTCATAGCTTGGCCCATCCCGAATATGAAGAGTCCCAGTTCCCTGGCCATTCCCCTGAGTGCACTGGCTATCTCCCTTAGGATCCTTCCCACTATCAACACTCGCCCCATTTATTAATAAAATGTGTGTGGCTGGGGAAAAAAGCCTCGCGCTCTAGACTGTGGCTCTCGCCTTGGAAAGGCCCTTGGAGAATAGTACTATCAGCACTAGGTTTAGTATTAGCGATACTAGTGCTATGGAGCCCGCGCCCACCTGCTGTATCAGTGGCAGCTTCGTCGCTACTACTACCAGCCACCATGCCAGTCCTACTGTGACGGTTACCCAGAGGAACATTGCGGGCACTAGGATGAGCCAGCTGTATGCGCCCCTCACCCTGAGCACTGCGTATACCCATAGGGCTGATGTGAGTAGTGCCAGGGCAGCTAGCATCTGGTTCACTCCTGCGAATGCCGGCCATACTACCCTGAAGGCTGCAACCTCCTTGCCCCCGACCTCTACTATCGGGTATGCCATGGCGCTGCCTATCAGGACTACTATTAGGCTCGCCACCCACTTGTTGGCTAGGATCGTGTATAGGGGCTTGCTTACCCTCTCCATCCAGTCTATCATCTCCTGGAACGCGAATCTGGCTAGCCTTGTTGCTGTGTCTAGCGTGGTCATCACGAATAGGATTAGTGATATGACTGCGAATAGCTTGAACACGGAGAAGGCCGTTGTATAGTCTATCCCTATCCTCGATAGACCCATTCCAAGCATGTGCCCGTATCCTACCGCGAACCTTGCCACTGGGCTCAGCTCTAGTATGTTCTCCTTGAACACTCCGGCCTCCTTCAGCACGCTGGCGTCCCAGGCTAGGCTTATCGGTATTATTACTGCTAGTGTTGATAGTGCACCCTCAGTTAGCATTGCTCCGTAGCCGACGAATAGGCCCTCCAGCTCGTTTGCTAGCTGCTTGCTTGTGGTGCCCGACGAGACTAGGGAGTGGAATCCGCTGAGGGAGCCGCAGGCTATGATGAGCGGTATTGCGGGCCAGAATGGTGTGGGCTGGTTGGCGAAGCCTGCTATCTGGGGTGAGAAGCTGGTGTAGGCTGGGCCTAGTAGGACCTTGTCTGCTACCAGTATGCCTCCTATTACTGATAGGCCGACGAATGTGAATAGTATGTAACTATTGGTATAGTCCCTGGGTTGTAGTAGGTACCATACCGGGAGGCTGGCTGCTAGTATCGCGTATATGCCTAGTATTATGACCCACTTGTGGTATGCGTTCCAGTTCTCAGCAGGCCCTATGTAGAATGGGGTGTAGTAGCTGTAGTAGAAGGCTCCAGCGACGAGGGCTAGCGTGATCAGGGTTGCGATCCTCGTGTCTAGGCCTATCCTGTACATCATTATGCCCATGAATAGGGCTATGGGCATGTATAGGATTGATAGTGTGGCGGCGCTGGGGGAGCTTACGAATAGTACTGCTGCTATGCTAGCGAAGGCTGCGTATACTAGTAGTAGCGCCATGAAGGTGTAGGCTAGGAATATGTACCTAGCCTTCCTACCCATCACCGATTCGCTGACGCTCATGATGGATATACCGCCATGCCTAACGCTTGCCATCAGCGCCAGGTAGTCGTGTACTGTCCCTATGAATACGTTCCCGAATAGTACCCAGAGTAGGGGCAGGGCCCATCCGTAGGCCATGGCTATCGCAGGGCCTACTATAGGTCCTGCACCGGCTATGCTGGCGAAGTGGTGCCCGAAGAGGACGTACTTGTTCGCAGGGACATAGTCGACACCGTCGAACTTCTCTATGGCTGGCGTGGGCGAGTCTGCCCTTGCCCTCACTATCTTCTCCTGTAGGATCTTCCTGCCGTAGAACATGTAGGCGACGGTGTAGATCGCGAGGACTATTACCACGAGTTCTATAACGTAGGTCCCGGGCACGCGTGATCACCTCCCAGCCTTCCTCTTTATGACCGCTGGCGTCTCTCCAAACCACAGGGCTGGCCCTATCAGTATCATGAACCAGGCTACTATGGTCATTATGGCGTCGCTGGACGTGGCTTCCTTGCTCCCTATAGCCCCGCTACCGGCCCCACTTGCTATGATGTATAGGAATATTAGGAGGCCGATGATTGTCAGCGCGGCCCCTAGGGCCTCCTTCGGATCCACGGCTGGGACACCCCCTAATTAGTCTACTGGTTTTATCATGAAACCACTAACAAGGTTATAAGGTTTCTTACACAAATTTGATATATCAACAATATATCATATCAGTGGATGGTATTCCCGCGAGTGGGAGGTTTGCCTAGGTGGAGCTGGATATACCACAGTACCTGCGAGACGCTATGGTCGTACTGTTCCTAGCCTCGCTTCCAAGTGTAGCATGGTTCTTCAGGATGCGTAGGATAATGCTCAACCGCCAGATACTAATCATACGATCCCTCGAATCCATATTCAAGCCAAGGGACAAGAGGTACTGGGTCCTAGGCTACCTAGTGGGCTTCGCCGCCCGCTACTGGATCTACCAGGGCCCGCTGGCCAAGGTCAACATCACATATACGGTTCCCCCCTACCATGCTTTCTTCTATATACCTGTAATAGTGCTTGGCAGGAAGAAGGAGAAGCTAGAGATAGAGCTAGAGTCGAGGTATAAGCTAAGGGATATCGGGGTAGCCCACGTGTACTCAACGGTTATGAGGAGCGTCCGTGTCCCGGTGGAGCGCGACGTGAGGGAGAGGCTCAAGAATGCTAGGGTAGATAGGGTGAGGGTTGCAGGCAGGAAGTATAAGGCAGCGTATACCAGCCGGGAGGCGCTGGAGAGGGCTATAAGGCTCGCAGAGGACCTATCGGGGATAGGGTATGTTCATAGGGTTACAGTGGATACTAGGTCTAGGAGGGTCGCCGCATCCATAACCTTAAAGAGCATAGACTACATCGGTGACTATGTCAAGAGGCTACTACACGAGCTTGAAGAGCTATCGACCGGTGAAAGGGTTTGAAGCTGAGGGGGGCCGAGGCTCTGCTCGTTGAGAGGCTATTAACTGCTATGGGCATGGAGCCCGTGGAGCCTCCGGAGAGTAGGCCCTCCGGCGATCCTATAGTATGGGCTCTGTGGAAGATCTTAGTGGCTAGGAGGGTGGAGGGGGCTGAGAGGAGTAGGGAGGTCGCCGCAGTCCTATCCTGGGCCGTGGGCCTCCTCCCGCGGGGTGAGGTTGAGAGGTCCCTCAGGACTCCCCTAGTACCTGCAAACCCCGGCCCTACCTCGGTCTTTAGGCTGGCCACACTCCTCAGGAGCTACATGTTAAAGCCGAGGCTGGAGACGCTGATGGACGTGGCATGGGGTATACGGGCCGAGGTTGGAAGGCCGTGTAGCCCTGATCTACGAGTGATGGCTGAGAGGGATAGGCTTGAGAGGATTATGGCGAAGCTTGGATTGGCTATAGGCCTTCTATTCTCCGCCTTCTTCATAGCCAGTATTCTACTGGCTGCTAGCATAGCGATAGTCTCCGTAATGATCATCGTGATGGGCCTTGTATGGTATATGGTCAGGTCTTATGGCGTGAGGTATGCAATGCTTAACGCTGAGCTTGCATGGGCTGAGTGCAGTGTTAGGGATCCCGAGGATCTTGCCAGGCTCATACTGGGGTATACCCCTATGCAGCTTTTTGCTGATCTCCTGAGCGATACTGGATCACGGCGCCGGTAGACCAGTCCACGAACACGACCCTGCCGAACCCGGCGTCCTTTAGCTTTCTCTCGGCATCCTCTAGTATCCTCTTCCATACCTGCCAGTTTATGAACCGGCAGAAGTTGCATCCCGGGTCGCTGCCCGAGTAGTCTATAATCACGTATATTGTGCTCATGTCGTAGGATAGCCTGAGCCTCTTCACCGCCCCGCTGGAGACTAGGTCGTAGTCGTAGCCTGGTATAATCACCGTGGATAGCACCTCCTCCGCCCTCCTTAGCCTCTCTAGGTGCTCTCCCCCGCTGGCGACCTGGATTCCCTCCTGCCTGGCTGCGCCTATCCTATTGTAGAGGTCCCTGAATAGTATCCTCCTGAGCCGTTCCCCGATCAAGTTAACCAGGCCCGTTAGTGGCCAGGGGCTGGCGGGCTAATATCTGTTAGTCAGTGTGCCCATATTCCCACCGTATAGACCCTAGGATTAAGGCCGGGCTGGGCTATGCAGTTCAGCGGTGCTAGCTATGGCGGTGGCCGTTATTAACTATATAAGGCCGGGGAGCCTGGAGGCGTTCGAGAGGGTAGTCGAGGCCTTCAGGAATAGGGCTGGCCTTGTGGAGGGTAGCCCAGGCTTTATGGGGCTCCAGGTCCTTGCTAATAGGGAGAGGCTCGAGGTGCTGGTGATAACTACTTGGGAGAGTAGGGAGGCTTATGAGGCTTGGGTTGAGAGTAGCAGGTTTAGGGAGGCGCATTCGAGGGCTAGATCCTCTGGCTCCGGCTCGTCTAGCGAGGGTGTCCTCTACGATGTTGTGGATCACGTGTGTAGGTCCTAGACGAGCTTCCGGGCTCTTATGAGTAGGGTAGACCCCCTCCTCTCCACCTCTACAGTGTTCTTATCTATCTTGAAGGGTAGCCTTATCACCCCGCTGTACCTCTCCAGCCTGGAGGCCCACTCCACGCCGTGGAGGGCCCTAGCCACAACCTCTCTTGACACCTTGGCGTCTATCCTGATCGAGTCCTCCCTCGCCTCTACTACTATAGTGTCGGGATTAGATCCGGGCAGGTCGACGACGATCAGTACATGGTCTCCCTTGTCTATGACTGTGTATAGCGGGTCCATTACGCCATCTGTTATACTATAATACCTTGCGTCTAGCATAGCCTCCAGCTCGCTCATCGACTCGGATAGCTCCTCCCACATCATCCTCTCCAGCTCGCCCAGTCTATCTAGTGCCCTCCTCATCAATAGCTCTATCCTGCGCCTATCTACGTACATACCCCCACCACCCTTTTGGGGGCTAGGTATATAGTAGTGGAGCCCGATACTCGTATCCCTTGCCCATCTTGGCCATCATGCTCCTAGTCTCCTTCATCAGCTCCCTGTACCTCAGCTTTATCATCTCCGCCTCCTTCATCAGCTTCTCGACGCTGATCTCCTTGCCCGTGATCCTTGAGATGGCCTCCACAGCCCGGGCAGCCGCTTCGGGGTCTGGCAGGTCTATGTACGAGTCTACCATGAGTACCATCATATCCATCCTGGCCCTCGCCGCCTCCTTGAGTATGAGGGCCATGGGGCCTACTAGTATGCCGTCGCTAAGCCTCTTAGCTTCGCCCCCTAGCTTCTCTGCCATGCTAGCCGCTGTCTTGCCTATCGCCAGGTAGTGGATCCCCGGCTTCTCCATCTCTATCCTAGCCGGGTTACCCATGCCTGTGACACCTAGTATAGCCTTGACGCGCCTCCTCAAGGCCCACTCCACTATCGCCCTAGTCAGTGGTGCTACTGCCGGCGGGGGTACTGGCACGTCTGTTATTAGCACCGCCATCCCATCCCCTGAGTATATCCTCATGGGGTGCTTCGGCTCGCCTCCCTGCACGACTACCACGGGTGGAAACGCGCTGTAGCTATCTATCCCGACAGAGTCCTTCATACCCAGCTCCCTGATTATGTTCACCGCCGCTATACTACCCACCAGGCCAACGTCGGGGAGAGACACCAGCAGGAGCTCGGGGTCCCCAAGCTCCCTGTACTCCCTAAACAGGAACCCGTATATCTCCTCCTCGTAGAACGCGTTGAGCACCTCCACCACCCGTAACCCAGCATACCCTCCTAAACGCGTCCTACTGATCTATCCCCTAGTGGAGAGTATAAATCTAAGTCATGCGCGCTAAGGGCCTCATGGTGTAGTGGATGGCCAATGCCAGGCTTATAGTGGGGCCCAATGGCGGCAAGTTCCCCTTCTCCAACTGCCTACTCATAGAGGAAGGGCAAACCGTGGTCCTCGTCGATGCAGGGTGCTCCCACGACAATATAGCCAGGATCAGGGACAAGGTTACCCACGTCGTCTTCACGCACCACCACCCAGACCATATATCAGGCTACAACCTCCTCCAGGGGAAGCCAACATACTCCCCCGCCCAAGAGGAGCCATACAGGAGCCTAGAGGATCTAGGCAAGAGGTACGCCACAACGCACTACAGGGAGTGGATCCACATGGCAACCACGCTCATGGGAGTCAAGACTGTCCCCGTGGCTAGCGAGTACTACAAGCCCGGGGAGGATGTATGCATAAGGGGGGTATGCATCAAGACCATCCCCGCCCCAGGCCACCTGCTCAGCCACACCCTGATAGAGCCCAGCCCAGGCTGGCTACACATAACTGATATAGACCTAACAGGATTCGGCCCATGGTACGCCAACCCCGAGGCAAGCCCCCTCCAGTTCCTAGCAGACATAGAGAAGGCATACCACTACGGGGCAAAATGCTACACCACAAGCCACAAGCCAGACAGGTACTGCGGCGACGAGGCCAGGGAGAGGCTCAGAAGATACGCCCTCCGCCTAGTAGAGAGCCTGGAGGCGGTATACAATGCCCTACCGGAGAGTGGATACGCAGACGAGTGGAGCCTAACAGGCAGGGGCTTACTCTACAGGAGGTACCTACCAGGAGTCGAGGATATCATGAGGTACTTCGAGGCCGCACTGATAAGGAAGCTACTACCTATACTACACACTCTAGGCTGCGCCGAGCCAGGGCTGGACGGCTACCGCCGCCGGGTCGGGTGCAGTGGAATCGACCGGCTGCGCGAGGGTGTGTTATCCAGGCTGTCCTAGATGCGGGCTAGATATGGAGCGTCTCCCGCTCCTCTCCTACTAGGTCATCTATGATCTTCTCAGCCTCCTCCCTAGGCATGCCAGCCCTCTTTACGAGGAAGCTTGTTAGCTGCCCTCTGGTCCAGCCGCTCTTCATGTAATTGCGGAGGAGTAGTATTAGGTTCTTCCAGAGCTCCGCGTTTAGGGCCTTCTCCATGCCTAGCTCCCTGTAGATGTATAGTACCCCGGCTAGTAGCATGGATAGGGAGTCGTTGAACTCCTCCTTGGTGAGGCCCTTTAGGTTTAGGTCCACTGCTATCGCCACGTTCAGGTCGTCACCGTAGAGGTATGTCTTGACAACTGGCATCTTTGACAGGCTTAAGAGCTTCCTGTAGACCTTCTCCCTGTCCTTTAGGTCCATGCTGATCGTGTCTATGGGCGTCTCCACCACCATCCTTGCTAGGTTTACCTTATCCCCTATATCGTCTACCTGGAATCCTACTATAATGACTCTTATCGGGAGATCAGGGAATATTGCTACTATCCTCTCGAGACCCTGTTCTCCCACTTCTTCATCCATTATAACCCACTTCACGTCGACTATCGATGACGGGTTATCTGTACCCTCCCGTAGCCAGTCCCTGATAACCTCAAGGTTAACCACGCCAACCACCGCCACTACACCACACCCAACATCTATTCACATAGTACTATACTAGTGTACGCATAGCCTTGGATACAGTTTCCCCAGCCGGTATTCTTCGCAATAAAGGCCCTGTATCACCCCAGTGATACAGAGATATTACCCAATGACAGCTCCATGGCCGAGCACGTGCTCTACATATAGGCACGGAACCTTTATTACCCCCTTAGGCCTGGGCTTCAGTATAGCCATCTCCATGGCGTCCGGGTGTTTGTATATGAGAAGCAGGAGCGCCCAGAGCAAGACCCTTATCGGCGTCGCCATCATCGTTATAGTGATACTAGCCGCCGCTGCCTTCATGATGAGGGGCGGCGAGGAAACACAGACAACCACCACACAGACCACACCCCAGACCCAAGCCACTAGAACAACGGAGGCCCCAGGAGCTGCCAAGGAGGAGACGCAGGCAACCACGACTACTCCAGCACAGACGCCCGAGGAGACCCAGACTCAGGCCCCGAGTGAACGGGTTGTAGTAGTAGGTACGACTGATAAGATAACAGAGCTGGATCCGGCCAACGCCTACGACTTCTTCACGTGGGAGGTCCTCAGCAATGTCATGGCTGGCCTAGTCACCTACGACCCAGACACTGGGGAGATAGTCGGAGACCTTGCAACCGAGTGGAAGGCAGAGGAAAACGGGAAGGTGTGGATATTCAAGCTTAGGACAGACGCCAAGTTCGCCGACGGCACACCATGCACAGCGAAGGACGTGGTTAGGAGCATAGAGAGGGTGATGCAGATACAGGGAGACCCCTCATGGCTAGTCACCGAGTTCGTCGACAAGGTAGAGGCTGTAGACGATTATACTGTCAAGTTCACCCTAAAGCAGCCCACAGGCTACTTCCTATCGGTGGTCGCCACAGTTCCATACTTCCCCGTACACCCGAACTACCCACAGGATAAGATAGTCGCCGACGCGACCTGGGGCGGCTGCGGCCCCTACATGATAAAGGAGTGGGTGAGAGACCAGAAGCTGGTGCTAGTACCGAACCCGTACTACTATGGAGAGAAGCCCAAGAACGATAAGGTAATTATAAGGTTCTTCTCAGACGCCAACTCGATGAGGCTTGCCCTGGAGAACGGCGAGATAGACGTTGCCTGGAGGACCCTAACCCCGCAGGACATAACTAACCTACAGCAGAAGGGCTATAACGTTGTAGAGGTCCCCGGCCTATTCATAAGGTACGTGGTCGTCAAGACCGATGCAGGGCCGACGAGCGACAAGCTAGTGAGGCAGGCCCTTGCCGCGGCAATAGACAGGCAGGAGATAGCTATTAGGGTATTCAAGGGCACCGTGGAGCCCCTCTACAGCATGGTTCCAGCGGGCATGTGGAGCCACGTGGACGTGTTCAAGACTAAGTACGGCGATGGGAACATAGAGCTTGCGAAGCAACTACTAGCCCAGGCAGGCTACAGCGAGGACAACAAGCTGAAGGTCGAGCTATGGTACACCCCCACCCACTATGGCGATACTGAGGACGAGCTTGCCGCCGTGCTAAAGGAGCAGTGGGAAAGGACAGGCATGATAGAGGTCGAGATCAAGAGCAGCGAGTGGGCACAATACGTGAAGCAGCTGGGCGACGGGCAGTTCATGCTAAGCCTGCTAGGCTGGTACCCAGACTATCTAGACCCCGACAACTACCTAACCCCCTTCCTGAAGTCCACGGCCAACAGCTGGACCGGTACAGGATATGCTAACCCGACAGTGGATGACCTGCTAACCAAGGCCCAGGTGGCCACTGACCAGGCCGAGAGAGAGAAGTACTATATACAGGTCCAGGAGATCCTGGCGGAGGACGTACCCTTCATACCACTAGTTCAGGGCAAACTCTACATAGTGACCCAGCCAGACTTCAAGGGGCTCAAGGTAAGCCCCCTCATGTTCCTGATATACTCCAGCCTAGAGCCGTAGCAGGCCTGACGTAGAACCCCCTCTTTTTCCTCCTCTTCCCCGCGCTGCTATGATTATTATAACGAGTATAGGCGTGATAGAGGGTGGTGTTGTAGGGTTGCCGATACACATCCACGCCGAGCCGGGTAGTGTTGCACCCCGTGTAGTTGCTGTAGGGGATCCCGGGAGGGCCCAGCTGCTAGCGGAGACGCTGCTGGATGACGCCAGGGTTGTGAACAGGAATAGAGGCTACCTAGTCTACACTGGCACCTACAAGGATGCTAGGATTACTGTGGCTACTCACGGCGTCGGTGGCCCCAGTGCCTTGATCGTGCTGGAGGAGCTAGTGGAGCTTGGGGCGAGATACGTGGTTAGGCTGGGAACCGCTGGGGCTCTAAGGAAGGGTATGAAGATAGGAGACCTTGTGGTAGCCACCTCAGCTGGATGCAACTACGGCGGGGCAGGTCTGGGCCAGTACTACCCTGGTGTCTGCCCGCCGCTAGCCCCGGATCCCCGGCTGACACTGGTGCTACACGAGGAGGCTAGCTCTAGGGCTAGGACCTTCCTAGGCCCGGTTTTCAGTAGCGACGCTTTCTATGCCGAGGACAAGGATTTCGCCTCTAGGATCGGCTCTATGGGATTCGTAGCAGTGGAGATGGAGGTTGCCCCGCTTTATGCATTATCCTGGCTCAGGGGCTTCAGGGCGTCAGCCCTACTCATGATATCCAATAGCCTTGTCGAGGACCTGGGCTATGCTAGTGGTGAACAGCTCAGGGAGTCGGTGCTTAGGGCGAGTGAGGCGGTCTTGGAGGCCTTGGCTCGTGTCCCTACTGAGGGCTCCCAACCTTTATAGACCCCGGCAACCCCGGGCTCTATGGGTTTCGAGGGATTAGGATGGCCGGGCTGGCTCGCTACCTCCTGCTCAGGGCCCTCCTCATAATACCAACCGTCCTCATCCTATATACCCTTGTGTTCGTGATTATGAGGGTTATACCCGGGGATCCTGTCCAGGCGGCGTTAGGGACGAGGTATGTGCCTCCGGAGCAGCTGGAGCTCCTTAGGGAGAGGCATGGGCTTAACGACCCCCTGTATGTCCAATACTTCGAGTACCTGGCTGGGGTTGTTAGGTTCGATTTTGGCGAGAGCCTTGTTATAGAGGGTAGGAAGATCGCCGATGATATAAAGGATAGGTTCCCGGCCACGCTAGAGCTCACTATAGCCAGCTTTATTGTGAGCGTCGGGATAGGCATGGCGACCGGCATCCTGGCCGCGGTTAGGAGGGGATCCAAGCTTGATACGGCTATGAGGGTGTATAGTATAGTTGCATACACCCTCTTCATACCATGGCTGGGCAGCATATTGATAATGATCTTCTCCCTCTGGCTGGGCCTCTTACCCACCCACGGCAGGCTCGACCCGAGGATAAGCCTCGAGCACAAGACTGGGCTCTACGTCCTCGACGCCATACTGACGCAGAACTGGGTTGCGCTGAAGGATGCGTTAGCCCACTTGGTACTCCCGGCCCTAACACTGGGTATAGTGCTGAGCGGTGCCTATACCAGGCTCGTCAGGGCCAACCTGAGCGAGGCCCTTGTCTCCGACTTCGTCAGGGCCTACAGGGCTCGGGGCGTGAGGGAGAGGCGCATACTCCTCCACGCACTGAGGAACTCGCTGATCCCAGTAGTCACTATGATGGGCCTCCAGATGGCAATCCTGCTCGGCGGAGCGGTTCTCACAGAGACCACGTTCAGCTGGCCCGGCATGGGTAGCTACCTCCTAGAGAAGGTTGAGGCTAGGGACTATACGGCAGTCCAGGGCGTGGTCGTGTTCTTCTCATTCATGGTGGGACTGATCAGCTTGATTGTGGATGCAATCTACGCCCTGATCGACCCCAGGATCAGGTACTAGGGGGTGAACGTGTTGAGGCTATCGAGGGTGCTGGATCCGGTAGTCTCCCTGTTTAGGGAGAGGTATGAGGGGAAGTGGATGCTACTAGCGGGCCTCGCGATAGTACTGTTCTTCGTGGCCATGGCTATGCTAGCCCCCTACATAGCACCCTACGATCCTACCCAGCTATCCGTACCCCTCGAGAAGGCGCTGGAGCCCCAGCCGCCCAGCTGGGATCACCCGATGGGGACCAACAAGATCGGGTATGACATGTTCTCTAGGATACTCTATGGGAGTAGGGTGGTGCTCTACGTGGTTATAACGGCCAGCCTCTTCTCCCTAGCCGTAGGGGTTCCCCTGGGCCTGGTATCCGGCTACTACTCTGGCAAGGTGGATAGGATACTTAGTATCATAATGGATAGCATATACTCCTTCCCGGGGATAATACTAGCGATAGCAATAGCTAGTGTCCTCGGGCCAAGCCCCTCCAATGCGGCGATAGCCCTGGCAGTTGTATACGTGCCTACCTACTATAGGATGGTGAGGGGCCAGACCCTGAAGCTCACGCAGAGCGTCTTCGTCGAGGCCCTCAGGAGCCTAGGATACCCTACAAGGGTAATACTGCTCCGCCATATACTACCGAACACCGCCCCGGTAATACTAGTCGTGTTCGGCCTTGGAGCCGCCGATGCGATACTAACTGAGGCGGGCCTCAGCTTCTTCGGCCTAACAGTCACCGCTCCCAACCCCGACTGGGGCTTCGACCTCTACAATGGCCTAGACGACTTCAGGAACGGGTACTGGTGGACGATATTCTTCCCGGGTCTAGCCATAATGCTCCTAGCCCTCGGCTTCGCACTGATAGGCGAGGGCCTGTCAGAGAGGCTCGCATTGAGGCTGGAGAGGGAGTAGCGATGGCTTTACTCAGAATCGAGGATCTTAACATAGACTACATGACCCTCAGGGGCAGGCTTAGGGCTGTGAAGAACGCCAGCCTGACCCTAGGCGAGGGGGAATGGTTATCCATAGTAGGCGAGTCGGGGAGCGGGAAGTCGACGCTAGCCATGGCTATACCTGGCCTCCTACTGCCCCCGGGCAGGATCACCTCGGGCAGGATCATATTCCAGGGCAGGGACCTCACCGGCATGAGTGGGGACGAGCTGAGGAGGATAAGGGGTAGCGAGATCGGGGTGGTGTTCCAGGATCCCCTAACCAGCCTGGACCCGCTGAGGACTATAGGTGACCAGATGGTTGAGGCGATAATGGAGCACAGGGCAGCGGGTAGCAAGAGGGAAGCGCTGGAGATGGCCTCAGCCGCTCTAGAGTCGGTGGGGATACCCGGGAACAGGGTCAAGTACTACCCCCACCAGCTGAGCGGGGGGCAGAGGCAGAGGGTCATGATAGCCATGGCGGTGATGCTCAAGCCCAGGCTACTCATAGCCGACGAGCCTACTACGGCCCTAGACGTGATAGTGCAGGCCAGCATAATGAGGCTCCTCAAGAGCCTGCAACGCAAGATGGGGATGAGCATCATTCTAATAACGCACGATATTGCACTGGCGGCTGAGGTTAGTGATAGGATAGCCGTGATGTACGCGGCGGAGATCGTCGAGGAGGGACCAGCGGAACAGGTCATAGAGGAGCCGCTACACCCATACACTGAAGCGCTGATAAAGAGCACCCCCGACCTCTGGAGGGAGAAGACGCTATACTCGATACCAGGCAACCCGCCAGACCTCAGGAACCCGCCCAGCGGTTGCAGGTTCCACCCCAGGTGCCACAAGGCATTCGAGCCATGCAAGTCCAGGGAGCCCAGGCCCACCAGGATCAGGGACAGAATGGTAGCATGCCACCTATACGGGTGACCACAGATGGCCATACTAGAGGTTGAGGACCTAAAGAAGCACTTCACCCAGGGCGACCTAATAGACAGGCTACTGGGTAGAGTGAGGATCGTCAAGGCTGTAGACGGAGTCTCATTCAAGCTGAACCGGGGGGAGACGCTGGCCTTAGTAGGAGAATCCGGGAGCGGGAAGACAACCACCGGGAAACTAATACTCAGGCTACTGGAGCCCACCAGCGGCAGGATCGTATTCGACGGTATAGACATAACCAGGATGAGGGAGGGAGAGCTCAGGAGGCTAAGGCCCAGGATGCAGATGATCTACCAAGACCCATACGCCAGCCTCAACCCCAGAATGGAGGTAGGCAAGGCCATAGCAGAGCCCCTGGTAGTCCACGGCAGGGCTTCGTGGAGCGAGGCAAGGAGGGAGGCGCTGGAGATGCTGGAGAGAGTAGGCCTAACCCCTGCCAGGGATTTCTATAGGAGGAAGCCTATCCAGCTGAGCGGGGGGCAGAGGCAGAGGGTCGTCATAGCCAGGGCCATGATACTGAAGCCAGACCTGCTCGTAGCTGACGAGCCTGTGTCCATGATAGACGTCTCCATGAGGACCTCTATACTGAAGCTACTACTAGACTTCAAGAGGGAGTATAATATGAGCATGATAATGATAACCCACGACCTGGCCGTGGCGAGGCTTGTAGCAGATAGGACCGCCGTGATGTACCTAGGCAAGATCGTGGAGATAGGCCCAACAGAGGACATACTACACAACCCAGGCCACCCCTACACGGAGGCACTAATCGCCGCCGCCCCCACAATAGTCCGTGGAGCCAGGAAGCCCAGCCTGAGGATCCGGGGGGAGATCGCCGACCCCAGCAGGATACCCAGCGGTTGCAGGTTCCACCCCAGGTGCCCCTACTCCGACGGCTCCAAATGCGTTAAAGAGGAGCCCCAGCTGGCTGGAGCCTCCAGGATGGTGGCTTGCCACTACCCCTTAACCAGGTAGGCTACCCTACCACCCAGCCTACAGGACCCCCTGAAGGGGCACAACCTGCAATCCCCACATCCCTGTGGGACCGCCCTGACTATGCCCCTCGATGCTAGGTAGGAGACTAGCATCCTAGCCCTAACCATGCTTATCCCCATAGCCCTGGCAGCCTCCTCCAGGCTAGCCCCGGACTGGAGGAGCTGCGCCAGCCTCCTTGCCTCCCTACTCATAGCCACCTGGTCGCCACCTCTAGGATTGCGTAGGTTATGTACATGAGGGCAACTGCTACCGCTAGGGAGTATGCTATCAGGGAGGCCAGTAGCCTGGGGCGGCCGGTCTCACTATACACCGCCACCGCCGTCGCTATGCAGGGGGTGTAGAACATGAAGAATACCAGTATAGAGTAGGCCTGGACCGGTGTAAGGCCTAGCGCAGCAACAGCCTCCCTTGGGTCAGGGCTGCCGTAAGCCACCCCGATGGTCTCCACTATAACTTCCTTCACCATAGACCCTGCTATCCCGGCTAGACCTAGTATCTGTGCCTGCTCCTCCCCCACACCTAGCGGCTCGAATATGGTACCTAGGGTTGAGCCTATCGTGTGGCCCAGGCTGGCTCCACTGCCGGGTGCTTGGAGGAGGAGCCATATAATCACGGCTGCCACTGTTATAGGGCCCGCCATCTTCCTTATGAAGTGCGCTAGCGAGGACCTTACACTCCACCATACGACTCTCATACTTGGCTTGTGCATTAGGGGCAGCTCCATTACTAGATAGGGCTTCCCTGGATCCTCTCCCCCGTAGATGCGGTGGGCAATCCTAGCTGTGATTAGGGCTACCAGCGCCGATAGGGTGTAGATGCTGGCTGCAACCACGGCCTGGGTTAGGGGGCCTTTGAAGAATGCGGATACGAATGCGAGTAGCACTATTAGCCTCGCGCTACATATGACGAATGGGATCGAGAATATGACCCTCATCCTCTCGCCCGCTGGGAGTAGGCGGGATGTGATTATCGCCGGCACATTGCACCCAAGTCCTAGTAGGTATGGGTAGATGCTCCTGCCTGAGACGTCCAGCTTCTGGAGGAATGGGTGGAGTGAGACTGCTATTCTAGTCATAATTCCGGAATCCTCGAGGATCGCTAGGAAGGCTGTTGCCACTGCTATTAATGGTATGAACGAGGCGATAACGCCTACACCGCTTAGGACGCCAGAGACTAGGCCCCAGGCTAGCCCCTGGTCTGGCACCATTGATAGTAGCCTATCGAAGGCCATGCTGATGATCCCGGCTAGGCTGTACTCTTCTATCAACGCGGCGGCGTGGGGCATGCCTAGCGAGTAGAGGATCATGTTTAGCGGGAAGCCTATGGATATGCTGAACACTGCGAAGAAGGCTGCGAATAGAATCGCTATGCTGGCTAGGGGGCCTAGTATGGGGTGTAGCATTACCTTGTCGATCCTGGCACCCAGCTCCCCTGGGGTCCTCCTTATAACGTACCTCCTTGCCAGGGTCTCCGCCGTGTCTAGCCTGGCTGATGCGATCACGTCCTCGGGGTCTATGCCCTGTGATACAAGGGCTGATTTTATCCTATCAGCCTCCCCCAGTATCCCCTCGCCTATGCTTGCTGCTATTCCCCTTGCCACCTGGTCCCCGGCTAGTAGCTGTACTGCTAGCCATCTCTTGGATAGGGGTCTTATCTTGTCCTCGTCTATTAGTTGCTCTAGTATGCTTATGTAGGGTTCTAGCGGGCCATAGTCTATCCTTAGCTGTGGCTTGCTTGTGCTTGTCGTGCTTATCGCCTCCTTGACCCTCTCCATGCCTACGCCTTCTAGTATGCTCACCCTGTTGATCCTCACACCTAGCCTGCGTGATAGGCCTTCCACGTCGATGTGTATCCCGGATCCGTGTGAGAGTAGAGATTTCGTGACTAGCACCTCTACTGGGCCCTGGTATGCTTCTAGTAGCTGTGTTAGTAGGTATATACCTGCTTCCGGTTGTAGCCCGTCCAGTATGAATACTATCTTGCTCGGCTTTAGGCTGGTTATCGCGTCTACTAGTATCTCCTCCTCTATCGTGCCTCCGTCCATGGCGTAGGCTCCGGGCGTGTCTACTATGCATGTGTCGCCTAGCCTACTGTAGTGTAGGTCTACTGTGACTCCGGGCCAGTTGGCTATCCTGCTCTTGCCGCCTGTTATCTGGTTGAATAGTGTGGACTTCCCGCTGTTTGGGGTGCCCACTAGTAGTACTATCGTGCTGCATTCCCCCGCTTCTTCCGCTAGGTGTATTGTCTTTGCGTGGCTGTGCCTCAACTTCGTGCCACTCCCCGCGGCTTTAACATATATTCTACCATGTAAAATTCCGGGGGCCCGAGTCTAATAAACACTGTTAAACTAGCAAGCTTTTCGGCTAAGAAACAGGTTCACCCTCGCTCAGGACCTCAACCTCTATACTATTGGCGACGTCACGGCCCACCGCAACCCTGGTCCCCATAACCTTCACTATAACTGGGCTCCAAGGCACGCTGGGGTTGCTCACTATGGTGAGAACGGAGCCCGGCATGATCCCTCTACTCTTCAGCATGCCACCCACGCTACCACCGGGTACACTCCTAACCCTAACCCTAGCACCCTCAGGAGCCCTGCTCAGCGCTGTCAAGCCCCTTACACCCAACCCGGAAATATGCCCTGGCAGTGGCCATTAACACTGGGTGCCCGAGGGTATGTACGAGAGGAGGGTTGCAGTAGTAGAGGGGCTTAGGATAAGCTACATAATAGCCGGCTCTGGCGATGTTGCAGTAGTGTTTATACACGGCCTCGGCGGCAGGGCCGAGGCTTGGCTCTACCAGCTAAAGGCGCTCTCGCCCAGACTCAGGGCAATAGCTGTGGACCTGCGAGGCTTTGGCAGGTCCGAGCGACCGCCCACTACCCCGGGCACCACGGACTTCGCCAGGGACGTGCTGGGCGTAATGGATTGGGAGGGGGTAGGGGAAGCAGTGATAGTTGGCTCTAGCATGGGTGGCATGGTCGCGCTAAGGCTGTATGAAGCGGCAAAGGATAGAGTCAAAGCCCTAGTCCTATCCAACACCAGCCCCAGGATAAGGATAAACACTGATCTACTACAGAGGGCCCTGCTAGAGGAGGACCATGATGCCCAGGGGAGGATAGCCAGGAGGCTGGGCGCCAGCAACCTATCCAGCCTACTATCCGGAAGCCCCGACTACATACTGAGAGTAGCTACAAGGATACAAGGAGAAGACCTAACCCACATCACCCACACCATATCCAGACCAACCCTGATCATAGGAGGAGAGCTAGACCCAATCACTCCACCACACGAGCTAGCCAAGCTACACGAGGCAATACAGGGCTCAACCCTCAAGATAATACGGGGAGCAGGACACCTAACCCACATACAGAAACCAGCAGAATACACAAGCATCCTAAGAGAATTCTTAGAAAAGATAGGAATCACAGCTTAATCAGCATCAACCTAGAAGAAAGGGCCGTCAAAGCCAGGGGACTCGTCACCACTCCGACGATGCGGGCGACACCCAACGGCAGATCATCCGGCCCCTAAGGCAGTAGATAAGCCCGGCCCCAATAAAGCCCACACCTAAACCCTCCTATGCTCGATAACGTAAACAATTACGGTTGATGATCAAACTGCATAGGATTATTTCATTATGAATGGTGCGGAGGGTGGGATTTGAACCCACGCAGGCCTACGCCATCGGGTCCTCAGCCTGACCTAACACCCTACGTGCATCAACTAGGACAATCACCTAGTAATGGACAAGCTATTAGTGTTCTTAAGAAGAGGCTGGGAATTCAGGTTTCACAAAAGCTGCTAGCAGAGTTCGAGGCCTGGCGCAGGCAGCACTCGAGCTAGGAGACCTGTGCACAGTACTCGAGGAAGCTGCAGGATATAGACATAGGGGAGAAACCAGTGGAGGCCTTCTAGGTGACACGTTACGGCCTACAAACGGTTCTCGAAGTGGCTATGCGACGAGAAGCAACATGCTAGAGCCTGCGAGGAGTTCAAGCGGGTGAAGAGCAGGAGGAGCATGCCAGACCTGTACGTGCCAGAGGACGGGGAGATAAGGCGGGCCCTAGAGAGCAGCCTAGGCTTCTTCTACAAGGTGCTGGTTGAGGGTGTGCTGAGGCGCGTAGAGCTGGATGGCTTCGTCAAGTGCGAGCTCAGCTTGCCGAGGCGTAGTAAGCAGACGTTCTGGGCATACCTACTCGAGTATCCAGAGGAGAGGCCTGTGGACCTGGAGGAGCTTCGAGAGGCCAAGATAGAGCTGGAACTAGTGCCATTCAAATACGTGAGGAAATGGGTAGCCACTAGGATGCTTAACCTAGAGATACCAGAAGCCACAATAAACTTCATCCAGGGAAGGGTTCCAGACAATGTCCTGCGCGGGCACTACCTAAACCTGCTAATAATAGCGGATAAGGTGTAAGAGGAGTACGCGGCGTGGCTCGGGGGTAGCTCTTCTTGATTATTTTCTCCCTAGCTCCATCACGCTCTTGACCAGGAACTCGTAGTTTTGAGACGTGTAGAAGAGGACCCGCTTCCACCTCCTGATCTCCCTGCGCCTGATCAGGCCCTCCTCGGCGAGCTTCCTGAGGGTCTGCTCGTCCGTGTACCACTCTAAACTCTTGTTCTAATACCTATAATACAAGTGGTATCTGAGGCCCCTGTAGGTCCAGCATCTGTTGTTCCATCCCGTTGTCCCCGAGATGCCACCTGTAGTCCTCTACTAATTGTATAGCTAATAGTATAATAGTATAGTACTGGAGTAGGCTCTGCTGTGTGAGCAAGTACCTAGCAGTGATCACCGCCTACCACCACACTCCCCTATTACTCTGCTCACGCGTCTCCCGCTGACAGCGTGCTCCCTGCACTCGTTCACGATGCACGTTCTCACGTCGTCTGGCAGGTCGGTGAGGCTCGTGTGGCCGAAAGCCACCACCCTCTTTACGCAGCTGAGGTACGCGAACATGGCTAGCCGCCCTCGTATGCTACGTAGCGGGACGCTGCCTCCGCAGCCGCCTGGATGCTCTCCCTGAGCTTCTCCAGGGCATCTCGCTCGAGCCTCTCCACTATCTCTCAGCACCTCGACCTCCTGCCACCTGCCTGCGCCGCTCAGCTCGCTAGCCACCCTGTACAATTCGACAGCAATACTTCTCAACCTCAGCGCCTCCCTGCTCACCGAGACCCTGACAATCACCGTATCAGTGAACTCACCGCCACCGACAACCCTAAGCCTCAGCCACTGCAACAACCCCTGCTATGCTACTTCATAGGCTGGCTACCTCGCTGCCACTAGCAGGTCTACGAGCTTCTCCAGCGTTTCTGGGTCGTGCTTCTCAAACACATAGGCTAGGTTGTCTGGCACCCTGTCATGCTTGGCTAGGACTAGCAGTATCCTGACACCCAACTCGTATAACTCACTCTTAGTTCTGACAACGTCTACTGCTATATGCTCTATTCCATAATCTACTCTAGGGATCACGTAGACTCCTACAGGCCTGCGGCCCATGCTTTTATCACCCTTTCTGACACATCACAACTAATTAGTTAGTTAATTAATATAAATTAATAAGTTTATATATTAATTATCTAATAATAAACAATATAAATATGACTAGTTTGTTAGACCCTTCTCAAGCTGCCTTATAACATTCTCGAGGGTACGCCTTGCAATAGGCCCGACATACGGGCTACTCCTAAGTATGTTCTCGAATCGTCTTAATTCACGTATTACGCTAGCTAAGTCAATATTCACCTCGACATCTACGTTGTTACTGTTCTCGTTTATATTAACGTTTATGATAAAAACATGTGTAGCGTGTGATGGCTTGTTATATGCAACAGTACTCTCCCCTAGAAACCATGATATAAGGACCGCCTCTAGGGCTCTCCTAGCGGCCTGCTTTACGTCATCTGGTGCCCTATCGTATATCTCCTTGAGCGTGGGCGTTAGTCTTATGCCAAGCCATGCTCTTCTCGATTTCTTGTATTCTCCGTTAAGCCATGCTCTCAGCTTGCGCTCTATGAAGCGTCTTTCTTCCCAGTATAGGTTATCGGTTGTTGGTTTCATGCCTATATTCTACAGGAGATTCTTGCCCTACCACTATATACTATCTATTAGCTAATTATTGGATTAGTGGTTAATATACGTTTCCCACATGTTAGTGTATGGTGTACATAGTGTGTACATAGTGGCACGCAGTTCCGGGTACACACTACAAATCACATTTGACATGCTTAAAGCCCTATTAGCCTACGAGCAAACAGGGAAAACACCTAGCACATACGAACTCTCACAGTTCATGAAACGAGACCAGAGCGTAGTCATACGGTACAGGAATATCCTAGAGAAGCTAGGCCTAGTAGAGGTAGTTCCAGATGGACCCAAGAACATTATCAGGCTTACGGATCGTGGTCGTTGCATGGACAGATGCCTAGGAGGGTAGTTTTTCTCTTAATATACTAGTATATTGGGTATATTGGAGTTATGGAGGGAGAAACGAGGAGTTGGAATCAGGGTTATTCGATACACTTGCTAAAGTAGCCACAACAATAATAACAGCAGTAATATCTATAATAGTGACAGCATATAAATTATTAATTCGTAGATTTCATACCATAAAGGATAAAGGAAACGAAACCCTTAAGAACTATAGGGCTATTAATAAACAATTAAAACTAGAACTAGCTTCATTGCTAGCTAGTACTAAAAATGAAGAAGAGATCTTATTAATACTTGATAACTGTGTCGCATATAAGATAAGGCTTGATGATGCTTATGCTAAATTAGAAGATATTTTACGTTCTAATGATATAGTTAATATGATTCATCAAATATTAATAACAGGGTTTGCTCTTATATTATCAATATTAGTTGCAATTAGTTTAATATTAATTTCCTATGAAAAATACTTACCTATTTTTATCATAATGCTATTGTTAATAATTGAACCATTATATAGATTTATTAATAATATAAGCAGATTTTTCACGATTCTTGAAAATATAAAGGATTATGCTGAAGATTTAGAATCACATGCAAAAGAGTTCCTGCATAGGATACAAGATGGAGGCTGCCTAGTTACTTAGCTTTGAGCTAGGCATTAGTATTAAGTTATATCTACAACCTCTTCAACTTCTCTAGGCTTCGTATTCTCCCTTTGATCTCACTGTTTGCCGCCCACTCTGGATACATGCTGTATACGAATCCTATGAGGGCTATCAGAGAGCCCTTGATGGCTAGGTCTAGGAATGGTCTAGCCCTCTCCAGTATCCCGCTCTCCTCTAGCTGATTCAACGTCTGCCTAGCTCTTTCCCAACCCCTCTTGGTTAGCTCATACTCTACAGCAGGTGACTCATCGCCTCCAGGTACCACCCGCTCGAGAATTAGATTCTCGCCTGCTAGACGGTTGAGGGCCTCGTCTATGTCTTTACTGTAGGGCCCGTACTTGTACGGAGCGAAGTCAGCTTTTACACCACCGATCTCCTGCCATACAAGGAAGAGGCCCTTTTGAATCCTAGTCTTCCCTTTAAGCTTTCCCCCAGCGTAGGCTATTAACGCAAGTATCCAATCTTCTACAGTAAGATCTAAATTACCTCTTATTTGCTCCTTGTTCTCTGCATACTGCCTGCGAGGGTCTTCGTTTTTCGGCATTCCGATAGACCTCCATTTAAAATGTTTTAGAGAGACCCCTATAAATCCATAGTAAAAGTAAATTAAAAACAGGCTAGTATCCCAACTTGGCTCGTAGTTCTTCCCATACTGTACTCCTTCAGGTCCTTTACCAGCCTGAGTAGCCGCCTGCAGGGCTTACTCTGCTAGTGATCGCTATAGTTCTCCAGATACAGGAGATCCATCAGCCTGTATAGCTCTCCCTCGGTGCAGCCCATCCCTGCTGGTTGCCCGTTTATTAGTGGATTTAAGTACCTGAAGGCTAGTTCAGATTCTATTGCATAAATGTTTTCATTATCTAAGAACAATTATATTAATATGCAATAATTTATATAGTATTATATGTGTTATATTGAGGATATTTGGTCTATTATGTCTAGTATGAAGCGTAGCAGGGTTCTAGCTACATGGACGATATGTGTATGAACTCGAGCCATCCCTCTCAGTCGCCCTCGCCCAGTTCTTGAAGCTGAGCATTGCAAATAGGAGTGGGTAGACCTGCAGGAGGCGTAGCACGGCGTCCAAGCTGCAAGCTTCAACATGGTTTTGAAGCAGATTCATGGTGGTCCTGTTGCAGTCGTGTGGGTAAGACGGGCGTGATACCATGACTAACAGGTCTCCAGGAGCTACACAAGATAGTTCTCAACTGGGCGACTTCAAAATGTATGTTTATATAAAGAAGGTTAGGAGTGGCAGGTGCACCTACCACTACCTCGTAATAGAGGAGTACCTCGGTAACGGTAAGAGGAGGCCGATAGCTCATATACCAGTCAGGAAGATCCTAGAGGAGTTCAATGTTGGTGTTGGAGGCGTCAAGTGGTGCGGGGGGTGGGATTTGAACCCACGCAGGCCTACGCCATCGGGTCCTGAGCCCGACCCCTTTGACCAGGCTCGGGCACCCCCGCTCTCTGTCCCACGGCCCCATTTTAGGGGTCAGTATCCCTAGGTGGGTTTATTAATCCTATCTATGGGATGGCGGGCTAGCATCCACCTACTCCTACTCCTAGGGCGACCCATGGGTAGATCAACTTCTCTTTATTTGTATTTTTCTTGCACTATCTTATGTTACTCATTCATAGTACTGTGTGCTGGCTACCATGGTGGTGCGTTGGCTAGCCTGTCTCTGTGCTGGCCTTGCCGTATAACCCTTTTAACCGTGTCAGTGTATCAGGGGCCTCCTGGCGTCTAGGTGTTGCGGTGACTGATGGATGGGTGTGATTGACATCCTTGCTGCCATAGCTGATAGGTTTCCGACTATAAAGAAGCCCGCGCCGAAGCCTACGTTGTACCAGAGGATTGCCTGGACCGGCATCATACTGGTGTTGTACCTTATCATGTCTAATATCCCATTGTATGGCATACCCGAGCAGGACTTTAGGTCCCAGTTCACCCTTCAACAGATCATCTTCGCTTCCAGCGCTGGCACGCTGATGGAGCTGGGCATAGGCCCCATAGTCACGGCTGGACTGATACTCCAGGTACTAGTTGGGGCCAAGATACTCAACATGGACCTTACAAACCCTGAGGATAGGAGGAAGTTCACCGCCGCCCAGAAGAGCCTGGCCGTCCTCTTCGGCATATTCGAGGCTACAATGTTCGTCCTAGGAAACAGGTACTGGGCCGGGACAGGTGTAACGCCTACTACACTCGATAGGATCCTCGTCATAGCGCAGCTAAGCCTAGCAGCCTTCCTGGTTATAATGATGGATGAGATGCTACAGAAGGGTTGGGGTATAGGTAGCGCTATAAGCCTCTTTATCCTAGCGGGTGTGGCCCAGAGCGTCATGTGGAGCCTGCTGGGCTTCGTGCCTGGGGTCGCCGCGAACTACGGACTCATCCCGGCCCTGATTAGTGATGCGAACATTTTCCTCATAGCACGGCCCAACGGGTTCCCAGACATAACAGGCCTGTTTGCAACCCTCTTCATAATCCTCCTGCTGGTCTACGCCCAGGCAATGAGAGTAGAGATCCCTGTAACATCCCAGAGGCTCAGGGGGATAAGGTCTAAGGTGCCCCTACAGTTTATCTACGTGACGAACATACCAATACTCCTTGTAGGCATATTCGTGGCCGACCTTCAACTGCTCCAGGGGATAATAGCTGACTTCGCTGGGACAGATAGCAGGATCTACCAGGCATACTCAAACCTAGTCTACTATATATCTCCTCCTAGAGGAGTAGTGATAGCCCTCCAGGACCCCATAAGAACGGTTATATATGCAATTTCCTGGACTATAATGTCGGTAATATTCGGCTACCTATGGGTCGAAATAGCCGGGCTCAACCCCAGGGACCAGGCGGAGAAGCTTATAAAGAGCGGCCTAGAGGTGCCCGGAATGAGGAGAAACCCGAGGATACTTGAGAACATACTTAGCAGGTACATCTACCCGCTGACACTGCTAAGCAGCCTAATAGTGGCCGCGATAACTATCGTGGCCGACATCTTCGGCGCCTACGGCACCGGGACCGGAATCCTGCTGGCTGTCGGAATTATAAACCAGTACTACACCATGATAAGCTACGAGAGGGCGCTAGAGACCTACCCGCTGCTGAGGAGGCTACTGGGTGAGGGATGATGAGGCACCCATTCAGGGTAGTCATAGTAACCGGGGTCCCCGGGGTCGGCAAGACAACGGTACTCACAAAGCTAGGCGAGATCGCCGAGAAGGAGGGCATCAGGGTCAAGGTGGCCAACTACGGCTCCTACATGCTCGAGACAGCCCTCAGAGAGGGGCTAGTAGAGAATAGGGACCAGCTACGCCACCTACCCCTGAGGAGGCAGCTAGAGCTCCAGAGGCTAGCTGCCCGGAGGATTATAGAGGACGCCTCCAAGGAGCTGGGCGACAATGGCGTGCTCATAGTTGACACCCATGCCCTGGTTAGGACCTCGGCAGGCTACTGGCCCGGCCTCCCCAGGCACGTGCTGGACGAGCTTAAGCCTGACATGATAGCGGTGATAGAGGCCAGGCCCGAGGTTATAGTTGAGAGGCAGGCTAGGGATAAGGGCAGGTACAGGGCGGATATGGGCGGCGTGGAGGGTGTGGCTAGGCTTATGGAGAACGCTAGGGCTGCTAGCCTGGCCAGCGCTGTCCACTACGCCTCCACCGTTGTATTCGTAGAAAACAGGGAGGGGGCTCCAGAGGAGGCTGCCACGGAGCTCCTAGGGTACATCAGGAACCTATAGCCTACCCCTTTGGGGGCCCGCGATGGATCTACTTCCACTGTTTCCGCCACTCCTCGCGGTCTCCTCTGCAATCCTAGCGGTGATGGTGTATAGGCGCATCGTCCCCTACGACTCTATTAAGACTGCTATCGACGTGATAGCGGAGTACAGGGCTCTGGAGCGTGGTGCTAAGGGTAAGAGAGCGCAGAAGAAGCTGAAGTCGCTGGAACCCGAGTACAGGAGGGCTAGGAGGCTAATCTTCAGGAGCACGATGGTTAAGTTCCTCATCTTGACTAGCTTCTACATAGCCGGGGGGCTGGCATCGGTGATCGTGTATCCCCTAGTCAAGTCGCCATACTCCCTTCCACTAGTCACCACGGAGATCAACGGGACTACAGTCGTACCTACGTTCATGCTATACTTCCTAGCCTTCATATACACGAGTCTAGTCTACAGGAAGCACCTCCTATAGCGGCCTTACCCTTATAACCCGCCTAGGCAACATGCCGCCTCCACGGCGGGCTAGGCGGGGTGCACGCTATGGTCAGGCCTGCACTGAGGAGCAGGAGCCTGAGGAGGGTCCAGAGGAGGACTCCTGGAGGTAGGACTGTCACCAGGTATGAGAGGAGGAGGCCGGGCCCGGCCAGGTGTGCCAGGTGTGGTAGGCCCCTAGCTGGCGTCCCTAGGGCCAGGCCTAGTGTGCTAAGGGGTATGAGCAGGACAAGTAAGAGGCCTGAGAGGCCGTATGGCGGGGTGCTCTGTCCGTCATGCCTAGCAGAGGCCCTAAGAGAGTCGATAATAAGAGGCTTGTAATAGTAGTATCGGGATCCCCGGGATCCGGGAAGTCTACAATAGCCAGGAGGCTAGCAGGGGATCTAGGCCTCCGCTACCTCTCCACAGGCTCCATCTTCAGGGAGACAGCCAGGAAGCTGGGCATCTCGCTTGTAGAACTTAGCGTTATGGCAGAGTCGGATCCTAGCATAGACCTTATGATAGACAAGAGGACCATCGAGGAGGCTCGTAGAGGCGGTGTCGTGATCGATAGCCACCTTGCCGCGTGGCTTATACACGATATAGCAGACTACCTAGTCTACACTAAGGCTCCACTCATGGTTAGGGCCAGAAGGGTTGCTGAGAGGGACAAGGTAAGCCTCGGAGAGGCACTAGAGGAGATAGTTGCCAGGGAGTACAGCCAGTGGAGGAGGTTCAAGAGGTACTATGGCATCGACGTTAGGGATCTCGGCATCTTCGATATTATAATAGACACCTACACGTACGGCAGGGAAGAGGCCTATAGAGCCGCTGTGGAGGGCCTCAGGCTGGCCCTGGGCAAGGATTTAATATAGCAACCCTCACAGGTGGAGGCAGGGGTTGAGGGATGGCAGTGATCGAGGTCGGGCGGATCTGCGTCAAGGTCTACGGCAGGGAGGCGGGTAGGAAGTGCGTCATAGTTGATATAATAGATGAGAACTTCGTACTGATAACGGGCCCCAAGAGCCTAACAGGCGTTAGGAGGAGGAGGGCCAATATAGACCACATAGAGCCTCTCGATAAAAAGATCGACATCGAGAAGGGCGCCAGCGACGACAAGGTCCTGGAAGCCATAAAGAAGGCAGGGCTAGAGGACTTTATGAGGGAGCAGGTAAAGCCGGCACCAACAATATAGCCCCCACCCTCTGGGACCCATACTTAATCCTCCCATACAAGCACCCCAATAGGCGGAGGGGAGCGTATAGTGTCGGAGGACCCCACAAGCAAGGGCAAGAGGTTCCTCGAAGAGATAGACGAGTTCTGCGGCTCCAGAAGGGCGTGGCATGTAAAGCATGATGAACCCACCGATCCCAAGTACGGGTGGCTACCCACAGAGAGGCCCATAGAGAAGCATATAGAGTATGGCGTGATAAACCTAGACAAGCCTCCAGGGCCGACCAGCCACGAGGTGGTTGCGTGGATAAAGAAAATGTTCAACCTTGAGCGGGCAGGGCACGGGGGCACCCTAGAGCCTCTAGGCACATAGGAGGCCGGAGGCGGGGATACCCCAAGGTTACAGGTGTCCTGCCCGTAGCGCTAGCCAGGATGACCAGGATCGTGGGCACGGTGATACACTCTAGCAAGGAGTACGTATGCGTAATGCAGCTCCACAAGCCCGTAGACGAGGACAGGCTCAGGCAAGTAGTCTCAATGTTCGTCGGGACGATCTACCAGAAACCCCCGGTTAGGAGCAGCGTAAAGAGGAGCCTCAGGAGGAAGAGGATAAACAAGATAGAGCTACTCGAGTACACAGGCAAGTACGCCTTGATGATAATAGACTGCGAGGCAGGCACCTACATGAGGAAGCTATGCTGGGATATAGGACTTATACTCGGCGTGGGGGCTCACATGAGGGAGCTCAGGAGGACCAGGACAGGTCCCTTCAACGAGGACAAGGGCCTGGTCAGGCTCCAGGACCTAGCCGAGGCGCTGTACAGGTGGAGGGAGGAGGGCAAGGAGGATCTGCTACGCCGCTACATACTGCCAGGCGAGTACACGGTATGCGGCATCCCCAAGGTTGTACTCAGGGACACCGCCGTGGAGAGCATAGTCCACGGAGCGACCCTGGCAGTTCCGGGTATAGCAATGATCCAGGAGGGGATAAAGAGGGGGGATCTAGTTGCTATGCACACACTCAAAGGGGAGCTAATAGGTCTAGCCAAAGCCCTCATGTCCACGGAGGAGGTCCTAGAAGCCAGTAGGGGTGAGGCCTTCAAGCCCGAGAGGGTGATCATGGAGCCAGGCCTATACCCTAGGGCTTGGAAGAGGAGAACAGGCTAGAACCACTCCCACGGCTCGACCCGAAGGCTCTTACCCCGGTAAACTAGGCCCCTATCCTCCACTACCCTCCCTATGACCCGGCAGGGGATCCCTAGTGCTTTGCACGAGTCTAGGAGGCACCCTACCCCGGGCTCAGGTATAGCTACTACAAGGTTATAGTCCTCCCAGCTACTGTAGGCATCTCCAGCCTCCATGCCTAGACCCCTGAGAATCCTGAGCACCCTAGGATCTACTAGCGGGTCCCCTAGCACCATCCCTACGCCGCTGGACTCTGCGATTACCCTCAGAGTATAGCCGAGGCCGTCGCTATTATCAGAGGATGCGGATGCGCCGCAGGATGATATATGTGGGCCCGCGGCTAGCGGTGGCCTGGGCCTCCTCAACATCTCGACGAGGTCCTCACCTAGCTCGGCAATGTTTATCCTACCCTCCATCGCTAGCCTGGCCAGGAGGCCGTAGCCGGAGTAGCCTACCTGTACAACCAGGTCTCCTGGCCTAGCCCCGCTCCTCGGGATAGGCCTAGTCGATATTCCTACTATAGCAACGTCTATCCAAGAGTCGCATCCACACTTATTTGTATCCGACTTTAGTACCTCTACGCCGATCCACTTAGCGGCACTCCCGACACCATGCGCGGCCTCCAGCGCCTCTTCTAGGCTAGGCACTCCTATGCTGTACATGAGTCCCAGCGGCTTGCCCCCGCTGGCCGCGATGTCGCTGGCAGCTGCTGCCACTGCCCTCCATGCCCAGTCTCCTATACTGGCCCATGGGGGCCTGCTTGTTGACATGGAGTAGCCGTCCATGTTTACCAGGAGTCCCCCCTGTAGGGGGCAGGCATCATAGTCTAGGCATCTCCTTGATCCGGTGATGCCTGCTAGTAGCCTATGAACCTCTTCTTGCCTCATCCTACCTCTTCCCGGCCTCTTCTAGTAGCCGTCTTAGCCTCATTGGCTCGGGGCGGAATATCTCCTTTGGCATCTCCTCTGGCTCTCCTCTTATCACCGGCTTGAACTCCATCTTTCCGATTATGTCCCTCTCTATGTCGATGCCTGGAGCCACCTCCTCGAGTTTAAGGCCGCTACTCTCCATCCTGAATACTGCCCTCTCTGTGATAACTAGCACGTCCCTTCCGGCCTCCACCATTCTCTTACACGGGCAGAATACCTTGTATACGTGTTCCACGAACTTTACTACCTCCCCGTCTCTTACAATATGGAGTCTCCCGTTGCTTACACGTATATCCCTCTTACCGGCGGTGAAGCCACCGGCATAGTATATCCGGGGGGCTCCCGATATTATCACTGGGAACCCGCCGGGCCCTGGTAGTCTGCCCGGGAGCATGCTTGGGTTCACGTTACCCTCCTTGTCTATCTGTAGGAATCCTAGGCTAGCCGCGTCTATCACTCCACCCTCGTATATGGCGAATTGGTCGGGCATCTGGATTATCGCGTACGGCCCTATAGCCGCGCCGAAGTCGGGGCCGGTTAGTGGGACCCCTCCCCAGGGGCCTGACTCTATCGTCGTCGCTATGACTTCGTCTACCTTCTCCTCTACTGCCACCTGCATGACGTGGCTTGGTATACCTACCCCTAGGTTGACGATTATCTGTCTGCCCTCATCAACCGCTAACTTGACTAGCTCTAATAGGACCCTCCTGGCTATCACCTTTCTTATGCTGAGCGGCATCCTGCCGACGAGGTCCTCGCTTATGGGTGGTATTATACGCCCTGCTATCCTAGGATCGTACCCTATAGAGGCGGTCTGCCAATGCTTGTCCGGAGGAGCCACTACTATGTGATCCACTAGGGGGCCTGGGACTGCGACCTCTTTCGGGTTGAGGCTTCCATACCTAGCTACCCTCAGGACCTGGGCCACTACTAGCCCCTTTTTGGGGTAGGCCTTGGTGGCCTGCGCGATGTTGAGCACCGTCCCGTATATAGCCTCGTCCTCCATGGTAAGATTCCCCAGCTCGTCGGCGGTTGAGCCCCTGATCAGGGCTACATCGGGCTGGGGAGCCGTGTAGAGTAGGTACTCATCCCCATCTATCGTTATGAGGTGGACCCTAGCCCGCCCCCTCTTCCTAGCCTTGTCATTGAGGTACCCGCCATCCATGCGCGGGTCGAAGAAGGTGCCTAGCCCGACCCTTGTCAGGACCCCCGGCCTCCCGCTGCCCACCTCCCTGAACCAGTAGGCCATGACTCCTATTGACCACGTATAGGCTTCGATCCTGTCCTCGAGCACCATCTTCTGGAGCCACTTGGACCAGCCTAGGTAGGGCATCAGTATCCCATTGATGAATCCCTCATCTCCCTCCCGGTATAGGTCCTCGAAGACCTTGTCCAGGCCCCTGCCTGGCGCTCCTGGGAACGTGTCGCTTATAAGGAACAAGCCGCGGGGATGCCCAGTCTCCTTGTAGAGCCTGTACAGCTCCTCTATGAGTAGCTCTGGTGTTGTGGACATGTTGAACCCTGATACTGCGACCACCGAGCCGTCCCTGATCCTGGATAGGGCTTGGCGGGCGCTGGCTACCTTTCCTAGCCCTGCGAGCCTGTTATAATTCAACTTACGGCACCACTAGTTCATCACTATATGCAGGGGTATTAAGAAAAGGCCTGCACTAGTAGGAGTCAAATGGAGGCTAAAGGGGTATGAGGCTTAACCTGCGGCTACCTAGGAGCGGGTCGCCCGGCTTCAGGAGGATACTTGGGGCTGGCGTTGCTACTATAGGGTTTATACTGAGCCCTGCCTCGTGGTGGAACGACGCCCTGGTTAATATACCCTTGGCCCTTGGCATGGCTAAGGCCGTGTCGAGCCTAACTGGAGTAGGGGTTGATGTGCTATTTGCAGTGTTCTACTGGATTACTAACATCGTAGGGATCATACTGGTGGCGGCTGGGTCTAGCTATAGCCTAGGCGGCACGCCGTCGCGGAGGAGCCTCCTGGCTGGGGTACTAGCTAGTATAGCCTACACCCTAGCGGTCCTCGTAATCCTAGGGTAATCACCGTGTCTTACAGTCCCCCCACCCTTAGCCTCCCAGCCGGGCCTAATACTTAGCCCCGGGAGGGTGAATAGGGTATGGCCAGGGAGGACCTATACCAGGTTATTGACAGCTTCAAGCAGCTAGGGGTGGTTCCAAACGCTGATCTGGGATACTACCTCCTCCTAGCAGGCTTCACAATGTTCGCCATAATAGGAGTGCTGGGGCTGACCTACTTCGCCGCCAAGGCGGTCAAGGGACTATGGGAGATGACCCCAGGTGGCCTGCTTAAGGCCATGCTCGCCATGTCTGGGATCTTCATATTTGTTGGGCTGCTTCTTCCATAGCGCGCTCCTCCAACTTTCTCTTCAGCATTTTTAGCCTCACGAAGTCCTCCCTCATACGCTCCTCTAGAACCGACTTTATGAACTTTATAGCCCTAGCATAGCTTGGCAGTATCACATAGTCCATCGCGTTGATCAGCCTCTGGGTCTCCCTTAGCTCTTCTATCAGTCTCCTGAGCATCTCCTCGTACTCCGCCATCTTAAGTATGCTGGGCAGGAGCCTCCTCATGAGTATCCAGCTATTGGTTAGGTGTGGGCTGGCCGCGGGGGGTGGTATGAGCGGGGGGAGCGTGTCTTCCTTGAGCGTGAATGTTGGGGTTTTAACGGCGAAGAGGACCCTCGTGCCCGCCTCGACTGTGAGGGTTTGTGGTACCGCTTCGCTGTAGGCCGAGGCCCTCTCTACCCCCTCCTCCGCTAGGCCGAGGTAGTACTCCGTGAAGATCTCGTTTATAGCCTCGAAGACCTCCTTCTGGTACCTGTTATACTCCTCGGCAGCACTCTTTATATAGTGAAGGAGTACCTCCCTCTTCTCCTCCATGACCCCCCTTATCTTCCTCAGCATCTTCTCCTCTCTACGCAGCCGTATCAGGTTTATCTTTGTCGGCAGCACCTTCCTTGGGTCGACGGCCAACCGCTACACCAGGAGGCTTGAGGTGTTAAGAGGGATAAATTAGTGTTGCATAGCGGATGGGCCGGGGGCTCTGTATGGCTAGGATACTTATCGCCGTATCAGGCATAGGCCTGGGCCATGTAGCTAGGGCTAGAGTGCTATCCAGGGCCCTTGAGGGCATGGGCGCTAGGGTGGATATCGTCGCTCCTCCACCTCTGGGCTCCTACCTTAGGGCGTACTCCGTGGAGCCGCACCCCGTGTCAGAGATGCTTGATCCATACTCTCCTGTCGTCGACAGGTTCTACTCCTCCACTGGGTCGGGTAGGATAGGGCTAAGGATGGAGCTGGAGGAGGCTAGGATTGCGCGCAGGAACGCGTCCATCATAGAGGATAACATCGACCTAGAAATCTATGATGCCGTGGTGTCAGACGAGTCCTGGGAGCTGATGTACGCCAGGCTGGACAGGGCTAATACTCCAAAAATCCTTGTCACAGACTTCATCTCATACCCATACAGTAAGGGGCTACTAGCGGCCATAGCCTTCAACAGGTTCATGGCGTCCAGGTTACCCCGCTTCGATGCAATAGCCTTCGTCGGCTTCCCCCAGAAGCTCTGCTCCTCCCGCTGGCCCCCGCTGGTTGGCAAGCGCCTCTCCGAGTTGGCCCCACGCTTAGAGGCCGTGGGGCTGATACCACCTGCCATGGAGGATGAGGTCCTCAACCCCACCCACGCCCTAAGGGAGCTCGGGCTGGAGGAGCCCCCAGTGCTGGCCCTGCCCGGCGGCACTAAGGCTGGGCATGATATCATATACGAGGCAGCATCATCCCTAGCCAGGGCCGGTTTCAGTGTTGCCACCACCCTTTCCAGTCCTCCCCCTGGCGTCTATGGGATAGCCAGCGGGCTTAGGTACCGTATACCCCTGCTGATGAGGGGGTTCTCATCCGTTGTCTCTCTAGCCGGGCTTAGTACCCTGGCTAGTGTGGCCTCCCTTGGAGTCCCTACAGTGTCCATACCCCTCCCGGGCCACTTTGAGCAGGAGGAGAACGCTTCTATAGCCTCTAGGCATTACAGGTGGATACTCGCGGTACACGCCCCTAGGGCCTCCCACGCACCCCACCTACTCGGCAGAGCCAGCAAGCCTGGTAGCGGGGACTCTAGCCTCTTCGTTTCACCCTATAAGCTTGCGAGGCTTATACTCCACCTAGCCGTATCTCACTAGGGGGCGGGTGAGGAGGAGCGGGATTCCCGACTGGCTGATGGGGTGGGTCTCAAGCCCTGACGCCCCCATACCGGGAGTATTTAACCTATGGTGTATGCTAGCCCGGACACTGGCTTGTGCTAATTAAAATATCCCGGAGCCACACGGAGCTACGTGGATTACTGGGGGCCTTATAGGCTTGAAAGGTGGTTGCTTATGAGTGGCGGCGTCCCCAGCAAGTTTGACGTGGTGGTGGTCGGCGCTGGGCCTGCCGGCTCGGCGGCGGCGTATGTGCTAGCCAAGGCTGGCTTTAAGGTTCTCATGCTTGAGAGGGGTAGGGGGGCTGGCTCTAAGGAGCTATTCGGCGGCAAGGTTTACGCTCCGCCGTTGAGGGATATATGGCCTGAGCTGGATAAGGAGGCGCCGATCCACAGGTGGGTTACCAGGGAGAGGATTAGCTTCGTTAGGGGCGAGAGGGTGGCCACCATCGAGTATAGCCTGGGTAGGAGGGTGGGGTTCACTACTTTCCTACCCGAGCTGGCTAAGTGGATGGCTAAGAAGGCTACCGAGGCAGGGGCCCTTCTCGTCGACGAGATTAGAGTGGATGAGATTGTCGTTAGGGATGGCAGGGTTGTCGGGGTCAGGAGCGGGCCCGACTTTATAGAGGCTGATGTGGTAGTTGATGCCGAGGGCGTAAATAGGCTTCTACTCGAGAGGCTCGGGCTCGTCGACAAGCTCAACCCGGAGTATGTAGCGCTGGGCGTGAAGGAGGTCCTCAACGTGGGCAAGGGTGCGATAGAGGAGCGCTTCGGACTCCCCAAGGGGGAGGGCATGGCTTGGATGGTCGCTGGCGACATAACTGCCGGCATACCGGGTGGAGGCTTCATATACACCATGAAGGAGGCTGTCAGCATAGGCCTAGTCCTCCACATAGGAAAGGCGGCTGAGAAGGCCGAGGCAGGGCAGATAAATAAGCACGTGTCGAGGATCCTTGAGGAGTTCAGGCTCCACCCCTACTTCAAACAGTACTGGAGGGACGCCGACATCATGGAGTACGGGGCTCACATGACCATAGAGGGCGGCCTAAGGATGGTCCCCAAGAGGCTGTATGCCCCAGGCCTGGTAATCGTGGGCGACGCCGCTGGCCTCCTACTAAACACTGGCTATACGGTGAGGGGTGTCGACTTTGCTGCTGCCAGCGGTAAGATAGCCGCCGAGGCTATCATAGAGGCCTTCAACCGTGGAGGACCTACTGGGGAGAACTTGAAGCTCTACGAGGATAGGCTCAAGGAGAGCTTTGTCTGGAGGGAGCTTGTTAGGCACCGTGGTATAGCTAAGGTGATGGAGGACGAGTTCTACTTCACAAAGGCGGTCGGGGTATTAATTAGGATGCTACAGAAGCTGTATGAGGCTGACTACGAGGAACCAACATTAATCGACGCGTTCCTAGAGTCACTAGCGGAGGAGGATATTACCCTGACGAGGCTGATTATGAAGGTTGGATCGGTGGTGGGTAAGCTTTGAGCAAACAGGGTAGCGTCCTGGAGAAGCCCCTCAAGCTCGAGGATCTACTCCAGAGGGATATATGGGACGTCGACGAGGACCCACACATAGAGATCCCTATGGACGACCAGACCGGGATACCCAAGAAGGCGCTAGTGTATCTATGCCCCGCAGGGTGCTACACCATGATAGGTGACAAGGTGCTCTTCAGCTACGAGGGATGCTTCGAGTGTGGCCTATGCAGGGTGGTGACTCCCAAGGAGAAGATACGCTGGGAGTACCCCAAGAGCGGGAAAGGTATACAATTCAGATTCACCTAGCCCCCTGGGGGTGTATAGCCCATGCGTATAGTAGTCGGGATCAAGTGGGTCCCAAACACCCAGGCAGTCAGGTTCGACCCTAAGACGGGGACCCTGATAAGGACAGGGGTCCCCGCTATAGTGAACCCCCACGACCTCCCCGCCGCCGAGCTCGCCCTTAGGCTGAAGGACGAGTACGGGGGGGAGGTTATTGTACTAACCATGGCGCCTCCACCAGCTGTCCAGGGGCTGGAGCATATACTGGGCATGGGCGCCGATAGGGCGGTCCTCCTTACCGATAGGGCCTTCGCCGGCGCCGACACGCTGGCCACTAGCTACGTCATAGCGCAGGGGATAAGGAAGATAGAGGAGGAGTGGGGCCCCGTAGACCTGGCGGTCTTCGGCCAGGAGACCATAGACTCTAGCACCGCCCATATAGGTGCGCAGGTAGCTAGCTGGCTCGGCTGGCCGTACATATACTACGTGAAGAAGGCCTGGCTCCAGGATGGTAGATTAAGGGTTGTGAGGCAGCTGGAGAGCGCTGTGGAGGAGTTCGAGGTCTCGACACCCGCTGTTGTCAGCGTCGCCATGAAGGCGTTGAAGGCTAGGCCTGTTAGGTTATCCTACAAGCTTAGGGCTAAGCTAGAGAACCCGATAACAGTGTGGACCAATAAGGACTTGGGCCTTGATCCCAGGTGCGTCGGCCTCAAGGGTTCCCCGACTATAGTGTCGAAGGTGACGTACCTACCCGAGGTTCCCAGGAAGAAGATCGTATATAAGCCGAAGGACCCGAGGGATGCGGCCAGGTGGATCCTGGCTCAGCTTTTCAGCGACGAGAAGACTAGGGAGGCGCTCTATAAGGCTCTGTGGGGTGGTGCGTGATGGTCAGGGTGGATTGTAGTAAGCTTTGCCCCGAGTGGCCCTGCGAGCAGCCTGACGAGTTTAAGCATGTGTGGGTAATAGCTGAGGCTACAGAGGAGGGTGTTAGCGAGGCAAGCCTACAGATGCTGACCCCGGCCCTCGAGATAGCCAGGAAGCTGGATAGCAAGGTTGTCGGGGTCTTGCTCGGATACAACGTTTCCAGGCATGCAGATACCCTGATAAAGCACGGCGCGGACGAGGTCATAGTTGTAGACGACATAATGCTGAGCGAGTACTATCCCGAGGTCTACGGCCAGGTGGTTGTAGACCTTGCCAGGAAGTATAAGCCTGAGGTCATACTAATAGCGGCCACCATGAGGGGCAGGGAGATGGGCCCCTACATAGCAAACACGCTCCGCGCCGGAATCACGGCTGACTGCACCGACTTCGACGTCGACGAGAAGACTAGGGACGTGCTCCTCATAAGGCCCCCATTCGCCGCCATAATGCTAGCATACATAAAGACCCCATTCAGGAGGCCCCAGATAGGGACGGCTAGGCCCAACGTCTTCCCGGTGCCCCCAGCCGACGAGTCCAGGAGAGGGGAGATCAAGTTCGAGAAGACTAGTATACTAACTGCCAGGTCCAAGCTGATATCAAGGAAGATCCTGAAGAGGGAGGAGATACCGATCGAGAAGGCCGAGATAATAGTATCCGGGGGCAAGGGCGTCGGGGGCCCTGATGGCTTCAAGCTTCTAGAGGAGCTCGCCAGCATACTAGGAGGAGTCGTGGCGGGCTCCAGGAAGGCGGTGGACGCAGGGTGGATAAGCCACGAGAGGCAGGTGGGCCAGACCGGTAAGAGCGTGAAGCCCATACTATACATAGCAGTCGGCATAAGCGGCGCCGCACAACACATGATAGGGGTCAGAGAGGCCACGAGGATAGTAGCCATAAACATAGACCCCGAGGCACCCATATTCAACCAGGCCGACTACGGTGTGGTAGGGGATTACAAGGAGATCGTCGAGGCCCTGATAGAGGAGCTTAGAAGGCTCAAAGAGGCAGGGCCAGGAGCTGTGGAGGAGCTTATAAGAGAGTACACCCAGCAGGCCCAGGCAGTAGGGCAGGGATGAGGCCGGGCAGGCTACTATGGCCACTGGGAGCCGGCCTAGTAGCGGCTGGCCTACCAATACTTTCCTCGGGAGCCATAGCCATCATATTATACGGGGAGAAGTGGCCCGGCTACCCCTTGTCTCTGCTCGGCCTATCCTATATCCTAGCAGGCCTGTTACTCTACAGGCGCTACTACTCTAGGCTCCACCTCTGGGAGGCCGTGGCGGCCACGACCCTGATATGGGTCGTCACACCCATACTGGGCGCAGCCCCTTTCTACTGGCTCCTCCGCATACCCGCGCTCGACTCCCTCTTTGAGAGTGTCAGTGCATGGACCACCACCGGCCTCACGATATTCACGGGGGAACCCAGTAGTTCTGGAGGCGTCTACGTGCCCCGGATAGAGGAGCTCCCCGAGGCCTTCAAATGGCTCAGAACACTGACCCAGTGGGAGGGCGGCCTCGGGATCGTGGTCTTCACGATAGCAGTCCTGGCCCCTCCGGGCATCTCGGTTGCAGTCCTCTACCTTGCTGAGGGCAAGTTTGAGAGGCTAGAGGCCAGCCTGAAGAGGAGCGCCATACTGATGGGGGAGATCTATGTACTCCTCACCCTGGCCGGCGTGGCATTATTCTCCCTGGCAGGCATGCCATTGGGGGATGCAGTCCACCACTCCATGACCGGGGTTGCCACCGCTGGATTCTCCACGCACAGTGAGAGCCTAGGGTTCTACCATACAACCCCCATACTGCTCGCTGGCATGATAGTAGTCATGATGGGAGCGGTGAGCTTCAGCGACCACTACAACCTGCTAAGGCTCAGACTATCCAGCCTCAGGGATAGCGTGGAGCTAAAGGCCCAGATACTAATCCTAGCACTAGCCACCCTGGCAGGTCTGGCCCTATGGGATAGGGATCCCAGTCTACACCACTCCATGCAGCCAATAGATGTCGTGTTCAACATAGTCTCTACCAGCGCGACAGCAGGCTTCCAATCCTCCAGCCTCGCAGAGTCAGGCCCAGGGTATAAACTGCTCCTGGCGACACTAGCCCTTATAGGTGGGAGCGCCTTCTCCACGGCGGGAGGGATCAAGGTCCTCAGAATCCTGGTCGCCATGAAGAGTATAATGATAGAGGCCTCAAAGACCATGCACCCACCCGGCTACATGCCCAACAAGAGGCTGGGAAAGTACATAGTGGGCGAGGACCTCGCACTCAGGACCCTAGCAGCTATAGCAGCAATACTGGCCACGTACACAATACTAGTCCTAGCCCTGCTCATAGCCGCCCCATACACAAGCCTCGAGGACGCCATGCTAGAGGTAGCAAGCGCAATGGGCAACGTCGGGGTTAGTAGTGGCATAACGAGCGCCGCCACCAGCCCACTGGTGAAGTCGATACTGATAGCTGCGATGAGCCTAGGCAGGCTAGAGGTCATAGCATACCTGATAACAGCCAAGTCCCTAGTAAGGCTATAACACTACGAGGGTAACCCTTAAAAGAGCAACCGGTAGATACACCCTCTAATCCGGAGTGGGCCGGTAGCTCAGCCTGGAAGAGCGCTCGGCTTGCACCCGAGAGGCCCCGGGTTCAAATCCCGGCCGGTCCACCAACCCTATACACCCCACTCCTAGCCCTCTAGGATACCCTCCCTATCTGCACAGCGGGTACTGTCCTCCACATTTTATCCCCTGCCGGGGCCGTGGTATGGTATTACCCTGGGGGCCCGCGAGTGGCGGCTGGCGATATCGGGGTATACAAGCTGCTTACACCCTACGTTGCAGAGTGGTTTAGGGGCAAGTATGGGGAGTTCACGGAGCCCCAGCGGTGGGCTATCCCCTACGTTAAGCGTGGGTTCAACGTTCTAGTCTCCTCCCCTACAGGTACGGGTAAGACCCTAGCCGCGTTCCTCGGGATCATAGACGAGTTGTTCAGGATATGGGGCGAGGGGGGCTTAGAGGATGCTATCTACGCCATATACGTGAGCCCCCTCCGGGCCCTCAACAATGATATGAGGAGGAACCTATTAGAGCCTCTAGGCGAGATACGTAGGCTCATGGAGGAGAGGGGCCTGGAGCCCCCTGAGATTAGGGTTGGCGTTAGGACCAGCGACACTCCTCCGTCGGAGAAGCAGAGGATGCTTAGGAAGCCTCCCCATATCCTGATCACGACTCCGGAGAGTCTGGCCATAAGCCTGGTTGCGCCTAAGTTTAGGGAGAGGCTAGCTACGGCTAGGTGGGTGATCCTTGACGAGATCCATGAGGTGGCCCAGAGCAAGAGGGGTGCCCACCTTTCTCTTAGCGTGGAGAGGCTGGACCACCTTGTCTCGTCCCGGGGTGGCAGGCTTGTTAGGATAGGCATGTCTGCCACCATCTCGCCTCTAGAGGTTGTGGCTAGGTTCCTCGGGGGCTACGATGCAGATGGCAGGCCACGCCCTGTAAAGATCGTGGATGCCAGGTTCTCCAAGCCCATCGATATACGTGTAATCTCTCCCGAGGTCGACCTCATACACGACCCGGCTGATGTGGTTAACGACGCTATATATAGGAAGCTGGTTGAGCTAATCAGGAGCCACAAGACTACCCTCATATTCACAAATACCAGGAGTGCCACCGAGAGGGTTGTATACAAGCTGAAGAAGCTACTTAAAGAGGAGCTAGGGTGGAGCGAGGACCTCATCGAGGCCCATCACTCCAGCCTATCACGCCACCTAAGGCTCGACGTGGAGGAGAGGCTGAAGAGGGGAGAGCTGAGGGTAGTGGTGTCGAGTACTAGCCTAGAGCTCGGGATAGACATAGGCTATATAGACCTAGTGGTGCTCCTATCCAGCCCGAAGAGTGTTAGCAGGCTACTCCAGAGGATCGGGAGGGCAGGCCATCATATAAGGCAGGTTAGCAAGGGCAGGGTAGTCGTGGTTGACAGGGACGACCTCGTCGAGTGTAGCGTTCTCGTGAAGAGCGCCAATGAGAGGTTCATAGACTCGGTCCGCATACCGATGAACCCCCTAGACGTGCTGGCCCAGCACCTGGTCGGGATGGCTGTCGAGGACAAGTGGAGGATCGAGGACGCATACAACCTGGTTAGGAGGTCCTACAACTTCCATACCCTCAGCAGGGACGACTTTATCCGGGTACTCCGCTACCTCGCCGGCAGGGACGGCCTTGAGGACGAGAAGGTCTACGCCAAGATCTGGCTAGACGAGGAGGAGGGCGTGTTCGGGCGTAAGAGGAGCGCCAGGATGATATACCAGCTGAACACGGGGACCATACCGGACGAGTCCAAGATAGAGGTATACACAGTCAAGGGCAAGTACGTGGGGAACCTAGAGGAGGAGTTCGCCGAGATACTCGCTCCTGGGGACATATTCGTCCTAGGCGGCAGGACCTACAGGTTCATCAAGTCCTCAGGCATGAAGGTCATCGTCGAGAGCGCGGAGGGCGCGAAGCCCACCGTACCTAGCTGGTTCAGCGAGATGCTACCCCTGAGCTTCGATAGCGCCCTCCGGGTGGGGGCCTTCAGGAGGAGGATCGCATCCCTACTTGCCGAGGGTAGGGGTGGCGAGGTTGACAAGATCCTGAGGGATGAGTATAACCTGGAGCCACACTCAGCCGAGGCGGTGAAGACCTACATATGGGAGCAGCTAGCATACACAGGTGTCGTCCCCGGCGACGACCTGGTATTGGTAGAGTATTTCAGGTTCGAGGAGGGGTGGGCAATAGTATTCCACACACTCTACGGACGCCGGGTCAACGACGCCCTATCTAGGGGCATGGCCAGTATACTGGCGGGTATAACCTCGGCGCCTGTTAGGATCAGCGTCTCAGATAACGGATTCATGCTCATAACCGACACCCAACCAAGCGAGGGGCTGGTTAAGGAGCTGATAGAGAGGGCTGACCCTAGGGAGTTTAGGGGGATCCTCGAGGAGGCCCTGTCTAGGACCGAGCTTGTCAAGCGCCGTTTCAGGCATGTAGCCCAGAGGAGCTTCATGATCCTCAAGCGCTATAGGGGTAGGGAGAGGAGCCCGGAGAGGATGCAGATTAGTGCTGAGAGGCTCCTAGACGTGTTAAGGCACCTAGACCCCAGTCATCCCGTCGTTAGGGAGACCTTTAGGGAGATCCTGGAGGACTACATGGATGTGGAGAAGGCAATATGGGTGCTAGATGGGATCAGGAGCGGCAGGATCAGGCTGGTGGTAAGGGGGCCCCTACCGTACCCGTCACCTATGGCCCATCACTTGGTGGTTAAGGGGTATAGTGACGTGGTGCTTATGGAGGATAGGCGCCGCCTCCTTGCTATACTCCACGACCGTATAATGGAGATACTGTCTAGCATGCAGGAGGCTACCTGAGTGCTGTTATGAACCTTAGTATATCTGTCCTCGTTACTATCCCTACAGGCCTTCCCTGGCTGTTTATCACTAGTAGCCTGCCTATCCCGTGGAAGCTCATTATCCTGATTGCCTCTAGTATCGTGTCTCCCTCTGATATGACGACCACGTTCCTCCTCATATACCTGGTAACAGGGGCGTCTAGGTCCTCGTTGTTGGCTACCACCATCGCGATGTCTGTGGTGGTTATGAATCCTATCACATCACCCTTCTCCGATACTATGGGTGCACCCCTTATACCGTGGCTGTAGAGGACCTTGGCCGCCTCTCTGAGTGTGCTAGTCTCTCTTATCGTGATGAGGTTCCTCCTAGTTATCTCGCCTACCCTGACGTCCGGGAGTATGACCATCCTGTTTATGGAAACCAGGACCTCCTCCGCGTGAAGGTCGGCCCTCTCAACAGTGCCCTCTATAACTATCCTCCTGTCAGGGCTGCTCTCTATCTTTACCCTGTCGCCCCTCCTGACCTCGCCGAGGTTACCGGCAACCCTGACGACTGCCTTGGCCGGCTCTGGCGCGAATAGGCCTATGATCTCCAGGTTTACTACGCTTAGCTTGATCTCCCTGTCGCCCCTGGGGATGATCATGACCCCGTGGCCTGCCAGGTGGAATGTGGTTGCGGCGCCTAGGACCTCGTATGCCTTCAGGCTCGGCACGTATCCCCCGGCTGGCCCTGTCCTGCTCTCCACTAATCCCATATTCTTTAGGACCATGATTATGTTCCTGACTGTCCCCTCGTCCTTTCCCAGGACTCTCGCGACTTCCTTGCTCTTTATCATCCTCTTATGCTGTTCATAGAGCCTGGTTAGGGTCTCTAGGACCTCCCTCTGTACCATCGTCAGCGGCCTTGTCAATTCACCCCTTCACCTTCCCCTAATCCTCAAGGTTCACACTAATCACATTAAAATGATGATAAATACGGGTTTAAATATGTTAATCAACAACAATTATATGAATCCATGCAGACAGGCTAGCCCTTGCCCTGTCCCCTCCTCTGTCTACCCCCGTGAGATAGAACCATGCCGGTGATCCTCCTGGGGACCTTGAATACCTCCGAGGCTATCTTCTCTATGTACTTATCATCGGGTATAACCCCCTTCTCTATCCCCGTCTCCAGTGCGAGTGCCTGTTTGAGTGCTTCCTTCGAGATCCTATCCCTAACCTCTCCTGACGCTATGGCCTCTGCCACCCTGAATGCTATGTAGAACCTAGCATACTTGACCGCCAGCCTCTCCTTCTCTGGGAGGGCCTTTGAGACCGCCTTTATGAGGTTTATGAGTGCCCTGTGGTCGGAGAAGCCGAAGTAAACCTCGGTCATCTTAACCCTCAGCATCCTGGCCAGTGTGTTGTCGTCTAGCGAGCCTAGCAGGAGGCTTATCTTGTCCCTAGCCTTCTCCGGCTCCTCTGTGAGTAGGATCCTCACTGCCTCGTCGTACCTTATTATGTCTGGGAATAGGGTGTCGAACAGCTCGGGGTACTGCTGGTCTAGGCCCATGCCATGCTTGCCTACTACATACAGGCTTATCAGCTCCTTCTCGAATATGTCCTCGGGCATGCTGGCCCCTCTTAGAGGGCTCAGCCTCTCCCTCCTGTACGCGTCCTTCAGCATCTCTATGACCCTATCCCTGGTAACCCTGGCTCCGGAGTCCCACATGCCCACGATCTCGTTCCAGAGATCAACGAGCACCGCTAGCCTCCGCTTAACGTCAACATTCTCCCTCATCCCAATGGCACACCCTTAACAATCCCCCGAATATTCAACGCCTAGGCCCCTGTAGAGGGTAGTATTTAGGCTGGGTGATAAGCATTATAGTGACGAGGGTGCCCTTCCTTGGATGACGAGTGGCCTCTACTCAAAGATAGGCCCAAAGGGGCCCTGAGGCCGGGAGGCGAGTGTAGGGGCCTAGTGGAGGCTTGCGCAGAGGACCTACTCCGGGTCGAGGAGCTTCCTATGGACTGCGTAATATTGGTGAGGGATTGTGCTGATGGGAAGAGCTGAGGAGTATGTTTACAGTAGGGGGTTCCTGAGGGACTGGATCCTCTCCACCGCCATAATAGTCGTAGTAATGGTGGCCGTGTCAGCCGCGTACCCAGCAATAGCTGAGTCCAGCGTCGGGGACGCCATCAGGAGGCAGCTGGAGCAGCTGGTGGAGAAGGCTGGAGGAGGCCCCCTTAACCCCCTATCTCTGATGGCGCTAATCATCCTGAATAACGTGCGGGTCGCACTGATCATGGCCCTATCCTCGCCAACCCTGGTCCTACCCGTTATGATAGAGGCTTTCCAGGGTGCCGCCGTAGGGTATATGATCTCCGCGGTCCTCCATGGAGACTATCTGGCGCCTAGTGTGGGAGTGCAGCTTACACCTCTCCTTATACACTACGGCCTGGTACCCCACGGTGTGGTGGAGATTCCCGCTATATCGCTGGTTGTCGCGCCCCTAATAGGCGTTGGAAGGCATGGGCTCAAGAAGGCAGTTGTATACTCCCTCTCGCTGCTACCCCTAACCATAGCCATGCTAATAGTTGCCGGCGTCGTGGAGTCTACCGTTACGATTGTACTAATTCTACTGATAAGCATAATAGTAGCGTTCAAACTATTAGCTTAGTAGGGGGACTAAATGGGAGCACGGATCCGATACCCAGACCTGCTGGACTCGATAAGGATCACCGTCGAGAACCTAGAGGGCTTCCTATCCCGGCTAGAGAGTGAGGCTATTGGGGGAAGGGAATCGCTATCGATCACGCTAGGCAACTACCTCCGGGACGCCACGTCTAAGGAGCCAAACCCGACCATAATATCTAACCTAGGTAGCGTCTTATCCACGATAGTACGCAGGATGAGGATAAGCGATACTGAGACAATATCGATCCTCAGGAAAACCCTTTCCTCGTTCATAGAGAGGTATGTAACCGAGTCGCTCTCAGGCCTAACCAAGTCCTGTACTACGGCTCTCTCAGACTCGTCCTCCATACTCTTGATACCGCCAGGTAGGCTGGCGGAGGAATGTGTAAGAGTCTGGGCTGGCCGGGAGAGGGCCCGGGAGGTGTATGTTCTAAGCCACTCTATGCTAGAGGATCCCCCGAGGCGTATCGGGAACATAAGGACTATACCCTTGCCGATATCGAGCCTGTCCATGGTTGAGGATAGGATTGACACCGTGGTGACAGAGGTGGAGGGCATAGTTCACACAAGCGCAGCGGTCCCGCCAGCCGGGTCAGGGGCCATCTCTTATGCCAAGCATGTCAACAACGCTACTGTGGTGGGCGTCACACTAAGCATCGCCGTCAAGATAAGCGGGAGGCCGGGGGAGACGGCTCATATGAGGAGGATCGTCGAGGTCCCCCAGGCATGGGGAGAATTCATAAGTGTGGGTGCGCAGGACGTCGCTAGCCTGAAGTTATTTGATAAGCTTGTCCTGGGTAAGCACGTTATAGAAGGTCCGCCGCAGAGGCTATCCCTGATGACTAAGCGCATAGCTACCTCCGTGATTAAGGATCTAACTACGTTCATACAATCAGCGGTCGTGGTGGACCAGAGTGCCAAGGGCTAGCGTCCCAATACTAATGCTAGCCCTACTCCTCATCCCGCCCCCTGCTCACGGGGCTCCTACGGTGGAAGTATACTCTGAGCCTCCCCTTAAAGACCTCTCCCTAGTCAATGCAGAGGTTATAAAATATAGGGGCCGCTACTACCCAAAACTAGCCATCCATCTCCCCAGCCCCGATAACTGCTCTGATACGTCCATCGTGGAGGTATGGAAGGGCCAGTTAAACATAACCGAACTAGCCCTAGGGTCAGGCTCTGCACGCATAGACAGCAACAATTGTATATTGGAGATCGACGGGGCTCGGTTGAGGGGGATAATGTACCTGGATGGACCCCCTATAATAGTGGTGCTAGATATAGGCGGCGTCAAGGCTAGGATAGTAGCTGAAATAGGAGCCGAACGACCAGGAGACGAGGCAAGCGGGAATGGGGACCAGCCAGGTGCTGCTGAGCCGATTAATGTGGTAGGAAGCGGCTCGCCGACTACCAGGAGCACGACCCCTACCGAGGTTGATGGCGGCTTCATGGGTAGCCCCGAAATATTAGTGGGTATAACCCTTGCTGTGCTACTTGCTGTGTCGGTGGTGTATGAGTATGGCCTTGGAAGAGGCGGTAGAGTCGCTGAAAGCGGGGAACCCGGTGATGATCTACGACGACGATAACAGGGAGGCGGAGGTAGACCTGGTATACTACGCACCAACTGTTACTAGCGACGCCATATACACTCTACGCACCCTAGCCGGGGGCCTCATATGCTTCGTAACCGATTCCAGCATAACCAGGAGCCTGGGCCTTCCGTGGGGGGATGAGCTTATCAGCATGCACCCCAACCTCAGGCCGCTAGCCTCAAGGAGGCTGGGCTACGGTGACAGGCCAGCCTTCACGATCTGGGTCAACCATATATCCGTGAAGACCGGTATACGGGACACCGATAGGAGCACTACTATCAGGAAGCTGGACGAGATCGTGGCCCTCGTACTGGAGGGGAGGGTGGAGGACGCTAGGAGAATATTCTACAACGAGTTCCAGGCTCCAGGCCACGTGCCGATACTCGCGTCAAGGAGCCTAAGCGAGAGGAGGGGGCACACAGAGCTTTCCATAGCCCTCTCCAGGATAGCCGGGCTAAGGCCAAGCATGGTCATAGCAGAGATGCTGGACAAGGGCACAGCACTCAGCGTAGATAAGGCGTATAGGATCGGGAGGGAGAGGGGCTGGCCTCTAGTCAGGGGGGCTGAGATAATTGAGGCATGCAGAGAAGTGTGTGGGGGTAGTTGACACCACCTTCGCCAGGGTAGACATGGCCAGGCCCGCCATGGAGGAGCTAGAGAAGCTGCTACCCGGGTATAGGATCATAAGGCATACCGTCCCTGGCATAAAGGATCTGCCCGGGGCGGCTAAGCGGCTGGTCGACCAGTATGGGTGCAGGGGCGTGATCACCCTCGGCTGGGTGGGGAGAAGGGAGGCGGATAAGTACAGCTACCTGGCGATGAGCATAGGCTTGATTATGGCCGAGCTCCTGACGGGCTCCATCCTGGTCGACGTTACCGTGCACGAAGATGAATCTAGCGATCCGGAGGAGCTGCGCAGGATAGCCCTTGATAGGGCTAGGAAGCACGCCAGAAACCTGGCCCTCATGCTCAAGGAAGGGCCCACCGCGCTCTCACGCCACGCAGGCAGGGGGCTACGTCAGGGGTACCCTGATGCCGGGCCCCTATAGGCCTAGGGCTGCGGTACTATCCAGTGCCCTAGGTCCTCGTCATAGTATGCCAGGCCGTTTGATACCAACTTCTCGAACAGCATTCTGGCCCTCTCTCCGAGGGCCGATTCTACTAGGATCGAGGCCTCGCTGGGATCCCTTACAGCAACCTCCTCCACTGCCTTGACAAACTCCTCCCAGAAGCCCCGGTCCACGGCAATCTTCTCGCCCCCGGCCTCGAACACTATGGCCCCCTCCTTCTCTAGCTTCGCGAATAGCCTATCCGGTGCCTTCATCCACTTTACATCCTCCCAGAAGAGGACCTTCTGCTGCCTTAACCTATCTATAGCACCAGCCCTCTGCTGCCTCTGCACATACCTCTGCTCGACAGCTCTGGCCTCGTGCCTAGCCAACTCGGCCTCGCCGCCCTCAAGCTTCTCCACAAGGTCAGCGAGCCTTCTGGCCACCTCGTCGATCTTACCCGTAAACGGGTTAACAATGTCCGCCACAACCCTCTCCACCCTCCTAGCAACAGCCTCCGCCAACCTCTTCTCGTCGCCACAACCCCCTATGGTAGGCGCCTCGCCCCGGGCCTCCCTGGATAACACGTCTCTAATGTAATCCGACACCAGCGCGTAGCCCTCCCTCCTCGCCCTCTCCCTAAGCATTACATAAGTATCCCTGTCAAGCTCTACCTTTACAACAACCCTATCCGTCAACACGCACACCAGTAGGAGAGTGTTGCACACCAGTGCTATAATACCCAGCAACCCCCCGGGAAATACGATATAAACCCCCTACAATCCACCCTAACAACAAGGAGCGGCCGTCGTCTAGCCTGGACTAGGACGCCGGCCTCCCAAGCCGGTGATCCCGGGCTCAAATCCCGGCCGCCGCACCAATCGGGGTCCGTCCCCATCCTGCCCCGTGTATCCACCATTACTTGGCTGGCTAGATGGAAATGGCGGCACTATTAACCTAGCATCTTTAGGCTAGGATGCTAGGGTGCATGCTGCTCCCTCTCTTGCCCGCCTCAAATAGATGCTGTCTGCATGGAGCGCGGTGAAGCGTAGTATTCCCGTCCCGACCCTTATTATAGTTATTACTCGGTGTGACTGGTATCTTCTATTTAATAATGCCCGGCCTGTTATCTCGTGGCACTGGTGCACGGCTCTGGGTGCTGGTTGGGATGGATTGCGTGCAGATCTGTGCTGAGGATTGCGAGAGTATGGAGTGTTTCGAGGGTTGCTTGCTTACGTGCAGCGGTTAGTGCCTAATAACCCTTAGCTGGCTATCATATGCTGGGGCCTGGCTGGATGGAGAAGGGGGCCTTGGACTGTAGCCTGCACCCTGTAGACATGCACGCCCACCTACCATGGTGGGCTAGGGATCCCGGGAGGGCTGGCGGGATCCTTGTAGATGCCTGGAGGGAGGCATGTATAGAGGCTGGCCTCGTCATAGCGGTTGAGCCTAGTATCAGGCTTTTCCGTAGTAATGTGGATGAGCGGAGGGTCTATAATGCACTGGGGGAGTATATGGACCTTGTTGCCCTCAGCAGGATACCGATGCTAACTAACCTGGTATACAAGACTAGGGACGCTCTTGAGGAGCACGTGGATTTCCTTAGGGAGCATACTAGGACGACCGAGGAGGTGCTGGAGGCCGCCCGCCTCCACCCCGAGATCATACCGGTGGCCAGCTACAACCCCGACCTCGGGGTGGACGGAAACATATCCAGGCTACGCAGGGTCCTGGACAAGATAATTGGCGTAAAGATCTTTCCCACACTACACTTCATCAGGCCCAACCATGGCAGCCTATCCAAGCTCTACAGGGAGCTAGAGGGTAGGGGGAAGATCGTGATAGTCCACACCGGCTGCGACCCTGGAGTATGGGAGCTCCCCAGCCTATGCAGCCACGCTAGGCCCTCGCTCGTCGAGGATGCCGCTAGGAGGCATAGGGATCTGGTGTTCGTGGTAGCCCACCTGGGCTCCTATAGCGCCCTCACGCCCGGTATATTCTTCCACGAGGCGGTTAAGGCCCTCTCTAGGGATAACGTATACGCCGACACCAGCGCGGTGGACCCGTACTTCGTGAGGCTAGCTGTTGAGGAGTCCGGGTGGGATAAGATACTCTTCGGCTCCGACTACCCGTATGTCACCGGCACCAAGCCCGCGGACTGGGTTAGGGAGATAAGCCTCCTAGATATACCGGGGAAGGCAAAGGAGGCTATACTTAGGGGCAACGCGGCTAGGCTGCTTAGGAGCTTGGGACCCCCGGCCCCAAGGCTATGATGACCGCTGGGTTGAGCCGTGAGCCCCCCTGGTGGGGGTGGTGAAGCGTTCACGGACCATCTGAGCCGAGTGGGGCAGGAGGAACCTGACTCCATCAACCTCCACACTCCTAACCCTGATCCCGTACGCCTCCTCTATGATCCCCGTATCCAGGCCTGAGGGGGGCCCACTATAGGCTATCGCACCCCTATTGAGTAGTGTTACCGTATCAGCGTATCCTACATACATTATCTCATGCGTGGTCATAACTACGGTTGCATGCTTAGACACCTCCCTGAGGAGGGCTAGCACCCTGACCTGGTTGGATATATCTAGGAATGAGAGGGGCTCATCGGCGACCAGGAGCCTTGGCCCCCTCGCTATGGCTGCCGTTATCAGCGTCAGCCTCTGCTCTCCGCTACTGAGTTCTCCGAATCTCCTCCCGGCCAGGCTGGCAACCCACTCTAAGCCCACACCTCCAAGTAGCTTGCCGACATCTACAGGCTGACTAGGCTCGGCCCCATAGAGCACCGCTTTCTCCACCTCTACTACCCTGGCCCAGGGGTCTACCGTTATGGATGCAGGGATGTATGATACCTGTCCCCGCGCCCTCTTAGGCGTGGTGCCGCATATCCTGATTGTCCCCTGGTGCCTTGTTAGGCCAAGTATTGACCTAAGGAGCGTTGTCTTGCCAGCCCCATTGGGCCCTATTATGAAGTGAAGTCCCCCGGGCCCCAGGGATAGCTCGTCAACCTCGACGAGGACCTTGCCACCGACCTCGACCTTGAGATGTCTCGCCTCGACACTACACCCTGTCATAGCTCTCTTCCACTCCTGAGGGTTAGGTAGAGCAATACTATACCGCCGTAGAGTGACGATGCGGCGGTAAGGGGCACCTCGCCACCCCCAATCAGTCTTACAGTGACGTCCGAGAAGACTGCCAGGGCGGCCCCTGCTATCAGCGCGGCCGGGTAGGCGTGGGGAAACCATGATCCTACTAGTAGCCTGGCCATCCATGGCCCGGCGAGCCCGATGAAGCCTATAGGCCCGGCCATGGCTACCACACTGGACGCAGCTAGTGAGGCTAGGGCCGCCGATGCTAGCCTTAGTGTTGTTACATTAACCCCTATTCCCCTGCTCATCTCCTCTCCTAGTATTAGGGTTCCTATCCTCCTTGATACGAGTAGTAGGCCTGCTAGGCTTGCTATTGATGCGATCGCAGTATATACCAGCTGGTTTGGTGTTACGTATGCAACTGTCCCGAATAGCCATGCCGCTGCTCCGGGTATCTTGTCTCCCAGCCTGACAAGGAGGACCATGCTCACACCGCCTAGCAGGTATGACACCGACACTCCTGCCACTATCATTGCGGTGGCTGATAGGCCCATCAGCGTGGAGAGGATAACTACTGCCCCGAAGCTTCCTAGACCTGCTATGAATGCCGTGGCGTACAAACCGTATACTGGCGGGGACTGTGCCTTTAGTATTAGCAGCAGTACTCCTAGTGCTGCGCCGCTTGATATGCCGAGGAGGTAGGGGTCTGCTAGGGGGTTTCTGAGTGTGTATTGGATTGCGATTCCTGAGCCGGCTAGTGCGGCTCCTGCGAGTATTGCTGCTGTGGTTCTTACTAGCCTGTACCTTAAGACTCCTGAGTGTGGCCCTTCGTAGTTGCCTTTGATGTAGTCTACTATGTCTCCTAGTGTTATCCCCTTGTAGGGCCCGGTTAGTAGGCTTGCTAGCGCCGCTGATAGTAGAAATAGTAGGATGAGCGTGTAGCCTAGGATCCTGTTCAGTGCTCCTCCCCTTATGCCTGGGGTTGTGGTGTCTCTGGCATTGTCTCTGGCGATATTGTTTGTGGTATATCGCCTGGTGTTGAGCCGTATAGGTGTGGGTATAGTATGTACTGTATTAGGGGGATGATCTGGGCGATTCTGGGTGAGGGCCTGGATAGCATGTCTGCGTAGTCTCCTGTTATCGTGTATATCCTTTTGTTTGCTACCGCGGGTATCTCTAGGGCCGAGTCTCCTAGCTGGCCTACTAGTATGTTTAGGAAGTCTGTGACGTTTATCCTGGAGAGTATTATCACGTCTGGCTTAGCGGCTAGGAGGTCCTCTGCGCTTACTACTGGCCATCCTGTTAGGTTTGCAAAGGCGTTTATGCCGCCAGCGAACTCTATTATGTCGTTCTGGAACGTGTCGTTGCCTGCTACGAATATCGGGTTTACCCATACTATGAGGGCTACTTTCACCTTACCGTCTATACTGTCTGCCATTGTCTTGACTTGTGCTAGCGTCCTGCTGAGTTTTCCTAGTACGTCTATTGCCTGCTCCATGTTCCCGGTAGCCATTCCAGTTATTATTATAGATCTTTTCACGTCGTCTATGCTATTCTGGGGGAGGATTATTACTGGTATACCGTAGTCCCTTAATACCTCCTTTACCTGCTTGTGTGGGGGTGCATCTACGCCTATGACTAGGTCTGGTTCTAGTGATAGTATCTCCTCTATGCTGGGATTCCAGAACCCCCCTATAGTCTTGATGGTGCCGTTTTCCACCATCTCTGCTACCACTGGCGGGTAGTTCGAGTACTCGTCAACCCCGACTAGTTTGTCTAGTGCTCCTATGAAGTATAGGGTCTCGGTTACTGCTGGTGCCAGTGATACTATTCTCTCCGGCTCTGATGCTATGAATACCTGCTCCCCTGTCGCGTCTGTCACAACTACGGGGAACTTTATCCTGGCCGATAGCTCCTGGACCTCTGCTTGCAACTCGTCTAGCCGGGTTGTTAGTTCTTCTATCTGTCCCTTTAGCTCCTCCGAGGCTAGCTTCTCTAGGGCTGCTAGCCTTTCTTGTAGGCTTGCTACTTGGAGTGCTATCTCTTGTACGTCGCCCTGGGTTGCCGCCTTCTCGATCTTGCTCTGTATACTTTTTATATCCCCTGATATCTCTTGCAGCGCGCTCCTTACATCCTCCAGCTGGGTTGTAGATGCGTAGCCGCTGCTTGCCTCTTTCAGTGCCTTCACCTCGTTTTGGAGGTTTGCTATCCTGTTGTTAGCCTCTTCTAGCTGTGTTTTGAGGCTTGTTATGCCTGCGTATATTGCCCCGAACCCTATTAGGGCTATGATTAGCGCGGCCGAGGCTACTGCGAGGGCTCTATCCAATCCTGGACACCGTATCCAACTACAAGCCGTCCTCCTTAAATGCTATTCCGTGGAGCGCCGTGGGTAATACCCATCTCCACATATAACCGTGGGTATGCTATAGAGACACTCGGGCCGCCTGGTCTTGGCTAGAAGCCTGGAGCCCCAGCTGAGTAGGGTAAACCTGCTTATGGGCGTGGAGCCCAGCGACGGGCTCCGAGAGGCGTACATCACCTTGTCATCCCTCTACAGGAGGAGGGGGATTGCAGGGGTCCATGCACTTGTTCAGTACGCTATGGCTGTATACCTCTATAAGATGGGATACGATATCCAGGTGGAGAAGCTCTTAGGCAGGGGGCTGAGGGCTGATATATACGGGGAGGCTCCCTGGGGCAGTGTAATAGTGGAGGTTGAGACCGGGTTTATTCCACACAACTTTATACTGTACGGGGAAGCTTATATAAAGGCGAGAACCTCATACAAGATATTAAACTACTCGACCCTAGCCGAGGAATTCTACATAGCAATACCTGCAAGCACAAACCCTGCTATACTACTGCCTAGATGGGCGCTCAAGGAGCCGGCTAGAAGGGGCCCCGAGGATCTAGCCGAGGCAAGACGGCTCCTTGAATCCTTCTATCCCGGCCACGACAGCCTGGCGGATAATATATGGGAGGCAAGGCTAGACGGGATCTATACCGTCAGCTTCAACGGGTCTAAGATCGACATAACAGAGCTAAGCCCCTCCTCGCTAGGGCATAGAGAGCCGCCCACGCTATACATAATATAAGGGTCAGCATATTAGCCCCAAACAATCACCATATCCCTGCGCCACAGGTGGGTGACACGGGAGTGCCAAGCAATAGCGGTAGGATAGTGGTTCTAATAACCACCCCCAAGGGCGAGGGTAAGAGGATCGCCCGTGCACTAGTAGAATCCAGGCTTGCCGCCTGCGTTAACGTAGTCCCAGGCCTGACTAGCCTATACTGGTGGCAGGGGGAGATCCAGGAGGACCAGGAGGAGCTTCTCATAGTCAAGACTAGAGCCGACGTCCTAGACAGGCTTGTAGCTGAAGTGAAGAGGATACACCCCTATAGCGTGCCCGAGGTGGTCGCCCTACCCATACTCGGCGGCAACCCCGACTACATGAAGTGGGTCGACGAGGAGGTGAGGCCCGGTTGACCCTAGTAACCCCATCCCTCGTCGAGAAGCACATTGAGGAGAGCAGCCTGCTGGCCAGGGCCTGGAAGGCCCTCCAAGAGGATCCCGAGGTACAGGCGCTACTGGAGATGAGTAACGTAACCACGGTGAAGAGGCTACTCTACAATGATCACGGCCCCCTTCACGCGAGAATAGTTACTGGGTCTGCGCTGGAGATCTACGATATACTGCTCAAATCAGGGATACAGCCTTCTAGCATAATGGATGGCATAGTTGATTCCGAGGATCAGGCTAAACTAATAGTAATGCTAGCTGCATACCTACACGATATAGGAAATGCCGTGCACAGGGTTAGCCACGAGCTGATCGGCTCCATGCTTGCCAAGGATATACTGGAGAGGATCCTGCCCCCGCTACTAGGCGGGGATAGACTCTTGCAGGCGAAAATACAGGCCGAGGTCATGCATGCAATATACTCTACCTCTATGGAGGTGGACGCGCTTACAGTGGAGGCTAGTATAGTCAAGGTCGCCGACGCGACAGACATGGCCGAGGGCAGGGCCAGACTACCCTATAAGCACGGGAAGACGGATATCCATGCAGTCTCCGCCTTAAGCATAAGGAGCGTCGAGATAGAGCCAGGCTCTATAAGGCCCCTGAGGATACGAGTCAATATGAGGAACCCTGCCGGCCTATTCCAAGTCGAGAAGGTACTTATGCCCAAGCTCAAGACGTCGCTCATCAGGGAGTATGTCGAGATAGTCCCCATAGTAATGGACAACAGTGATATACACCTAGACCCCATATACCCGTAAAGCATGGGGTATACCGTGGACAAGATCCTTGACTCGATAGTTAGGTACGTAATCTCCCTAGCATGCTCCTCCAAGAGCCCAAGAACGCCTGAAGCGCCTAGATACCTAATAGAGGCCGCAAATAACGTGGCAACACAGCTAGGTAGACCCAAGCCAGGAGAGCCGGTCTGCCCCATATGTGGGGCCAGGCTTAGGTCGGGCCTAGGCTTGTGCAGGCACCTAGGGAATACTCATTATAATGATATATTAGCTATGATCCGTTATGAGGTTGAGAGGGTTTCTTCCTCTTACTCCGACTCTTAACTATAATCGCCCTTCCAGCGTCTGTATCAACGATGACCGCATCTACACCCTCACCGATCCTGACCCTACCCTCATAGACGTACACAGCCCCCCGTGGCGCATGCCACTCTGCATCCTCCACCCTAAACTGCCTCCCTCCCTCGCCACCCGCCTGCCCCGCCCTTAGCAGTCCAACCCTTAGGAGCCTGGCTGGACGGGGGAGTATCCTCTCTACCCCCCTCCTCTGCCTCTGCCCCCTCCTCGGGAACTCTCCCATGATCCTCCTCACATCCCTATCCTCCACAATAACCTCAAAGTAGTCGCCTGTGGAGGCTTTTGATGACGCCTCCGAGACCCTGAGGATCACGTCAACAGGGTCGCCTGCCTCCTCCGTAACATACTCCTTAACCGGCTTTAGTACCTCTATTGACACCCCGCCATAGTCCTCCTCCTGGATCTTGTACCATACTACCCTCACCTTAACCTTCCCCTTGGCCACTGCACCCACCGCCCCCGTGGTGCTAGGGGATCATGGTTCCCGATCCGGCTTATATCCCCGAGCTGGCCACTGTTGACATGGGTGCCAATCGTGGGCAGCCAGCCAACTCTCAACTATTCCCCGATACTAGACGAGATCATCGGTGAGACCGGGTTCGCCTATCTAAGACTCGCCCGGGAGGCCGAGGCTAGGGGTATTAGGGTTATAAGCTTTGGGATAGGTCAGCCCGACTATGTTACACCACGCCATATAAGAGAGAGTGCTAAGAGGGCCCTGGACGAGGGTTTCACCGGGTACACCGAGACTGCTGGTATACCAGAGCTTAGGGAGGCTATATCGTGGTACTTGAATAAGAGGTATAATGCTGGGGTGGATCCGGAGGAGGTTATAGTCACTACTGGGGCCAAGACCGCAGTCTTTATGGCCCTCGCCTCCTATGTTAGGCCGGGGGATGAGGTTATCATACCCGAGCCCAGCTACTATGCCTACGCTCAGGTGGTTAAGATCTTCGGCGGGACTCCTGTATTTGTTCCCATGAGGTTCACCCCAGGCCACGGGTTCAGCCTAGACATCGAGGCTATAGAAAATGCCGTATCAAGCAAGACCCGGGCCATAGTGGTTACCAACCCCCACAACCCCACTGGTGCGGTTTTCGGAGAGGATCAGGTCGAGTCCATAATGGAGCTAGCTAGGCGTAGGGGCCTAGTCATCGTTGCTGATGAGATATATGATAACTTCGTGTTCAACGGGGCCCGGTTTAAGAGCTTCCTATCCTTCGACGACTGGAGAGACTACCTTGTCTATGTTAACGGCTTCTCCAAGACCTTCTCGATGACTGGATGGAGGCTCGGGTACGTGGTGGCTAGGAGGGAGGTTATACCCAGGCTTGTAGACCTAGCGGTTACTCTGTATAGCTGCGCGCCCAGTTTTGCCCAGAAGGCTGCTGTTGATGCTCTTAGGGGAGACTGGGGGCCTGTGGAGGAGATGGTTAGGGAGTTCGAGGCTAGGGCTTCCCTGCTCGCCTCGCTCCTAGAGGATGTGCCTGGGTTCGAGTCTTATAGGCCTCAGGGAGCCTTCTACCTCTTCCCTCGCGTTACTGGTGCTATAGCTAGGCTTGGTGTTAGGGATAGCGAGGAGCTCGTTAAGACTCTACTGTTCAAGGCTGGCGTACTGGTTCTGCCCGGATCCTCGTTCCCTGACAAGGCTGGGGAGGGTTTTGTGAGGTTTAGCTTCGCGACGTCTCGTGAAAATATTGTTGAGGGCGTGGAGAGGCTGAGGAGTATTCTTTCTGGCTAGCCCCTCTTGTACCCTATTTTTCTTAGGAGCTCGATCCTCTCTTTCCTGTCGTCCTCCGCCTCTACTCCTAGGGGTGTGAAGCCGTCTGCTACCCCCAGCAGGGCCCTCTGCTCCCCTAGGTCTGCTACTACGACTTTGAGCGGGTTAGCGGTCGCTGTCTCTATGCTTACGACCTCCTGCACGTTCTTTATGGCGTTGAGAACGTTGATTGGCCACCCGCTGCGTATGTAGATCACGAACACGTGCCCAGCAGCTATCTTCTTACATGCCTCTACTGCCATACCCTCCAGCTCCTCGTCATTGCCATCATGCCTGATGAGCCTCTTCTGCGAGGCTTCGCAGAATGCTATGCCGAACTTGAGGCTGGGGCAGCTTGTTACTAGGGCCTCGTAGAGGTCCTCTACCGTCTTGATGAAGTGGCTTTTTCCTATTATGACGTTTGCTCCCTCTGGTATCTCTATGTCTATTGCCTCGAGCTTCACGTTTTTCACCTATAGTTTAGGTGTGGGTGGAGGGTGTTATCTTCTTTTCCTCGTGCTGTGTGGGAAAAAGGAAATAGGAGAACATGTGATCCCCTGGGTTGTAGTTCTTGGGGCTGGTTATATCCAGCCCCTTAGCTTCATCGCGTTTACTACCCTCTCTACTGCTATAGCGTATGCGGCTGTCCTCATGTTGTGCTTTGAGGTGTCTAGCTTCTTGTTCCAGTAGTCCCATACCCTTGCGAAGTTTGTTGTCATCTTGTTCTCCAGCCTCTGCTTGGCCTCCTCCTCTGTTATGAGGCCTCCTATCCTGTTGTTGGCCCACTCTATGTGGCTTACTATTACTCCGCCGGAGTTTGCTAGTATGTCTGGTATGACTACTATTCCCTTCTTTGTTAGTATCTCCTCTGCCTCTGGAGTTGTCGGCCCGTTTGCCGCCTCCGCTATTATCTTGGCCTTTATCCTGTCCGCGTTCTCCTCTGTGATCACGTTCTCTATGGCTGCTGGTATGAGTATGTCGACGTCTAACTCTAGTATCTCCTCGAGACCTATCTTCTTCTCGACATCCTTCTCGTAGTGTATCACACTACCCGTCTTGTTCTTAACCGCCTTAACATCGTCCGGGTCTAGCCCCTTGCTGGAGTATATGCCTCCCCTGCTGTCGCTAACCGCGACTACCTTGGCACCCATCTCGTGGAGGAACTTTGCTGCATAGTAGCCCGCGTTCCCGTATCCCTGGACTGCGACGGTCCTGCCCTCTATCCCTCCGAATACCTTCTTGGCTGCCTCCCTGGCGGTTATCGCGGTTCCATATCCGGTTGAGATTATCCTAGTGTATAGGCCTCCTAGGTCTAGTGGCTTTCCTGTGACCACGCCGAAGTACTGGCCCCTCTTTATCCTGCTATACTGGTCGAAGAACCAGGTCATGACCTGGGGGTCCGTGTAGACGTCTGGTGCGGGTATGTCCTGGTCTACTCCGACTACGTCACTTATCGCCTCGAAGTAGGCCCGTGATAGCCTCTCTAGCTCTGACTTTGAGAGCATGTGTGGATCTACCCTGACGCCGCCCTTGCCGCCTCCGTAGGGTAGTCCTGCTAGGGAGTTCTTCCAGGTCATCCACATGCTTAGGGCTATAACCTCGTTCATCGTCACGTCGGGGTGGTACCTGACTCCGCCCTTATAGGGGCCCAGGGCACTGTTGTGCTGGCTCCTCCAGCCTATGAATACCTTGACGCTGCCGTCATCCATCTTGACCGGTATCTTGACCTGGATTATCCTCTCGGGCACTGCAAGCATCACGTATATATCGTCTCCCAGTCCTAGGAGGTCGATCGTCTGCTTGAGCTGCTTCTTGGCTTCCTCGTATGGATCACGGTGTGCCATTCCACGGCACCGGGTAGATATATGCGTCGCCATGGTATAAATGCACTCGCTATTCTAACATATTGTTTTATGCAAATACTGTCTGGTTATAACACGCACCCCCAACCCACTAGGACCCCACCGTGTGCGGGGGCCAGAGGCCCGTGGCTCACGGCGCCCTACATGTAGGGCCTCACCCGGGCGTCGCAACCCCCAGGATAAGGAATATATCCTGTACACCGGGGGGTATAAGTCCTCCATGGATAAGGTGGGGATTGAGGCTGTGAAGTGCATAGGCCTGGTCACAGACTTCGGCGATAGCCCCTACACGGGGATCATAAGGTCGCTCGCACACAGTATAACCGGGGATAGCTCCTGTATAGTGGATATAGACCATAGCGTGCCGAGCTTCAGCACCCTAGCCGGGGCCTATGTTGTAGCCCACACGTACAGGTGGCTTCCTAGGGGCAGTGTAGTAGCCACAGTCGTAGACCCCGGCGTCGGGTCGACTAGGGATCCGGTGGCAGTTGAGGCCGGCGACTACTACTTCATAGGGCCAAACAACGGGGTCCTATACCCCGCTATAGCACGGGAGGGCTTCAAGCAGGGAGTACGGCTATCGCCCCAGAGGGTAGCCAGGCTAGCCGAGCCCAGGTTCCTAGGCAAGCTACCCCGGGGAAAGTGGCCCCTCTCAAACACATTCCACGGGAGAGACGTGTTTGTGCCAGCCGCCGCCCTAGTAGCTTTGGGGCATAGGCTGGAGGAGTTGGGGGAGCCTTTGGAGCTGAAGGACCTCGCCAGGGCTTCTATAGACTATGTTGAGAGGAGTAACAGCGGCTATCGTGCCACCGTGGTTTACGTGGACAAGTTCGGCAATGCCGCCCTTAGTGCTAGGGAGCACTCTATACCGCTCAAGCTGGGCGAGCCGGTTATAGTTGAGACCATGTCGGGGGTCTCGTATAGGATCCCGTTCCTGAGGACCTTCTCCGACGTGAACCCGGGCGACCTGGTTATGTATGTGAATAGTTTCGGCCACCTCGAGATTGCGGTTAACCAGGGTAGCGCTGCTAGGAAGCTGGGGCTGGAGATAGGGGAGAAGATTACGATACACGTGGCTAGCCTCTAGTACCTCTCCACCTCTAGCCCCTTGAACAGGTCCTTGTACCTATCGTAGACGCTGCACTCTATTATAATGTCGTCTCCTACCCTGATTAGTGTAAGCCCCTCCAGGGGCGTCGGCTCTGGCTCTGGCAGGCTCCTCGGCTTCTCCGTCCCGGCGTATACTAGCCTGTTACCCTGCTTCCTCCAGTAGTATCTGCCGTAGTACTCGTATATCTTTAATGTGCCGTCGCTAAGCCTCTTGTAGACCTTGTGGACTGGCTTGAGGTAGTAGCCGGTGTCTGATATCCTAGTGTTGTACTCGTATATCTTGTACTTTACCTCGTCTAGGATCTCGTCTATCCTGGAGGCTCCTCCCCTGACTAGTAGCCTGCAATCGCTATTCATGCCTCCTCGTCCAGCCAGAGCCTCAGGCTCTCCCTTCTCCTGACTTCCCTGAGCATCCTGTCGAGGTGCCTGTAGACTGTTCCGTGCATCCTTCCCTCGGCTAGCATCTCTACTGCCTTCTTTGCTAGCATGGCCCTCTCGTAGTCTCCTATTATCGCTACATAGTGGTCTCCGACATGTATGTATGTGCCCGTCATCTCTTCCAGGGTCCTCCTGGCCCTGCCCCTTTCTCCTATTATCCTTGCTTTAACCCTGGTTAGGTGGTTTGGGGAGTCGCCTACTATCTGTTTCAGGTCAACTATCACTAGTATCTGGTCCTCGTCCAGTAGGCGGTATGCCTTCTCTGGGGGGAACCCGTAGGCTATGGCCTTCACCACCTCGCCTGCCTTCATTAAGTTTATGGGGGCCGCGGTGTCTGACTCAAGTATGACTAGGGAGTTCTCTGTATCTATCGTCATATTGACTCCGGTCTTCTCCATTATATACTTCTTGACCGTGCCCTCGGCTCCTATTACCGCTCCCAGCCTGTCTGGGGGGACCCTGACGTATATTCTCGGCCTTGCTAAGCCTCCGCCTTCTCCTTTAGACACTGTTCTAGTGCACCCCCTATTTCGTCCCTGAGGCTCCTACCTATATGCTCTTGGAAGAAGCTTGTTAAGTTATCTATATCTCTCTGTAGGAATTCTAGCGAGTGGGGATGGTTTAGCAGGACCGCCTGGCCGACGTCTATTATCCAGGGCTTTCCCTCCCAGATCATTATGTTGTACTCGCTAAGGTCGGCGTGTACTAGGCCTGCCTTGCAAACCATTGCCTCTATCTGGGATAGAAGGTCCTCGTAGTAGCCTTCAAGCTCCTCTCTAGTAGCGTCTTCTACGGCCTCTACTAGCAGCGGGGCCCTGTACCCATCCTCTCCTAGGAACTGCATTACTATGACATTCCCTGATAGGCCCCGGGGGCTTGGAACTCTTACACCTGCCTTTTCAAGCCTGACTAGGTTTCTATACTCCTTCCTTGCCCACTCGTATATCAGTTTCCTGAAGTTCCCCCGGGGTATGGACTCGAACCTGGGATCCCCTTCGATGTACTTTCTAATGCTCTTCCTGAACTCCGCCGTTGCTGATAGGTATATTTTTACCGCGATATCTCCGCCCCTCTTGTCCTTCCCCCAGTATACCCTGGCCTCCTTCCCAGAGCTCACTACTCCTTTGAGCTCCCAGATTATGCCTCTGGCTTCTAGCCTGTATATATGGCCCATGGTTATGGAGTCAAATACCTCCTCCACGGTCTTGAATAGGTTCCTGTCCTTTATCCTCCTCTCTTCCTGCCTCCTCCTCTTGTACCACCTAGCCCTGGGCAAGGCTTACTCGACTACCTCCTCGAGGAACTCCTCTGTTATTAGCCCCTTCTCTATCAGCGTGCGCACCTCATCCCTGAGGTAGCGGTAGACTACCTCTCCCTTGTTATCCGAGGTGCCCCAGGGGAGGAACAGGACCACGTCTCCCTCCCTCATCCACACACGCCTCCTCATCTTTCCCGGTATCCTGGCCTTGTACACGTTGCCATCGGTGCATAGCACCTCCAGGAAGCCTCCTCCAAGGTTCCTGGTAACCACGCACAGGATCGTTCCCTCCTCCTCGCTCGGCAGGGGCATCTCGCCTTTGGACTCGCGCTTGCCCCCCTTCTTCCTGCCTCTAGCCATTTTCCTGCACCCCCATACCCAGTTCCTCTATTACATATATCAACTTGCCGTATCTGATCACGCTGTATAGGAATCCCTCCCTGAGGCGGTCAACCATTGTTCTGACTTGGCTGGTAGGGTATTCTAGAAGAACCTCGGGCCTGGAGGGGTCCGTGAAGAGTATGGTGTCCTCCCCCTTGTACACTAGGAGTAGTCTCGCGTCCTGGACTTCATGGTCGTGTTCGAACCCTCTTCCCCAAAGGTCGTCGGCCCCTATGGTCTCCTCCACTCCCCTGTCCATGTTGAACGCGGTCAGGCCCCCCTTGCCTAGTCCGAATACTAGGTATCTCGTTGTGCCTACCTTGATCACGTCTCCACTCCTCACGTCGGGTAGCCTAACGGATATTGTTAGCCTACCCTTCCTCTTCCCATCGCTCCTCCTGCCAACAAGCTTGTACGCCTCCACGGTTCTGCCCAGCATCTCGCTGCTTATCTTAGACGCTATGACCCTAGCCGACGAGGCTTCGTCGATAAGAAGATCTACCCCGTTCCTGCCCTCCTCTATACTGATTATAGACGACTTGATTCCGGGGTCAAGCCTGGCCAGGACCCTCTCAAGTAGCCTCCTATGCTCCTCGCTTAGCCTCCCCGAGCTGCTCCTCACCTGTATTATGGCGTCGTATCCCCTCTTTGTTATCCTGTTGGTGCAGGCTGGGCATACTCCCAGGTCTAGCTTGAGCTGTATAACCCTCTCCTCTCTAGCCTCTACGCCGTTGGACTCGCCTCTGAGTGTAGTGATGGCATTGTAGATCCCTGGCCCGTGGAGCTCGGGCAGGATCTTTATACTGTCGATCCACGCATAGTCAAGCCCTTCTGTGGGCCTTAGCTTCTCGGTTAGGATCGTGAATACGGTATCCCTTATGGCGTCCTCCAGCGAACCCTCAGTTCCACTGGTCCAGGCTCCCTTGACTCTTATTGCGCCACAGTACTTACACACTACCAGGTTCACCCGGCTTGGCAGCCTGCCTACCCCATACACCTCGGCGAAGCATGAGCTGCACAGGCCCCGTATAGTCTTCTCAACCCTCCTGCCGCACCTAGCGCATATTCTTCCTGTCCCCATATCCTCATCCCTTGCCCTTCTATCCCTAGTGTGATTACATCCTCTTCCGTAGGCTAAATATTAGGCTCCACCCGCCTCCATGACTGGGGCCCGGATGGGGACTCCACGGGTCTGACCCTCCTCTATGGGGATGGCGAAACCTGTCTCAACCGACCGGGCTTCCAGGGTGTAATGCTTATAATGTACCCCGTCGCTCAATAATACACCAGAAACAAGGGTGGATAGAAGGATGACTAAGAATAGCAAAGTGATGATAATACCGATCCTGGCAGTAGTACTGCTATCAAGCCTAGGGGCCGCATTCTACATAAACGGCCCCATGGGCACCAGCGTAGACATAGAGTCAAGCAGCTACCCCATGACCCTGGCAGCCCAGACCTTCAACTCAACCTTCCAGCCGGATAACGTGTTCACCCGCGGTGAGACCGCATACATAATGATAAACCTAACCTACCCGTTGCTAGACACATACTACTATACGAACGCGACACCCCTAACTGCATATATCGTGGTAACCGTCTACATGCCTTACTACACATCTCTAGCCTACATAACAGTGACCACGGTAGACCCTGGAGAATCATTTGTCACCTACCTGCCGTTCCTAATACTGGGAAGCTACCCGACAGGAACCTATGAGGTGGACATTCTAGTTCTAGACAGGATGCCCGGAGAGCCGGGTGCAACCCTATTAGCGAATCCAGTAACAATAACATTCACTGTAGTACCCTAGCCATGGAAGGGGCTGGGAGCTATGAACGCTATCAGGCTAAGCAAAGCCCAGGGTAGAATAGTAGCCCTGGCGCTACTCCTCTCCCTACTCCCCCTATCACCGATAATATCATACGCGGCCACCACTATAGACGTCTGGACCGACTCGCCGCTATACAACCCGGACGATCTAGTCACTATAACTGGCTACGTGGAGACCGATGGATCTCCCGATGCAGGGGCTCTAGTAATAGTTACAATAAAGGATCCCGGCAATAATGTGGTTCTGACGAGGTATCTGGTAACAAACTCCACAGGCCACTTCCAGCTACTCTTCAACGTGTCCACCGCCATCTACGGTGATGTATATGGCGACTGGAACGTCATAGCCCAGGTATCCGGCGGGCCCAGCGACTCGACCATGTTCGTCGTGGGCACACCCGTAATCAGTATATCGAGCCCTGTCGACGGGTCCACATACAACGTTAACGATACAGTCACAATCTCCGGCTCATTCTACGTGGAGGAGAACGGTGAGGGTATAAGCAATGCCAGCATCGCCATCGAGGTCTCCAACGGGACGGCAACCGTCTTCACCACCACAATACCAACAGACAGCGACGGCAACTTTAACACTAGCTTCACCATAACCAGCGATATGGCCAGCGACAACACAACCTTCACCATAACAGTAACAGGCATACTCACAGGGATCAACGCCAGCGTCGCAAGCTCGAGTGTAGGTATAAACGTGATAGTACCCGGCGGAGGAGGCGGGGGCGGAGGCCCAGGACCCGGAGCAGGACTCGTTGGAGGAGTCCTAGTCAGCGGGTCATCCAGCGGTATAGGCCTGCTAGCCCTCATACCAGCCGCTGGCGTGATAGCCGTTATACTATACAAGCTGAGGAAGAAGTAGGAGACAGGCCTGGGGGCCCTGGCCCCACGCTACTTTTTTGAGGCTGAGCATGGTAGCACGGGGTATTATGGTAGCTACCTGCTCGTACTAATTAGCGTGAGGAGGAACGTGCCTCCCAGTAGCCTGTTAAACCTGGAGTCTAGCCCGATCTCCCTGTCAAGCTTCGCCAGATACCTTAACCCTCTATCCTCCACCCGGAGAAGCCTCCTAGTCCTAGCCAGGCTCAGGTAGGAATCCAGCACTATCTTATAGACGTTGCCATCACCATCAGGTTTAGCTTCCTTGAGTGTCCTGACGCCCTTCAGGTTGAGGAGGAACCCGGTATCTAGTGTGCTCATAACCTCGTAGAAGTCTCCTAGGCTTGTGCCCTGTAGGGCTACGCTCCTCCTTGTAATCCCCCTAGAGTCTAGAAACCTAACCTCGTCCCCTAGGCTAGAGGCCTCCATGCCGTCTATTATAGCTACTACATCATCCGGCCCGATCCTGTATAGGGTCTTTACACGATCTAGGAGGCTCCTATGCCCATCATCGTATCCTAAGAGTAGCGCTGATGTGTGCACAGCAACATGCAGTCCTAGGAGCGGCCTCTTTTCCAGGTCCTCGAAGACCTTGACCAGGCTGGACTGGATGATTCTCCCCAGCCCCAGGTTGTGCAAGCTCCTGTCTCCCCTCCGGAGTTCCACCCCCCTCTTGTAGGCCTCCTCCGCGTGGGAGATTATGTGGACCGCCTCCTCTAGTGCCTGCTCGAATGTGTCGTCTAGCCGTAGCCTGTGTATTGCCCCTGGCTTTATGGGTACGGAGAGTGTGAGCAAGAGTAGCTTGGCTAGCCTTGCTACCTCCCCTTCCAAGAGCATTAACCCCCGGGGGTGCCGCTTAAGATTCCCCGGCTAGGGAATCTATATACCCTTGGTGTCTAATCGTGGGGTGCACATGCTTCACGGCTGGTCTTAATGTTAACCTTACCGATCCGGGCCTCCTACCCGAGTACTACCGGGCTATAGTTGGGGTCCTCGAGGCCTCTGGGTGCGACTCTGTCGCCAGCCATGCATGGGCGCTGGCTGCGTGTGGCGGCTCGATAGTTAAGGTTTGGATACCTAGGGAGCTCGATATGCCGTTACAGGCTAGGATCCGGGTTTCTGTTGAGTCTAGCGAGCCGGGAGAACTCGTGGGTACTGTGAAGATGCTCATGGAGGGTATGGCTAGAAAGGGTATTACCGGCGTGACGATGGATTAGCTTCTGGCTATCTGCTCGATCGGGTAGAGGCGTTTAGCCTGCGTTATCGCCTCCTGTATCCTCCTCATGACATCCCTTAGGCTCTCTCCTGTGCTGACTAGGCGTCCCTCCCTCACGACTAGCCTATTATTCACGGTGACGAGCCTCACCTTGGCCTTGCCATCTAGGAGCCTGTTTAGTCCCCCGTCCATTGCTACCATGTCCCCGTGGTGCCTCATACTGTATGCCTTGTAGCTGCCCATTGTTGCCCTCTTGAGGATACCCATTACATCCTCCTTGAATAGGCTGGCTATAGTCCCTATATGGCTCCCAACGCTCCCTACTAGGAGGGGCCAGTCGCTTCCGAAACCCGTTATGCCACTTATACTACCTCGCGTCCTCCTGTAGAGTAAGTGGTTGGAATATGGACATGATATGCATGTAACCCCATAGTATGCCGGGTCCTCTTCCTCCATGCAGTGGACCCCAACTATCCTTGCAGGGTACGGCGGGCCTCCTGCCAGCCTTGATAGCTCCTCCATTTCTCTCAGGCCTTCACTCACATGTATACCTACAACGCTACCCAGCCTCTTTGCCAGGAGTAACGCGTCCCTGAGCATAGAAGCCCCGTAGCGTACGCTATGCACAAACACACCTATCCGGGCCAACCCGTCGCCAAGGTACTTAGCATACCTCTGCGCTACACCTGCAACCTCCGGGACTGAGGCCCACCCCCTCCTCTTCATCACGGTGGGCAGGAACACTGCCCTTGGCTTCTCCCTGAGTGAGAGCCAAGCCCTGAGGTTCGCCTCTAGCCTCCCAGTTACTGCAACCAGCGTGGTACCCTCCAGTAGGGCCCTCTTGAAGACGAGGCTGGCCAGCGCGCTGGATAATCTCAAATCAGATCTTATCCCCGCCTCATCCACCTCCAGCCTCCTATTCTCGAACCACTCATAACTGTGCCTCCACACCGTCCCAGGCTTCAGCCCGGCGTCAACGACTTGGGGATGCATGTGTCCATCACTAAACCCAGGTATAACGATGAGATCATAATACTCATCTACAACATGCCTGATCCTAACCCCCTCAACATATCTTCCATAAATTATAGCCTCCTTAGCCTCTATGTAACCCACTCCCTATATCACCGCCACCCACACTTTTGTTTAACCCATATAGGGACCCACCCCAACTATAAAAGGATTAGCACTGTTACAAAGTACAATTATCCTATACTACAAACATCATTATAAATACCGTAATTACTTTTTCCTCTACAAAATCTATACTTTATACATTATCATTTATAATTATTATATTTATTTTACTATAATTATTCTTATCCCCCCCCCACCCGATTCCCGCCATAAAAGCATCCGTACTATTACAGTCAACAACCATACCAAGGTCTATTCTACATACAATTAATCCACTCTTGACCGCCGGATATCCAGCTACTACAACTATCCCCGTTAGGCTATCCTTTAACAATGACACAATGACAGGTTTACGGTACATCCTGTAAACCTTTAAAGCAACACCCACCGCATGAAACAAACCCTTACTTACATAATTTAATAATTCCTTTTCTTTTACTATAATAGCATTACTATTAAGCCCTAAAAGTACATCACTTATAATCTTTTTAATATCTTCCTTAACAATTGAACTAGTATTTCGAGCATCTCCACCATCCCTATAAACTACCAGTTTCATGCTTGGTCACACCCGCCATAGATTTACTAGTTTGGTGTTTATCCTAATTATCTACTAGGGTCTACTGGTTCACAATCGTATATCATAAGGGGTTTTTAAAGTTTTAACACGTATCCATACATTTAAATTATTAATTATATGCTATAACCATTAGGTATTTATTTTATTGCGAATATATATGCAATAGTCTTATGCACTACCGTATAAAATAAATATTACCCTACGACATATTATTAATATTCAATAGTGGAGTGGGGTATAATGGCGGATATAGGAGGCGGCATTAGACTTCCAAGCTTTTCGTTTAAAGAATATGTAAATACAATCGTAATTGATGTGAACGAACCCGAGGAATTACCATTTATAATAATGAATATTATAGAAAATATAATCGAAATTAAAAATAAAGATACTATTGTCCTACTTAATATAATAATATCTTCTAATTCACAATTTGAAATACGTATCTGGATTAACCCTATGAAGAACGAGGCCATTATCATGCATAATATAGCCGGGGATGCATTTGACTTAAATCAGGTTTACAAGGTGGCTATAGAGGAGTTTCGGGCTACCGAAACGGCGGCAAGTCTAGACCACGAAATAGCTGGCAGTATGGGGATAAAGCTGACTAGGGTCGATCTGAGTATGCTTCCTTCCATACTCCACAGTATTCTGAAGATCGATGAGGCGACCTCACGTGGGAGAGGAATGGATAAGGCAGGAGGTAGTGGGACTCCTGGGAGGAGTGAGATGGAACCAAGCATAATGCACGGCGAGCCGGGTGGAGTTGATGTGATAAGCTTGTGTTTAGATAGGGTTTGGCAAGTATGCGGGCGTATGGATTGCATGGAGGCTGGTAGGGATCCTATTGAGATGGTGTCTAGACATGGTGTTGCTGTGGTTGGTAGGGAGGGAGAGTATGTTTGTGTTCTCCGTGGATGGGAATCCTGTAGTTTTGTAGTATCGATGTTCAAGAAGGATTTGATAGAGTCTGTTTGCATGGATAGCCTGGATGGTGTTAAAAAGTTCCTGGAGGATATCTCTGCTAAGGGGTATGTGAATGTTCTCCTCTAATCTATGACCCTGTACTCTGGTCTCACACTCTTATATGTAGCATACGCTAGCCCTGCTCCCCCTGCTATGCCTGCTGCTCCCACGACGATCGGATTCCCAGTTGCTAGTAGTGCTACTATACCTGCTATTGCTGCTCCCACGATCCCCTCGAGTACTGCTAGGCTCTTCGCTTCTGGCGGCTTCACTAGTTCTACTCTCCTGCCGTCTCCTGTCGTTGGCTTGCCGCATCCGGGGCACTTCTTGACTAGTGCTGGTGTCCCGCAGTGGGGGCACGTGTTGGACCGGTAGGGGAACGTCTTGCCGCACTTGCCACACTTATATGTCTCCAGTGTCAGGTCTCTCTTGCAGTATGGGCATAATACTCTCTTATTCTCTAGGTATAGCGTGGCTGCCTGGATCGATTCTTCTGCTGGCTTTCTCGCGCCTCTTGCTGCCAGTATTATTTCCCTTACCTTAGCTACATCTATGACCCGCCCGTCTTCCAGGACTATTATGATCTCTTTCCCTGCTTTCTCTCTACCGAGTATATCTCCCAGCGTTGTGCTGCTTGCCGTGTATATGTCTACTGCTAGTGCCGCCATGGCGTCTGCTTCTTCCCCGGATAGGCCGTGGTATGCTATTGGGAATCCTTCCTCTACTGCCACGAATGAGTCTATCCCGTCTAGCTTGGAAAAGAATTCTTGGAGGCTTAATACATCCTCTGAGCTTGCCTCTCCCCTGCTCACACCCGTTTTACCTCACGATTACCTCTATCACTAGGGGGTCGTCTGGATCCTTCTGTGGGTGGACTTTTATTCTTACCTGTGCATCTGGCCTCGTCTTCCTTATCGCCTTCCTGACTATAGCCGCTGCCAGGAATGACTCGGGGCTTAGCGTGAACTTTATCCCCTTCTTTGCTAGGAGCCTTGCCACTGGCTTGAATATGCTGTCTTTTATCTTGATTATGTACTTGTCTCCGGAGTTTGCCCCGTTGCTGGGTATCTCGACTTCTACGTCGTCGCTTATCCCTAGCATCTTGAATGCTTTGGGTATGTCCTGCTTGAGGTCGCTTATCTCGTGTACCTCGAACCCTATCTCCTCCAGCATATCCTCTAGGAAGTCGCCTATGTCTTTTATGAGTAGTTGCGTCATAGCAGCTGCTCCTGCCCCTAGTGTCTTGTTTAGCGCTATCTGGTAGCCTGCGATTATCGCATTAATCAGGCCGCTCGGGATCTCAATTTTCTCCGCCAATGTGAATTCTCCCTCCTTATACCCATCCATCTCTGGGCCCCTCCTCTAGCACTGAGGCTAGAGGACGTTGGCTATCCTAGGGGCCTGCTTCTTGACCTCATACCTTAGCCTGCCCAGTACCGCCTTGCTCCTGTCAGCTAGTACCGTCAGCAGGTTCTCGCCCATATCGTGTACTAGCAGGTAGTGGCCCGGGTACTCCAGTGTGGTTGTCTCTGGCTTGCCCAGCTCTAGCTCCTCTCCCAGCTGCGTTGTGGAGCCGTAGACTGCCGTTAGCATAGCAGCTATGGCGTCCTCGTCGATGGATATGGTTCCTGCTGTAGCCTTCTCTATGACGAATCCCTCCTTGCTGACGACGAATATCGCAGTCACGCCGGGGATCCTAGCCATGTCCCCCAAGATCCTCTGTAGCGGGCTTGACACCGCCATACACCTCGCATTCATATCTCGTTATGTTATAGTTTATATCTTTCCCATTAAAAAATTATGGCGTATCGATCTGCAAAAAAATTAACATTTACATTATAGTATTTTTCTGATCTGGAGGTATAATTATTTTGGTCGTACACGGAGGTACTCCCGGAGACCTATGGGTAGAGTTGAATATCGTGGGTGGATATGGAGCGTGTAGGAGCCCTTGTGTGGGGGCTGGGCCCTGTGTGGCGGGCCCGGGGGGATTTGAACCCCCGACCACCGGCTTAGGAGGCCGGCGCTCTATCCTGGCTGAGCTACGGGCCCATGCCTCCCGTGTCGGTTTCTGGATGGCTGCGGGGTTTTTAGATGTTTCTCTACTGGTGTGCTAGAGTATGCCCTGGATGCCGAATATGCTTCCTAGTGCCTCTCCGAACATGTATGCTATGATAGCCGTTCCGAATAGTATTGCCAGGTTTTCTAGCAATTCCCCCTTGAACTCCTTCTCGTTCAACACTGAATTGTAGTACGTGAACCCTGATACGATTACTATAGCCAACACTACAGATACTACGAAGGCTGTTATTTGGTGCTGCGTTAGGAAGTATGGAAGCGCCAATACTATGACTGCTAGTAGGTATGAGACCCCTGTCACTATCGCGCTCCTCCCCGGGCTCTCCCTGGCCTCTCCCACCTCAGCCTTGGCCTGTAGGTATGCTGCCCCGGACATTGATAGAGCTGCTGATACCCCTACTATTAGGCCCGCAATTCCCGCTACCAGCGTCTCCTTTGTTGCCCCTAGGAAGCCCGCGTGGACACCTGTTATCTCCACTATCGCGTCGGCCAAACCCAGCGCTATGAAGCTTAGGTACCTCACTATATTCTCATTCATCCCGCTTATCAGCGTCTTCTCATGCTCCTCCTCATCCCTTATTATCCTCTCTAGCTCCCTCTTCTCCTCCCCCTCTAGGTACTTCATGTAGCTCCTGTAACTCTCGATAACATCCTTCTCATGCCTCTCAAGGTACTTGAGGGTGAAGGTTAGGCCCAGGAGCTTCCTGGAGGCCCTGAAGAAGGCTAGCTTCCACCCCGGCACGCTGACCTGGCACTCCCCGGCTAGTGATGACCAGAACTTGTAGTGCCTGTACTCCTGCTCGGAGAACCTCTCCAAGACCTCCCTCATCCTTTCATCCGACTCTCTGGCTGCGAGCTCCTTGTAGATCACATAGTCTATATACTCGTCCACGCAGAACTCCCTAGCCTTCTCCAAGGCCTCCGGCGGCAGCTGCCGTTGCCCCATAACCATGGCACCGGGCCAGTCTTATGCTACAGATTAGGCTTAATTAGGGTCAATCCAGGTCCAGGTGTCACTCCTGGAGACGGGGGTCTTGCGGGTTGAAGTATGTCAAGAATGCAGTGAAGGTTTTCCTAGACACGGGGACCAGGTTCCCTCGCAGGATAATATGGGCAATGGGTATGGTCAAGTATGCTGCTGCATCCGCCAACATGGAGCTCGGGCTCCTGGACGAGAAGAGGGGGGAGGCTATTAAGGAGGTTGCGCTCAAGCTGGCGGATGGGGCCTACGATGATCTGATAGTCGTGGACGTCTTCCAGACTGGGTCTGGCACCGGGCTCAACATGAACGTCAACGAGGTCATAGCCGCCGAGGCGTCCAAGATAGCTGGGGTAGAGGTGCACCCCAATGATCACGTGAATAAGAGCCAGTCCAGCAATGACGTGGTGCCAACTGCTATAAGGGTTGCGGCGCTAGCCGAGGCCCTGTGGAGGGTTAAGCCTGCCTTAGGCCAGCTAATAGCCTCGCTAGCCAACGCCGCTTCCAGGTTCGAGGATGCCGTGAAGCCGGGGAGGACTCACCTGAGGGATGCTCTACCCGTGACCCTGGGCCAGGAGCTGGATGCGTTCAGGAGGGCCCTGGAGGCTGATATGAGGCTCCTAGACTCTGCACTAGACCTGGTTAGGCTAGTGCCGCTAGGCGGCACCGCTGTCGGCACTGGGCTGAATGCCCACCCGGACTACCCGCGCCTGGCTGTGGCCAAGCTAGCTGAGGCTACCGGCCTCCCCCTAGAACAGGCCGAGAGCCGGTTCAGGGCTATGAGGCTCCTCACAGACCTGGTATCCCTCAGCGGTGCCTACAGGGCTATAGCCCTCGACCTGTGGAGGCTAGGCCAGGACCTTAGGCTAATGTACTCCGGGCCAAACACCGGGCTGGCGGAGATCGATATGCCCCAGGCAGTGCCTGGTAGTAGCATGATGCCTGGCAAGGTTAACCCCGTGACAGTTGAGGCTGTTATGCAAGCTTCCGCGCAGGTCGCGGGGCTTGACCAGGCTAACTCAATGGCGAACCTCCTGGGCGAGCTGGAGCTGAGCATGGGCATACCGCTGGTTGGCTACAACGTTGTCACCCAGTCGGTTCTCCTCGGAGAGTCCCTCTCCAAGCTCTCGAGCCTAGTTGTCGACAGGATCGAGGCAAGGAGGGAGAGGATGGCTAGGCTGGCAGAGTCTAGCCAGGCCCTAGTCACGGTGCTGGCGCCAGTGATAGGCTACGACAAGGCAGCCGAGCTGTCGAGGCTAATGGGTGAGGGTAGGAGCATCAGGGAGGCTCTAGAGGAGCTGGGATACACTAGGGAGGAGGTGGATAAGCTACTAGACCTGAGGAGGCTGACGAGGCCCGGCATACCCGCGCTGGACCTCTAGGCCCTGGGCCTTACCGTGACTAGCGCGTACTCCGTGACCCGTGGCAGTGTTATGGTGAGCCATCCACCCCTAGACTCGTGGTGCAGCTCCTCTCCTGAGACCTCCTCCACCACCCTATACTTGTCCCCGTTAGCCTTGACTCTTACCCTTAGCGGCCCTACCGGCACCACGACCCTGGCTGGGTGTACCCTGTATGGCGGGTCAAAGGCTGGGACTGCCTGTTTGCTGGGCCCTGTGGGTGCGCTGAGTATCCTCTGGTTGTAGGTGTGGTTCACTATGTGTATATTGTATCCTCCCTCCTTCTCGTACGCCTCGACCTGGACTGTCTCCGGGCCATCTACAGTTATTGGAGGCTCTCCGGCCACACTGTATATCGGCCTGGTGATCAGCTCTATGTAGTCTGGGTGCCCTATCCTGGTGACGTGCATCCCGATCCTGGCGGAGTAGTAGAGTATAGCCCCCCTACCGGCCCTGGCGAGGCTTATCCCCGCCAGCTCTAGCCTCGAGTCGGGGGCCGGCGTGCTCCTTCCCAGGGTATACTCGTACCCGTACCCACTCCTCCCCATCCTGACCCATGCAAGGACCCTGGAGCCCCGTGGCCTAGCCCTGACAACCTCTCCAAGCCTCGGCTCTGCCCTTTCCCTCACGAAAGCCGTGCTATGGTCGCCCAGTATAACCGCCTTGGGGAGGCCTGCCCAGAGGCCTGGGTCCCCGGTTAGGTCTAGGTAGCTGTACCCCAGCCACAGTACACCCTCGTACGACACACCTGCCAGGTCCTGGAGGGCTAGGGAGTGCCTGTAGGTATAGTCTGGCCTCATAACGCCGAACTCGTGGGTTGCCACGAGGAGGCCTCCCCGCTCCACGTATCCCCTCAGGGACTCCTCGAGCCTGTCCCCCACAACCTTCATATCGGGGGCTACGAGGACCCTGTACTTTGAGGCCTCCTCTTGGTCCTCTAGGTCCTGCGAGGATACTATATCCCAGACGGTGTTCTTCGCGAAGAATGCCAGGGAGAACCCCTCGATCTCGCCGACATAGAAGTCCGGCCTGTTGTAGTACGCCTTGTCATGCGTCTCGGGGTCGAATACTATACCCACGAATCTAACCGGCTCCTGCCCCTCCAGAACGTCCTCCAGCCTCTCGAGGACCTCATAGGCGCTGGCTACATAGTCTAGAGCCCGGGGGTCTTCGATTAGCTGGGAGGAGAATATGGTAACCATGGGGTGGCCCCCGGCGGCTACTATCTCCCATATACCCATCCTGATCTGCCATGGAGTCGCTGATTGAACAGTTCTAAGCGCGTAGAATGCGTTCCTGGATACTATAACCGGCTTGCCCTTCCCAAGCATGGCCCTGCTTATCTTGGCGGCAAGCGTCAGCATGCCTGGCCCCCTAATATCTGCCTCACTCGCCTCGGCGAAGACCGCGTCAAGCAGGTTCCTGGCCCTGGAGACCACGATGTTGCCCCTGCCAGCCCACCCCGCTGGATGGCTATTGTAGAAGAAGATCCTGTCCTCCCCGACCTGTTTGGCCTTCGACCTGAGGAGCTTCATGGCATCAACTACCACCTCATACCTCCACTGCCACGCCAGCCTGAAGGCTTCATCCTCCATATCCTCCCTCGAGGGGAGATCCACCCCGTATCTCTCCCTGAACTTTGTCCTACAGTAGCTACAGTAACATGCCTTGGAAGGGTCTGGCATGTACCTGAAGCTGTCTAGCAGCACCCCATCGGCTCCAGTAGCCTCCAGGGCCTCCTTAACCTCCTCTGCGAAGTACCTCTCCAGGGCGGGGCTGTTTAGGCAGATCTGGGGCCAGTGGGGATCCCTAACCCTCTCCACTCTTGGGTAATGCTCTAGTACGATGACCTCTCCTTCCCTAGTCCTCTGGGCCCATGAGGGGTGGAGCCTGTATAGGTACCTATTAGCTGTGTGAGCCGCCATGACTACCACGCGTATGCCTTCCTCCCTGGCTTTGTCCACTAGTTCCTTGAGGTCTAGCCTGGAGTTGTGGTGTCTAGGGTACAGCTTGCTACCGCTGTAGAATACCCTCCCCCACGGGTCCCTGGCGAACACAACTATAAGGTTTGCCCTGGCCCTCTTGGCCGCCTCCAGTATCCTCTCGGCGTCTACTCTGTCAGCATAGAAGCCGTAGGGATCCTCTATGTTAACCTGGAGGGCCCTCAGGGGCCTATGCCACCATGCCAACCCGGAGACACGCTCCACTGGCGGGGGTCGAGCGGCTAGGGTATTAATGTGGATCCACTATCCCTAGCTTAAATACTGGCCCTCCACGTTAAGAGACCCGGTGCCCCAGGGATGAAGCTCTTCGAGTACGAGGCCAAGCAGTTGCTGGCCAAGTATGGGGTGGAGGTGCCACCCTCCGTATTAGTTAGGAAAGGCGAGGATGTGAGGTCCAAGATACTCGAGGCCGGTCTGGAGCCTCCAGTAGTGGTTAAGGCCCAGGTTCTTGTTGCTGGCAGGGGTAAGGCTGGCGGCATAAAACTCGCGAGGAGTATAGATGAGGCTGTGGAGATCGCTGAGAGGCTCTTCGAGACCCCGATCAAGGGTGTTGTGCCTAAACTCCTCCTCATAGAGAAGGCTGTGGAGCACGAGGCCGAGCTGTATACTGCTATAGTGATAGATAGGAGTGAGAGGAAGCCCGTTATACTGGCAAGCAGGTTCGGCGGTATGGATATAGAGGAGATCGCTAGGGAGAAGCCGGAGAGTATTGTGAGGAGGCTCGTTGACCCCTACGTCGGCCTCAGGCAGTACGAGGCCAGGCTCATAGGGAAGAAGATAGGCCTAACAGGCAAGGCACTGGCAAGCTATGCCAAATTCCTCCAGGCCCTGTACAGATTGTTTACTGAGTACGATGGGGAACTAGCCGAGAGCAACCCCATAGCAGTCGTGGGTGACAAGGTTATACCACTGGATGCGAGGCTGATTGTCGACGATAACTCCCTCTACAGGCACCCCGAGCTGGGCGGGGAGAGGATAGAGGAGAGCGGCGAGTACACCGAGTGGGAGGTTAAGGCCAGGAAGGCAGGCCTAACATTCGTGGAGCTCGACGGGAACATTGGGATAATAAGCAATGGGGCCGGCCTAACCATGACCACCATGGACCTAGTGCTAGAGTACGGCGGGAAGCCGGCCAACTTCCTCGACATAGGAGGCGGGGCCAGGGCGGATCTGGTGAAGAAGGCGGTGGGCTTCCTGCTAGAGTATCCGAAGGCTGAGAAGATCTTCATAAACATCTTCGGGGGCATAACCCGTGGGGATGAGGTGGCCAGGGGCATAGTAGCTGCGCTCAGGGAGCTAGGGGAGATAGAGAAGCCTATAGTAGTTAGGCTAGCCGGCACAAACGAGGAGGAGGGGAGGAAGATACTGAGCGAGGCCGGGATCATCGCCTACACAGACCCTATAGAGGCGGTTAAGAGGGTCATGGAGCTTTAGGGGGGTGTACGGGATGGCTGTGCTCGTGGGAGAGGATACCCGGGTAATCGTCCAGGGTATAACCGGTCGCGAGGGATCATTCCACACCAAGCTAATGCTAGAGTACGGCACCAAGGTGGTAGCAGGGGTAACCCCCGGCAAGGGCGGCATGGAGGTCCACGGGGTCCCAGTATACGATACCATGGAGGAGGCGGTAGAGGCTCACCCGGATGCCAACACCTCCATAATATTCGTACCCGCCAGGTTCGCCCCCGACGCGGTTTACGAGGCAGTGGATGCAGGCATGAGGCTAGTGGTGGTTATAACCGAGGGCATACCAGTCCACGAGTCCCTACGCTTCATAAACTACGCCAGGAGCAGGGGTGTCACAGTGATCGGGCCAAACTGTCCCGGAGTAATATCCCCGGGCAAGTCGAAGGTAGGCATAATGCCAGGTCACATATTCAAGGAGGGTGAGGTCGCTATAGTATCGAGGAGCGGAACCCTAACATACGAGGTAGCCTACGCTCTAACCAAGAGTGGCATAGGGCAGAGCACCGTCATAGGCATAGGAGGAGACCCGGTTATAGGGACAAGCTTCACCGAGGCCCTGAAGATGCTGGAGGAAGACCCCCAGACTAGGGCCATCGTCCTGCTAGGGGAGATCGGCGGAGACATGGAGGAGAGGGCGGCCGCCATGGTTGAGAGGGGAGAGGTCACCAAGCCGATAGTAGCATTCATAGCCGGCAGGACGGCCCCCGAGGGCAAGAGGATGGGCCACGCTGGCGCGATAATAATGATGGGCTCTGGAACGTATAAGGGGAAGGTGGAGGCCCTAACCAGGGCCGGCATCAAGGTTGCAAGGATGCCCTTCGACATACCCAAGCTAGTCTCGGAGGTGCTATAACGGCATCCTCCTCCTTTTCCTGCTCTGGTACTCCTCACTCGTGCCCTCAACTATGACCTCGTAGAGGACTGCACTCTTCTTGCCCTTCCCAGGCCTAAGCAGCCTGCCCAGCCTCTGGATGAACTGCCTTGAGGAGCTTGTACCCGATACTAGGATACCGACGTTGGCATCCGGTATATCGAGCCCCTCGTCGCCGACCGTGGTGACGACTAGGACCCCGCTCTTAGAGGACCTGAACGCCTCTAGCGTCCTAGCCCTCTCCCTAGGGTCTAGGCCGCCGTGGAGTAGGAGGCCTCCGACCCTCTTTGCTATCTCCTCTGCCTGCTTCTTGTATTGAGTGAATACTATGATCTTTGAGCCCTTCGCCAGCTCTCGCCTGACTATCTCCTCTACCTTCCTTATCTTGGCCTCGCTCATCTGTATTATGCTCCTCATCTCGTGGTGTTTCCTTAGCGCTTGGATCGCTACTGGATCCCCCTTCCTGGCCGCTTCTAGTATTTCCTGGAATGTGCGTCCCCCGGCTAGGGCCCTGTATTCGGCTCTAAGCTTCTCGTACATCTTCTTCTCCTCCCCGGCTAGGCTTACCTTCTCCCTTCTGATCACGTATGGGGCTAGGTACCCCTGCCTGGCCAGCTCGCCCGGTGGGATGTGGTAGACCACCCCTCCAACCAGGGGGAATATCTCCTCGTGCTTCCCGTCCTCCCTTTCTATCGTAGCTGAGAGGCCCATCCTGTAGGGTGCGGGCATCCTTGATGCTATGATCCTGAACTTGTCCGCCGGTAGGTGGTGGGCCTCATCTATTATCAACATGGAGAATAGCGGGGCGAAGACCCCTACCTTCCTGAAGGCTGTTTGGTACGTGGTGACGGTTATCGGGGCTAGCCTCTTCTCCTCGCCATAGTAGGCCCCCACTAGGCCCGCCGCGTCTGTGAACCTCTTGATCGCCTCTATCCACTGCCTAACGTGCTCCTTCGTGAAGACCACTATCAGGGTGTACACGGAGAGCTTGGCCATGCCAGCTATGGCTACGATGGTCTTCCCGGCACCCGTGGGGAGTGCGATAACCCCCCGGTTTCCGTTCTTCTCCCAGGCCTCCAGCGCCTCTCTCTGGTATGGCCTCAGCTCCCCCGTGAACCTAACCTCCCTCGGCAGCTTCTTCTCCAGCAATCCTACCTTGTCTACTACGTTGAGACCCTGCCTGGTTAGGTGTTTTACTATCTCAGCATACATGTGGGCAGGAGCCTTGTAGGCCCTCTCCTGCCTATCATAGGGTAGGTAGACGCCCAGCCCGGAGATTATGGGCTTAAGCATGACCCTAGACCTTATCCTTAGCATGCCATCGCTGCCAAGGTACACTAGGACCTTGCCTTCCTCCTCAGCCTCGGCCTTTAGCCTGTCAAGGTCCTCGCCGGGCACTCCCTCTAGCGAGGAGACTACACGGTATATATCTAGCATTGTGTATCCTTCCCTCCTAGCCTTGGCCCGGTCGACCTCGAAGAGGGAGCACCCTCCGCTGCGGCCTAGGTACCTGGAGAATTCTAGTAGCCTCCTGAACTCTTCATCCTCTATCCACCTACAAACCCTAAACCTCAGTGGGGGCTCCACTCTTACCGCACCCTCTTGACCCTGAACGCTCTAGGGGCTAGCGGGGTGTCCACGCCAAGCTTGTCTAGGGCCCTGGCTATCCTGAGCGGCGGGTCCGGTGGTATCTCTAAGTCTATACAGTCTCCCTCCACGACGACCCTGGATACCTCTGGCCAGTCGGCAGCCGCTTTGAGGTAGTCTAGGGCTGCTTGCCCGCATCCTCTGGCGTGTAGGCTTATCACCCTTATACAGTCTAGGCCGGCGAAGGCCTCCAGATACACCTCTACGCCCTCGGCCTCGTGGAGTAGCACGTCGACGTAGTCATGCTCGGTCATCGTTAATAGCTCGTGGAGTAGCCTGAACTCTGCCTCGTCCACCTCTGCTACCTCCTCTATACAGGGCCCGGCTCGAGGCGTGGGTTCCCCTTCATCCACAATAGTCACCTCTTAAAACCCTCTTCACAGCCGGGCCCCATATAAGTGGCTAGGTGTGTGATAATTAAGGCTTGGGCTCCACTACCCTCGCGAGGGCTACCCTCTCAGTGTCGACCTCCTCTAGGTTGAAGCCATCTAGGCCCTCGGCGTAGTCCCCGGGTACTAGGGCGCAGTCCACGTACCCCTGCTCTAGCATTACCATTGCTGTTTCCGCCCTTGGTGCTGGTACTCTCACCGGGTCTCCTGGAAGCTTGGTGCGCGTGGAGTAGGGCAGGAATACCGCAGCCCTCCTGCACTGTCCTGACCTGGTTGCTAGTACTATGCTCCTTCTCGCCTCCTCCGTGGCCTCGGCCACCTCCTCCACCTTGGGGGTTAGGCTGGTGACTACTACTTGACCTGGTGGGAGTAGTTGTATGACCGTCTCGGGGGTTCCTGTGGGGAAGTACAAGTTCTTTACGCCGGGCCTCGTCGGCGGGCTTATCAGCCTAGTGTCTGTAAGGTATATGACCTTGTCGCCGGGCTCTCTGGAGAGTTCTACGCGTATCTTAGACCCTGGTCGTGGGGGTGTGTGGGCTCCTGCGGGTATTATGGTGACTCCTTCGGCTTTGGGGTAGCTGGCTATCATGTAGCTGTCCTTTGCCACGGGGAATGCTAGGAATCCCCCGCTGCCGGGGGCTAGGGAGACTGGCACTATGGTGTGTCTCCCCTTCTCTGCTGGGAGCGCGGTTACTGTAGTTGCTTCTACTACCCTGGGCGAGTAGGCTGGGGATGGGAGGCCTAGAGTTGATAGGAGCCTGGTCACTACCTTCTCGAAGACGTTGGCTGCTGACCTGGGGTTGCCGGGGAGCCCTATGAATAGCCTGTCCTCTCCCACGCTTCCCAGTATAGTTGGTTTACCCGGCTTTATCCTGAGCCCGTGTACTATGACTTCTCCCCTCCTACCTAGGGCCCGGTAGACTACGTCCTCTAGGCCGGCTGAGGTGCCCCCACTAGTTACTACCACATCCGCATCCTCGCCTACGGCCTTGATTATCATGTCCTCCACGTCCTCTATAGTATCCCTAGCTATGCCCAGGTCTAGTACCTCATACCCCAACCTCTTCATCCACGCTATAAGCTGGAACCTGTTGGAGTCGAATATACCGGCATCGCCTGGGTCCGAGCCGGGCTCCACGAGCTCGTCTCCAGTGCTGAAGACCGCGGCCCTGACCCTCCTGGTCGCCTTGACCCTTTTCACCCCTATAGCTGCTAGGGCAGCGACCAGCTCCGGCGTGCCGGGGGCTCCCGGCCATGCAACCTGGTCCCCGGTTGCCACGTCCGTGGCCGGGAGGGCTATCCCCTGGCCCGGCGAGGCTCCCCTCTCTATCCTTGCCTCGCCCTCTCGTGGCCTCGTCACGTATTCTATAGGAACCACCGCGTCGGCCCCCACGGGGACCCAAGCCCCGGTGTCTATCTCCATGCACTCCCCTGGCTCGAGGGGCCTGGCAGGCTTCTCCCCGATCTTTATACGGCCCCCGTATCTGAGGGTTACTGGCCTGTCCTCGAAGGCGCCTGCCACGTCCACGCTCCTGACGGCGCATCCGTCTACAAGGGATCTTGGGTACCATGGAAGTGGCCGGGGTGATGTTATGCTTTCGGCTAGTAGCCTCCCCTCCAGGTCTGTTATCCCCACGCTTATTGCTCCCTGGCCTAGGATCCTCTCCACTAGGCTGAGGCCGAGTCTCTCCTTGACTAGGAGTATAGCCTCCTCGGGCTCGGCTAGTCTCTTGAATATGCTCCTACTCAACCCTTACACACCTCCAGGTGACCTGTGAGGAGGACCTCGACCTCCTCCCCCTCCTCTATACCAGTAACATCCTCAGGGACGATAAGTATAGAGTTCGCCTTGATGAGGGTGGATAGGATCCCGCTTCCTGTAACCCTGAGGGGCTCTGCTACGAGGCCATTACTCCCTATGCATGTTCGGGTCCTAACAACGTTGACCATGCCCGGGTGGGACGTGTACTGCCTAGCCATCCTGGCCCTGAGCACGGGCTCCCAGGGCCTCTCCCTACCCAGTAGCCCCCGGTACACGGGGTCCCAGACCGCTATGAGCTCGCTCACCGCCGCTACCGGCATGCCGCTGAGGGCCATGACTGGCTTCCCCTGGACTATGCCCACCGCCCCCGGCCTGCCGGGTGTTAGTGCTAGGCCGTGTAGAAGGTCCTCAGCCACGCTGGCTAGGGCTCGTATCGCCGCGTCTTTCCGCCCCACACTGGTGCCTCCGGTAGTCATCAATACGTCATATTCCCCGATATTCTCTAGTATGAAAGTCCTTATCGTATCTTCATCGTCGGGCAGTATGCCCAGGTACCTAGCATCAGCCCCCCGGGCCCTGAGGTAGGAGGCTGCCAGCCTGCCTGTCGATGCATATACCTTGCCTGGCCTATACTCCACGCCTGGCTCTATCAGCTCCTGGCCAGTCGACACTATCCCCACCCTAAGCCTTCCCCACACGCTGACCCTTCCCACGCCGATTGAGGCTAGCACCCCCACGTGCCACTCGCTGACCAGGTCACCTTTGGCTAGGACCCTCTCACCTCTCCTCAGGTCCTCGCCCCGGGTGGAGACTCCGTAGCCTCCGGGGAACGGCTTGTACACGTATACCAGGCCGCCCTGGGCAGAGGCATGTTCTATGGGGACTACCACGTCGGCCCCAACGGGCATCGGGGATCCCGTAGCCACCTCATAGCACTCTCCGGGCCCCACCTCGTAGGAGCCAGGATCGTCTATCTCTATCCTACCCTTGACACGTAGGATCGCTGGCGCCTCCTCGCTGGCGGTCGATATGTCCCTCCACCTTGCAGCGTAGCCGTCTAGCACGCTCCTATCGTGGGGAGGCACGTCCATGGGGCTATACACGTCTCTACTGGATACCCTCCCTAGGGCGTCATCAACGCCTACAGTCTCCTCACCGGGAGCTACTCTTCTGAGGCCCCTCTCAAGGAGCCTCCTAGCATCCTTAATGCTGTGGAGCCTCTCGATCACGTTATACTCCGACACTACTGGGACACCCCGTATAGCGCCCCCGGCTGGGGGTTCTGTAGGCTACAATCCGGGGGTATGGCTAGTTAAAAACCGGGGATTATGTGGATAGACCTGTATGCGGGTTAGAAGGTTCTGGGCCTCCTGGCCCCGTATCCTCCACGCCTGTACCCCGTCTCGGCCTTGGGAGTGTCTTCCGGGATATCCTCCTCTGTTGGGACCTCGTCCTCGCTGATCCTCTCGATCTCGCCCTTGTAGCCTACGTTAAGCTGGACCTCTCCCCTGTATGAGGTGGTCCAGGCTCCCCGTATCTCCACGGCCTCGCCCTCCTCTAGGGTCCCCGCGTGTTTCCCCCAGAGCGTAACCTTGACTCTGCCAGTATCGTCTCCTATGACCGCCTCGCTTATCCTCCTGGGCCCCTTCCTGGTCTGTATAACCTTCGGATCCTCCGTCGAGATCACTCGTCCCTTGACCGAGACGTTATCCATACCCTCTTTGAGGGAGGATATCTTCCTCTCTTCCTCCAATCCAGTTCCTCTCCTCTAGCTGGAGCCAGCGCCTCAGGGGCTGGCCAGTTACTCTGCCCGCAGCGGGGGCTTATAAGTGATGCCCCTCCACACTCTCACAGCGGCCGGGGATGACGCGGGAACCGGTTTCACCCGAGGACGTGCATGAGGATAGGTTACTCCTAGGACCCGCGCCTCCTCCTATGAAGATCCCCCTCATGCATCCGCCCCAGGCGGGGCATAGCTTTTATACCCCTCCAGCGTGTAGGCATGTAACTGCTGTGAGGTGCGTGGTGATGGAGCGCCAATATCTAGGCTAGGCGGCGGATCCCCTTCCCAGGCCCTGAGTGACCTTGTATCCTCCGCGTCATCCACGCTAGACGGGGCCTGGGCCCTCTTCGAGGATCTTGCCTCGAACGGGTCCGCCTGGCATGTCGGATCCTCCCGGTCTGCCCTCAACATTATAGCGGCGGTCTTCGGCGTCTGGATCCCCCGGGGCCATGATCTTGGTATTAAGAGGTTCGGCCTCCTCAGCAAGGGCCATGCTAGCATGGCGCTATACACATGGCTAGCGGCATCCAGGATGATACCTATCGAGGAGCTTAAGAGCTACCTGAGGCTCGGCTCCAGGCTCCAGGCACACCCCGAGGCCTTCAGGGTACCCGGGATTATAGTCTCCACCGGCAGCCTGGGCCAGGGCCTGTCCATAGCGAATGGGATAGCCCTAGCCTCAAGGATAGACGGGGTGCCCAGGGAGGTCGCCGTTATACTTGGCGATGGGGAGCTGGACGAGGGCCAGGTGTGGGAGGCCGTTGCCACGACGAGCTCCAAGAGGCTATCAAACGTGACCGCGATAGTAGATAGGAATATGACCCAGCATACTGGTAGGACTGAGGAGGTGAAGGCCAAGGAGCCTCTGGAGGATAGGTGGAGGAGCTTCGGCTGGCACGTGGTGACTGTTAGGAACACTTTCGACGAGATAGTTGCAGCCCTGGAGGAGGCCTCCACGGTGGATATGCCTGTAGTGGTGATAGTGAGGCCGAGGAGCTAGGGGGGTCCGGGGTATGGTGGTGTTTGAGAGTTACAGGAGGGCAGTGTCTAGTATACTCACCGAGCTAGGCGATAGACTCGACGACCTGGTGGTACTGGATGCCGATACTGGCAGATCTACGGGTAGCCTGGCGTTTGGCAAGAAGTTCCCGGGGAGGTATGTGAATGTGGGGATAAGCGAGCAAGACCTCATAGGCACGGCCGCGGGCCTAGCCCTGGCAGGCCTCAGGCCGGTAGCCATGGGGTTCGCCATGTTCCTCATGAGGGCCTTCGAGCAGATCAGGAACACGCTGGCAAGGGATAGGCTAAACGTTAAGGTGATAGCCACCCATGCAGGCCTCTCGCCGCACATAGACGGGGCTTCCCACCAGAGCCTCGAGGATCTTGCCTTGATGAGGAGTATACCAGGGATGACCGTTGTGTCTCCTGCTGACTTCAACTCGACCAGGGCACTTATAAGGGCGGCCGTCGAGGACCACGTGGGCCCCCTCTACATGAGGCTTGGGAGGGATAACGCTGTCCACGTCTACGACGATGAGGAAGGGTTCAGGATTGGGGGCCTAAGAATTGTCAGGGACCCGGTGGATGTAGTGGTATATGCTGTGGGTCCCATGGTGGGCATGTCGCTGGAGGCAGCCAAGATCCTAGAGACCCGGGGGATAAAGGCTGGGGTGGTCGATGTATACACGGTGAAGCCCATAGACTCGGATACAATAGTCAAGCTTAGCTCCAGGTCCATCCTATCCGTCACCGTGGAGGAGCATAACACTGCGGGGGGCCTGGGCGGCGCGGTGGCCGAGGTCCTAGCAGAGGCAGGGGCCGGGAGGCTCATAAGGATGGGGGTGCACGAGAGGTTCGGCACATCATCCAAGACCTACCTAGACCTAGTAGAGGCGATGGGACTAACGCCCAGGGGGATAGCCTCTAGGGTAGAGTCAGCCCTAGCCACCGCCAGGAGGTGACCCAGCCATGCCTCCGGGAAGGGGCACCGCCTATGCTGGGGTTAGCGTGCTCAACGCTATAGGCACGGGGATCGGGGGAGCCCTGGGGATAAGCCTCCCCCTAGAGGTAGAGGTGACAGAGTCCAGCTCGCTCTCGGGCTGGTCCAACGGTTATGGCCCCCTAGACGGGGAGGTGCTATGGGCTGTCCACAGAGTTGCGTCCAGGATGGGCGCCCCGAGGACCTTCCACGCCAGGATCACCTCCCTCATACCCCCCTCGAGGGGGCTCAAGAGTAGTAGCGCCCTCGTCAACGCCATGCTAGCCGCAGTGCTAGACATGCATGGCATCGAAGCCAGCAGAGAGGAGATCGCCAGGAGGGGCGTCGAGGCCGCCAAGCTAGCTGGGCTCACAATAACCGGGGCTTACGATGACAGCCTAGCCACCCTACTACCAGGGGTACACATAACAGACAACACTATGGTCAAGAGGCTGAAGATCTTCCACGCCCCGAGGATCCCTGTAGTCCTCCTCATACCTAAGGAGGAGAACCCGATCCACGCCATAGACCCCTCCCGCTTCAAAGCCTACAAGGAGCTATACCTGAAGGCGGCCAAGACCGCCCTAGCAGGGAAGTGGATTGACGCCATACCGATCAACAGCCTAGCCACAATACACGCAACCGGGCTAAGAGACCTATGGGCCCCACTGGAGGAGGCCCTTGCCCTCGAGTGCACCTGGACAGCCGGGGTATCAGGTAAGGGACCCGCCCTCTTCGCCCTCACAAGCTGCCCCTCCAGGATCATTGATGCATGGAGAGGGATGGGCGACATAATAGTCACGGAGACCAGGGGAGGTGGAGCATGATGGGGGAGATAGACAAGCTAAGGGCCAGGATCGACGAGATAGATATGGAGCTGATAAGGCTACTAGAGGAGAGGGCCAGGATCTGTAGGGAGATAGGCGACTACAAGAGGAAGATCGGGGCCCCTATAAGAGTGCCGGAGAGGGAGGCAGAGGTTCTAAGGAGGGCGGGCCCCTTTAGCCATATATTCCAGGAGATTATCAGGCTCTGCCTCGAGGTGGAGAAGGCTGTTTAACATCTACGAGTTCCACGCATACCTGGCAGAGAGGAGGCCTTGGGCCCGCCTCGATATAGGCAACCCCGACATACCCCCCGATCCCAGGATTATCGAGGCTCTCAGGGACGCGGCGGAGGAGGCTGGATACTCAACCTTCAGGGGAGAGGGGGACCTGGTTGAGGCTATAGCCCAGCTGCATGGCGTTGAGAAGGATGAGGTCATAGTGCTCCCCGGAGGCAAGTTCGGTATAGCGGCCTCCACATACAGGTCCAAGGCGGTCGGCGTGATAGCGCCCTACTGGCCCGCCTATAGGCTCCAGGCATCCGTCAGTGGGTTTAAGCTTGAGACCATAGCCGAGACCAGGCTCGAGGATAGCTGGGAGCCCCGGGAGTATGATCTATCCGGTATAGATACACTGGTTCTAAACTACCCTAACAATCCAACCGGTGCCCTCCCCAGAGGCGTGTTAAGGGATCTAATAGGGGACGCCTCGTCCAGGGGAGTTAGGATAGTCTCCGACGAGGTCTACAGGGACCTGGTCTATGACGGCCCCGAGTGGAGCGCCCTCGATTACGGCATGGAGAATACCGTGGTTGTATACAGCTTCTCCAAGACATTCTCGATACCCGGCTACCGTATAGGCTACGCGGTCGGAGATAAGGAGATCATACGAGAAATCGCCAGGTACGTGCAGGCAGTCTACACCAGCGCCCCCAAGCCCGTGCAGGCCGCAGCCCTGAGGGCCCTTGAGATAAGGGATGAGGTCGTAGGCAGGGTAAGGAGGATATACATGGAGAGGATCGACGCCTTCGAGAAGCACTCGGGCGGTGTGCTAGAGTTCGCCCGGCCAGCGGGTAGCATGTACCTGTTCGCCCGCGTAAACCCCCCGGTTGACGATGTAGAGTTTGTATACAAACTCGCCGACCAGGGCGTCGGGGCCTTCCCAGGAAGCGCCTTCGGAGAGAGGTACAAGGGGTTCCTACGCCTCACCCTAACAGTTGACCCCCAGACAGTGCCTAAGGTTGTAGATGCGATCAGAAGGGCTGTAGGGCAATGAGGCTGGGCATAGCTGGAGTAGGGGGCATGGGCTCCTGGCTGGCTAGACTGGCAATATCCAAGGGGCTAGAGGTCCACGGCTACGACAAGGATCCGGGTAGGCTCAGGGGCGTTGAGGGGCTAACACCCTCGACTAGCCTGGAGGACCTAGTTGCCAAGACCGATATAGTCATAGTGGCCACTCCCCCCACAGCCGCGCCATCAGTCCTCAGGGAGATCGGGGACATAGCGTCAAAGTCGGGGTGGAGTGGCGGGGTGGCCGATATAGCTACCTTCAAGAAGCACACAATACCGGTCCTAAGGTCCCTGCCGCCAGCGGTGAGGGTGGCCTCCCTACACCCCCTCTTCGGCCCCAGGGCCAGGAGGCTAGAGGCCCATAAGGTCCTAGTAGTCCCCGTTCCCGGGAGGGAGGGTGAAGCAGGCCTCTTCACCAGCCTACTGGGGGTGCTAGGCCTACGCTGGGAGCCCGTTGACCCTGAAACCCACGATAGGGTCATGGGGCTCGTGATAGGCCTACCCTACGCCATAGGCCATGCACTAGCCAGGATAGCAGGGGGCACCCTAGAGGAGGCCTACAGGCTATCCGGCACCACCTTCAAGGCGCTCCACCTACTCCTAGCAACCCTGGGCGACCCAGAGGACATGGTAGAGTATATACTCGGGGATCCCGATACTAGGTACTGGATCAGGGCTCTAGCCGGGGAGCTCGGATCCAGGGCCCCCAGGAGGGATACCGGCCTGTACGAGCACCTTTACTGCCTAGTGGAGGAGTGCCTCAATCGAGGCTAGCAAGCCTATTAGCAGCCCTCTCAGCCCAGGCTAGGGCCTCCTCGTAGAGGCTACCCGATATTAACCCGGCCCTGTGGGCCTCCTCTAGCTGATCCCTATCTAATACCCGGGCCTCCTCTCCGGGCTTCTTCACCACATCTATATAGAGGTCGGTGTACCTTACCCCCGATAGGCTCACCTCGGCCGGGGTGTTTATGTTAGCGTAGTAGCCGAGCACCCTGCCAGCCTGGTCTATGTAGGTGTGGAGCGTTATCCAGGAGCACGTGTCCACCTCTGTCACACCCCTATCCCCCGGCCTCTTCTCCACGCCCAACCCGTCTAGCACGCCGGGGCTGCGGAACACCCTGGATAGCCTTATCTTGACGCACCTGCCTGCCCTGGATACCGATTCCAGGTTGAAGGGGCCTATCCTGAGGTGCCCCCCGTGGGGGAGGATGTGTTTTATGTAGATCCTCCCCTTCTGCCCCATCCTGGATGCTATGAAGTAGACGGCGTCTATCCCCGCCTCCTCGGTGCATGACCCCGTTCTGGACGCCTCCTCGGCGTAGTCCACTATCATCGACTCCCTGTCTCCCCCGGCCTTGAGGGTGTGGTGCATGTCTATGGTGGGATACACCTCCCTCCTGACCCTGTCCAGCCTCTCCTTGGCTGGTAGAGGGAGGCCTAGGATGGAGATGTACTCGCCCCTCCAGACTATACCCGGCTCTCCGGGGCTAGTATTGGCTAGCTCTAGGGCCTTGCCAGCCAGCTCCTCGGCCTCCCTGATCACTGCATCCAGGTCCCCGCTCCTCGCGCTGCTCCTAAACCTGATGTGGACCCTGCCCGTGTCGATCCTCTCCAGCGCCCTAACAGTGAGCTCTGCCCTAAGCTCCCCGCTCCTTATATGCTCGCTGAAGCTCACCCCCGAGCCGGGAGCTGATACTATGACATACTCCCCTACAATCGACACCCCGGGCCGTGCCCTCACCTCCTCGCCCCTGCCCAGGGCTTCCTTGACTATGGTGACCCTAATCCTCTCCCCGGGCCCCGGGCATTCATCGGCTTGGAGCCTAGCCTCCACTCCACCAGGCAGTAGTACCCTGCACCCGCCCAGGCTCTCTGCGTCGATAACAGTGTATAGCCCGTATCTACCCCTCCGCGAGTAGTAGTAGCCCACCTCACGGGCTATCGCCTCCTCCACCCCAGCGCCAGCCTCCCAGGGGCTTCCTAGTATGAGGACCTCGTCCGGGCTGTCCTCCAGGCTCTTCACCGTGACGTGGGGAGCCGCATCACTCGTGGGCACCCTAACCCTGGACTTGAGGACCTCGCTAGCATCGGCAAGTATGAAGCCCCTCCTGTAGAGTATCAGGGACAGCGCGGTAGCATAGATCCCCCTAACCCTTACCCTATACAAACCCTCGCCCCTTCAGTGGAGCCACTACCCCCTCTCATTTAAATATCCTCCAGAGACCAGGACCTACCCGAGGTGCTAGCATGAGGCGAGCACCCCTAATACTACTAGCCCTACTCGCGCTATCCATAGCCGCCCCAGTAGCGTCCTATGCCCAGATGAAGGCAGTGATCGCCGTGGACCTGAGCCACGGCCAAGCAACGAAGGGGCTCGACACTATAGTGAATAGCTGCCCAGAGTGCACATGGATCCTGATCCTCCAGAGCGAGGAGCAGAAGGCCAACATAGAGCCAGGATACCTCCAGCTCTTCGACGAGGTTAGGGTTGGAGGAATAACCCAGGAGAACCTAATGGACGCCCAGGTCCTACTCATAGGCCAGGCCACCACCGTGCTCAGCGACGAGGAGGTGAACACGATAGCCCAGTGGTTCTCAACAGGTGGCAAGGCGATCTGGGTGGGCGGCGACAGCGACTACCCGGCCCAGGGTAGCGAGACTGCCCAGGTCGTCATAAACCAGGTGGCCGAGGCTATCGGTAGCATAATAAGGAGCGACTACGTCAGCATAGAGGACGACAAGGAGAACGCTGGAGCCCCCTACAGGGTCCTAGGCATAGTAGACCCCGACCCCAAGATAGCAGACTTCATACTAAACGGGCTACAGTACAAGAGGGTCCTCTTCCACGGTCCCGGAGGCCTCTACATACTAGTGGATGACGAGCCCGTGAACCCTGTCAAGAACCCCGAGATGAAGCCTGATAACGTGTGCGTGATAGTGAGGACCAGCGAGCAGTCAAGGGCCGTGGAGCACCAGGCCGACCCGATGCAGGGCCAGCACCCCGCCGAGTTCTACGACCCCCTCGATGACACCGTCAACACTGGCCCCTTCCCACTAATGCTGGCCGAGAGGATGGGTGAGGATAAGATCTTCATAGTATCCAGCGAGACCCCCTACGGCGGCTACGAGCCCATGACCGCGCCTAGCTACAAGGACAAGCCCCTAGACGGCCCAGTGTTTGTGGCCAATGTGATCAAGTTCATGGTGGCCGTAGCAACCGGGGCCCCAATGCAGGCTCCCCCAGGCAAGGAGACCGTGACCATAGTCGAGACATCCACCGTTGAGAAGACTGTAACCGCCACGGTGACCCAGACCCAGCAGGTGACGCAGACAGTAACCCAGACGGTGACCCAGGAGGTGCCCACAACCGTGACCGCCACGACCACAGTAACCCAGACCCAGACCGACTGGACGATCAGCGTCGCCCTATTCATAGTCGGCATACTCCTCGGCGCGGCGGCAATCTACGCTACAAGGAAGTAGCATCCCACACACCCAACCCCTCCTACCCTCTTTCCTTTAAGGGCTCAGAGAGGGTGACATCCCATCACCCGCCGGGATCAGAGCCGTCACCACTCATCATAGCCCTCCACATGTATCCTCCCCATAGATTCTTATTTACTATCAGGTAGCCCAGCGGTGGGATTGGCTTAGGCAGTGCCACATAGAAGGGTGTGCAGGGTTGGGCGGGGATAGGACAGAGAAGACCCATATGGACTACGCATACGAGCTAGACCTGGCTATAAAGCCCGACTCGACCGTGCCACTGCTGGATAGGGAGTATGGCACCTTCTCCGGCGCCGGGATCCCGCTCTTCAGCCTGGGCGGGGGAGTGTTCAGGTGGGCCTTGTTCGAGATCCTCACAAGACTCCACGCCCTCAGGGGCTACTATATAGCGGAGACCCCTATCATAGCTAGTAGCGAACTCTTCAAGGTCTCCGGCCACCTAGACTTCTATAGGAAGAACATGTTCCTCTTCGACATAGAGGGACACGACTACGCTATTAAGCCTATGAACTGCCCATACCACATACTCCTCTTCATGAGCCAGGTAGCCAGGTTCAGGGGCAAGGTTCCCCTACCCTTCAAGATCTTCGAGCTAGGGAGGGTCCACAGGTACGAGCCCAGCGGGAGCCTCTACGGCCTCCTCAGGGTTAGGGGCTTCACCCAGGATGATGCCCACATAATCACCCCCTCCGATAAGGCTATAGACGTGATAACCGATGTATTCGACGAGATGATGATGGTGCTTGGCAACGTGTTCCTACTAGACCTCTCCAAGGCCGATATACACCTCCGCCTAAGCCTCAGCGACAAGGCGTTGATAGGAACCGAGTTCATGGGGACTAGGGAGGAGTGGAGCCAGGCCGAGGGGGCACTCGAGGAGGCTGCCAGGAAGCTGGCAAGCAAATACGGCGTCTCCTACTCCATGGAGGAGGGGGAGGCAGCGTTCTACGGCCCCAAGATAGATGTTGTGGTAAAGCTGGAGGAGGCCGGTATAGTTAAGGAGTGGCAGCTTGGCACTATACAATTCGACTTTAACCTCCCCAGGAGGTTCAGGCTATACGAGCTGGTGAGGAGCGTCTACGGAGACATGGATGTGTTCATAATCCACAGGGCACTCCTAGGCTCGGTCGAGAGGTTCCTTGGCATATACCTGGAGTACAGCAGGGGCAGGCTGCCCTTCCCACTGGCCCCCCTACAGGTGGGCATCGTCGGCATACAGACTGGAGGCGAGCTAGACGGGGAGATAGAGGCCGCCGCTGAGAGGGTGGCAAACGCCCTGACCGGGATGGGATTCAGGGTAGGGGTTAGGATGGCCAATAAGACTAGCCTATCGGGCGAGGTTAGGCAGATAGAGTCCACAATCAAGCCACCCGTGCTAGCATTCATAGGCGAGAGGGAGGTTAGGGAGGGTAAGGTCACCCTAAGGGTCTACGACCACTCCACGAGGAGGAGGAAGACCACAGTGATGGGTCTAGAAGAGCTTGTGGAGGGCGGCTTCGAGGACATAGCTAGAGGCCTAGAAGAGGGTGTGAGGCGCCTGATAGGCCAGGCACCACGTATACCGCTCAGGCTAGACCAGCTGATCTAGAGTAGGCGCGCGGCGAAGCTGGCTATGCCCGCCAGGTCCCCGGGCCCACATTCGGTGTTGCACTCTACTCCTCTCCACTCCCCTCCCGTTAGCTTCCTGAGTATAGCCTCGAAGTCCCCCTGGCCCATCATGGTCCCTACTAGGATCCTGGCTTCACCCATCTCCTCCAGTAGCTCGCTTATCTGCCTGGCCTTGTAGAGGAGCATTAGTGCTGCCAGGGGCCTGCTCCTGACTCTTATCACACCCAGGCTTGCCAGTTCTTCCGCGTGGAGTACAGCGGATGCTGCTTCGCATGGATTGTAGTCTCTGTCGAGGCCTAGTAGGATCCCCTCTACACTCCTAGCTAGCTTGGCTACCCTCTCCGGGTCTACTGGTTTGTCTAGCCTTGCGTAGAGGACCTTCAGCGTGTCTGGCCCGGCCTGTATCTTGTGGATGCAGTAGGTTCTAGGGGGCTCCTCCAGCCTTCTCCACCTCTCTGGCGTACTCGTGCTTCTCCCATGGGAAGATTATCCACTTGTCTGTTATCTTGGAGTAGTAGTCTGGGTGCATTCTGGTCCATGGCTTTACGTACAGGGTTGCTGTGGATATCGATGCGGGGGAGTATAGTGATACCGCCTCTACTGCTAGCTGTAGTGAGAGGCCGCTGTCGCTTATGTCATCCACTATGAGTACCCTGAATCCTCTTAGCTCCCTTATGATCGGGTACTTTATGTATGGCTGGGCTGACTTGACTCCTATTGACTGGTAGAGCTTGATCTCCATAGTGAGTATCTCCTGGACGTTTAGTGAGTCTGCCAGTAGCCTGGCTGGTATGATTCCTCCCCTCATTATACCTATTATAGCATCTGGCTTGAGTCCTGTGGCCCTGATCTTGGCTGCTATGTCGTCTATCGCCTCCTCCACCTCTGCCCAGGTTACTAACTGTATCTCTACTCCCCCGTGGTTCACCGGTAGTACTACCACTTCTCTGGCCTCGCCGCTATCTGCTATCCTATGGTCCACCCCGTCTACGAAGACGATTATCCCTGGCTTGGGGGTTCCGTCTCTATTGATCGCCTCCTCAAGCTGGGGGTTCTCCTCGACTAGTCTTGCCAGGGCCTCTCTCCAGGTCCTAGCCTCTACTAGGATCTCCCGTCTTCCTCCTGCTAGGTCTTTCAGTGATGCTAGGAGTTTTACCTTTACTTGCATCCCGTTTCCCCTTTTAGGGGGAGGAGGTGTTATTGCTGCTCCTCCTTCTTCCTCCTCTCCTCTATCTTTACTAGGTGTGTAATGTAGCCTGCGATCTGGTTCCTGAGCTTCTTGCTCCTATACTCTATAAGCTCCGATACTACCTTCTTGTTGTGCTCGAAGTCCCTGGTGAATAGGTCCCGGTACTCTGCGAGCAGCTTCCTGGCCGTCCTCTTGACTAGCGTGGTCCTAACCTTCCCCATGCCCTTGCACCCGTGTGGGGTTCCGGTGTGGGGCCCTAATTTAAGTGATGGTGCACCCACCCGTATTACCGAAACCCTTATATAGAAGCGGCCTCTACATGTTTCTGTGGAGAATGAAGTGGAGCAGGTGACAAGAGATGGCGGCAATGGCACCAGTGGCGGAGCCAACCGGTGTCCCCGTGATCATACTCAAGGAGGGCACCCAGAGGTCCTACGGTAGGGAGGCAGTCAGGAGCAACATAATGGCAGTCAAGGCTATAGCTGAGATACTCAAGACTACCTACGGCCCCAAGGGCATGGACAAGATGCTAGTAGACAGCCTAGGAGACATAACCATAACCAACGACGGCGCCACCATACTAGACAAGATGGACGTCCAGCACCCCGCAGCCAAGATGCTAGTGCAGATAGCCAAGGGCCAGGACGAGGAGGCTGGCGACGGCACCAAGACAGCAGTCATATTCGCCGGCGAGCTGATCAAGGAGGCCGAGAAGCTACTAGACGCAAACATACACCCAACCCTCATAATAGAGGGCTACAAGAAGGCCCTCAACAGGGCCCTAGAGATAATCCAGGAGATAGCCGAGCCCGTGGACATAAACGACACCGAGAAGCTACTACTAGTAGCCAGGACCAGCCTAAACAGCAAGGCAGTCCACGACACCAAGGACTACTTCGCCCAGCTAGCAGTTGAGGCGGTTAGGGCCATAGCAGAGAAGAGGGGAGACAGGTACTACGTAGACCTAAACAACATACAGATCATAAAGAAGCACGGCGGCAGCCTAAGGGACACCATGCTAGTCAAGGGCATAGTACTAGACAAGGAGGTAGTACACCCCGACATGCCCAAGAGGGTCGAGAACGCCAAGATAGCGGTGCTAGACACTCCACTGGAGATAGAGAAGCCGGAGATCGACATGGAGATAAGCATAAACAACCCAGACCTCATACAGAAGCTGCTAGAAAAGCAGGAGAAGATACTGGCAGAGAAGGTCGAGAAGATTGCTGCTACTGGGGCTAATGTTGTGATTACTCAGAAGGGTATTGATGATGTTGCTCAGCATTTCTTGGCTAAGAGGGGTATTCTGGCTGTTAGGAGGGTTAAGAGGAGTGATATTGAGAAGGTTGCCAGGGCCACAGGGGCAAAGATAGTGACTAACATCGACGACCTGAGGCCCGAGGACCTAGGCGAGGCTGAGCTGGTGGAGGAGAGGAAGGTCGGCGAGGACAAGATGGTATTCATAGAGGGAGCAAAGAACCCCAGAAGCGTAACCATAGTGATAAGGGGCGGCTTCGAGAGGCTCGTCGAGGAGGCGGACAGGGCCCTCCACGACTCGCTCAGCGCCGTGGCTGACGCCGTGATGGACGGCAAGATAGTGGCTGGCGGCGGCGCCACCGAGGTTGAGATAGCCAGGAGGCTCAGGGAGTGGGCCAAGACCATCGAGGGCAAGGAGCAGCTAGCAGTAGAGGGCTTCATAAAGGCCCTCGAGAGCCTGCCACAGACTCTAGCGTTCAACGCTGGCCACGACCCGATAGAGGTACTGATGAAGCTGAGGAGCGCACACGAGGAGGGCAAGAAGTGGGCCGGCGTCGACATAGAGACAGGCGAGATAGTGGACATGTGGGAGAAGGGAGTGATAGAGCCAGCCAGGGTCAAGACCAACGCCTTCAAGGCCGGCACAGAGGTGGCAAGCCTAATACTGAGGATAGACGACGTCATAGCCGCCAAGAGGGAGGAGACCAAGGAGGACAAGAAGTCCACCCCCTCCAGCGAGGAGGACTAGCCAAGATAGGGTAACCCCAACCTTTTACCCTTAACCCCCATCTTTCCAGTCCCTGGCGATTTAGATGGGCGAGCCCCTGATCCTAGTCGCGGGCACACCAGGCACCGGTAAGACTAGTGTAGGCAAGGCCCTAGCTGGAATACTAGGGTGTAGTATGCTAGAGAGCTCGGAGGTTATGAAGAGGCTAGGCGCTGCCAGGCCCGACCCGACTGGCAGGCATACCATGGTCGTCGACCCAGAGATGGGGGTTAGGGCTGCAAGGGAGGCGGCTAGGGGGGCCGGTGGCTGCACTCTCGTGGCCACCCTTTATCCGTCCCTGTGGATGGAGGCTGTGGAGGATATGGTAGCGTTCATACTACTCCTCAGGACCCACCCCAGGATCCTATGCAAGAGGCTCGCCCAGCGTGGCTGGCCCGAGGCCAAGGTTGCTGAGAACTGCGCTGCGGAGGCGCTGGGTGTCGTGGCCTCGGAGGTGAGGGAGTGGTGGCATATGACTGTGGAGGTTGACACGAGCCATACAACCCCTAAGGAGGCGGGTTTGAAGGCTCTAGGCCTTGTTGAGGAGTGGCGTACTGGGGTGTATATCGACTGGTTGTCGCTCGATGAGGGGCTAGTAGAGGACTTGACTAGGTGGCTCTCTGGCATCGATCTTGACGAATACCGGGGAGGAGAGTGAGGGTGCTGAAACCAGCGCCTCGCCGGGCTTGAGCTTGTCTAGCCTATTAGCACTGTCCCCTAGGCTAAGGGTTGCTGAGACTAGCTGCTTGTCCCTGGCGCTTTTGAGTGCGTGCACGATCTTCGTGTTGGTGTTGAGTATCACACTATTCGATGCCTCGCTTGGCGACTGCGTGGCTAGGATTAGGTATATCCCGTACTTCCTAGACTCCGCTATAAGCTGGTCGGTGAATCCTCCCCACCCGCTACCGAACACGTTGTGGGCCTCATCCACAATCACCGCCACCTCCCTGCCCGGTGGTATAGTGTAGAGGTAGGCTAGGTACACTAGTATGTAGACAGTCCTAAGGCTAGCATTCCTTATGCGGTCACACCTAACCAGGCTTATGCCCGGAGCTACTCTCGGCCCCGTGTCACCCCTGAACGCTGAGCCTCCGCTACTCCTAGCCATAACCCCTAGCCTCCTAGCTAGCCCCCTCTTCACCTCCCTATCCCACTTCGCCTCCTCGGGGTACCCCTCAACCATCGCTAGTAGCTCCTCTATGCTGCCTGGCTTAGAGGATTCCAGCACCCTCTGGAGTAGGTATTCCTGGGGCTGGCTTAGCCCTAGGGATCTGGATAGTATGTCCACTACAACGTCGACCTCACCGCTCCTGGCTAGGAGGAGGGGGTTGACGGCGGCTTCTCCCTTCACCGGGTCCAGCATCCTGTACCGGGCCCCCATCCCGTCTAGAAGGTCCTCGTACTCGCCGGTCCAGTCCATGACCACCACGCTCATCCCGGCCCTGGACAGCCTGGAGGCTAGGACAGCCAGTGTAGTTGACTTCCCCGAGCCGGTTGAGCCGAAGACTCCTATATGCCCCCTAACATCGTCCAGGCTAAGGTATACTCTCCTCGGCGTGGCCGAGTCTATGAGCTCCCCCAGGTATATATCACCCGACTCCGGCGGCTCAGGCCTGCCAGCACTAGGATAGGCTAGAACCCCTCCACCCTGCCTAAGGTTTATGGAGGCAACATCCTCGGCAAGCCTAGCCTCCGTGCCGGGGCCGGTGACCTCCCTCATCCTGACACCCCCAGCCAGGCTGGCTACCAGCGTCTTGAATACCTCCCCCTCTATGACGAGCTTGTGCTTGCTGGGTGAGGAGAGGATCACGAGGCTCCTCGAGTAGCTGCCCTCCATGACGGTGATTATACTATACCTGACCCCGGAGGAGGCCCTCTCCCTTATTATCTCAACCAGCCTCTCCGCGCTCTCACCCTGCTCCCTAACCTCAACATCGAATATCCTAAACCCGGGCCCAGGACCCTCTCCACCTCTTGGAGGCCTGGCCCTGCCAGCCCTGGATATGGCCAGGCTGGCCCCGGCTATGGCTGCTAGTGCCCCTATACCCGCCGCGGCGGTGGCCGGGTTTAGGAGTCCAAGCGCTGCTCCTGCCAGTGCGGCCCCTGCTATGCCTGGTGCTATCCTTGCTATTAGTGGGGCGTCGTCTAGTAGGTCCCCGATACCCATTCTAGCCCCCAGTGACTGGGGCCTTGTTATATAGGGGCGGGGCCCCCTTCCGGGTCTACTTCTTTATGCAGAGGAAGTATTCCCTCTCCTCCTCCAGCCCTATGCCGGGCTCGAAGCGGAAGAGTATTCCCCAAACTGATAGGATCTCCCTACCACCGTCACCTGGGACTAGGTAGCCCCTGCCACAGAACTGGTAGGAGTCGAGATCCCCGGGCTTCGAGTCAGTGACTAGGATCTCTACCACGTCCCCCTCACCAACATCGAGTAGATCCCCTATCAGGTCGAAACGCAGCGTCCCGCCCTCGTGGCTAGCCTCAACGATCCTCTGCCCCTTTATGGCGCCGGGCTCTACATTCACGATCCTAGCCGTGATCCTCCTCTCCACCGCTCATCCCCAAACACACTTAACCTAACCCAGACACATTGACACCGGCGGGGATAAATATGGCACTGGCCGCCGAGGCGTCTAGGCGCTTCACCTCGAAGCTCAACACGCTCCTAGACAAGAAGGTTATAGTAAGGCTCTCGAATGGCAGGACCTATAAGGGCAGGCTGGCTGGGATAGACATGAACAGCCTCTCCCTGCTCCTGGAGGCAGCGGAGGATCAGGCTGGAGGCCAGTGGCCCACCGTGGTCATATACGGCCCCAGTATAACCGAGATACTCGTCGAAGAGGAGGCGGTGTTCGTGGCCAGGGAGTTCGCCGACTTCCTCGCCAAGCATGGGGGTATAGGATGGCACCTAATGAGGGTCTACGACGATATAAACGTGCTGGAGGTCACCAAGAGCGTTAGGGTGACGAAGGACGGGGTAGAGGGCTCCGGCCCCCTGGCCCAGAAGGTTTACACCCTCTACAAGGAGTACCTGAGGAGTAAGGGCGTAAAGACAGCCTAAAAGGGCTGAGGGTCGGCATGTTCGAGATCAGGGACGTGGACCTAGCGGGCAGGATAGGAGTGCTCCACACAAAGAGCGGAAGCATAGAGACGCCCGCATTCTTCCCAGTAATAGACCCGCTCAGGCAGGAGCTACCCGTGGATGAGGTCGAAAGAGCCGGGTTCAAGCAGGTGATAACCAACGCCTACCTAACCCTAAAGAGGTTCGGCCCAAGGGCCGTGGAGGAGGGGATCCACGGTGTACTCGGGTTCCATGGGGTGATAATGACTGACTCCGGGGCATACCAGATACTAGAATACGGCGACATAGAGGCTAGCCAGGAGGACGTGATCAGGTTCCAAGAGTCGATAGGCAGCGACATAGGCGTGATCCTAGATATACCAACCGGCGACGTGGGCCATGAGGAGGCCAGGAGGAGTGTGGAGGAGACTCTGAGGAGGGCCAGGGAGGCCGTCAGCCTGATCGAGGGCAGCAGGACTCTCTGGGTCCTGCCAGTCCAGGGGGGTAGGCACCTAGACCTTGTGGAGTATAGTGCCAGGGAGGCCAGCAGGCTTGAGGGCTACTCGATCTACGGTATAGGGAGCCCCACAGTTTTCCTGGAAAGGTATATGTACGACGTCGTCGTTGATATAGTCTACACCGCTAAGAGGCTACTACCCGGCGGGAGGCCTGTACACCTATTCGGGGCAGGGCACCCCCTAATAATACCATATGCCGTGGCCCTGGGAGTCGACACGTTCGACTCGGCTTCATACATACTCTACGCCAGGGATGATAGGTACATAACCGACTACGGCGTGGAGAGGCTGGATAAGCTTGACTACTTCCCATGCACATGCCCAGTCTGCTCCAGGTATACACCCCAGGAGCTAAGGGAGATGGACAAGAGGGAGCGGACAAGGCTACTGGCACTACACAACCTCTACAAGATAAGAGAATCCATATCCAAGACCAAACAGTACATAAGGGAGGGTAGACTATGGGAGCTACTAGAAGAGTCGTCCCTCAAGCACCACAAGGCTAGGGACGCCATGGCCAGGATAGCCAGATATGCCAGCCACCTTTCCCAGACAGACCCCAGGAGTAAGGGGGTAGTAAGGGGGATCAGGCTATACACGCAGACGAGCCTCGCCAACCCCAAGGTCCTAGCCTATAGGTCCAAGGCATCAAGCCTATACCCCAGGATGTACACCAGGCCGGGGTACACCCTGATACTCGAGCCCCACACAGGTGACTGCACGAGGCCCCCTGAAGGAGTTGAGGTTGCATACTATAAGCCCTTCCTAGGAGTGATACCCTGGCAGCTGTGTGGAGTATACCCCACAGTCCAGTCCCACCACCCCAGCGAGCTTGATAGGGGGGTGATTGAGGACCTTGCCAGGGAGATACGTTCCTTCCTATCCAGGCTGGGCCCAGAAAAACCTAGAGAGATAGTCATAGTTATCGACGACTCGATCCCGTGGAGCTCCGAGGCCTCTAGGCTCCTCGAGGGGCTAGGAGTTAAAACTGTGAGGAGGGGTTAAGCGGCTACATGTACATGCCGCCCTTGTCCTCGCCCTCCTGCTGCCTGCCCTGCTCTGCGATGAGTTGTAGGACCTTCTTCAGCTCCTCCTTCTGCTTGTGCGCCATGGCCTCTAGCTCCTCGATGTTTATCTTAGCCCCTACGATCTTCTCCGCCACAAGCCTCACCCCCCTGACAGCAGCGTTGTAATCCACCTCCTCCACCATACTGTATGGTAGGACCATTATTGAGGGGACCTTATAGTAGTCCATGTAGATGTATAGGAGGGCCAGGGGCCCCATCACTCCGAGCCCGGACTCCATCTGTGGAGCCTCTAGCTCTGGTCCGTGGTAGTAGGTGTTCGAGATCCACCTGTACCCATGCTCCTCGCCGCTCGGCATGAAGTCCCTGCTTAGGCCCCCCACCAGGACGCTGGCCCTTATACCGGACTCGGATGCCCACCTCGCCAGTGTCCTGGCGTAGTCGTCTGCATGCTCCTTCTCAGGCAGGGCCCTGTTTACTACTATAACTGCCTTGTTACGCGCCGAATAGTAGATCTCGAACGGGAACCCTGCCCCGTCCTCCTCTATCAGCACTATAGGCGGCGTCTCCCTCGTCAGTATGTAGCCGACCTTCTCGGCCCCCAGGGCCATTGCCACATGCTTGGATACCATATAGCCTACCATGCCGAAGCCCCTGAAGCCCGTTATCAGCACGGCTCCACGAACGTCTACCGGCTTCTTCACCACGATCTCTGCCATTCTACCTCTTCACCCTCTTCCTAACCCGGGCAACCTCTCCCCTCTCGAGGCCATTAAGCATTATGGGAGGCACCCTCATCCTCCCTACCCCAACAAGGTTATCATCCTCATCGACTATCAACACCTCGTCCCCCGGCCTAAGGCCCTCGTCCACCCCTACAACATCCCTAGCCAGCACGCTGCCCCTGATCTCCCTATCCCCTCGGATCACCACCCTAAACCTCGGCGGCTCCTCTGCCCCACGTATAAGCTCCCCCGCTGCGAGGCTTATCGAGAAGAGCCCGTCCGTCGGCCTCCTGACCAGGATCAGCTGGCCGTCCCTGTAAACCTCCCTCACGTCTCCCCGGGCTAGCCTGTATGTTATCCTCCCACTGGTGAGGGCCTCCGCAACCCTGCCGCTGAACTGGTATAGGAGGATCGCGTAGATCCTCTCCAGCACCCTGTTATCCAACGCTTCTCCCGGGGGATGTAGGGGCGCTGGGGCTAATAATAGGGCTAGATCGTGGTCATGCCGCTGAACCTCCTAGTCCTAACCCTGTTCTTGACCTTCTCCACGGCCGCCACAAGGTCCTCCATGGAGATCTCTATTCTACCGTCCCTTATCGCCATGTAGCCGGCCTCTGTTACTACCGCCTTTAGCTCCGCCCCGCTCATACCCTCGGTTATCCTTGCTATGTATTCTAGGTCAACGTCCTCCCTTATCCTGGCCTTCTTGGAGAGGATCTTGAGGATCTCCAGCCTACCTCTCCTATCTGGTAGTGGGACCTCTATGATCCTGTCGAACCTGCCGGGCCTCAATAGGGCTGGGTCTAGGAGGTCAAGCCTGTTAGTTGCAGCTATTACCTTGACGTTGGATAGGGGGTCGAAGCCGTCTATCTCCGCTAGTAGCTGTAGCAGGGTCCTCTGCACCTCCCTGTCGCCGCTGGTACCCATCTCCACCCTCCTGGAGCCTATGGCGTCTATCTCATCGATGAATATTATGGCGGGGGCCCTACTCCTTGCATACCTGAATACCTCCCTTACTATCCTGGCGCCTTCTCCTATGAACTTGTTTACGAACTCGCTGGCAACCACCCTTATGAAGACTGCGTTGGTCTCGGAGGCTACTGCCTTGGCCAGCATGGTCTTACCGGTACCCGGGGGGCCGTGGAGGAGTACCCCCTTGGGGGGCTCTATCCCGATCTCCTTGAAGAGGTTGGGCTTAATTAGGGGTAGGACTACGACCTCGTATAACTCTCTTATCTGCTCCTGTAGGCCCCCTATGTCCTTGAAGGTGACTCCAGGCCTCTCTATGACCTCCATGGCCTTGACCAGGGGGTCGGTCCTCCCTGGTAGGACCTCGACTATCGTGGATCCCCTACTGTTTAGGGCAACCACCGCCCCCGGCTTCAGCTTTGTCTTATCCACGTTACCAGCCACGTTTACTATGAGGTTGGGCCCGGTTGTACTCTTAACAACCACCCTCCCATCGCTGAGGACCTCTAGGACTACTGCCTCTATGTGTGGGGGGCTCATCAGCTTCTCTATCTCCTTCCTATAATAGTCTAGGTCCTTCTCTAGGCTGGCCTTTATCCTGGAGAGGTACTTGACCCTCTCCCTGAGGACCTCCACCTCCTCCTCTACACTCATAGCACTATGCCTACCCTTCTTGGCGCTGCTTATAGACAACCCCCTCTTTCACCGCTCAATGTAGTAGCCCTGGACAACCTTTATAATAGGGATGACCCGTATCACCCGGGTGGGCCCACGCCCATACAATCAAGCTTTAACCCTCGACCCCCGCACATACACACCATGGTGCCCGGGATTGATAGGCTCCAGCCAGCGAGAGACGCTATACTGCGAGGTCTGCGGCTCCGAGATCAGGGGGCCAGCCTACAGGGCCGAGGTTGACGGGGTAGAGATGACCCTATGCCCCAGCTGCTACTATAAACTCTCCAAGAGCGGGAGGGCCAGGCTCGTTAGGAGGAGGAGTGAGAGGAGGGTTAGGAGGCCCAGGAGGCCTAGGATAGAGATGTATGATATAGTTGGGGACTACGATGAGAGGATAAGGAGCGCTAGAGAGGCGAAGGGGTGGAGCACCGCGGTACTAGCCCAGAAGCTTAGGATAAGCGAGTCCATGCTCAAGAAGATAGAGTCAGGCAAGATGAAGCCCACCATCGACCTCGCCAGGAGGATGGAGAAGCTGCTGGGGATAGAGCTCCTAGTCCCCACGGAGTTCGAGGACGAGGAGTACACCGCCCCTCCCCCCGGGGGGCTGACCCTTGGGGATATAGTAGTTGTTAGGAGGGATGAGGACTAGAGTTGGACAAGGCGATCCTCATAATACCAAGGGCCATGGAGGGCCACCTCGACGAGGCCCTAGCCCTGGCGGAGACTGCTGGGTACAGGGTAGTGTGGACCACCAGGACCAGGCACCCTAGGAGGGTCGGCAGGGGGCTGGTGGAGGAGCTCGCCAGCCGCGTCGCCGAGCACGGCGTCGAGGCAGTGATATTCTACGGGGACATACAGCCCTCCTCCAGGTTCCTACTGATGAAGGCCACCCGGGCCAGGGTTATCGATAGGGTCATGCTCATCCTAGAGATATTCGCCCGCCACGCCGGCAGCAGGGAGGCTAAGCTACAGATCGAGATGGCCAGGATAAGGCACGAGATACCCATGGTCAGGGAGCTGGTCAGGAGGAGCAAGATGGGGGAGTACCCCGGCTTCCTGGGCCCCGGAGGCTATGCGATAGACAGTTACTATAGGCACCTGACCAAGAGGCTTGCGAGGATTAGGAGGGAGCTGGAGGAGCTTAGGAGGGTTAGGGGGCAGAGGTTTAGGAGCAGGTCTAGGAGTGGCATGGCTCACGTGTCTATCATAGGCTACGCATCGGCCGGAAAGACTAGCCTGTTCAACAGGATCACGGGGGAGAGCAAGCCTGTGGGCCCCGAGTACTTCACCACACTCCACCCCAAACATAAGGCCATCACTATAGGGAGCCACAGGATAGCATTTGTAGACACCGTCGGCTTCATCAGGGACGTCCCCCCGGAGGTTATAGAGGCCTTCTACAGCACTCTGGAGGAGATAACCATGTCCGACGCCGCGATATTCGTCATAGACGCCTCCGAGCCGGTATCATACATCAGGGAGAAACTATCTGCCGGGCTAGAGACCCTAGCCAAGATAGGGGCCCACGGCCTCCCCATAGTAATCGCCGCTAACAAGGTCGACCTGGTACCCCCAGGGGAGCTGGCATCCAGGGTTAGCCTGGTCAAGGACCTCGCCGGCGGCCTGGACCACGGCTCTATAGAGGCAGTTATACCGGTATCGGCCCGCACCGGCTATGGTATAGAGGAGCTACTAGGGACTATAGTGGAGGTGGCCAGGGCTGCGCCTAAAGCCAGGAGGCCCGTATGGTAGGGTCTACATACTACGCCTAGGCCATAGGCCTGGAAGGGATAAGAGGGTAACGACGCACGTGGCCCTCGTTGCCAGGGCCTTCGGGGCCAATGGCCTAGTGTTGGAGGGCATATGCGACCCCGGGCTTGGAGCTACACTAGAGAGGGTGACTAGGTGCTGGGGAGGCCCCTTCCACTACGAGTGCGGTGTTGGGGGCAGGTCCTACGTTAGGGAGTGGAAGAGGCGGGGTGGGCAGGTGATCCACCTCACCATGTATGGGCTCCCCCTCCACCGGGTTATAGACGAGATCAGGATGGACCCCCGGCCCAAGCTTGTAGTTGTGGGGGCCGAGAAGGTGGAGGGCTTCTACTATGAGGAGGCTGACTATAACGTGGCCGTGGGGCCCCAGCCCCATAGCGAGGTGGCGGCGCTGGCCGTTTTCCTAGATAGGCTGCTCCCCGGCTGGTGGGCGGGAGTCGAGTATGAGGGGGCCAGGATGAGGGTAGTCCCCTCTCCACGGGGGAAGAGGGTGGAGGGCGAGTGTTAACCCCCCGGTTGTACTCGACTTTTAACCCCTGAACGAGATAGTATATGGGATCGGGATGCCACGGTTGAATGGAACAAATAGCTCCAACGGCCACGACCTCTCAGGCCTAGAGGAGCTACTCTACAGGCTGGCCTCGAATAAGGGCATAGACCCGGAGAAGACCATACACATATTCAGGCTACTCCTCCAGAACACCGGGCAGAAGGGCCTAAGCGACGAGGACCTGGAGTCGCTGACAGGCTACAGGCAGGGAGAGATAAGGAAGATCCTCCGCCTATTCTACGAGATCCACATAGCCAGCTATAGGAGGGGCAGGCACCCGGAGACGGGGGCCACCAGGTACTACTGGAAGATCGACGTGGACACGATCAACATAAACATGATTAGGAGGAAGAAGGCCGTACTGGAGAAGCTGCGGAAGAGGCTAGAGTACGAGGAGGGAACAACCTTCTACAGGTGCCCCAACGATGGCAGCAGGTACACGTTCGACGAGGCGTTCGAATACGACTTCACCTGTCCCAAGTGCGGGTCGATACTCGAGGAGGACGATAACAGGCCATATATAGAGGTCCTCAAGAGCACGATCAGGAAGCTGGAAGAGGAGATAAGGCGGGATGAAGCCAGGATATACAGCAGTTGACCTCTTCTCCGGGGGCGGCGGGTTCGCCCGCGGCTTCGAGCAGGCGGGCTTCAGGATAATGGTTGGGGTCGACAACTACCCCCCGGCTGCTAGGACGTACAAGACTAACTATCCCCAGGCCGCCGTGGTTGGGGACGACATCAAGGAGGTTGGCGGCGAGGACCTGTTATCCCTAGCAGGCCTCAGCCGCGGAGAGGTGGACGTGGTCATAGCAAGCCCTCCCTGCGAGCCCTTCACCGGGGCTAACCCCAACAGGATGAGGGACCCCCTGGACAGGCTCTACACTGACCCGGCCGGCCAGCTGTTCCTCCACGCCATACGCCTCATAGGAGAGCTAAGGCCCAGGGTGTTCGTGATAGAGAATGTGCCGGGCATACTCTACAGGCCCATACAGCAGGCCATAAGGAGGGAGCTAGCCAGGGCCGGCTATCCCAGGGTCTACTTCAACCAGCTTAGGGCCGAGGACTATGGGACCCCCAGTAGGAGGCTGAGGGTCTTCGTCTCAAACCACCAGATAACCCCGCCCCGCACGGGCCAAGTCACGGTGGAGGAGGCACTCAGGGGCCTACCCCCTCCAGGG
>JALWEI010000021.1 GCA_027014125.1 Acidilobaceae archaeon | reverse complement strand
ACCGTATAGAGAGGCTGGGAGAGGCCCACGAGGAGGTAGGTATAGACTCCAGCGGCAGGAGGCGGACTAGGAGGACCATAAACGCTAGGGTCCTGGGCGTAAACGATAATTAGACCCCCACGCTAAACCCCGCCACCCTGGGGACAGCAGGATAGCCGGGGTGTAGCCAGGATGCCCGGGGTAGAGGAGGCGAGGAGGATGCTCGAGGAAACCATAAGCCTAGCCAGGAAGCTCTACGGTAGCAGGTGGATGAGCGCCCTCGAGGAGCTGGAGGACATGTACGAGGGCGACCCATTCGAGGTCCTAGAGCACCTGAGGAGGGAGGCTAGGAGGAGGGGCCTCGCCTAGGAGTAATTAACCCCCCATAGCCCCCGCGGGGCTGGGGTGCCCCCGGGTTGGCCGAGGTCCTAGACCTCTACCTCAACATCCTGATTATACTAAACCCCTTCACCGCCGCCTCCGTGTACCTAACCCTGGCTGGGGATGATCCGAGGGAGGCCCATAGGGTCGCGGCTGTAAGCCTCGCGCTCGTCATGATCCTGGGTACCGCTGTGATACTCGCGGGGGAACAGCTGCTCAGGCTCCTCGGCATAGACCTACCCAGCCTCGGTGCGGGTGGTGGTGTGCTGCTCATGGTGATCGCGGTCGACATGATCACCGGGGAGCATAAGGTTAGGAGCGTCGAGCCCGGGGAGCTGGCGGTGGTCCCCCTGGCCACACCCATGATCCTGGGCCCTGGGGCGATGACTGTGCTACTCCACCTTTCCGCCCAGCATCCCCGGGAGGCTGTGGTGCCAGCCTTCATACTTGCAGCTCTGACCGTGGATGTGGTACTCTACACCTCCCCCACCCTCAGGAGGCTCCTAGGGGTCACGGGGGTCAAGGCTCTATCCAAGTTCATGGCCCTGCTGATAGCAGCCGTGGCTGCTGATATGATCCATGGAGCCCTGGTGGAGTGGGGGATAGCCCCGGGGTAGTGGAGGATGGTAGAGGCTGTACTACTGGGCACCGGAGCAGCGCTGCACCCTGGGAGGGGGCACAGCTCCCTCCTAGTCATAGGCCCTGGGGAGCCCCTGCTGGTGGATGCTGGGTGCACGGTGCCCCACAGCCTAGCTAGGGCCGGGTTCAACCCTGCATCCATATCCAGGGTCATAGTGACTCACGGCCACGCGGATCATTACTGTGGGCTCACTCACATCGCGTTCATGAAGACCTTCACCGGCACCCCCGAGCTGGTCGTGTACACCACAGGCCACGCCAAGCCGCTGGTTGAGGGGCTCCTAGCCTCCATCCATAAGCCCGGGGCGGTTAGGGCCAGGGTAGAGGTCCTAGCCCCAGGTGGGGCCTACACGATAGGCCCCTACAGGGTGAGGACCTTCAGGGCCGTCCATAGCGTGGAGGCCCTGAGCCTGGAGATCAGTGTCGATGGGAGGAGGATCCTTGTCAGCGGGGATACGGAGCCGACCCGGGAATACAGGATTCTGGCCGGGGGTGCGGATCTAGCCGTGCATGAGGCCTCCCTGCCCGAGCCACGCCCTGGGAGCGGGCATAGTAGCGTGAGCGAGGCCCTGGAGCAGGTATCCCAGGCAAGGATGGGCCTACTCTACCACCTGACCCCCGACTCGGAGGAGGCCGCCCTCCGCGTAGGTGCTAGGCTACCCGGGGACCTGTACAGGGTGGAGCTGTGAATAGCGCCGCCTCACGACGATTACACCCGGTGCACCCCCACTAGCGGTACTACCACGGCTCCCGGCTAATACTCGGGGCCGGGCGTAAACTTTTTAAACGGTGGATACAGGTGGCCACTATAAAAGCCAGAGAACCTGTAAGACCAGACATGAGGAAAATGAGGACCTGGCTAGTAGACCTAGTCCTGGCACACCTACTAAGAGAGGGCGAGGCCAGCGTCGCGGAGGTGGCCAAGTACGCTTCTAGGTACTACAACCTGGACCCCGCACTCCTGGAGCCTAACGTCAGCGCGGAGCTGGAGAAGCTGGTCCTAGGAGGCCTAGCGGTGAAGACCAACGGCCGCTACAAGATCAGGAGGGAGAAGGTGCCCGAGGTAACGATAGAGAGGCTCAAGGACTTAGGCCTCATAGACGGGGCCGACACGGGGGGCTAGGCTTTATAAGGAGCCCCCGCGCCCCACTATAATGTCGACGTGGTCGACATGCACTATAGCCCCGGGTGTAGGGATAAGCTGGCAAACCTGAGGGTTGTCTCAGACCCGGTGCATGGCGTCATAAGGATACCCCAGCTCCTATTCGACGGTATCATAGACAACCCCCTGTACCAGAGGCTGAGGAGTATAAAGCAGCTGGCCCTCACCCACTACGTCTACCCCGGGGCTGTGCATACAAGGTTCGAGCATAGCCTTGGAGTCGCCCATATGGCTGACAAGATACTGGAGGGCGCCATATCCAATACCAGGAGGCATATCCTGTCTGGGTGCACGTGCGCCTCCCCCAGCGACGCCGAGTGCCTATCACGTGTTCTAGACGAGCTAGAGGCCATGCGCCCCGCCCTTATAACGGCGGCGCTCCTCCACGATGTAGGCCACCAGGCTTACTCTCACAACTTCGAGGCGGCCCAGAGGGACCTACTGCTGGTCCTCAACGAGGCGGCCCCCGGGCTTGGCGTTGATCATGAGAAGGTCTCGGTGGAGATGGCCACGCTGCTACACGAGAAGGCTGGTGACGAGTGCCTTGCAGGAATACTTTCCGACGCCGTGGAGATACTAAAGTACGCCTATGACGACGAGTACAGGATGGAGATCGAGGACAACCCCGAGTATAGGCCCGCGTGCCCCCAAGGGGAGGGCGGCGAGGCGAACTATAGATACCTCGCCATATCGATACTGGCCAGCATAATAAGTAGCCCCCTCGACGCTGATCGGCTGGACTTCCTCTACCGTGACAGCTACTACTCCGGCAACCCCCTGGGGTACATAGATATCAATAGGATCTATGACATAGTCGTTATAGTGCCCTACACCGACGACAAGGGGCAGAGGAGGCTGGGCCTCGGGATAACAGAGAAGGGCACCACGGTGCTCGAGTCCACGCTCCTAGCCAGGCAGTTCATGTACAACACCGTCTACCTCCACCCCGTCTCCATGGGCTACGATGCCATGCAGTCGAGGCTGACCGCGCTCCTATACCTAGTCTCAAGGGTCCTAGAGGATACGGGCTCCATAGAGGACCTGCCCCGCACCTACAGGAACCTCTTCGGGGCCGTGGCGCTGGGGTTCCAGAACCCTATGGAGCTCGCCCGGGTAGAAGGCGGGAGGCTCTCCCTAGCCCTGGTGGATCCGCTGGTGGATACTGTGACCTTCGAGATAGCCCGTGGCGAGGCTCCCAGGCAGGTGTACGAGGCTGCCAGGAGCCATAGCGTATGGGGCGAATCCCTATGCCTAGCCCTGGCGCTCGCGAGTAGGGGAATAGCCCTTAGGAGGCACTGGAGCTACCTCATGATCAAGGGAGAGGCAGCGGTGAAGATCTCCAGCCAGCTAGGCTCCATGGTACAGGGTAGGCACCACATACTGGACCTGGATAAGCTTAGGAGCCTCATAACCCCCCTCGTCATACTCAGCCACGAGACCCTCAAGGTCTATGATAGCAGGAAGTATAGGATCTACACAACAGCACGGGCAGGAGGAAGAACCGTTGTCCTGGACGTGATCGAAAGCGGCAGGGCGCCAATACTCACAAGCCTAGACGCGGCTAGGGGATTCATGCTATCAAAGATCATGATACTCCACCCCAGCCCCACCTACGGGCCCGAGGTGCAGGGCTGGACCGGGAAGAAGGGGAAGATCACGGCTGAGGACATAGAGGAGGCAACCAGGATCTGCTGCACCACAAGGGATACCACCAAGGACCTGCTCTCTAAGGCCGTCGAAGACGCCTCTAGGCTTGCCTCAGCCCTCCTCGAGGCTGTCCCCTAGCCTCCCGCCGCGGGCCTCGCCCACTATCATCATAGCCGCGAACACTGCCAGTACTACTGCTAGGAGCCCGAGTAGGACGGCGTAGGGCCTCACACCTAGGACCCTAGCCGCCCCGCCGCCCCAGGCTAGTAGGCCTAGCCAGGCATAGTCCATCCACACGTGGCTAGCATACATCACAGTGAAGCCCCGGGCCCCGTGCCTCGCTGCCCCCTCCACCAGGGGGTAGCCTACAGTTGCCCACCAGGCTAGGAAGTAGGGGTTTAGGGCGGTCAACACGATCCCCGCTAGAATCGCCTGGAGGGGTGTGAAGGTCCTCGTCCCGGCCTCCACCTCTAGGGCGCCGCTGGTGTAGAGGGTGTACGCATCCCTAGCCAGTAGGTAGGAGAAGTAGAGGAGGAACACCGTTACAACCGCGACCAGGGGGCGCCTCCACTTGTCTAGCCATCTCATAACGGCCTCTATGAACCTGACCAGTACGTAGACGTATGGCAACTCTGCGATCATGTGGCCCAACGCTACTAAGAGGCCCCCGGCGGGGCCTAGGCTGGCCCCTACCGCTACTCCCACCGCTGAGAGGGGGCCTGGGCTGAGGGCGCCGCTGGGTGTTATGAGTAGCGTCTTCGCGACCAGGCTCCTCAGCGACACCGTGGAGGGCACCTCTATGGCACTGGGGGTGGGTTCCCTTTAAGCTTGGGCGCCGCCACACGATGTTTATAGTAATGGTTTTATTTCTGGCCCCTCGTGTGGTTTACTAGACGCTCCTGTGGGACTAGTGTGGGGTGGTGTCTTGTCTGAGGAGGCTCTCCCCTTCAAGGAGAAGTACTATCCCGGCCTCGAGGAGTACCTAGACTTCTACGAGGAGAGCGTGAGGGACATAGAGGGGTTCTGGGACTCGATGGCCCGGGGGCTGGAGTGGTACAAGACCTGGGACAAGGTCCTTGATGACAGCAACCCCCCGTTCTACAGGTGGTTCACGGGGGCCGAGACTAACATAAACCTCAACGCCCTCGACAGGTGGATCGGAACCCCAGTCTTCGATAAGGTAGCCTACTACTGGGAGGGAGAGCCCGGGGATAGGAGGACCATAAGCTACAGGGAGCTGTACAGGGAGGTTAACAGGCTAGCCTGGAGCCTCAGGGAGGAGGTCGGCATCAAGCCAGGTGACACGGTCACAATCTACCTCCCCATGATCCCCGAGCTCCCCACGACCATGCTAGCGGTAACCAGGCTGGGCGGGATCCACAGCGTGGTATTCTCAGGCTTCAGCAGCAGGGCCCTGGCGGATCGTATAGTCGATGCCAAGGCCAAGGTCCTAGTGACTGCCGACGGGTTCTACAGGAGGGGTAGGGTTGTAAGGCTGAAGGACTCTGCCGACGAGGCAATAGCGCTAGCCAGGGAGCAGGGTGTAGAGGTTGAGAAGGTCGTGGTTGTTAAGAGGGCGGGTGTAGAGGTTTCGTGGAGCGAGGGCCGTGATGTATGGTACCACGACCTGCTGGAGAAGGCGCCCAGCAGGGCCTATGTCAGGCCCGAGCCTAGGAAGGCTACCGACGTGCTCTTCATACTCTACACGAGCGGCACGACCGGGAGGCCCAAGGGGATCATGCACAGCGTCGGGGGCTACATGACCTACGTCTACAACGTGTTCCAGTGGAACTGGGATCCTGCTCCTGGGGATGTGTATTGGTGCGCCGCCGACATAGGCTGGATCACGGGACACACCTACATAGTCTACGGGCCCCTGATGAACGGCGTGACCAGCGTCATGTACGAGGGGGCGCCCGACTACCCTGACCCCGGCAGGATATGGAGCATAGTGGATAGGTACGATGTCACGACCTTCTACACCAGCCCCACCCTCCTCAGGCTACTCAGGAAGTATGGGGACCAGTGGGTTGAGAAGCATAGCCTGGAAACACTCCGCCTCCTAGGCACCGTCGGGGAGCCGATCAACCCTGAGGTGTGGAAGTGGTACTATGAGAAGATAGGGAAGAGGAAGGCCCCCATAGTCGATACGTGGTGGCAGACCGAGACCGGGGCGGCCATGATAAGCCCTGCCCCGGGTATAAGCCTGGTGCCCCTAAAGCCGGGGAGCGCAACCCTACCCCTGCCCGGTATAGTGGCCGACGTGCTCGACTATACCGGGGACCCTGCGGAGCCCGGGAAGAAGGGCCTCATCGTGATAAAGAAGCCGTGGCCAGGCATGCTAATGGGCATATGGGGCGACCCGGAGAGGTACGTGAGGACCTACTGGAGCACGTTCAGCAGGCCCGAGGAGGGCATCTGGATCTACTACCCCGCCGACTACGCGGTTAGGGACGAGGACGGCTACTTCTGGCTACTAGGCAGGGCCGACGAGGTCCTCAACGTCGCCGGCCACAGGCTAGGCACGATAGAGCTGGAGGACGCCATACTAACCCACCCGGCGGTGAGCGAGGCGGCAGTCGTGGGGGCCCCAGACCCGGTGAAGGGCCAGGTACCCGTGGCCGCCGTGGTCCTCAGGGAGGGCTACGAGCCCAGCCCGGAGCTGGAGGAGGATATCAAGAGGAGGGTGAGGGAGCTGATAGGCCCCATAGCGGTCCCAGCCAGGATACTATTCGTGAAGAAGCTCCCCAAGACTAGGAGCGGCAAGATAATGAGGAGGATACTAATCGCCCTCCTAGAGGGCAGGCCGATCGGCGACACCTCAACCCTCGAGGACCCCACCGCGGTGGAGGAGGTAAAGAAGGCCGTGGAGGAGTTCAAGAGGCTCGCCAAGAAATGAGGGAGCCAGGGACCTGCGTCATAGACGCTCACACCCACTCACCCCAGGGCCCCCAGGGGGTAAGGAGCCTGGTCAGGAGCCTAAGGTCCTCGGGGGCCCACGCCGCTGTTATACTCGGTATCCCCCCACTAAAGCCGCCCAGCATACCCATGGAGGAGGTGGTTAGGGAGCACTCCAGGGCTGAGGGGCTGATAAGGAAGTACGCCCCGGGGATAGCTGAGGCGCTGAGGCCCGAGAGCCTCATGGCCTCCACTATACTCCTAACACGCTCCCTCCGGCCCCTATGCCAAGCCCTGGACACAGGTGGGGGTGACTACACTATCCTGGCTGGCGTTAACCTTGGAATGGACCCTGAGGACCTCGCTAAGTGGCTGCATGGAGTCCTGGACCGGGGGGCGGGGGGCTTCAAGGTCATATCAACCCTCCAGCTGAAGTACCTAGATGATCCCTCGATGCATGTAGTGCTCGAGGTTGCCGAGGAGCGTGGGGTCCCCGTCGTTGTCCATGCAGGATGCGACCCCGGCATATGGGAGCTACCGGCCTTCTGCCGCTACGGGGACCCTTCTAGGCTCGAGAGCCTCCTCAGGGAGTACAGGGATGTCGTCGTCATTATAGCCCACGCTGGGGGGTATAGCGCTATAGCACCTGGAGTGTTCACCGAGGAGGCACTCCACCTTGCTAGGAGGTTTGAGGGTGTTAGGGTGGACACCTCAGCCCTTCCCCCGGAGCTTGCTGCGTACATAGCATCCTCGCTGCCCGAGGGTAAGGTCCTCTATGGCACCGATTACCCGGTGGTGGAGGGTCTAGACCCTCGTGTTTACCTGGGTATGGTCTACACGATCCTCCGGGTCAGGGGCGTCTCTAGGAGTAGGCTGGAGGCCTACCTTCACGGGGCGGCTGAGGAGGTCTTCGGGCTCAGGTGCCTAGGGTGATACCGCGCCTTCCCCTCCCTTACACGTAGGCCCCCTATATATAGTGGGGGTCCTGGGTTGGACGAGGATGTGAAGATACTCACACCAGGCTTCAGGCTGCTGCTGGATATAATAGCGTCTGCGGTGGGTGCCGGGCTAGCGTATAGCTTCGCCGCCACCGAGGCCCCGGGCCCCGGTATATGGGCCGATGCTGTCTACTCTATGATACTGGTAGTCACAGGCCTTATATCAGGGGTCCCAGGCCCCCTGCTGGCCGCGTCCTCGCTGCCCGTGGCGGTGTGGGGACTCCTGCCGGTGAAGGCCGCTATACTCGCCCCCCTCCTGGCTAGGGCTGCGAGGTTCGTGTGGGATGTCAGGATCCTGGTTCATGGGATGGGTAGGCTTGGGAGGATGATTGACACCCTCCTTATCCAGGCTGGGGTGCTTGCCGCTGTAGCCCTGGTGGGGGGAGCCCTCAGCCTCTATATGGTCGAGTCCGGCGTCCCCGGCAGTGGGGTCTCTAGTGTGTGGGACGCCTTCTGGCTAGCCCTGGTTACTATTACCACGGTTGGCTATGGGGACGTGGTCCCTTCGACGCCTGAGGGGAGGGCTATAGCTAGCCTCCTCATGCTGGTGGGTATAGGCCTCTTCACCTTCTTCCTGTCAAGCCTGGCCTCAGGCATATCGAGGATCGCTACCATAGGGGAGGAGCCCCGGAACCCCTTGGAGAGGAGGAAGAAGATTATAGTAGAGATGATCAGGAATATTGAGGAGCTCGACGAGGAGGACTTCAGCAGGCTCAAGGCACAGCTAGACCTGTTGTACCTCCTGGCTACTGCCGAGAAGAGGGCTGAAAAGGGTGTGAGGGAGATTATGGAGGCAGTATGAGGCTTGGGTTCCTGAGGAAGGGGTTTCTCTCCAGCTCCCCCTCCATGCTAGTCTCTGGCCCGTGGCCTGGTAGGAGCCTGGCTTGGGGGCTGATCACGCTCTTGGCCTTCTCTATACTGGCCTTCATGTCCCGTGGGTTGGAGCCTGGTAGGTCTACTCTTCCTATGCTTCCCATGAATATGAGGTCCCCTACTAGTGCTAGGGGTGGGTCCTCGTTGTAGAGTATTATGTGGTCGGGGCTGTGGCCTGGGGTGTGTATGGCCCTGAAGGCTAGGCCTCCTATCTCCAGCGTGTCCCCCTCGCCTAGCTCCAGGTCTGGCTCGGCCTCCTGTGTATGGGCTTTGAGCCCCCAGGCTCTGGCTAGTGATGCTGATTCCCTGGCCACCTGGGGCTCTAGGGGGTGCGCAGCTAGCGTGGCGCCATCATCTTTGAGGCAGTCTACTCCCTGGGTGTGGTCGAAGTGGCCGTGGGTTACTGCTACTATTATCCTTCTGCACCCTAGCCTGGATATCTCCTCCCCTATACACTCTCCCGGGTCTACTACTAGGCATTCTCCCCGGCTCTTTATGATGTAGGTGTTTACCTGTAGTGGCCCTAGTACTAGCCTCTTGATTATCAAGCTCCTTCTACACCCTCTTGGGCTAGCTCGACCTTGCCTCCCCTATTTGCTGTAGCGTGTCCATGTTGTAGGCCCTTACTATTAGGGTTTTTTCTGGCTGTTGGCCTGGTGGCATGGGCATTATTGGTATTGCTTCGCCTGTGGTTGATGCCAGGTATATAGTGTCTCCTATGTGGAATGCCTTGACTAGTGACTCTCCGGGGCCTGTCCAAAGGTAGCCTTTAAGGGATAGCCCCGGCTTGGACGTGTTTACCTCTATAACGGCGTAGCCCCTCATCGTCTCCCAGCCTCTCTTGCCCGTGTCATTGTATGCTACTATTGGGACCGCTATGACTCCCTTCTCCATGTTTATGTCTAGGAGCCTGTAGCCGTATGGGGCTTCTATCAGAGGGCTCCAGATTGACTGTGCCTTGATGTACAGCCTGTCTAGGGGCTCTGGGGCGCCCCCGGTTGTTATGTTGTATATCGTGATCCTTACGCTGTTGAGCCTGTCTACCCTCTCATATCCTATTCCTAATAGTAGGCCTCCTGGTAGGGGGTGCAGGTAGTCGTCGAAGCCCGGCGCTTTTAGGTATCCTATCACCACCGGCTCCTTGGGGTCTGCGAGGCTTATCGCGAATAGCGGGTCTACCCTGCGGAATGTTACTAGGTATACCATGTCTCCCATGAATCTGACCCCGTACACCTCCTCGTCAACCGCTATCTCGTCTAGCCTCGATACCTCACTTAGGGTAGCGGCGTCTAGTATGTAGAGCCTGACTTTCCTCCACTCCACAGTGTCTACGACAACCCTGAGGTACCCCTTGTACTCGTCCATCCCCCAGGTGTCCCTGACCCTTCCATCTACTATGGTGTGCGCCTCGACCTCACCGATGAGGGGGTTTATCCTTGTGATCATAGTGCTGGGCTCGGCCCTGGGGGCTGGTTTCACCATGTCGGCCAGCTGGTCTACACCCAGCTTGGTGCCTGGGATTACTACTGGCTCCAGTATGACGGGGCCCTGCCAGGTTGACTGGGCTATGTAGAGTGTCCCATTGGCGGTCATGTAGATGGTTGTGGCTCCTGGGCCTAGTATGCCCGTGTACGTGTAGCTCATCGTCCTCACGTCTATTGCCACCACGTTGACGTATGCCTGGGGTGTGCCAGTAACCACTAGCTTCTCCGGGCTTGGCGGCTCGCCGTTGATTAGGGGCCTAGCTCCCGGGTATGTTGCTGGCTGGTTGAGGACTAGGACTAGGGTATCGTTGAGTAGTCGAGAGTCTACTAGGTTGCCGGTGGCCCAGAGCGTGCTTTTCACCCCGGTGCCTGGGCGGTACTTGACGACGAATACCCTATCCAGCCCCCACTGGGCCCCCTCCCTCACCACTACGATCACATCGTCCTGGTGGAGGTAGATCCCCTCTATCCACGGCCATGAGGGTATGCCGGCTGCCGGCACAAGCCTGCCGCTTACATTGTATGCCATGACTATGCCTTTCTCTATACCCTCTATGAGGTCTCCTATGCCCACCTTATCGACTATGCTTAGCTCCTCCGGCGGCCATGCCTTGACGAGGTAGAGCGTGTCCCCTGTTACTATGAATGCATGGGTCCCATTCACCTTAACCACGTCTATCTCATCGACTCCCTCCACCCTAACGTTGGTCCTGCTATACTCTCCAGGGGCCTCACCGGGGCTTGGGGCTGCTGGAGCCTCTATCCCTGGCTTCGCGGCCTCCGGGATCGCTTGTATGGTTGTCCTGGTGACCGGGCCTACTGTCTTGTATAGGGGTGTGGGGCCCCATGGGGATATCTCTGCTAGTAGCTGGTCTACTGACTCCCAGCTTAGGGGCTCTAGGAGGCCTTTTTCTAGCTTGAATCCTATCTCCTCTCCTTCTTCCTGGCCCTGTTGTGTGCCTCCTGCTGTTACTGTCTCGATCTGAGTGTATGTGACGGTTACCGTTGTTGTCTGAGTTACTGTGGCTTCTCCTTCCTGGCTTGCTGTTTTTAGGCCTGTGTAGTATGCTGTGGGCACCAGTAGCACTACTAGTATTAGTAGTAGTGCTGGCATGGTTATTCTTCTCCCGGTGTACTTCGACACGTGCTTCCACCATTTTTGGATCCTTGGCTGGCTGTGGTTATAGATCTAGGCCTTGGAGCGGCGGGGTGGGGGGTGTTCTAGCCTGTAGCCTAATGTGGTGGTAAGAGTAAGCTCTTGCACTCTGCCCCTGTTCCCTTTTCTAGGTGTGCCTTGTGTATGCAGCAGGTTGCTACCCCTTCCCCGGTGGGGTCGTGTATGTCTACTAGTATGTAGTCTCCCTCTACTCTGGCTTTGAGGGTGTGGGGTTTCCTGGCTATGTTCTTGAGTGTTATCTCTAGCGTTTTCCCGTGGTATGTTATCTTGATCCTTGCGTTGTATAGCCTGTCTCTTGCCTCTTCTACTGTTAGGAGTTGCGCGGTTGGGTGGGCCACGGATACCACCATATATATTTATATATTAGAATCTGGCGGGTTATATGTATTCCGGGCCGCTAGCCCCTACAGGACTCTTTAATCCTATCCACTAGTTCCCTGCACTCGTCCAGCCGCCTCTTTGAGGTGACCGAGCCGGAGCTCGCTGCCTTCTCCAGCGCCTCGACTACTCTGCACATCAGCTCCTCTAGCCCCACCCTGGCAAGTGCTAGGGCCCTGTCTAGGCTTAGGGGCCTGGTGAAGGTGTTCATGAACGGGAGGGTCTCGTCTAGTATTATGGTGCGTAGCCCGACTCCTATACTGTTGTTTACCACCACCGCCTTGTCCCTTGAGACGGGTATGTGTACCTCGTAGTCGCCTGGTGGTGGGGCTAGGCACCTGACTAGCTCCTCTCCCTGTAGGTCCTTGCAGGGGCACGCCACTACTCCTCAGCCTCCACGATTAGGGTTAGGTCCTCGATCGCTTTCACCCTGACTATAGATCCCTTGGGGATCGTGCCTTGGGCTGAGACAGCCCTCCACAGCTCCCCGCCAACCATAACCATGCCCTCTGGGTCTAGGTCCTCCACTACCCTCCCCCGGGCTCCTATCAGCGCCTCGGGGCCCACCTTGACCTCTCGTGAGTGGGCCTCGACTACCTTGTACACTAGGAAGGCCGTCGCGGCTCCTAGGGCTGCTATGATTGTCAGTGCCTGGGTTAGGCTTATCACCCCGTTGGAGTAGAGGATGTATACTCCCACGCCCGCTAGCAGTATCACGACGGCGGCCTCGTCTAGTACTGCTAGTACCGCCTCTAGCGTTTTGCCCAAACCCTGTGCCCCCAGCCTGGTTATGGCAGGGTCTAGCTCCATAAAGGGTTTTATGGATGCATGCCCAATAGCCGTGGTTACCCGCTCTATCATAATTGAAAATGTCGCCACTGTTAAACTTAAAAGCCGGGGCATACTATACTATATATTGTGGTGGTGCCGCCTGCCAGCGTTGTCCTCCCTCAGCCAAGTCCAGGTCTCGAAGCTTATGGACCCTAGGCCCCTCAGCGTGCCCCCAACAAGCTCGGCGGCTACCGTTAGGAAGATCATGAGGGAGACCGGAGCCAGGGTTATACTAGTCACCCACGAGGCGAGGCTACTAGGCTGGGTCCCCAGGAGGCTCGCACTCCTTGTTACCACTAGGAAGACGACCGCCACCGCTAGGGACATCATGGAGGAGCCCCCGGTAGTTCTATCTCCCGGCGAGACCGTGGCCTCGGCCCTGGAGTCTATGCTCAGGGTCGACGAGTGGTATGCCCCCGTGGTTGATGGGGGCGTTCTAGCAGGCCTGCTGGGCCTGGAGCACGTTATAGCGGAGCACCTACGCCTAAACCCCGGCCACCTGGCCGGGATAAGGGTTGACGAGGTTATGAGCAGGGACCCATTAACTGTGGGGCCCGACGACTTCATAGCCAGTATATGGAGGATAATGGTGGAGAGGAAGTACGCAGGCCTGCCGGTGGTCGATGAGAAGGGTAGGCTAGTGGGGATCATAACCCAGTACGACCTGCTCAGGAAGGGCTATGCTAGGGTTGAGTTGACGAGCGAGGCTGGCCAGCATAGGGGGCCTAGGGTCAGGGAGGCCATGACCTACACCGTGCACTACCTATACCCGTGGAGTAGCCTGGAGGAGGCGGCTAGGCTTGTTGCCGAGAAGGGTTACGGGAGGATCCCGATTGTGGAGGACGAGTCCTCCCGCAGGCTCGTGGGGATCGTGGATAGGGAGGACATAGTTAGGGCCGTGATGGGGTGGTAGCTGTGGCCCGTAGACCTCCTGTGAGGAGGGTTCAGAGCGCCCGGGTGAGGAGCCCGGGCCCAGTCTCTAGGGTTGTCCCAAGGTCTAGGCCGGAGGGTATTAGGTGGCTCCGTGCCGATGGGACGCCTAACTGGAGCCAGAGGATATATGAGAAGCCGGGCGAGGCTAGGCTCCTTGCCTCGAGGCCCCCGCGCTCGATTGTCTACAGCTCTACTATACTGGAGGCTGCTGAGGCTATAGCAGAGCACCGGGTCAGGGGCCTGGTAGTCGTTGACTCTAGGGAGTCCCTCAAGGGTATACTGTTGACGACTGACATGGTGAACTACCTGGGTGGGGGCGAGTATTATAACATCGTGATCGCCAGGCATAATAGGAATATATTCAAGGCGCTTAGGAACGAGCTCGTTCAGTCTATATACAACCCCTCACCCGTCTACGTCTACACAGATCAGAGCCTGGAGGACGTGCTCCACGCCATGATTGGGGAGGGGGTTGGCCTCATCCCCGTGGTCTATGACGATGGCTCAGTGTATGGAGTGCTCACCGAGCACGACCTTGTGAAGTACCTGGCCAGGAGGAGCGTGGGCAGGAAGGTCAGGGACTACATGACCACGCCGGTGGTGACGATAGACGCCGAGTCCACTATCAGGAGTGCCGCGAGGCAGATGGTTAAGTACGGCTTTAGGAGGCTACCCGTCGTCTCCGGCGGTGACTCGAGCGTCAAGGGGATGGTGACGGCTAAGGATATAGTAGTGTTCTTCGGGAGCCACGAGGCCCTCTCTCGGGCCACCACCGGGAACATAGAGGAGGTCCTGGAGACCCCTGTCTACGAGGTGATGCAGCCCGGCGTGTATACTATAGATGCCGGGGCCGATGTTGGGGAGGCCGCCTCGGCCATGATCGAGTACGGCGTTAGCAGCCTGCTGGTCACCGAGGAGGATAGCATAATAGGGATTATAACGGAGAGGGACGTGCTCGTCTCCCTAGTTGTGGGGTGACCCCGTGTGGCTCCCAGGATCTCGTCATACATGAGTAGCCCTGTGCTCGCTGTTAGGCCTACCGACACGCTGGCGTATGCTAGGAACCTGATGCTGAAGAGGGATGTTGGCAGGCTCGTCGTTGTGGACTCCGATGAGAGGTTGGTTGGGATAATAACGCTGAGTGACATAACCGAGGCCCTCGTGTCTAGGTTCCCCACCAGGACTATCGACACTATACTGGTGGAGGAGGTTATGACTAGGGATCCGATAACGATCGAGGCCACTAGGAGCACCAAGACGGCGGCTCAGATAATGGTGAAGAGGAGGATAGGCGGCTTGCCCGTTGTAGACTCCGGGGGGAGCCTTCTGGGTATAGTGACGAGGAGCGACGTAGTGAGGGCCTTCGCGGACAAGTACCGGGGCAAGTTCACTGTAGGGGAGCTTATGCGCAGGACCTATGCCAGGGCGGAGAGGGGGCACAGCCTCTACTACATATCCAGGCTGATCCAGTCGGACCCCGCTGGGAAGGTTATAGTCGTGAACGAGTCGGGTAAGCCTATAGGTGTGATAGCGAAGAGGGACCTTGTCTTCACCAGGATTGATGCTGCCCTGGCATCTAGCAGGGGGAAGGATAGGTATGTGAAGGTGAAGACTACTAGGAGGTATGCTGATAGGATGGTGTCGGCCAGGGTCTACATAACTCCGATAGCCGAGGATATAATGACGCCTGACCCTATAGTTGCGAGGCCAAGTGATGACGCGGCGACTGCGGCCGGGCTCATGGTTAGGGAGGGTATCGGTGTCCTCCCTGTTGTGGATGATGACGGGTCCATGCTTGGGGTGTTCAGTAAGATAGAGGTGCTCACCGCCTTCGCTTACAGGGCCTAGCCTAGTATCGCGGATGCGAACCTCTCGGGGTCGAACCTCTCAAGGTCCCGGTAGCCCTGGCCCACCCCCACGTATAGTATGGGCCTCCCCGTGGCGGCTGCCACCGATATCGCTGTGCCTCCCTTCACGTCTGCATCCAGCTTTGTTAGTATGACCCCGTCTATTCCCACCTCCTCGTTGAACCTCCTTGCCTGCTCGACGGCGTCGTTCCCGGTTAGGCTATCCACTACTAGGACCTTCAGATCCGGCTTGGCTACCCTCACGATCTTCCTTAGCTCCCCCATTAGGTCGTAGTCTACGTGCATCCTCCCAGCGGTGTCTACGAGGACCACGCAGTAGCCGCGGGCCTTGGCGTGGTTTATGGCGTCAACCGCGACACTAGCAGGGTCCCTGCCGTATTCTCCCCTTATTATCGGCACGCCGAGCCTCTTGGCGTGGGTCTCCAGCTGCTCCTGGGCTCCTGCCCTGAAGGTGTCTGCCGCCGCTAGTACCGGGGTCATGCCTGCCTCCTTGAGCATGGCCGCTATCTTTGCTATTGTTGTCGTCTTTCCGACCCCGTTTACTCCGAGGAATACGATTACTAGTGGTGCCCCGGTTTTGCACTTCTCCCTGGCGAGCTCTACTATGTCTGGGCCTGGTTTTCCTAGCTTCTCTAGGATCTTCCTCCTCACGGCCTCCACTACGATCTTCTCTATGTCCTCGCCCCTCCTGACCTTGGAGCCTACTAGGCTCTTCTTGACCTCTTCCACTATCTCCTCTGCAACCTCGTAGGCCACGTCGGCCTCGACCAGGTTTATGAGGAACTCCTCTAGGGCCTCCTCTATGTCGGATTCGCTTATTGTCTTGTAGGCTACCTTCTCCCCTATCCCGGTCTTTAGGGCGGAGGCGGCGCTGGTTATCGCCGCCTTGAGCCTGTTGAAGACCACGCCCAGGCCACCTACTGGCTCCCCTGCCTGGCCTGGGCCTGCTGCGCCGCTGCTAGCTGCTGTAGGAGGGCTTGGTACTGCTCGTATAGGCTTGTTAGCTCTTTGAGTTGTTTTGTGGCTTCGCTTATGCTCTTGGATACCCTCTCCTCCTTCTCCTCTAGTATCTTGAGGGCCTTCTCCTTGGGGAGCCTGGCGTATATCCCCATGCCTAGGTGGACTAGGAACCTCTCCTTGTCCTTGGCTTCCACTAGCGCGATCGCGTTCATGTTGGGGTCTAGGGGTGCTAGTACTGGTTCCTCGGTGCTTGTTATCGCTTCTATGCTCTGCTTGGACCTGTGTATGTTGTCCCTGGTTGCTGTTAGCTCTGCCAGTATGCCCTGGAGCCTGTTTATCTGCGCCTCTATTGCCTGTACCTGGGCTATGAGAGCCCTGGGGTCTATCTGCGCCATTACTCCTTCACCCACTTGGTTAGGGCAGCAAGCCTGTGGATTGCCAGGTCGTCTACCTCCTCTAGTGGAACCTCCTCCACGCTCCGTATCTTGATGTGGTACCTCCTCAGCTTGTGCCTGCTGCCTAGCTCCGAGTAGACTTTCTCCACCGCGTGCTCTGGCTTGAGTGCCCTGACGTATATGGTGAAGTTCCTCCACTCTGGGAACCGGTCGTGGGAGAGCATCATCTCCCCTGATACCCTGAATACCTTAACCTCGCTCACTCCACGCCACCTCCTAGGGCCATCTGTATCCTAGCCAGCTCGGGGCCGCGGGTGTCCTCGCCCACCACGGCCCCCCAGCTGTTTGCTACTAGCCCGGTTCTAACGAAGGATACCCCGAAATTAACCGTTCCGGTTAGTATGGGCACCTTGAACAGGTTGGAGAGCTCCTTCACCTCATCCTCGCTGGCGTCGGGGTGGACTAGGCCCCCCCGGTTTGTCACCACTAGTATAGAGCCCACTGTGAGTACCCCTGCTATGCTCATCTTCACCACCTCCACGCCTAGCGCGTCCTGTATGGCCTTCACGGTCTCGTCCTCTAGCTGGGGGTAGACTACTGCTGCCCTGTCGTTGGCCGCCACTAGGTTGCCCAGCGCATTGTTCCTGGTCTCCACAACGACGACGTTGACGTCCCCCAGCGCCTCCTTTATCCTCCTGACCTCCTCCGCGTCGCTGGTCTTTGGTAGGAGGACTGCGTTGCTGTTGCCCGTGGCCATGACCCCTACCAGCCTAGTGCCCGAGACTGGGGTCTTGACTACCCGGACCCTTGTGACCTCCTCTATCCTCCTGGCCTCCTCCTCTGTTATGTCGGGTGATGCTAGTACGTATGAGTCGGTCGCGTGTAGATACACGCCCACGTTGGAGTTGCCGTGGATGTTCATGAGGGCCACGTCGAACCTCGCCATCGCTATGCACCTCAACCACTAGACTCGGCCGGGGGGAGCCTCTGCGCCCTCTCGGGCCCCTGGCCTGGGCTACTTGGCCTCCTTGGGCTGGTAGGTGCCGGGCCTTAGCTTGGGCCCGGCTAGCCTCACCCTCGCCACTAGGACCTCTGTCTCCTCCTCCTCGTCCTTCTCCTTCCTCACCGATACTAGGACCTTGATCCTCCTGGGGGGCTTCTCCCTGCCCCGGGACCAGATGTAGTTATTCACCTCTGTATCGATTATCACGTGGTCAGCCCCGGTGTGCCTCTGTACGAACCTGCGTAGTAGCTTGACGGCCCTGTCCGCCCTGTTAGTCCTCCTACCCCAGTATACCCTCTGGAGAGGGACTATGTAGACGTAGTATCCCTCCTTCCCCTTAGGCATCATCCTCACCCCGGCTGCTACACCTTTAGCTTGCTCCGCCTCCAGTGCCTCCTCTTGGGGTTAAAGGTGTACCTCCTCATGGTCTTCACTATGACCCACGCCGGCACCGGGCTGTTGCTCTTAAGTGCCCGGGCCAGCCTTAGCTTCCTCCCGAGCGCCTTGGCCCTAGCCATCCCGTGCTGCACCCCTACTTCCTCTTGAACTTGATCTCGAAGCTGCGCCGGCTCCTTGAGTCTAGCTCTAGTAATATAGCCTTTACCTGCTCGTCGCTCACTGGCGGTGCTAGGCGGCCTGCCTGGACTAGCTGTATTATCACGTCCTCCGCCGCCCTTGCCAGCTCTGGCTTGACTAGCCTTATGTTGGCTAGCCTGCTCCTGGCCTCCTCTGTTAGTAGGCCCCTGAGTAGGGCTTGCCTCCTGGCCTCCATCTCAGCCTCTAGCTGTTTCCTCCTCTCCTCCTCTTCCAGTTGCTTCCTCATCTCTAGTAGCTTCCTCCTCCTTATGGCCTCGAGCTCCTCGTCGTCGTATGGGTACGACACTTCCGTCCACCACCCTTAACCCGGCCGCGTCCGGGGGTTATAATTAGGGTGCTCGTCCCCTATATCTATAGTATGATATGTAGAGGGCCGAGCCGGCTAGGTATGCTATCGCTGATGCAAGCGTGATCCTGGCCATGTCTGCGTGGAGTTGGTATGTGATCTTGAACCTGGCCCCCTCCTCCGCCTCTACTAGCCACCCATTCATGATCTCGTTGACCCTAACGTGCTTGACCACTACGCCCCCCTCAATATCCATCTTCCACCTATCATCGTATCCCGTTAGCAGTACTATCATCAGCCTCCCGCTGCACCTGATCAGGCCCTCGTACTGCGCGGGGCTCTTCTTGACCCACTCCAGTGCTTCGCTTCCACACGTGACTCCGGGCACATGGTCCTCTTCCTTGTCTACCATGGCTAGCTTGCCTGGATAGCCCGCTAGCCCGGACGCCTCCTGGGCCATGCCTTGCAGGCCGCCTGTGTATGGTACTATCTTGTCCGCGGCGTATAGCATCGGGTAGGAGTCTAGCTTGTATACCTCTATGAAGTCTAGCCTGGCCTCTGGCCTCATACCTGCTAGGACCTTCCTCACGCTATCATACCCTGCATCCTTGAAGAGTAGTTGGGGCTCGTACTTGTCTACACCCTTGGAGAGTACTATGTAGCCTATCCCCCACAGCCTTGAGGCTTCCCTCCAGCCCTGGGAGCCGGTGGCTACCATCCTGAGGTACTCCCTGATCTCCTCCTGGTAGGGGGATACCATGTACTCGCTACCGGCCCCAGTTACTATGGGCTTCGAGAGGAAGATGGGGTAGGGGTTTCCGAAGCCCCACAGTATGTCCCCGTACTTGAATACTATGTATACGCCGGTGGGGGGCATGAATGTGGTCCACCTTGCCTCGTCTAGGATCGAGTCCAGCCTGTTGTAGAGGTGTATCGGCACGTTGTAACCCTTACCCTGGCTGGGGTCCAGCCAGTTTGTAGCCACCGAGCCGGTGTATAGGGGGAAGGCCGATACTACTCCTAGGAATATGATTAGGGATGCCAGTAGGGTTAGGCCCCATGGAGGCCTCCAGGCCGAGGCCCTCGCCGCCAGTAGGGCTACTAGCAGGCCTGAGGTAAGCGCGACTAGGTAGTACCAGTTGTACGTGTTCCTGAAGGGGGCGGCGATCTTTGCCTTGACCAGCCATAGGTATAGGTCGCCCAGGGCCTTGCTCCCAAGTACGAGCACGTAGAGGACTGCTAGGACACCTAGTAGGAGGAGCCTTCCCCTCCGGGGGGCCTGGCCTAGGGCTGCTCCTAGTAGTGGTAGGGCTAGTGTCATAGCTAGGGTTACTATGATCATGAAGGTGGTGTAGTAGGCCTTGTGGTATGGAACATAGTATGCCCCTAGGCTGTCCTCGTAGGCTGTAAAGCTCCACATATATAGCATCCTGAACACGTCTAGGATACCTGTCCTAGGCTGCACCCCCTCTAAATTTAGTGACTGGAACTCTGAAAGCAGCAAGTCTATATTGTATAACGTGAATGCTATTGGTGGTGTAAGTGCTATTATCGAAAGCACGGCGGCTGGAGCCAGCCTCTTAACCGACTCTATAATGGGTGTGATCCGGAGTTTCACCTGAACAACGTCTCTGTTATATGCTATATCGACCCACTTAATTATGTATAGATACGTTATTACTATGAACTGCCAGTATACCGTTATATAGAATAGCCTCACGTTTGGGTATGTAGCCATTGTCATGAGTAGAGTGAGTGGGAGGAGTAGAAGGGCGATCCTACTTCCTCTAACCGCTTTTAGCAGGGTCAATGTTGAGAGGGATACTATCATTAGAGTATATGTTACTCCTATCGCGCTTATCTCCCTGTCTATCACCATGAACGGGGTATTGTATATGTAGAAGGCTGCGGCCAGCGAGCCTACCCTTGACCCTGTTATCTCCCTGAACATCCAGTAGGCTACTAGGAATGATGCGACTGATACTAGGTATACCGTTATGGCCTCTACCATACAGGGGTTTCCGAGTCCCGCCTCCACTAGGAGGAAGGTTATTGCCTCAATCGGGTTGAGGAGGCGGAAGGGGTAGGGCGAGGGCAGGCCATAGTCTATCTCGTCTATAAAGTAGAGGTACCTTGCCTCCGCGGCTCTGGGGTTGAAGAAGAGCCTCAGGTCGCCGGAGAGGGATATGTGGGGGCAGTCGAACCATGTTGCTACTCTGAGGCTTAGGAGGAGGGCTATGATGAGTGGTGCGAGCCTGGTTATCCCCGGCCCTGCATGGTATAGGCTGGGCCGGGGGATCTTCATATGTATACACCGTGCCCGGCTAGAGGTACCGCCTCAGCTCTGGCCTGGCCTCTACAAGCTCCGTCATTATCTCCTTGGCCGTCTTGTCTAGGAGGCTCCTGCCTTGGGATGATAGTATCCTGCCTTTGCCGGGCCTCTTCTCTACTAGGCCTGCCTGTTCTAGTTGTTGGAGTATCTTCCTGGGTATGCTGCCGGAGCCCTTCCTGAAGTGCTCCGGCGCGGAGCCCCTGTTCTGCCTCCCGCCGTAGATTGTCCTGAAGGTTCCAACCCCTATGGGGTCGCCCGACTTGTATAGCTTCCTGAGTATGGAGGCCGCCCTCTTGTACCACCAGTCTGGGTCCTCTGGCGGCTTCTCCTTGTGGACCCCGGTCTTGGTGTAGAATGCCCAGGCTGGGGGCGAGATCTGGGGGTAGTCCTGCTTTAGCTTCTGGGCTACCTTCTCGATTAGCTTGTCTGCGGGTACGTCTAGTGCTGTGACCATGCCTTACCTCCTCCGTGGGGTGGCTCGTTGCCTCTTGGGGGTTTTAAGCGGTATCCTGGGCTTCTCCTTGTATAGTATTAGTGTCCTCCCCCTTACGCCCATTAGCCTAGCCCCGGTTGCCCTTGCGATCGTCTCAGCCATCCTCCTCCTGTCCATGTCCTCCGCCTCTAGGCTCGTCCTGAGCATCTTTACCTTGACTATCTCCTCCTTGTCCAGCCTCCTCTTTATCTCCTCGATTACCCCTGGGGTTAGCCCGTTCTTCCCTATGATCACGTCTGGCTTGGAGTGGTGCTTCCTCTTCACTCTCGCCCGTAGTCCTTCCACCCCTGCATCTCCTCCTGTACGGGTACCTGTGTATCCAGCCGCAGTGGAGGCATGTGACGGTTTTATAGGCTAGGCATCCCTGGCTCCTGGTCCTCACCCTGGCAGTGACCCCTGGTATCAGGGGTATCTTGCACCTCTTGCATAGCCCCCTCTTCATCCACCTGGGCATCCTGACCCTTGTCTCCACGTGGAGGCGCCATATCTCCCACCCTATCCTTGACGCCCTATCCAGCCTGCCAGCCCTGGCCTCCTGCTGGGCTATCCTGTAGAGCCTCGCCATGCTCTGCCTTACCAGGTCCCTGAGCTTATCGTTACCCCGCCTGGGCCGCCTCCTCCTCAATCTTCCTCAGCTGCCTCCTGTACATCTCGAACAGCTCCTCCTCGGTTGTCGCGTCCTCCGGCCTCTTGTCTGGCCTCCACCTTATGAAGCGGGGGAACCTTATCGATATGCCTACCCCGGTCTTGGCCTTGTTGTAGCAGCATGTGTGCATTGGTGATAGTGTTAGCTCTGCCCCTAGTATCTCCGCCACTATCCTTGGCTCGATCCATACGTCTGGCTCCATCTTGGAGTCTACCCTGGGGTGCTTGTGGGGTATGATTAGGGGTTTGAGCATGTCCTGCATCTTCTCCAGCTCCTCGTCTGTGAATCCTGTTGCCACCTTGCATACGGTCCTGAACGTGTCTGTCTCGGGGTTGTAGGCTGCCATGAGTAGGCTGCTGAGCTTTCCTCCCCTCTTGCCCTTCCCATAGAATGCGCCCACGACGACTAGGTCTACCGTGTCTATCATCTCGCTCTTGTAGTCCTTCTTGATCTTTACCCATAACCAGCCCCTGACCCCCGCCACGTAGTAGCTCTGGTTGTGGAGCGCCTTCACCATTACTCCCTCGGCCCCGTCTTCTATTGCTCTGAGGAAGAAGCTCCATAGCTCTTGGGGGTCTCCCGTCTCTATGTACTCCGCCAGCCTGAACGTCTCCTCTGGCTGTATCGAGTCTAGTAGCCTTTTCCTCCTCTCTGGGAGGGGCATTCCTGTTAGGTCCTCGCCGTCCCTGTATAGCATCTCGAATAGGAATACCGCCACTGGCACCTCCTTCATTATCTTGTGGATATCGTGCTTCCTCTTCCTGTGCATGAGCTCTTGGAATGGCTTGAGCTCCATGGTGTCGGGGTCTATTGCTACGATCTCCCCCTCTACTATCGCCTCCTCCGCCTTCACCGACCTCTTTACCATCTCCACCACGTCGGGGTACATCCTGGTTATGTTCTCAAGCCTCCTGGAGAATATGACCACCTCCTCGCCGCGCTTGTGTATCTGCGCCCTCTCGCCGTCGTACTTGTACTCCACCAGCGCCCGGCCCCCCACCTTCCTGAGTACCTCCTCCGGGTCCCGGCCCCTCTCTGCTAGCATTGGCCTTATCGGTACACCGACCCTTGGGTGGATCTCTTTGAGTGCCTCTAGGCCCTTCTCGACTAGTAGCTTTGCTATGTAGCCTAGGTCCGCCATCAGGTTGTAGGCCCTCTCGACTATCTCCCTGGCGTGGGCCCCGCCGCCGTATGCCACTGCGAGGGCGTCTAGTATGGTGGCATCTCCGATGCCTACCCTTAGCCTGCCCTCTATGAACCTCACAATGTACTTGGCCTCCAGGGGGTCCGCCTCTGCGAGTAGACCGGCTAGGAGGCGTAGCTTTATGTCCCTGCTCCCCTCCCCCTGGGCCTGGGCTATCCTGAGTAGTGTGTTGTAGACCCTGTTCACTGTTAGCGCCTCCTCCTCTACGCCCATGAAGGCGTCCAGACCCATGCCCCTGCCCCGCCTCTTGGCCCGGTACTGTCTTGCTACCCTCTCAGCAACCTCGCCTAGGTCCCCGATGGATTTGAAGAGCTTCTCTACCGTAGCCTCGCTCGTCTTATAGGCGAGTGCTATAGCCTTGATGAGCAGCTTCTCCCCTATTCCCAGCTCCGGGACGTCCTTCCAGTCCGGGGCTAGCTTGCCCTGTATTATGTAGACCACCTTGTCTATGACCTCCGGCGGGGTGGCTTTGAACAGCTTGACAAGGGTCAGCATGAGCTGGGTCCTGGCCGTCACCCTCTCCATGGCAGCGAATGCCTCTGCTACGACCCTGAACCTAAGGTCGGCCATCACATCCACCCATCCAACGCCCTAGTACTATACCTAATCACAGCCTGAGCCTATAAGGGGGGAGCAGACCCTGCTAGATTGGGGATGAGCGGACCCGGCAAGACCGAGTAGTGGGGAGGACCCAGGTTAGCGACCCGCAGTAAAGCCTCATGACCCCAGACCGGGGGCTCAGGTTGGGGCCTGGAAATAATCCTGGGGGTATCAGCCGGCGGAGGGGAGCTCCTCTACATCGACCTCCTCGTGGAGCGCCCTTGCTATCAGGGGCAGCGTGACTAGGCCTATAACCACTCCATCCTGGTCTACCACAGGGGCTGCCTTGGCTCCTGCTAACAGCATTAGCGGTAGCGCTTTGTCGAGCCTCATGCCCGGCCTCAGCACCAGTGGGTTCTTATTCATAACGTCCTCTACCTTAGCATCGCCTAGCCCCTTGCACAGGGCCCTGGCGGCGACGTCCTGGCCCACGACCCCAAGTAGCCTTCCGGCCTCATCTACTACAATAAGGATCCCGTCCTCATCCATCCTGCACAGGGCGTCCCCCAACCTCTCCCCAGGCCTTGCCGTTGGGTACACCTGCTTCATAGCCGCCTCAACCGTTACATCGCAACAACCCCTCAGCATTGCAACCCACCCGCTTAGTATACAATAGTAGAGTCCACTACCTATAAGCATCTACATAGACAAGACCAGTATCCCACAGGCGCTTGCACATACTAGCCCAGCAGGGGGACCGTGGCGCTTTAAACCCAGCCCGGGGAGCCATCCAACACGGTGGCAGATCATGGGCGTCGAGAGGACCCTGGTGCTCGTCAAGCCCGATGGCGTGGAGAGGGGCCTCGTGGGCGAGGTCATATCACGGTTCGAGAGGAAGGGCCTAAAGATAAGGGCCCTAAAGATGCTAAAGATGACTAGGGAGATGGCTGAGGAGTTCTACAGCGTCCACCGGGAGAAGCCATTCTTCAACGACCTAGTAGAGTTCATAACGAGCGGGCCGATAGTGGCGATGATCCTCGAGGGTGACAGTGCTATAGAGGTTGTTAGGCTCATGATCGGGTCCACAGACGGTAGGAAGGCGCAGCCGGGCACAATAAGGGGGGACTTCGCCCTCTCGATACAAAATAACGTAGTCCACGCCAGCGATTCTCAAGAGAGCTTCGAAAGGGAATATAAAATAGTATTTAGCCAAGAAGAAATAATATAACGCCACCGACATACACTGAACCAGTTTCTTCGCTATCCCACATTAGAGCTAGGCGGGGTGGAGATACTATATTTATAGAACTCTTGATATCAATATTTAATGACAAAATACATTAAATAATTTAATACTAGTAACGCTATAATATAGGTATTTGAGGCAGATAATTATGAACCGTATCAGGTTGAACTCGTTAGCATCAAACGGTAGGCTACGACTTATAATAATAGGTTTATTGGTTGCAGGCTTGTTTGGTTCTGCCGTTATTGGTGAGCCTGTGGATAATGCTAAACTGTTGTTCTATGAGTGGCTGAATGGCGGTGAGCCATTACTGGTTAATATCTTTGTAAAAGTTCCTAGTGTAGATGCTGATGCTTGTAGTGTGATTGTTCATAGATACTCGACTCCGTATAACCCTGTGAAGGATGGTATAATGGAGCTTGTCTGGGTGGATACTGTTAAGCCGGGCAGTACCGTTAAGGTTAGTGATTATGTTAGAAATGCTCCTCCTGTTAAGTATAAAGTTGATGGCTCTATAGAGTATAGGGAGCCTCAAGAGTATAAAGTGTCTGTGCAGTGCTATGATATTGTTGGGTCTCGGGCTAAGCTTAGGGCCTCGGGTTCTACCATAATTGAGGTTAGGTCTTCGAAGCCTATCGCCGAAGTCGCTGTTGATATTAGTCTAATGGAGCAGGGTGTTTTTAAGCCCAGTGAGGTTGAAGACACGGTATACTGCGACTTTGGTAGTGGTGACACATGTACCGCCCTAACCAGGCTAGCTGTCGTGAATAGTATCGAGGGCCTTGAGACCGCGTTTAAACTTGTCTTGGATCCTCCGTCTGCCATGTACCTATCGGGCTTCCAGCAGGATTGTCTAGACTGGGACATGGTTACGTGCGAGTGCTATGCCTGGTCGTCGTGGTATGAGGTTGGCAAGAAGCTAACGCCTACCGTCGTTGCCCAGGAGTCGATGCAGAGGTCTGCTAATGGCGAGCGTAGGGTGCAGCTGGCCTCGGTTGAGTATAGGCTCGATTATTATGCTGGGACTAACGATGGGTTCGCTGGTGTATGTTATGCAGGGCCCATATATACTATTACGCCTGTTAGTATAAGGGCTCTCAGCTATGCCTCGTATCTGGGCGTATACCAGCCCGGGTCTCCTGTGGCCCCGGCTGGGCCTAGTATGGGCTATGCTGAGATATCGTTTGAGGATGGAGTATACGAATCCGATTATACTATTGGGGGTTCATTGTCTACCGGTATCAGCTTCTGCTACGGGTTGGGGTGCGCTTATCTTAGTGTAGACGTGTATAAGGCTGGTAGGCATGATAGCGAGTATACTACGCCTAGGATAGTTGTGTATGATGTTAGCGGTAACCCTCTCCCGTGGTATTATTGGTGGTATAAGGATGGGGATCCGATGACGTATGAGGTGGAGTTCTCCCGTTAATGCTTTACTGTTTTTGGCAGTTTGGCTATGACTCTTATGTAGCTCCTGTCTCCTGCCTTCCTCTTGATCTCGGCTATTTCCCTTAGCGTCTCTATCTCGTCTTTGCTTAGGAGGTCTCTTAGCTCTGTGATCATTTTCAGGGCGTGCTCCGAGGGGACGTTGGTGTAGAGTATGTCCCCCTCGTCCGCGTGGCGGCCTATGAGTATTCTGCCTTGTATTGAGACGGCTACCGCCATGCCTAGCCTAGCCTCTTCTAGGCTCTTATCCCTGTCCCGGATCGCCATTATCCTGCCTAGCTCCCTTCCGTGCTGATCCATTACCGGGTATCCTGGCCTTATCACTCCTCCCAGGACCTCTACTCCCACTATTGCGGGGTCGCTCCTCCTGAATATGTAGCCTGGTAGGATCCTGAATTTGCCGGGTCTGACTAGCTTGTTTAGCTTCTCCAGCCTCTCCCTCTCCTTCTCCTTCTTGAGCCACTCGTCGTAGGCGTCTATTAGCTGGTAGATGACGTTGTCCCTGAATATCTTTACTCCGAGCCTCTTCGCCTCCTCCTCTGCCTCCGGTAGGACCTTGACGTTGAATGCCAGTATGACGCCTAGGTACTTGTCGTGTGCCTTGGTCACGCTAGCGTCTATAACATCGCTCCTCGTCACTGGGCCTATGTCTGCGATCCTCACCGGTATATCCCTCCTCTTCAGCGCCTCCACTAGCGCCTCCAGGGTGCCTAGCGTGTCTGCCTTGACTACCACCCCGATCTTGTCTGTCCTTATCCTCAGCTCCTCCACCTCCCTCCTCACCATGTCTATGGCCTCGTTTAGCGCCTCCTCTGTGTTGGCCACGTAGAGGGGTGAGCCTGCTAGGACCTCGTCTAGGCCGGGGGCTACTATCCTCACCCCCGCCGCGGCGTATACCTCATCCACGTTCATGAACTGGACCCCGCGGCTCCTTATGTCCTGTAGGGGCTTGGGCATGAGGAGTGCCCTCACTGTTGTTACCTTGGGGCCCTCCTTGCCTGCTAGGACTATCCTGTCGCCTACCCTGAGCACCCCATCGTAGATTACCGAGTCGGCCACCGTACCCAGGCCCTGGACTTCCTTTAGCTCTAGCACTACCCCCCGGGCTGGGCCCTCTGCGTATCTCAGCCTCTTCTGTAGGTACTGTTGGGTTAGCCCTGCTAGTACTGTTAGTAGCTCCGCTATCCCCTCACCAGTCTTGGCGCTGACTGGCACTATTGCGATTGCCTTTGTGAAGTCTTTTATCCTGGTGAACAGCTCTGCGGGGAGCCCCTGCTCGTATAGCTTGCCCACGATCTCGTACACCTTCTCCTCGAGTATAGCCTGGACCCTGGGGTCCTGCTTCTTGATGGTGTATATGAATGGCTGGTCCGGGTTGGGCCTCCATCCTGGTATCCTATCGATCTTGTTCGCCGCGACGAGGAAGGGGACTCTCCTAGCCTTGAGTAGCTCTATAGCCTCGTACGTCTGCGGCTTGAACCCCTCCATTATATCTACGACTACTATCGCGAAGTCGGCGACGCTGCCTCCACGCCTCCTCAGGTTTGAGAAGAGCTCGTGGCCGGGGGTGTCTATGAAGAGGAGGCCTGGTATGATCAGCTTCACCGGTATGACCTGCTTGAGGGGCTCCGCTATCTTCTCTATAACGTCAGCAGGCACTATACTGGCCCCTATGTGCTGCGTTATGCCTCCCGCCTCCTTAGCCGCTACCGCCGTCTTCCTGATCTTGTCGAGGAGCGTTGTCTTCCCGTGGTCGACGTGTCCGAGCACCACTACTATCGGCTGCCTCAGCCTCCTGCCGGCACTCACCGCACCTAGCACCTCCACGATGTAGACGTGGCCCGGGCTAAACCTTAATAGTGGTACCCTGGGCCTGGCTGGCCCGTGGAGACCTGGCCGCCCATCGCAGGGCGGTCGTGGGGGTGAACAGGAGTGTCAGAGGAGAGGCCTCCACTTAGGATCGTGATCTCGGACCCCAAGGCGGGGAGTAAGGTAGTCAAGGTCAAGGCTAAGGGCGTAGAGGATATAGAGCTAAGGGAGACCATGACCAAGACCAAGGAGAAGGAGAGGACGGAGCTGCCGATAGCCAGGGTGTCGAAGAAGCTCTACGAGGAGCTAGGCCTAGGAGAAGTCGGCGTGCTGACCCTACGCTTCAAGCAGGAGGATAAGAGGGTCAACATCCCATTCAAGGTCGAGGTAGCTGATGGACTAGAGGACTACGAGGTCCAGGTCAGCATGGAGCTGCTGGGAGAGGTTGCAGGAGACCTGGAGGCGGAGGCCGAGGCCTTCAGGGCTAGGGCTTGGCAGATAGCAGTCCCTGAGGAGGTCGCGGTCAGGCTCTCGGGGCTCGAGATAGGAGACACATTCGACGGCGCGATAATAGGCTACCCCGGTATAAGGTTCAAGATAAGGGGCGGATCAGACGCAACCGGGATACCAATGCACCCCGGAGTCCCCGGGGCTGGGAAGAAGAGGGCACTCCTCTCAGGCCCGCCCGGCTACAGGCCTAGGAGGAAGGGCGAGAGGAGGAGGAAGACTGTCAGGGGCAGGATGATCCCCGACCCACGTGGAGAGAGGAGGAAGACGGCGCTGGCCCAGCTGAACGTCGTTATAGACTACGGCGAGTCCCAGTAACTCCTATAAATCCCCTCAACCAGGCTGGTACCACCTGGGGGTAGCCGGGTCGTCTAGCGGCCAAGGATGCGGGGTTTTGGCCCCCGTGACCGGGGTTCGAATCCCCGCCCGGCTACCACTATAGCACCTCCTCTATGAACCTCCCATTCCTGTAGATCACATCACCGTCGCCGTAGACCACGCCCTCCTCCAGGCTCTTCACCATGTCCCAGTGTATCTTCGACCTGTTCACGGAGCCGATAGAGGGGTACCCGGCCCCTAGGGCCATGTGCATGGTGCCTCCTATCTTCTCGTCTAGGAGTATGATCTTCGTGTACCTCCTTATACCGTAGTTGAGGCCGAAGGCTAGCTCCCCCACCCTCCTGGCTCCTTCATCGACGGAGAGTAGGGCTTTTAGGGCCTCCTCTCCCCGGCGTGCTGTTGCCTCCACTACTTCGCCCCTCTTGAATACTAGCCTTACGCCCTCAACCTCTACTCCTCTCCATATCGAGGGGTAGTCGAATTCTATGTGGCCCTCCACGCTGTCCTCTACGGGGCCTGTGAACACCTCTCCCCCGGGCATGTTCTTCTTGCCATCATCGTTTATCCAGGTCCTTCCCCCGACTTTCAGGGTCAAGTCTGTCCCGGGGGCCACTATCCTTATCTCGTCGAACCTGCCGAGTGCAGATGCTATCTTCTCCTGCCACTCCGCCTGCCCCCTCCACGCCTCCACAGGATCCGGTTCTCCCAGCTTCAGCGCCTCTACCACTAGGTCCTCGAACTCTACCGGGCTTAGGCCTGCCTCCTGGGCTAGGCTGAGGCTGGGGTATATGGTGGCGGTCCACCTGAACCCTGGGTCCTTGTCTCTCTCCATGAATACCTCGATGAATCTCCCCTGGGCTGTGGTTACTGCTTGGAGCCTCTCCGGAGGTAGGCCTGTTAGGGGCTTCGTGTGGAGGCCGCTCCTTATTGATATGAGTATGTCCATCTCCTTGACCAAGTGCTCCATTAGCCTGTGGGGTGTTGCTAGGACCTCTGGTGGGGCCAGCCTGTTGACGAGGTCCATGGCGTACTCGTCCCTGTATATCGCTAGTGGGAGGGTGCCCCTTGAGGCTAGCTCCCTGTATAGGCCCCTGACCAGGGGTACAGCGTCTAGGCCAGCCAGTATGACGGCCTGGTCGCCCCTCCAGGCCTCCACGCAATACTCAGCCAGTAGGCGTGAGAGGGGCTGGATCCACCATGCCACGCCTCCTACCACCTCCTACCCAATGCATCCAGCAGAGCCTCGATCTCTTCCCGTGTGTTGTAGAAGTGGGGCGAGACCCTTATCCTACCCGGCCTGGGACTGACTATAATCCCCCTGCCAGCCAGCATGTTGGCCGCCTGGTAGGGGTCCCTGTGCCTGAAGGTTACTATACCAGCCTTCGAGGCCCGTGGGGTTATGAGGGCGTATCCCAGCTCCTCTAGGCCGTCCATGAGCCTCTCTACCAGCATCCTGGTGTGGCTCTCGTACCTACCCGGGGCGTCTAGCCCCATGATCATGTGCTTGAGGCTGGCTAGGAGGCCCTCTAGGGCTAGTATCGGCCATGTGCCCCACTCCATCACCCTCGCATCCCCAGCTGGGGCTAGCTCGTGTATGTCTAGGGGCCTCTCGAAGAGCCTCTCCCCCCGGGCGTACCTATCCAGGACCCCGTCCCTTATGGCCATCCACCCCGAGAGGAGCGGCTCTGCCCCGTCAAGTATGCTGGGGGAGGCGTAGGCGAAGCCAGCGCCATGGGGGCCCATGAGCCACTTGTAGCTCCCCACGACCAGCCCGTCCACGCTCAGCCTCTTAACGTCTACAGGAACCACGCCGACCGAGTGGAATGCATCGGTAACTAGGACTGCCCCGTGCCTATGGGCAACCTCTGCCAGGGCCTTGAGGTCCTCCATGTAGCCGGTGATCCAGGATACGTGGTCAGCGACAACCAGGCTGGTCTCATCGTCTATAGCCCTCTCCCAGTCCTCCAGGCTCGGGACCTCCCCCTGGGGCTTGACGATCCTGACCTCCCTAAGCACGCCCCTCCTCCTGAGGGCGTGGAGGGTGTAGTATGTGGTGGGGAAGTTTGCAGGGCCAGCAACCGCGTTCCCGCCTAGCCTGAGCATAGAGACAAGGGCGTTGAAGCCATAGGTAGCCCCGGGCGTAACTGCTACCTCCCCGGGCCTAGCACCTATGAGGCTGGCGAATAGCCTCCTAGCCTCCTCCACATGGCCTAGGGCCTCGCCCCAGGGCTCGCCCTCCCTGTCCCAGAGCTCCAGGAAGCTGGTGATCGCCTCCTGGACGGGCCTACTCATAGGCCCGGCCCCAGCGTTGTCGAGGTACACCCTCCTCCGGGTTATCCCTATGAGACTCCGGGCACGCGTTAACCAGTCCTCCAGGCCTCCACACCCTCACGACCACTGATATATCGGGGGAATTTATATCGAGTTGTAGCCCGGCACGGCAGCAAAACTACGTAATCCCAGAAGGCTTGAGGAGGCGGGGGTCCCCCCAGGCCTACAGCACCGGGGCTAGAACCCGAGCAACCCTAGGTGGGCCGGGATACCCCCACGCATCTACTATATCACTTACTTTGAAGGTGAAGGGGGCCCTGCCTCTGCTAGGACCCTGCGCCTCACCGCCTCCACTAGATCCTCCAGGGTTATTGATCGTTGGGGTCTAGGCCTAGCAGTTTTAGCCTGTCTGGGTCTGCTGGTATCAGGATTAGGGACTTGTCTAGCAGGTGCACTCCCGGGCCTTGACCTCCCTGCTTATCCTCCCGGGCGGGTCACACATTGGCAGGCCTTGCTAGTCTAGGGCGTGAGCTGTTAGTAGTAACCCCGCTGGTGCCATACCCTCTCACATCTAGGCCACAACAAAGGACGCCGGATAAAAACCGCTAGTAGCCCATTCATAGCGCTATAGTAGGCTTGGCCAGGTAGCAGTAGCCAATAGGGTCGGCCATATCAGGTATAGGCTCCTCCTATCCATGGCCAGAGACAGGATTATGCCGAGGAGGAGGCCAGCCACCATATCAAGCCCCAGGCTTGCAGGAGCCGTGTAGACCCTGCTAGCCATTGTGAAGGCCATCAAGGCTGCGAAGACAGCGTTAGCCAGAGCCCCCGCCCTGTCCCGGCATGATGCGCACACCAGGGCCCCGAGCAGGGGCGCCATCACTGTGAACCACGTGTACGATAACCACCCTCCTGCGGCCCTAACAGCTCCAGCGTAGCTGGGGGCAACTATACACGCCACCATGGGCTTCCCCTCATACACCCCCCACATGGACACTATCAGGAACCCTAGCTTGTATGAGAGAGCAACCCAGTCCCTCCCAGCCATAGACTCTCTAAGCAAGACTGCCATGAAGGCCTCGTAGCCGAGCCATGCTAGAAGCAATGCCAGCAGGAGTAGCTTCTTCCTATCCAAAGGCGCTCCCTATAACCCCGGCTACGGCGCGTAAACCCTATAAATCCTGTACTATAACAGGGGCCACGCGGCCGTGCCGCCGTAGCTCAGCCGGCAGAGCGCCGCCCTGGTAAGGCGGAGGTCCCGGGTTCAAATCCCGGCGGCGGCTCCACAAACCATCAAAACAAGCCTCCTACACATCAATTACAATCAAATGCTCAACCACCACCTAACCCGATTCCTCAATCGATTATCCAATCAGCTATACGCTTGCTATACGCCACTGACGGCATGGAAGCGTATAGCAAGATTAGTACCAGAGAGCAAAGTATCACATCCGGTGAGGACTCTCCCACTAACCCATATTTAGGCCAGGCTTCTATAGGGGTAGCTGAATTGCTGCCAAGGGTTGAGGATATACCTCAAGAGGCTAGACGCCAGCTACTCAATATTCTATCGGAAAGGGGAAGGATAAGACCTGGAGACCTAGGCGTATCAAGAGCATACTTCTACCAGCTACGGCACGGGTTAAGGCAGATACCGGACCGTATTCTAAGCAGACTACTAGAAGTGGCTACAGACGACGACCTAGCCCAAATCCCCTACTTTGCTCAGTACGTTAACTATGAGAGGGTTAGGAGCCTAGACGTAGACAGAATAGTCAAGCTATTCTTGGAGTGGGCGAGGGCTAACCCTGCGAGTGCCAAGGTAGCTCTGGACACAATCCAAGCTGAGGTAGAGCGCCTAGGGCTCACTGGGAGGGTCATACGGGTTACCGAGGAGCATCTTGGAGAATGGAAGATGTTCCTAGAGGCTCGGATTCGGGAGGGTAGGATCTCTGGGAAGACCGCAAGGGATAGGGACCGATACCTGCGCAGGGCTTTAGAAGACCTGGACTACTTGTTAGGTCCTGCGAGGCTCCAGAGCTACATTAGGAAGCTGACCCTGGAGGCTCCTGACCTAGCGGCTCACACTGCCAAGGCTCTGCGCCTCTTCATAAAGCACATCCTCAGGAGCCGTGAGCTGTATGAGGTTGTGCCTAGCGTGCAACCTAGAAGGCCCAAGCGGGAGGCTCCTACTTGGGAGGAGATCTGTACTACTGTAGAGGCGGTCGAGTGGCCCCCAGCTAAGGCTTACATGTTATTGTTAGCATCCACAGGGGCTAGGAGCGGCTACATTAGATCCCTTAAGCTGGGTCAAGTGGACTTAGAGAGGAGGCTCATAGTCTTTGATATAGAGGGGGCTACCAAGAGGCAGTACATTGCATTCTTCCCAGAGCCGGTCAGAGAGTATCTTGTGAAGGTCTATCTGCCTTGGAGGCAATTCTACCTAGAGGCCCACGGAATACAGAGTGACAGGTTCCTGCCAGTGAGGAGGGACAGGCTACATAGAGCGGTCTATGAGGCTATGGATAAAGCCCTAGGGAAGAGGTTTCAACCGTATAGTATCAGGCATAGGGCGCTGACACATTTCGCCAGGCATCTACCCAGCCTTGAGGCTAAGCTCCTCTCAGGCCATGCCTCAAGAGAGGTATACTTGGAATACTACTATCAACTCGACAGGCTAGAGGAACTCCGCTCCAAGTACGACGAGGCCATGGCTAGGATTCCATGCCTGAGGGGGTGAGACAATGGACGGCACTCCGAGGAGTAGGGAGGAGTTAGAGGCTAGGAAGAAGGAGCTACAACAAAAGATCTTTGAGCTATCTGAAGAGATAGACAAGGCTAGGAAGAGGATCAAGCAACTTGAAGAGGAGCTCAAGAGGGCCAGGAGGGAGTACAACAGGCTCCTAAAGGAGAGGAGAGCGCTTAAAAGGGAACTGGAAAGGTTGCCACGGAGGTTCTCAAGCTACAAGTACTACATCAGGAAATGGGCCCTAGAGCATCCATACGAGGTCATACAACTCCTGTCTGAGGATGAGCGGGGAAGAGGTGATGGTCTATGAGGCTTGAGGAGGTCTTTGACAAGCTCTGCCAGGCTGCGAGGAGGGCTCTGGAGAGGCCTGGGGAGCCTGTGCCCATTGACGGGTTCCCAGGCTATATGATAGAGTTTATACCAGAGGACGCGGAGAGGGGCTTACTCATCCCTGGCTTGTATGTCCCGCCTAGGCCCGAGAAGCCTAGGGATAGCTTCGATGTCGGCTATGGTATGGACATAGCTAGGATGTGCGGGCTAGACTACGTGCTCAGGAAGAATTGCACGCTAGACAAAGAAGACGTGGAACTCCTAGTCAAACTCTACAGGCGAGGCTGGTACGCCAAGATATGGAGGCCTGATGCCCCCGACTGCTGGGCAGAGCTCGTAGAGGAGCCAGAGGAGAGCAATGGCAAGAGCAAGGGGGATTAGCAGTGTACGTTGCACAGGTTAATATGCAGCGCAAAGGCGGTGTTTGTGCGAGGTATCCTAGTTCTTGTGTAGTAAGAAATTTGCTGGCGGGAGCTGGGTTGCTGAAGCCATTCCGCCAATTACGTGTGCTAGATCTTACCTACGGAAAAGGATTATTCTGGAAGACAATACCACATGCTTTGATATACGCCTTTGACATTAGACGTCTAGACTGGGTTAGGAGGCCAAAGTGTTTTATGAAAGCTCCCGCATGGGCATGGAGACATTATGTAAACATTATTACAGATTGTTTGAGAGGGAAGCCCGATTTAGTAGCAGTAGACCCGCCATGGGCTACCAAGGGGACCTCTACTAGACGTTATTATGGTTTGGACAGGGCATTTGGCTCTATAGAGCATATACTTGATGCTACTGTCGAAGCTGCACGGCACTTTAACTCATATTTACTAGTTCACTTGAAAGATCGATATGAGCCCAGAGGGTTTGATATTGTTACTGAAACGTATTTTCTGCCTATTACAAGGTACTTGAATCTTCATAGGGAAAACCCGTACACTTGGTTTGCTATCTTAAGGCCTAGGGGTGATTAGTTGTGGCTGGTCGCTCGTTTGAGAGGTTGAAGTATGAAGCTCTAGAGAAGAGGATAAGGATGTTGGAGGAGGAGCTTGAGAGGGTCAAGCGTATGCTTAGGGTTGCGGAGATGGACTTGGAGGAGGCCTCGGGCAGGCTGGCTATACTTGTAGTGAAGTTGGAAGACATTAAGTGTAGTTTGGAGGGTGGCTAGGCGTGCCTGTAG